>JANPCX010000038.1:0-40145 GCA_031431125.1 Burkholderiales bacterium
GGGCGAGTTTCTGAACTTCCCGTCTTGACCGAGCAGCGCAGAGCAGTCCCGGTACCCCGGGACCGCCGGAATCGGGGTCGCCTTTCTTTTGGTGACTTTTCTTTGGCGAAGCAAAGAAAAGTTACTGCGCTGTCGGGCGCACATCCCGACGCAGTGCAACGAATAGAACACCCTCAAAGCAACGCCAAGAAAACCCAAAGCGCCAACAAGGGGGTCGAGACATGACTCCCGGCCGCTCCTGTCCGCTGCATTACCGCTACCCCGCCACCACCTTCGCCCAAGCCGCGCGGCTAGATGCTGACACCCTCTACGTCGTTGGCGGCCTCTACGGCAACATCGAAGCCTGGCGCACTGTGGCTGCGCTCTTTGAACAAGAGCCTGCGGCGCGCAAGCAATTGGTGCTTAACGGCGACTTTCATTGGTTTGACATTGACCCCGCACTGTTTGCCGAGGTCGAGGCCGCAACCGCGCCCCACCACCGTTTGCGTGGCAATGTAGAAACCGAAATTTCACAGCCCAGCAGCGACGCGGGTTGTGGTTGTGCCTATCCCGATGAGGTGGACGAGGGCACGGTGGAGCGCTCCAACCGCATCTTGGAACGCCTACACACCACGGCCCAACAACACCCTGCGGTTGCAGGCCTGGCAGCGTTGCCCATGCATGCAACCGCAGAAGTTGGCGGCCAACGAATCGGTCTGGTGCATGGCGATGCCGAGTCCTTGGCCGGTTGGGGTTTCGATCCGGCCGCCCTTGACGACACCCATCACCAAAGCACCGTGGCACGTTGGTTTGCGCAAGGCCAGGTCAATGTGTTCGCCAGCAGCCACACCTGTGCCGCTGGTTTGCGGCGGCTGACGGTGATGGAACGCGAGCGTGTGGTCATCAACAACGGGGCAGCCGGCATGCCGTGTTTTGCCGGGCAACGTGTGGGTGTTATCAGCCGCATCGCCACCAGCCCCGCGCCTTCGCATCTGCAACGCCTCTATGGCGCGGTCAGTGGACTGCTGCACATCGACGCCATTGCAGTGCGGTACGACACGGCCGCTTGGGACCAACGTTTCTTGGCCATGTGGCCCGAGGGAAGCGATGCGCACCGCTCCTACTGGGAGCGAATTCAGCACGGCCCGCTCGGCGTGATGGAGGCGGTCGCGTGAACACACACAGCAAGCTCGGCATCGTGGTGCCCGTGCTCAACGACTTTGATGCCTTGGCCACGTTGATGCCGCAACTTCGCCCGCTGATGGAACGCGGTGCGCGTCTGGTGGTGGTGGATGGTGGCAGCGGGGACGACGAGCTGCTGCGCTGCCAGTCCTTGGCCGTTGCAGTAGGCGGTGCCTGGACGGCGGCACCCCGTGGCCGAGCCCGGCAAATGAATGCAGGGGCGGCTGCCTTGTTGGCAGATACCGCCGTGACCGCCCTGTGGTTCCTGCATGCCGACAGTGGTTTGCCGCACAACGCCGACGCATTGATTCACGACGCCCTGGAACAGCACCTTTGGGGCCGCTTCGATGTGCGCATCGAAGGCCAATCACGCTGGTTGCCCGTCGTGGCCCGAATGATGAATTGGCGCTCACGGTGGAGCAGCATCGCCACGGGCGACCAAGGCCTTTTCATGCGCCGCAGTAGCTTTGAAGCCTTGAATGGTTTTGCTTCAATCGCCTTGATGGAAGACATTGAAATCAGCCGCCGCTTGAAGCGCATCGGACGCCCGGCTTGTTTGCCTGAACGCCTCGGCACCAGTGGCCGACGCTGGGACGAACACGGCGCGCTGCACACCATCGCACTCATGTGGGTGATGCGCTGGCGTTACTGGTGGGGCGCCTCGCCCGACGCGCTGCGCCGCCGCTACTACCGGCATCAAGACACCGAACTGGGCCACCACCGCGTGCCCAGTCCGCCCCAATCCTCCCAACCCTGATACTGAATTGAGATTTGATGAAACGCCGCACCCTGCTCGCCGCCACCGCTTTGACCTTGCCTTTGCTGGCAACCCATGTGTCTGCGCAAGACACCAGCCCCCTGCGTTTTGGCGTCGGCCTCTTCCAGCCCGACCGCGAAAAAAACGAAGCCACCTACCGTCCCTTGGCGCTGCACCTTGAAAAACGCCTGGGCCGCAAAGTGATCTTGAACACCGTGGACACCTGGGAGGGGCTGGCCAAGTCGCTCGCCGCTGGTGAAACCGACATCGCCTTGATGGGCCCTTGGGGTTATGTGCTGGCCAACCACGAGGCCGGTGCGCAGGCCGTCTCCACCATTCTTTACGAAGGCAAACCCGAGTACTTCGCCATCATGGTCAGCCACCCACAAAGTGGCATCCGCAGCATCGACGACTTGAAGGGCCGCTCTTTTGCCTTTGGTGACAAAGGCTCCACCTCGGGATACCTGATCCCCTTTTACGAATTTCAAAAACGCGGCATTGATCCCGACAAATTCTTCTCGCGCGTGCTCTACACCAAACACCAAGCCATCGAAACCCAGGTGGTGCGCCGTGAGCTGGATGCGGGGGCCGACTTCAACCGCAACCGCGACACCATGATCGACCAAGGTTTGATCAAAGCTGAGGAGAGCCGCATTTTCTGGACTTCAGCGCCGCTGCCCAACGACGCAGTGGCGGTCAGCAGCCGCTTGGCCAAAGACGGGACCTTCGTGCAAAAGCTCCGCAGCGCGTTGAGCGAAGTGGGCCCTTTGCTCAAAACCCAACCCGACCTGCTGCCGGCTCGTTACACCGGTTTCGTGGACAAAGACAACGCCTACTACGCCCCCATCCGCGAGGCGGGTTTGGCCACAGGCAAACTCACACCGAAACGGTGATTTGATTTTTAACCCATGCCCCTGGCCACCCCCCGCCTCCAACAACTCGCCTTGCGCGGCCTGCTGTTCGCTTACGCGCTGCTGTTGCTGGCCAGCCTGTGGAGTTTTGCCCACCAGGGTGATTTGAGCCTGGGCCGCAACCCCTGGGCCAACCTCACACGCACCTTGGGCGAGTTGTCGCGCCCCAGTTTTTTGGATGTGTGGTTTGGTGAGCAGCGCCTGGAATACAAAACCGACGATGGCCGCGTGCTGCGCGTGGAAGACCGCCGTGTCGTCGAAGCCCGTTACCTTTGGGGGGTGTTGGAGGCGGCGTGGACGACGGTGAAGATTGCCACCGTGGGCTCATTTCTCGCCGCACTCTTGGCCCTGCCCTTGGGTTTCATTGCGGCGCGTAATGTGCGAGCACCACGTCTTTTGGTGCTGCCGGTGCGCGCCCTCCTGGACGCCAGCCGCGCCATCCACACCTTGGTGTTTGGCCTCATCTATGTGGGCATCGTGGGCCTGGGGCCCATGGCCGGCATTTTGGCGATTGCTTCGCACTCTCTAGGCACTTACGGCAAGTTGTTCGCCGAACACATTGAAACGGCCGATGCCCGTTTGATGCAAAGCGGCATGGCCTTGGGGCTCAAGCCTTGGCAGGTGTTGCTCTATGGCATGCGGCGCGGGCTCTACCCCGGCTTTGCATCCACCCACCTTTACCTGTGGGAATTCAATGTGCGCGACTCCACCGTGCTCGGCCTGATCGGCGCGGGCGGGCTGGGGCTCTTGGTGTCGGAAGCGGTGTCCTTGTTCCAGTGGGAGCGCCTGGCCACCTTGCTCATCGTCATCGTGCTCATGGTGTGGTTGCTCGACCGCTTGAGCGCCCGCGTGCGGCAGACGCTGCTGGTGCCGGTGCAGCATGACTGAACTGCGCGAAACAAGCGCTTGCGCTGTGGGCGTTTTTGCCCGCGCCCCCATCCCCGGTCAAACCAAAACCCGCCTCATCCCCGCACTTGGGGCAGAGGGCGCGGCCGCCTTGGCCACGCAGATGCTGCGCCATGCCCTGCGTGTGGCAAACCAAGCGCAGCTCGGCCCCGTCACGTTGTGGGCGGCGGGGGATGCAAAGCATCCGTTGTTGCTTGAACTCGCGGAAGAGGCTGGGGTGCCGGTTCTCCCGCAGGTGGAAGGCGATTTGGGCAAACGCATGCATCAAGCGCTGGCGGCGATGCAAGCTCCCACCTGCCCGCACGCCATGGTGATCGGCTCCGATGTGCCTGCTTTGCAAGCACACCATTTGCAAAGCGCGGCACTGGCCCTGGAGGCGAACGATGTTGCGGTGTTGCCAGCCGATGACGGTGGTTATGTGCTGATCGCCAGGCGGAAATCGTTCGCGGCACCTTTCCAAGATGTGAACTGGGGCAGCGCGCAGGTGCTGCAACAAACCCGCGACCGTTGCCGAACAGCATCCCTTCGCTTGTGGGAAGGCGAGGTGCTGTGGGATGTAGACAGGCCGGAAGATTTGCTGCGCTTAGACCGGGGGTAGCAGGCGCGCTTTTCGCTGGCAAAAATGCAAAAGGGGACATGGGAAACCTGCCCCTCAAGCCGCTACGAAGACTGCCTTATGCAGCCTCAGAACAGCGGCGCAAAATGCGTTGTAGTTGAACAATGCGTACGTCGCCCAACCGGACCCCCCACCGGCGGCCTGGTACCGGCCGCCGGACCATACAAATCAGCCAACAACCATTTCGGAAAACCGCTTCGCAAACAGAACTTCTGACACTCGCCCATGGTTACCACGATCAGCATTCTTCAAATCGGCTTTTCCATTTTTAGCTCGGCAATCTTGTTAGTCGCCTACATCTTCTTTCTCAAGAACGTCAACAAAACTTGGTACGCGGTGGGTTCCTGCGCCGGGTTGCTGATTTGTCTCAGTGCTTTGCAGCTCGGCCATCTGGAATATTTCCTCAACGGCGTCGATCTGTTGCAGACACCGTGGTACCGATTTTGGTTGTTCCTCGCACCATCTATGTTTTTTTTCTTCAGTCGCGCTACGTTGCTGCCCGAAGCACCTGCGCGCCCTTGGTTGCTTCTCCACTTGTGCCCGGTGCTACTGAACTATTTGCTGCGACAAGAGGTTGCGATCCCCCTGATCTTTATGGTCGGACTTGGCTACAGCTTTTGGTTGGCAGGCCTGATTTATGGGCTGCGCGCGCAGCGCAAGCGTTTCAAAATAGAAATGTTTTTCTTTGCGCTGTTTTCGGTTGTCGCGGCTTTTGTATTAATCCTCGGCTTGTCGGTGCCGTATATCGATCATGCGTATTTCTACATTTTTTACGCAAACAGCATTGGCCTGTCATTTGTTTTGATCGTCGCCGCGCTCATGGTGTTCCCCGACCTACTTGCTGAGCTGGCCGAGGTGACCCAGCTGAGTTATTCGCAGTCTAGGTTGAATGGCGTCGATATCCAGGCCAGCGTCGCCATACTCGACGAACAAATGACAAAGGGAAAGCTGTATCAGAATGAAAGCTTGAATTTGGCGATGGTTGCTGAAGTGCTAGGGTTAACGCCACACCAGTTATCAGAATTGGTGAACAAGCAGTTTGGAGTGAACTTCTCCAGATATATACGTGAGCGGCGAGTCGATGCTGCCAAGATTGTCCTGCTCAATGAACCGAAAGCCTCTGTTCTGTCCATCGGATTAGAGGTGGGGTTTGGTACCCAATCCAACTTCTATGCTGCTTTCAAGGAAATTACCGGGATGTCGCTGGGGGCTTATAGAAAATCTCTCTCCAGTTAACTATTTTGATCAGGAGCGTAGGTTGATTTGTTCAAAGTTATGATTTCGGAGACCCCTATCACTTTGTTTTAGAAAGAGTTTTTTGTTTTCTGTTCAAGATTTATCAAGTCGGAAGCTCCCAATTAGCGAAGACCCTAAGCTTCTCTCAGTGATTTATGTTTGGGTCTTGTATCCGATACTTCACTACAGCGATTGATCGAGTGATCAATTAGTTGAGTCTGACTTGTTAACCTTATAAGGAAAAGCCATGAAAACAGAATTAAGTTACCTCACCTATCTTGCGATTTCAATTGCTCTGACCATTTGGGTTGCACGCACGCTATCGAAAAATGGGGAGGTTTTTTTGGTGAAATGTTTTGGACAAGATGAGGTTTTGGCAAAATCGACAAACCACCTTTTGGTCGTTGGTTTCTATCTGATAAATATCGGGTTCATCGCCCTTCGGTTGGAGGGCTGGAGCGCCAACGGATCCGACTTAATTCCCTATGTCACCAGCAAAATAGGTGTCTCTGCCTTGACGCTGGGTGCCATGCACTTTTTCAATATGGTGATGATTGCAAAATTCGGCCGCACCGTCAGTGGTTGGGTCCGTACGAACGAGGACAGTCAATCCACTCCGACGGAACGTGCGCCGTTTGCTCGTTGACAGGGCTTTCGAGGTCACGGTTGTGGCGTAGGGTCGAGATTCCCATCGACCCTACGCCACCCACCGACCCGCCTGAGTCGAGGCAATTTGCAAGGAAACAAATGTTCAAATCAATCTTGCTATCCGCTTGGTTGCTGGCGTGTGGAACAGCTTGGTCTCAGTCTTGGTTGGACGAACACCAAGTCGGCTTTGAGCTCTTCTTGATCAAGGCTGCGCAACAGCAAGACCCCCGCCAGCTGCAAAAAATGATCGATGAGGGCTTTGACCCTCTCGCGAAGCGATTGAGCCCCCAGGTTGAAAAGGGCGACCCGGTCGCGCAGCACCACCTCGTATTGAGTTGCCTTTCGCTGGCATCGGTTTCTGCAAAGGCCTTGCCATGCGAAAAACAGGTTTGAACGTGGCTACAAGACTCGGTTCGTCAGCAGTTTCCTCCTTCCTAGGCACTGATGCTGTCCAAGAACCCTCGCTACTTTTCTGGCGATGCGCTGAGTTGCGATGAAGAACCGAAGCTCTTGGTGTGTGAAGAAATGGCCCACCTCAGGCTGGCAACTTTTCTCTCGGGTGTGACAGGTTTTTGCCTTATCGTTGCATTGGAGGAGTCGAAAAAGGAACCCTTCCCGCCGTATTTGCAACGCGCCTATGTTTACTCGCGCTTGGATTTGGAGTTGAGTGCACCCGCCTCGTTGTGGTGTGTGCATGTCGGCCGCACGAAGAAGGAGCGCAGGGAGCGCGCAGCCGAATTGAAAGAGCAGGAAGACGGTGAAAAATGGGCGATCAATCAACTCGCTGCAGAACTTGATGCCGCGACATTGGCCCGCCTGAACCAGGAATTCGTGCGGCGAAAGGCCAACGTTCGGCAAGTGATTCGCGCTTGGAAGGCTCGTTACCCTGCCTTGTATGCTGGAGACCACGGTTGGTGGGCCAAAGAAGATTCCAAGGGTGTGCGCTGAATACGCACCGAAACCTGCGGCGGCCCCGGTGACCGACAGCATTCGAGACGGTAAGTCCTGGTGTCGTTGGCTGGGTGGTTGCGCATCTCGCTGGCTTGGTTCTTGCGCCAAGTCTGGACCATCGTTTGCGGCATTGACAGGAGCACACCCATGAACCCACCTCGCCATTTCAAAAGTGCCGACTTCATGCAATCGTCTGAGGGCGAACCGATACGTTCGGTGGTCACCCAGTCGCCCGATGCCACCGTCGTCGCCTGGTTCATCCAGCCCGGCCAGCGTATTGCTGCCCACATTCACCCCTGCGGCCAAGACACCTGGACCATCTTGTCAGGCGGCGGGCAATACCAAGTCGACGCCAGCGGCACCACCCGCCCCATCGTGCCCGGCGACGTCTTGGTGGCCCACACCGGCGAGGTGCATGGTGTCTACAACAATGGCACCGAGCCCTTGCGGTTCATCTCGGTGGTGTGCCCGCTGGAGGCGGGGTATGAGTTGTTGATGGGGTGATTGACGTTTTGTCGAGACAGACGCTCACAAATTCCCCGCAAACAGCTTCCGAATGAACATGCCCGTGAAGCTGCGCGCTTCGGCCGGGCCCAGGCGTTCCTGGCCGATGTGTGAAGTGTCTTGGTTCTGTCACCGGCGTTTGCGCTTGAGGGCCTCGGTGGGTGAAGATGTGCTGCCGGTTGTGGGTGCGACGCGTAGCGGCTTCGCCCAGACCTGGCCCACCAAGTCTTTTCCGAAGCTGTGGTGGCGCGACTCCTCCACCAAGCTGAATCCCGCGGTCTCGTAGAGATGCCGTGCGGCCAAGAGGATGTCATTGGTCCACAACACCATGCTGTCGTAACCAGCCTCACGTGCGAACGTGAGCGCTGCGTCCAACAGGTATTTGCCGACGCCGTGTCCACGGGCTGCGGGATCCACCAACAAGCACCGCAGTTGTGCGACCTGGGTTGTTTCCTTGTTTTTCACCACGAAGGCGCAGCCAACACGCGCCCCGTCCAGTTCCGCGATCCACATGCGCTCTTTGGTTGCATCATGGTGAGCGGCGAAGTCTGCAAATAGGTTCGCCACAAACGTATCGAAATCTCTGTTCCAGCCGTACTCCTGCGAATAAAGAGCACCATGCCGTTCAATGGCCCAACCCAAATCGCCGGGTAGGCGGTCGCGCAAAACAACTTGTGCCTTGGGCTTGTCATTCGGAAGCTTGAGTAGCTTTCGAATACTGTCCATGCTCCCCAGCAACTGCGCGCGCTGCGCACTGCCCAGCTCCGACAGCATTTGCTGCGTTCCCTTGTGCGAGGCGTGGTCCATGGTCTTGAATGCACGTCGACCTGTGGCGGTGAGTTTCAGATCGAATCGGCGGGCATCAGCTGCGCTGCGTAGACGTGAAAGCAGCCCACTGGACTCAAACTGCTGAATGATGCGGCTGAGGTGTCCCGCGTCCATGCCGAGGTAGTCCCCGATCTCACCGGCCGTAGGCGACGACCGAGTCGCAATCTCATACAACACACGTGCCTGCACCAGGGAATAGGGGCTGTTCCACAAGCGCCGCTCCAATATCCCGATGTGCTTGGTGTAGAAGCGATTGAACTGACGTACCGATTCAATGACCACCGCATCATCCTGATCTTTCATGGCTCCCTCGACATTGACGTTATTAGTTGACTTTATCAACTAATTTTTTGAGCGTCAAGAAACCATGCCATGCCATGCCATGTAGGCAGGCGATACGACCTTGGCTACGCGAGAACCCCGTGAATTCCTTGCTTCACAAATTTCCCGCAAACAACTTCCGAATGAACATGTCCTTGAAGCTGCTGGCATCGGCCAGGCCCAGGCGTTCCAAGTAAGCGTGTGGCGCTTCTTTGTTCTCCCAGAGGCTTTTCACGGCCAGGGTGACCAGCTCCACGGGGTGCTGGGTGGCGTGTTTCAGGCGCTTGAGGGCGGTGACGATGTGCAACTCGTCTTCCGTGAGGTCGGTGCCAAAGGGGAAGGCCGGCAAGAGGCCGGCGCGGCTCCAGGGGTGCAGGATGTCGTCCAGCCTTTGTGGCAGGTTGTGTTGGTAACGTTCCGGCAACCGGTAGTCGGCTTCCAATTTGCCGTGGGCCTTGGCCTCTTGTACGAGTTGGTCTTGGAAACGTGTATCGGCAATGGCGATCAGGCGTTTGACGACCTCGCTGTCGGACTGGCCGCGCAACTCGGCCACGCCGTATTCGGTGATGACGGTGTCTCGCAGGTGGCGCGGAATCGTCACATGGCCGTAGTTCCACACGATGCTGCTGCGCAGGCCGTCTTTGTTGTCGTGGGTGGCTCGCAGCATCAAGATGGAGCGCGCATCGGGCAAGGCATGGGCCATGGCGACAAAGTTGTACTGGCCGCCCACACCGGATACCACCTGGCCCGACTCCAGCGCGTCTGAGGCCGCCGCGCCAAGCAAGGTCATCTTCATCGTGGTGTTCATGAAGCAGGCTTTGGTCCGCTGCACCGCTTTGAGTTCGGCCTCGCCCAGGCGATGGCCGTAAAGCTGGTTGATGAAGTCGATGCGCGTCATGTCGATCTTCAACCGTTCATGCTCGGGCATGGTTCGCAGGCGCTGGTAGAAATCAGTGGGCCCCAGAAAGAAGCCACCGGTCATCACGATGCCGCGCCGTAAATGGGCGCCAAGAAGGGTTTGGGTGGCGGCGTCGAAGGCGGCATCGTCGAGCAAATCATTCGCCAACTGCTGGCCGCCTGCTGACACCAGTTGCTCACCGTCCAGCCGCACCCCGTCCTGAAAGATGCCGAAGTGCATCAAGAAAGCGAGGTCGTCGGCAGACAGAGGCGAGCGAACGCGCCCGGCGTCCAGCAGCGCTCGCAGGGTGTCGGGCGTGACCACGCTGCTGTCAATGCGGCCTTCGTTGATGAGGCGCTGCAAGGTGGCGTCACCGAACACCTCGCGGCGGATGACGCCGGCCTCCATCAGCTTCAAAAAGCCGTTGACGAACATTTCCGAGCAGCCATAAAGGCCTTGGTCAAAGCGGCCGAGTTCGCGCCCGCCCAGCCCGTCGGGGCAAAGGCTTTGCAGTACGTGGCGGTACTCGCCACTGCGTCGGTCGCGCACGATCAGGGCTTGGGCGATGGCGTCTCCCAGCGAGCCGATGCCAATTTGCAGCGTGCCGCCGTCCCGCACCAGGCTGCTGGCGTGCAAACCGATGGCGTAGTCGGCGGTGCTGACCTTGCCGTTGGGCGGCGCAAAAAGGGTGTGGGTGGCGGCGGGATCGGTCACCACCATGTCGAAGTAGCTCGGTGCGACCTCGGCCCCATTCGGCATGAAGGGCATGTTGTGGTTCACCACACCGACTTTGAGCAGGGGCTTGTTCGCCTCGGCATAACGTTCCACCACCTCAAACACCACATCGGGGTTGCTGGACATGGACAGCCGCCAGTCGCCACCTGTGCCGCGCGAGGCCACGGCCTGTGCAATCACATTCATGCCTTGCACCAGCATGTCACGCGCCACGAAGGTGTAGTTGGTGGAGATGAAACTTTGCTGCGCCGCGTCGTTGCCCAGGTAGTCGCCCGTTTTCATGAAAAACTCGCGCACTTCAATGTTGGCGGGCAGACCGCCACCGCGCCGGTCTTTCACATAGTCGAGGTCGGGGTAGTCGGCAAACACCCGTTCCACCAGCGGCTCCAGAAAATGCCGTTCCAAGTCACTTTTGCCCACCGGCTTTTCTAGCGACAAAGCGGTCACGATGGTCAAACGCCGTGACGGATTGGCTTTGATGCGCCGGTACAGCGCATTGATGAAGGGGTTGGGTTTACCGATGCCCAGCGGCGTGCCGAGCACGATGTCGCCGGGGATGGTGTCGAGCACGGCGTCAACGGCTGCGTCGAGCGAATCAATGACACGGGGAAGCAGGGCAGCAGACATGGGAGCCTCCTTGGGGTGGGCGTGGCGGGTCCAGTGTGTAGCGTCTGCCGAACGGGAACTTTGACCTTGAACAAGGGTTGTGAAGGTAAGCTCACCTCCCGAGCCACCGTACGACCACACCATGCAATTCACCGACCTGGACCGCGACGAGGAAGACGCCACGCACAGCCCTGCGCAGCGTGCGGTCGCCGCTTCACGTTGCACGTGGGTCAGTGTGGCCGCCAACTTGGTGCTCAGCGCGGTGCAAATTGCCGTCGGTATCGCTTCCAAATCCCAGGGTTTGGTGGCAGATGGCATTCATTCGCTGTCCGATTTGGTGTCCGACTTCGTGGTGCTGTTTGCCAACCGCCACAGCCAAAAAGAAGCCGATGAAGACCACCCCTATGGCCACCAACGCTTTGAAACCGCCGCCTCGCTGGTGTTGGGCGTGTTGTTGCTGGTGGTGGGCGTGGGCATGTTGTGGGCGGCCGTGGGTAAATTGGAGTCGCCCGGCACGGTGGCCACGGTGCACATCAGCGCCTTGTGGGTGGCGGCGGGTGCGCTGGTGTGCAAAGAGCTTTTGTTTCGCTACATGTTGCGCGTCGCCACCTCGGTGAAATCCAGCATGCTGGTGGCCAATGCCTGGCATGCACGCTCGGACGCGGCTTCGTCCTTGGTGGTGGGCATTGGCATTGCAGGCAACTTGATGGGTTACCCGCTGCTGGATCCGATCGCCGCCCTCATCGTCGGCTTCATGGTGGCCAAGATGGGCTGGAGTTTTGCCTGGGACGCTTTGCATGACCTGATGGACCGCGCTGTGGATGAAGCCGAGGTGGCCGCCATCCGGCGCACCTTGGTGGAGACCCCTGGCGTGGCTGGCGTTCACGATGTGCGCACCCGCAAGATGGGCGACTTGATCGTGGTGGATGCGCATTTGGAAGTCGATGCTCGTCTGAGCGTGGAAGCCGGGCACGACATCGCGGTGGCCGCCCGTGCTCGGGTCATGCAGCGCCACCGCGTGCTGAACCTGATGACCCACATCGACCCCTGGCGCAAACCCGATTTGGACCATGGCAATGCGGTGAATACTGAGTTTCAAGCGCAGCAAGGCGTGGCAACATAGCTCCCGTCCCCACACCTCCTTGCGCATTTGCTGCCTCAAGCGCCCCACTGCCTCCATGACATCTGAAATCGACACCGCTGCCGACGCGCCCAAGTTGCTCTACCGCCTGGTGTTTTCTGGCGAGTTGATGCCGGGGTTTGATGAGGCGCAGGTGAAGTCGGCGCTGACGCGTCGTTTGGAGCGGTCACCAGCTTCGCTCTTCGGTGGCAAACGCGTGACTGTGGGCGAGTATCCCGATGCCGAGCAGGCCGAAGCGGAAAGACGGGCGCTGCAGACTCTCGGTGCGCGCATTCACGTGGAAGAAGCCGAAGCACCTCCGCCCATGCCCGCTTTGGGTTTTTTGGAAGTGGCTTTGCCTGTCGCTCAAGCGCTTGAGCCGCAAGTGACGGAAAAGTTTGCCAAAACCGACAGCGGTTGGCAGTCGCTGGGCGATGGGCCAGCACCGTTGCCTCCTGTGGATGATGACTTGCTGCGCACCCTGGATGCCGCGCGGGCTGAACCCAAGCTGGAAACACAGGACGGTTTGCCGCTGTCTATGGGTTTGCCCCCAGGCAGCCCCATGTCCAGTGCCTCGGCCCGTCCACCAACAGATTTATCCGCGGTGTTCAGCACCAGTACGGCCACTCCGGCCCCGGTGGTCGAGGCTTCCAATGTGTTCGCGCCCGCTGGCAAACCGCCACTCACGCCTGTGGCTGACCCGCCCTCGCGCACAGAGGTGGCGGCCCCTCCCGAGTCACCCGCCCTCGACGTGCCCGCTGCCATGGCCATCGCGGAACCAGCTCAGGCCGAGGTGCCGGGTGCCAACTGGATTGCCTGCCCCGCCTGCGGCGAGCGCCAGCCCATGCGCTTGCTTTGCCGTGCCTGTGGCGCTGACCTCAAGCGCGCGCTGGCGGCTCAGCAAGAGGAACGGGTGCAAACCCGCGCGGCCGGTGGTGTTCGTGGCGGTTCGGGGGCCAAGAAAAAATCCGCGGATGCGCCAGTTGAAGACGACAACCCCCGGGTTCTGGGTTTTCGTGTTCCTGACGAATGGGTGTCCCGCCTCACCTGGCCCAATGTGCTGATGGTTTTGTTTGGATTCCTTCTGCTTTTGGCTGCGGTCGGTTTTCTGTGGCGCTTGCTTGGTTTCGACCCCATCTTCAGTCCATCGTCCAAACCGACGCCAGTGGTGGCGGTGCCTGCGGCCAGCAACACGGAGCCCGCCACGAGCGTGGCGCCGGGCGACAAGGCCACACCCGGCGTCGGGCCTGCACCACCTGAGACCGAAGTTGCATCGCGCCTGTCTTCCGCCGCTGCGGTCGCTGAGTTCCGACTGCGGTATTGGCAGCAACCCACGAGCAAGGTCTTTGTCTACTCCAGCGGCGGCGTCATGGCCTGGCGGGGAGGCTCACCGTCGGTGACCCGGGCCATTGCTGAAGCCATGAACGAGTGTAAAAGCCGACGCCCCGCCGCTGCACCACCATGCAAGTTAGTGAATGTGAACAACTATTGGCAGGACTGATGCTGCCCAGCCCTGTGTCCCCACGTCTTTGGTAACCGCGCGTTTCACCACCGATTTCAGGGGTTGACCCCAGTGCGCATTGGCGCGAACATTTGAACTATCTTGTTTGGTCGGATGACGCACCATGAACAACCCCAACAACCCACCGCCCCGGCCTTCTTCTCAAGACGACCTGGAGCTTGAAACCAAACTCCGCGCCATGCAGGAGCTGCAGCGCGAAATGGCCACCCTGCACGCGCGACTGGAGTATGTGCGCATGATGCTCAAATTGGGTGTAGGCCCGGGCTGATGGCCTCACAGGCTTTCGTGCATGCTCGCCAACGGCCGAGCTTTGACTGCGCTTTGCATTTCGACTGTACGCGTCCGAAAAAATCCCATGTTTCGAGTCGCGCCCCGCGTGGGTGCGGCGCGGTGCAGCGCTCTAACTTAGGGCATGCCGACTTGTTTCGTGGTTATGCAATGTTGGCAAGTGAAGTGCTGTCCGCTGGGCCGTGATCGCACCTAGACTTACCCAGGTTTGACCGCACGCGTCAGGCGTGCCCACCGGAGACTGTCCCCGTGACCTACCAGCGCATCCTCGTTCCTATTGATTTTTCCGACGATTCATTGACTGCCTTTCAAGTGGCGCTTGATCATTTTGCCGGCCCAGACAAATCTCTCGTGCTGCTGCACGTGGTGGATCCAGGTGACAGCCAGCTGCAGCAAGCCCCTGAGATTCGGGCCGGTTTGGTGGAAGAGCGTCGCCGCAGGATGAACACCCTGGGCAACAGCCGCAAAGACGCCTGGAAAGAGGTGGTGACGCTGACGGAGTCTGGCAAGCCTGCCGACATCATCATTTCGACTGCAAAGAATGAATCAGCCGATTTGATCATCATGGGCTCCCACGGCACCAGTGGCCTGGGCAAAGTGCTGTTTGGCAGCACCACCTACGACGTGGCCCGCAAAGTGAAGTGCTCGGTCATGATCAGTAAGCGACCAAGCCCCTGACGGGCCCAAATCCCCAATACCCTCAAACGGCTCACTGGTGCGAGCCGTTTGTCTTTGGACAGCAATTCAGCTGAGCAGCTGCTTGCGTGCGCGGTGCAAGCGAACAAAAAGGTTCTCTTCGCTGATGGACAACTGCGCGCACACCTCATCGGCCGACAAATCCATCAGCACGCGTTTTTCCATCACATCACGCAGACCGGCGGGCAAGGCGGTGATGCGCGCCAAGGTGAGGGATAACAGTTGGCGGTGTTCGGCCAACTCATCCGGACGCGCATGCGGGCATTCAATCGCGGCAACCGCTTGACTGGAGGAGTCCTCGTCGTCGTCCAGCGCATCCAGGCTGTCCCAGCTGGCGCGTTGGCGAATCAAGTCCACAATTTTGTTCTTCAGAATCGCCGTCAACCACGACCGCAGGACGGAGCGGCCAGCAAACAAGGCGCGGCCCGACAGCACGGCTTCAAACACGTCGTGCACCACGTCTTCGGCCAGCATCGGGTCGTGCAGCTTGCGCTGGGCGAAACGCACCAGGTAGTCGCGGTGCGACACCATGTCGTGCCATGACACCTCCACAGAAGCGGCAGCGGGTGTGCCACCAGGAAGGTCACCCACCAGGGCAGGGTGGAAAGTAGATGGGGTAGGCAGTGAGGTGGTGGTGAAGTTCATGGTGTGGTGTGCGGGGGTTGTTGAATCGATGACGTGACTGTGGTCGCCCCACCTCGCGCCGAGATCGCCAAACCTCACGGGAAGATCACATTTGCCACCTTTCTTCATCACAAAATCCCTGCCGCGGGCGTAAGAATCCCCACCGTGACCCGACAATCTCCCCATGCCAGCCACCTTGCCCGCCTCTTTGTTGATTGCCGAAGACCAAGCCGACATCCGCGACTTGCTGGTGCTCAACCTCAGCCAGGCGGGTTATGCGGTCACGGCGGTGGCCGATGGCCCTGCGGCTTTGGCAGCGCAAACCCAAGCGCCGCGTGACCTGCTGGTGCTCGACTTGATGCTGCCCGGCCTGGATGGCCTCGAAGTTTGCAAAACCCTGCGTGCCCGGGGCAGCAGCACACCCATCTTGATGCTCACCGCCAAGTCGACTGAACTCGACCGCGTACTTGGCCTGGAGCTGGGGGCGGACGACTACCTGACCAAACCGTTTTCCTTGCCTGAACTCTTGGCCCGGGTGAAGGCCTTGTTGCGCCGGGCCGAGTTGCTGCGTTTGGCACACCACCACGCGCATCAACAGGCCGAGAAAGAAACCCAGGCTCAACAACAAACAGCGGTGGCCCAACTTCGCAATGGCGAGCTGCAAATCTTCCCCGTCAAGCGTCAGGTTCAGCTCAAGGGTCAACTGCTCGACTTCACTGCCCTGGAGTTCGACCTGCTCTTGCACTTTGCCAAACACCCCGGTCATGTGTTCTCCCGCGGCCAGTTGCTGGATTCGGTCTGGGGATACAGCCACGAGGGTTATGAGCACACAGTGACCAGCCACATCAACCGCCTGCGTGCCAAGATTGAGGACGATCCGATGCGCCCGCAGTTCATCCTGACCGTGCGCGGCGCCGGCTACAAAATGCGCGAAACACCGCCATGAGATCCGCATGAAAGTTCGCGCCAAACTGGCGCTGGCCGTTTGTGCCACCGGCTTGCTCACCGCCCTCGGCGTGGTGCTCACGGTGGTACTCGCGTTTGCACGGTTCGAGCACGAATCGGCCTACGACCGCGCCAATGTTTTTTTGGGCCGCGTGCTGCAAAACTACGACAACATCCTCGAGCTGCAAGCGCGCCGCCCCGAAGAATTCGAAGCCTGGCTGCGCAACCTGGTGCTGTTCGAGGCCGACACCCAGCTCTATCTTTTGGCCGCTGACGGCACGGTGCTGGCCAGCACCGGTCAAGCGCAACTGGCCCCAGGCTTCAAGGTGGCGCTTGGGCCCGTCAATGAGGCCGCCGCCAGCGCCGAAGGCGGCACCCGCAAGCCCTATGTGATGGGCGACGATCCTGAGCACATGTCAACCGACGCCGTGATCGCGGCCCGCGCTTTGCGACGCGCCGTCATCCACCAAACCGAGCCCGTGGCGGGTTACCTCTATCTGGTCTGCCACAAACCACCCTTGCCGCCCGGTCGCTTGCAAATTTTCCGCTCCAGCTTCGCCGGGCCTGCACTGGCCATGGTGTCCGTGGTGGTGCTGCTGACCACCTTGTTCGCCTGGTGGGCCACTGCCACCGTGGTGCGACCACTGCGCCGCTTGAGTGCCGACGTGGCCCAGGTGGCGCGTGAGGGATTGGGGGCTGATGCCAGCAATACACCACTGCCCAGCTTTGTTGAAACCACAGTGGCCAACCGTCCCCAACAAGAAGACGAATTTGGCCAACTCAGCCAGGGTTTCGGCAGCATGCTTGCCACCTTGCGCATGCAGTGGCAAGCCCTGCGTCGTCTCGACCACTTCCGCCGCGAAGGTGTGAGCAACCTCTCGCACGATTTGCGCTCCCCACTGACCGCCACCGTGGCTTGCCTCGAAACATTGGAGCAACGCTGGGCCCAGCAAAGTGACCGCGAGGACGACAAGCACCTCGTCGAAGTCGCCCTGCGCAACACCCGCAACGCTGCCCAAATGGTGCGCTCCCTCGGCGACTTGGCGCAACTCGACGAACCCGAGTTCAAGCTCCACACCGAGGTGCTGGACGTCGACGAATTGCTCGGTGACATCAGCATGCGTTTTGCGCAGCGTGCGGCGCAGCAGCAGGTGAAGCTTTACTTTGACGACGCCAGCGAAGACGCCGCCCAAGCACCGCCTCCTTTCGCCGCCTTGGACATCGAACTCTTTGAGCGGGCCGTTGCCAATGTGGTGGACAACGCGCTCAAGTTCACCCCTGCGGGCGCCAGTGTGGCGCTGTCCGCCACGGTGCTGGCGACCGGCCTGCATGTGGCCGCGGATGCGGACTCAGCGGATTGGCAGTGGGTGCGTGTGTCCGTGCGGGACACCGGCCCCGGCATTGCTGCGGCCGATCTCCCCCACCTCTTCGACCGTTTCTACCAAAGCCGCCAAAGCGTGGCACCGGCCAGCAGCGTGGAGGGCAAGGGCCTGGGTTTGGCCATCGTCAAACGCATCGTCGAATTGCACCAAGGCCACGTCGAGGTGAGCAGCACCTTGGGGCAGGGCACGAGGGTGGATTTGTTTGTACCGTTTGTGGCGCGGGCTTAGACAGTTTGAACAAGAACCGGAACCCCCGGGTTCCCCCCGATGCAACCCAGAACAGGGCGACCTACAGTCCCCCCACTCGCCGCCCTGCACCGCCCCGGTGCGCCGGGCGCCCAGCGGGGGCTGTAGGAGACATTCAGCGCACAGCGGCCCAAGGCTGACATGTGACGCGACAGGGCCCGATCAGGTGTCCATGTCAAAATGGGGCAGGGCGCTGGCGCTGATTTCAAAAGCGCCAGCGCCCTTTTTCTTCGCCCGGTTTTCCCGCCACTTGCCCCATGCTTGAACTCCCTCTGTTGGCCCTGGCCTCGCTTTTTGCTGGTTTTGTCGACGCCATCGTGGGCGGTGGCGGCCTGGTGTTGGTGCCGGCTTTGTTCAGCGTGTTTCCCAACGCCGCGCCAGCGACTTTGTTCGGCACCAACAAAGGGGCCGCGGTGTGGGGCACCGCTTGGGCCACGGTGCAGTATTCGCGCCGGGTTCAAATGGCCTGGAGCGCGCTGCTCCCCGCTGCGGTGGCGGCACTGATCGGCAGTTTTTTCGGCGCTTGGGCCGTGACCTTGGTCGATGCCAGTCAGCTGCGCCGCCTCTTGCCCTTCATCTTGTTGGCGGTGCTGCTCTACACCTTGGCCAAAAAAGACATGGGGCGCCACCATGCGCCGAGCCTGGCGGGCCGCATGCAGGCCGTGGTGGCCAGTGGCATTGGTTTGGTTCTGGGTTTTTACGACGGTTTTTTTGGCCCCGGCACCGGCAGTTTTTTTGTGTTTTTGTTTGTGCGGCTGCTGGGCTTTGATTTCTTGAATGCCTCGGCCAGTGCCAAGCTGCTCAACACCGCCACCAACGTTGCTGCTTTGGCCCTTTTTGCCTGGAAGGGCCATGTGTGGTGGCACCTGGCTTTGGTCATGGCTGTGGCCAATGTGGTGGGCAGTGTGCTTGGGACCAGACTGGCGCTGAAACACGGTGCGGGTTTTGTGCGTTCCGTGTTCATTGTTGTGGTGAGCCTCTTGATTCTGAAAACCGCTTACGACGGCTTCTTGCGCTGATTCCATGCCCTCTGAAAATTTTTGCGCGATTGATTTCGGCACCTCCAATTCGGCCATAACCTTGCCCCGACAGGACGGTGTTCAACTGGTGGAATTGGAGAGCGGCCACCGCACCATGCCCACTGCCTTGTTCTATGCGGTGGAGAACCTCGCCCCCCACGAAGCGCCGCAGCAGCACCTGGGCCGGGCCGCGGTCGCGGCTTATGTCGAAGGCATCGAAGGCCGTTTGATGCGGTCGATGAAAAGCATCCTGGGTTCGACCTTGGCCACACAAAACACCGACGTGGGTGCCGGGCGTTCGGTGGCCTACTTGGACGTGATTGGCCACTACCTGGCCCACTTAAAAACCCGGGCTGAGAAAGAGGCCCAGCAGAGCTTGAATCGTGTGGTTCTGGGCCGTCCTGTTTTTTTCGTGGACGACGATGCCGCGCGTGACGCAGCCGCGCAAGCCAGCCTGGCGCAGGCAGCAAAACAAGTGGGTTTCTCCGAGGTTCTTTTCCAGTTTGAACCCATCGCTGCCGCGCTCGACTACGAGACCACCACGACCCAGGAGGAAGTGGTGCTGGTGGCCGACATCGGCGGCGGCACCTCGGACTTCTCGCTGGTTCGTGTCGGGCCCGAGCAGCGCAAACAGTTGGACCGTCGCGACGACATCCTGGCCAACCACGGCGTGCACATCGCAGGCACCGATTTTGACCGCCAAATTGAGTTGACCAGCATCCTGCCGCACTGCGGTTTCGGCGCGCGTGGCCCCACCGGACGTGAGGTACCCAGTCGGGTGTATTTCGACCTGGCCACCTGGCACTTGATCAACACCGTCTACATCCCCAACCGTGTCGCCGAGTTGCGCCGCATGCAAAGTTTTTACGACGACAAGTTGTTGCATCGGCGTCTGATGAAGGTGCTGGACGAACACCTTGGCCACGCCTTGGTCGGCCTGGCCGAAGCGGCCAAGATCGAAGTGGCTGAACATGGGCAAGCCGCCATCGACTTGGGTTGCTTGGATGCCGCGCTTCGTTTCACCTTGAATGAAACAACGGCGTTAGAGGCCATAGGCAGCGACCTGCAGCGCATCGCCGCCGCTGCCGATGAAACCTTGAACCAAGCCGGCCTGGCCCGTGAGCAAGTCAAAACCCTCTATTTCACCGGCGGTTCCACCGGCTTGCTGCCCTTGGCCCAAGCCATTGCGGCCCGCTTCCCGGCAGCCCAGGTGGTGCGTGGCGACCGCCTTGCCAGCGTCGCCCAGGGTTTGGGCCTGCATGCCAGGCGCTTGTTTGGTGGTTGCTGAAAGAGCGTGCTGAAAGAGCGCACCCGAGCCGCGCGGCAGGCCCTACCATTGGAGTCTTGGTCCGATCACCGTAGCCACTGCACAACCCACCATGTCCATCGATCCCCAACTGCGTTCGCTCAACATTGACATTCCCGCCCAGCCTGAGTCGCTGGTGCAGTTGTCCGCGCTTCTGGGCGAAGAGGACGTGAACTTGCAAGCGGTCAGTCACCTGATCGAAACCGACATGGCCTTGGCCTCAGCGGTGCTCAAGGCGGTGAATTCGTCCATGTATGGTGTGTCGGGTCGGGTGCAAAGCGTGCACCAGGCCATCACCTACCTGGGTACACGCGAGGTGGCAGCCGTCACGTTTGCCATGGGCCTCAAGGCCATGTTTCCTGCGGCGCCTGAGCTGGAGCCGGTATGGGAGCGTGCGGCGGTGCGTGGCTTGTTGATGGGGCGCATTGGCCAGGCCGTTGCAGTGGACCCCTGGGCCTCGCATTCAGCGGGTTTGTTTGAAGAGTGTGGCAAAGCGGTGCTCTTCAAACACGACCCCACCGGCTACCGCCAGTTGCTGGCTTTGGCCGAGGACGATAGCGAACTGTTGGAGTTGGAGCGCGAGACCTATGGCGTCAGCCACGATTCTCTCGGTGCCGCTTTGTGCGAAACCTGGGGTTTGGCGCCGTCGGCGGTGCACAGCGTGCGTTACCACGTCATGGTCAATGCCACGCGTCAGTTGCCCATGCATGAAGACAAACGCAGTGTGTGTGCCATCTCTGCTTTGGCCCATGCTTTGATGACCGATCCCGATTCCCTCGATGCAGTGGCCGAAGCGGTCGCGCCGCAAGCCGGCCTGGATCCCACCTTGGTGCTGCGCGGTGCGCGCAAAGTGCAGGCGCAAATTGAAGCCGCCGTGGCGCGCGGCGAGTCGGCGCAGGGCAGCCGTTGATTCCTGGACACGCCACATGACATCAACACGACGCCGCGCCCTGCAAACCGCTTTGGGGGCTTTGTTTTTCCCCTTGGGCTCACGTTTGGCGCAAGCGCAAACGCCGTTGCCCAACCCAAGCTGGAACAAAGCCGCTTTTGATGCCAAAACGGTCGATGGCGCGCTCAAAGCCTTGGGGCTGGCGCGACCCGTTGAGAGCAAAGAACTGCAGGTGATGGCCGACGAGTTATCGGAGAACGGCGCCAAGGTGCCGATTGCCCTGTCGTGGACGGCCGTGGGTGTGCGCCGTTTGATTCTGCTCGTGGACAAAAACCCTGCGCCGCTGTCGGCCGTCTTCGAGTTGAGCGATGCGCTAGAGCCGCGTTTGGCTTGGCCTGTCAAGATTGCCCAAAGCGGTGATGTGTTGGCGCTGGCCGTGCTGGCGGACGGCCGGGTCATCTCGGCACGCCGCGAAGTGCGTGTGACTTTGGGTGGTTGTGCTGTGGACGATGGCAGCGCCGCCGCCAAATCCAGCACAAGCGCCAGCCCGGCGCCCGAAGCCACACGAATTCGCGCTCAAATCAGCGGCAGTGGTGCGCTGGTGCGCATGCTGCTCAACCACGAAATGGAATCCGGTCAGCGCAAAGACGCGAGCGGAAAAAACTTGGCGGCTTGGCACATCACCGAAGTCGCCGCCTCGCACAACGGGCGCAGCGTGTGGAGCGCATGGTGGGGCGGTTCAGTCTCGCGCAATCCACTGCTTCAGTTTTCACTCAAGTCCGCCAAAGCAGGCGACAAAATCAGTTTGAGTTGGACCGACAACCGCGGCGCAAAACGCAGCGACGAGGTCGGCATCGCTGCATAGGCCTGCGTCCCTTGAACGCCAAAACAGCCGTGCTGAAGTGGGCCCCACGGTTCTTCAGGCCGCGGTACGGAACCGCGCCAGCATGCCCACCAAATTCTGTGCTTCGTTTTTGAGTGTTTCGGTGGCGGCCGTGGCTTGTTCAACCAAGGCGGCGTTTTGTTGGGTGGAACGGTCCATGTCGGCCACCGCATCGTTGACCTGCGTGATGCCGCCGGCCTGTTCGCTGGTGGCTTGTGAAATTTCACCCACGGTGTGCGACACCTTTTCAATCGCGCTGACGATGCGGGTCATGGTGTCACCGGCGACCTTCACTTTTTTCGCGCCGACGCCGATTTGGTCGACAGAAGATTGAATCAAGGTGCGAATTTCTTTGGCGGCATCGGCACTGCGCTGCGCCAAGGTGCGCACCTCGCTGGCCACCACACTGAAGCCGCGCCCTTGTTCACCGGCACGGGCCGCTTCCACGGCGGCGTTCAAGGCCAAGATATTGGTTTGGAAGGCAATGCTGTCGATCACGCCAATGATCTCGCCGATCTTTTTGGCCTGGGCATTGATGGCTTCCATGGTGGTGATCACATCTCCCACCACGGTGCCACCTTCGCGCGCCACTTGCGAGGCATCGCGTGCCAGCACATCGGCTTGGCGGGCGTTGTCGGCGCTGTTGCGGATGGTGGCCGAAAGCTGTTCGATCGAGGCGGCGGTTTGCTCCAATGACGCAGCGGTGCTCTCGGTGCGCGCCGACAAGTCCATGGTGCCGACGGCAATTTCAGATGAAGAGACGTTGACGTTTTCTGCTGAGCGCCGAATGTCTTCGAAGATGGCGGACAAACCCATCGACACCTGCCCCAGCGCGGACAGCACTTGGCCTGTGGCGTCTGTGGAGCACTCACCGGGCTGTTGGCTCAAGTCGCCCCCCGCCACCGCATGGGCCAGGCGAGACGCTTCGGTGAGTGGGCGCACGATGACCCGCGCCATGAACCAAGAGACGGCCACGGTGGCCGCGAGCGCCAAAACAAATGCGCCCAGGATCAACATTGTGTTGCGTGTCGCGAGCTCACGGCCTGCCGCCACGCCAGCGACCGACGCTTCGGTCTCGTTGTTCACCAAGGCCGTCAGTTCATTGGAAAGCTTGCCATAGGCTTCGTCCATGGTGGTCATGTAAGAAGCCGCATTGGCCACCATGCCTGTTTTGATGTCGAGCGCGTACTTCACGTTGGCTTGGTACTTGTTGAACTCCTCCTTTGCAACCATGAAGTGTTTTTGTTGAGTCTCCTCGGTGTTGGACTCGCTCAGAGTGTTGAGCTTCTCGGTATAGCCTTTGAGTCTGGCAATGATTTTCTTGTCTAGTTTTTCTATTTTCGATTCCTTGTAGCCCGCCCCTTCCCAGGCCAGGCTTTGGTTGACTGTGGCGTGGATGGACGCCAGCTCTTCCGACAATGCAGCCGCCGCCACGATGCGCGGCACCCGTCCTTCGCCCAAGGAGATCAGCGAGTTGCTCAGGCGTTCATTGGCGATGAAGCCGATCACACCGACCATGGCCAAACAGGCGATGGCCAAACCGGGTGCCAGCGCGACCTTGACGGTCACTGAGGCGTTGCGTATCCAATTAAACATCTCTCTTCTCCAAGCCCATGCTGGGCAGCAGGCCCATCGTTTTTCGGCAATCTCAAAGGTGGCGAACTGCAAGCTCATCGTTGTCGGCGGGCTCGTGGCAGACGGGCCCACCAAACCAGTAGCGACAACCCTTTATCGGATAGACCTAGACGAATCTTGAGCCCCGCGCCCCGGCTCTGATGCCGAGAAAAAGCCCGCTTTTGCGGGCTTGTTTGGTTACAGAGGCGTTAACTACCACCTACTGCCCTGCAGTGGTGCACAGAGCGTCGATGAACGCCCACGCGCTTAGCCCTGGGCATGCGCCTGCATGTTGGACCCGTTCCCCAATAAGAAAGGGCGGGTGCGACCGAAGTCGCCCCGCCCGTTGCCTAGGTGCTGGTGTTTCAGCGGTAAACGCCTACACCCACAAAACCGTCGTAGTTCGTCATTTTCTTAGCGTAAGAAATTTTGCTTTCAATCTTTTTGGTTTGGGGATGAGGCCACTCGTACTCCACCCACCCGCCGCCTTTGGCGGCCGTGTCGCGAAGTTCTTTGATCAACAGCTTGCCTTCGGGGTCTTTCAACTCGATCAGGTTTTTGCCGATCAATTTGTCGTTCGCGCCGTGGGCCACATTCACGCCTTCCATGTTGTAGGCAAACACATAGAGGTCTTTTTTCTGCCAGGTCTTGTTGGCTTTGTCGGTGAAGTCTTTGAAAGCTTGTTCGGCCCCCACTTTCTTCACGTGCTCAACGGCGGCGTCGACCATGGCCTTGGCCTCGTCGCGTGTGCCGTTGTCTTGCGCTTGGGCGCTGCTGGCCCAAAAACCCACCGAAACCACGGCGGCCAAAATCATTCGAAACAGAGATTTCATTGTGATGTCCTTTCAATCAATTGATAGGCAGTACTTATTGCTGCCACGATGCATGTAAAAAAATCACGATAGCGATGCCAAACTTTCATGGCAAGGGCCGATACCCTTGGACACGTTGTCGACACAAGATAAGTGGGACTTAAATTGACATGGACGAACGGTCGTCGCATATTGCCTATTGCAATGCTTATGCCCCGTAAAACAACCCGGTTGCAGCGTGGCGAGCGTGCGCAGTGCGCAGGCGCGGTGCTGGGTTTTGCGGAGTTCGCTTAGGTGAAGGTCCTAGCGCGACGACGCGACAGTTCTCGGATCGAGTGCATCCCGCAGCGCGTCGGTGAAAAATGAAAACGCGGTGACAAACACCGCCATGAAGACCGTGGCCACGGCCAATTGCCACCAGTGGCCCAGCAAGAGTTCGCTCTGTGCTTCAGCCAGCATGGAACCCCAGCTGACTTGGTCGACGGCCACCCCCAGCCCGAGGTAGCTCAGGATCACCTCGGCTTTGATGCAGGCGACGACCAGCACCGACAACTGCACCAAGGCCACATGGTTCACATTGGGCAGGATGTGCACAAACATACGCCGGGTCTTGGAGGCACCGAGGGCTTGTGCGGCGCGCACATAGTCGAGCCCTGCGTGTTTGATGAACTCGGCACGCACCAAGCGGTACACCCCCGTCCAACTGGTGAACCCCAGGATCAAGGTGAGGGTGACCACCCCGCGCGGGAATATGGAGTCGCTGCGGTTGAACACCGCCGCGAACATGAAGATCAGCAAGATGCCGGGAATGGCCGTGAACACGTTGTAGAGCCATTCCGTGACGTCGCCCACCTTGCCACCCAGGAAGCCGCCGAGTGCACCGAGCAAGGTGCCCAAGCCTGTGGCCAGCAATGCCGCGAGCAAACCCACCGTGATGGACACCTCCGCCCCTTTGATGGCCTTGCTGAACACGTCGCGCCCCAGTCGGTCTGCACCGAAGGGCAGGCTCGCCGCGCGTTGCACCTCTTCTTTGGGGTAGGTGGTGGCTCGTGTCAACCACTCGGCGTAGTAAGGGGCGAGCGGGTCGATGGCAGACAGGTCTATGCGCGCGGGCAAGAGCGCCGTGTTGGGCGATGACACTGCAGTGACCGAAGCGCTTGCGGAAAACAAACTCGGCGGCGCGCTCGGTTCGGCCACTTCCTCTTGCCACCGCTGTGCCAACCATCCGCTGCTCGACGCGGCGACCATGGCCACAAACACCAACACTCCCAGCAAAGCCGTTACGCCCACGCGGTCAGCACAAAGCCGCTGCCAAGCCGTCTTGCGTGCTGCGCGGCTCATTTCAACACCACGCGAGGATCGGCCCGTGTGTAGAGCACATCCACCAGCAAATTGGCGGCCAGGGTGAGCAGGGCCACATAGACGGTGATGGCTTGAATCACCGGATAGTCGCTGCGGCTCACTGCCAACAGCACCTCGCGACCTAACCCCGGAATGGAGAAAAACACTTCGATTAAAAACGAACCCACGAACAAACTCGGCAACGCCACGGCGATGTTGGTCAGTATGGGCAACCAGGCGTTGCGCAGCACGTGGCGCAGCATCACCTGCGGCTCACTCAAACCTTTTGCGCGAGCAGTGCGCACATAGTCTTGCTGCATTTCTTCCAAGAAAAAACTGCGGTAAAGCCGCGTTTGAGGTGCCAAGCCAACGAGGACAGTCAGCAGCACCGGCAGCGCGGTGTAGTGGGCCAAGTTGGTCCACACGCTGCTGGTCCAGCCTTGCACGGGAAACCAACCCCAGCGGTAGCCCAGCACATACTGGCCCACGATCACATAGACCAAAAACGAGATTGATAGCGCCACCGTGCACACGCCCATGATGGCGCGGTCGGTGAGTGAGCCCCGTACCCGCGCCACCCACAGCGCCAAGGGCAGGGCCAAAAACACGTCGAGCAGCAGTATGGGAATCATGATGGTCAGCGTGGCCGGCAGGCGGCTCGCGAACAGTTCAGCCACCGGCTCTTGGGTGGCCCAACTGCGCCCCCAGTCCAGGGTGACGATTTGCTGCAAGAACAAAACGAACTGTTGCCACAACGGTTTGTTCAGACCGAGCTGTTCACGCACTGCGTCGATTTGCGCGGCGGAAGCGTTGCGCCCCGCGAGAATGTCGGCCGGGTCACCGCCAAAGGCTTTGAAGAGCAGGAATACCAACAGCACCACGCCCAACAAAGTGGGCAGGGCTTGCCAGAGGCGGCGCAGCAGGTAGGCGGTCATGGGGATGCAGTCTAGGACAATGCAAGCATGTCCACTGAGCTGCTGTTGCTGCTTTTCACCGGCGTGTTCTCCATGGCCCTGCTTTACAGCAGTGTGGGCCATGCGGGCGCATCGGGCTACATCGCCGTGATGTCGCTCCTGAGTTTGGCGCCCGCCACGATCAAGCCCACGGCTTTGGCGTTGAACATTCTGGTGGCCAGCATTGCCGCATGGCGTTTTGGTCGAGCGGGCCACTTTCGCTGGCCCCTCTTTTGGCCCTTCGCTCTGTTGGCGATTCCGATGGCTTTCGTCGGGGGCCACCTGGACTTGCCTGTTTGGGTGTTTCAGAAGCTTTTGGGTGCCGTGTTGTTGTTGTCGGCTTGGCACCTGTTTGCGCGTGTTGGGCCGGAGAAGGACATGCATTCGCCGCCTTGGTGGGGCGCGCTGCTGTGCGGCGGCGCCATTGGTTTGCTCGCCGGGCTGACAGGCACGGGTGGAGGCATATTCCTCACCCCCTTGCTCTTGTTTGCAGGCTGGGCCAAAGCCAAAGAAGCGGCGGCTGTTTCTGCGCTTTTTATTCTGTGCAATTCGGCGGCTGGTTTGCTTGGAAACTGGGCCAGTACCGCCTCATTGCCAGGCTTCATCTTGCCGTTGTTGGTCATTGCGGCCGTGGGCGGTTGGTTGGGCGCAGGCTGGGGCAGCAGCCGTTTTTCGCCTGCGCTGATCAAACGATTTCTAGCGGCCGTCTTGGTGGTGGCGGGCTTGAAGTTGCTGTTAACCTGACACCCCTCCCGTTCAATGATCAGCATGACCATGCACAGCGCGTCGCAACGAGGCGAATTGTTTTGCAAGCAGTTTGGTTTGCGATACCCCGTCTTGTTGGGTCCGATGGCCGGGGTGGCTGCGCCAGCGCTTTCTGTTGCCGTCGCACAAGCCGGTGGTCTGGGTGCTTGTGGTGCACTGCTGATGCAACCCGACGCCATCCATGATTGGGCGGCGCAGGTTCGTGCACAAACCCCTGGTCCGTTTCAGTTGAACTTGTGGATTCCTGATCCACCACCGTGTCGGGATGCGGTCCACGAAGCCCAATGGCGCCAGTGGCTGTCGGCTTGGGGACCAGCTGTGTCGGTTGATGCGGGCGACGCCACACCGCCGAATTTCGAGTCGCAATGTGAAGCGCTTTTGGCGGTCAAACCTGCGGTGGTGTCGTCTGTCATGGGTTTGTTCCCGCTACCTTTTGTGCAGCGCTTGAAGGCGGCGGGCATCCATTGGTTTGCCAATGTGTCTACCGTGGCCGAAGCCCGAGCCGCACAGGCGGCCGGTGCCGATGCCATCGTGGCCCAAGGCATGGAAGCGGGCGGTCACAGAGGTTGTTTCGATTCGGCTCTCGCGGAGGCGCAGCAAGTGGGTTTGATGGCTTTGTTGCCCGCGGTGGCGGACGCAGTCGATTTGCCCGTGGTGGCCACCGGTGGCATTGCCGACGCACGCGGTGTGGCGGCGGCGTTTGTCCTGGGCGCCAGCGCAGTTCAAATCGGCACCGGTTTTTTGCGTACGCCGGAAGCGGGCCTGCCCAGCAGTTGGGCCGATGCGTTGGCGCAGGCCTGGCCCGAGGACACCCAACTCACACGTGCGTTCAGCGGCCGCGCCGGACGCAGCCTGAACACCGACTATGTTCGTGCCGCGGCTGCCGATGACGCGCCCCATCCAGCGCCCTATCCCGTGCAGCGTGGCCTCACCACCGCCATGCGCTCGCACGCTGCCAGCAACAACGAATTACGCGCCATGCAGGCCTGGGCAGGGCAGTCGGCTCGCTTGGCGCTGGCTTTGCCTGCTGCCGAGGTCTTCGCACGTTTGTGCCAAGGGTTACCCAAAGAAACGAACTGATTGGAGGCGACAACCATGTTGCGAAACGATGTCTCCGTGGAATCCCTGCTCCGTTTTCAAACCGGCACCTTGGGTGACCAATACGGCTTGCAGCTGACCCATCTGGGCGAAGGCCAACTGTTTGGCCAGTTTGAAGTGCAGCCATGGATGATGGCTCCCAACGGTTTTTTGCATGCGGCCAGTGTGATCGCCCTGGCCGATACCTGCGCCGGTTACGCCACGGTGGCGCATTTGCCTGAAGGCGCCAAAACTTTCACCACCATTGAACTCAAAACCAATTTTTTCAGCAGCACCCGCGGCGGCCTGGTGCGCTGTGAAGCCCATGCGGAACACCTGGGCCGAACGACGCAGGTGTGGTCAGCGACCGTGTTCAGCCCTGAGGGCAAAAAGATGGCATTGTTTCGCTGTACACAAATGGTGTTGTGGTAACCCCATCCTGACAAAAAAACGCCCACCCGGTGAAGGGTGGGCGGTGACAAGTCCTTCAGGGAAGGACGTCGTTGGGATCGTATGCAGCCTTTTGACCCTGTGCCGGGTTTGTGGGGCTTTGGTTTGCGCGAGGCCCTGGGACGGGCGCCGTGTGACAGCAACAGAGGCACTTTAGAGGGCCCAAGACGCCGAAACCATCCCTACAAGGAGGGGGGTGATGGTCGGCGTTGGAACGATTTGTTTCGTTGGGTGGCGCTGTATCAGATCCATTCGCGGCTGGCCAGTGCGGCTGCTGCGGTGCGTGTCTCCACACCCAGTTTCTCGAAGATGTGCTCCAGGTGTTTGTTCACCGTGCGTGGGCTCATGCCCAGGATGTCGGCGATGTCGCGGTTGGTTTTGCCTTTGGCCAACCAGGACAGCACTTCGGCTTCGCGGGGGGTGAGGGCGGCGTCCGACAGGCGGTTGTTCGTTTCGTGGGTCGCGAGGTGCAACAGCAACATGGTTTCTCCCAGGCCCACATGGCCCAAATGCCGCGCCACCAAGGTTTGTGTGCCTTGGTCGTTTGAGCGCACTTGGGTACTGAGCACTTGTTCGGCTTGCAGGTGCAGCCAGGCCGGGGGCAGGCCACCTTGGTGTTCGGGGAAAAATGCCAGCAACCACCTCTCGGCTTGGGGTGAGCGCCACGCGACGCGGCCTTTGGCATCCACCAACACCACACCATGCCCGCCCACGTCCACGGCCTCGCGGGCCAGACGAGACACCCGGGCGTTGCGCACATGGGTGCTCAAACGCACCAGCACTTCCTCCGCACGCACGGGCTTGACGACGTAGTCGACACCACCGCTGTCAAAACCCTGCACCAAGTGTTCGACTTCGGACAGCCCCGTCATGAAGATCACCGGAATGTGGTGCCAGGCGGGGGTGGCTTTGATGCGGCGACAGACGTCAAAGCCCGACAGGCCCGGCATCATGGCGTCGAGCAAGATGGCGTCGGGGCAAACCAAGTCCAGCCTTTGCAAAGCCGTCTCACCGTCGTGGGCCATCAGCATGGTGTAACCCGCCGCCTCCAAGGTGTGACACAGCAGGCCCAAGGTGTCGGGGGCATCGTCCACGACCAGCACCACTTCGTTGCGGGTCGCAAGGGGTGGTGTCTGGGGCGGTTCAAACGGGGTGGACATCAACGTTCTCCTGCAAGAGTTTCAGCACCGCGCCCACATCACAGCGGGTGACCAAGGCCTGCAGCCGGGCGCAATCGGTTTGCCAGTGCGGATGGTTGCTGGGGTCGCGTGCGGACCAGTCGGCCAAGCTGCGCTGCAAGCCGGCGAGGTGGCCCATTTGGGCGAGCCGTGTCAACTCCTCGACCGCTTCCGTGGGCAAACGAATGGGCTGTGGGGTCATCACAGGCAACACCGCGGCTGCGGAGAAAGGCCGCAAGCGCACATCGGTAACCCACTCAATTTCCAAATGCCGCTCAAGCAGATCGAGCAGCTCGGACTCGATCACCGGTTTTCCCACAAAACCCTGCGCCTGTGCGCTGGACAAGAGGGCGGCTTGGTTTTCAAACACATTGGCTGACACGATGAGGATGGGGCCACGGTAACCCTTGGCACGCAGGTGGCGGCTGGTGGTCCAGCCATCAAGGTCGTCCATGGTGAGGTCGAGCAACACGGCGTCAGGCGCTTGTTCCTGCACGCTGTCCAAACATTCGTGACCGCTGGCGGCTTCGCGAATCAAAAACCCGAGCGGCATCAACATGCCGGCCAGCATTTGCCGCTGCACCGGTTGGTCGTCCACCACCAGCAGGGTGCGGCGTGGACCGATGTAACCGCGCACCGGCCAGTGCGAGGCATGGCGCGCGTTGTGTCCCGGCGCGGGCGCACTGGTCTCGGGCAAATACAGCCGCACGGTGAAGGTGCTGCCCACACCGAGCGTGCTGGCCACGGTGACTTCGCCACCCATCAGCTCGGTGAGCAAATGGGTGATCGTCAGGCCCAGGCCGGTGCCGGGCTCGGCGGTGCGGCGCCCACCGGTGCTGCGCTCAAAGGGCAAGAAGATGCGGGTGTGGTCCTCGGCCGCGATGCCGATGCCGGTGTCGATGACTTCGAAGCGCGCTACCTCGCGCCGGTAGTCCATGTGCAAGGTGATGCTGCCTTGTGCCGTGAAGCGCACTGCATTGCTCAAGAGGTTGATCAAAATTTGACGCAGCCGCTGGGCATCGGTTTGCACATAGGCGGGCAGGCGCCCACTGGTTCTGAAGTGGCAAGCCAAGCCCTTGGCGGCAGCTTGCGGGCGCACCATGTGCATCAGTTCGTCCAGGAATGCGGGCAGTGCCAGCGGCGCATGCTCCAGTTGCAATCGGCCGGCTTCAATGCGCGCCAGGTCGAGCAAGCCGTCGATCAACTCCGACATGTGCTCGCCGCTGCGGTGTATGGTTTCCAGCGCTTGTTGGCGCGGCGCACTGGACGGTGACTGGGATTGGTCGTCTTTGAGCAAAATTTGCGCGTAACCCAAGATGCTGTTCAGCGGCGTGCGCAGCTCGTGCGTCATGCCGGCCACATAACGTGTTTTGGCTTGGTTGGCAGACTCAGCCACCTCTTTGGCTTTTTGCAGCGCGGTGTCGGTGCGCTGGTGGGCCTCTATCTCGCGCTCGAGCAACTGGTTTTGCCGGTTGGACTCATCTTGCGCCACACGCCGACTCTCGCTGCCCAGCACAATCCACCAGCAGCACACCGCCACCATCAGCATCAGGATGGCGTAGGACTTTTTGAAACCCAGCAGCATTTGCGCTTGCGCTTGCGGCGACAACAAGCCACCTTCGCTTTGCTGCACGTAAACCAAGGACAAGAGCGTGGCCAGTATCAAAGCCATGGAGCCCAGCAAAATCAAGTACTGCGTGACGGCGGTGTTTACACGCTTCGCAACAACAGGCGGCAGCAAGGCCGTGAACAGGCCTTGCATTTGTTCTGCCGCACGCGAGTTGGTTTTGCAGCGGTCGTGGCAGCGGGACTCGAGCGTGCAGCACAGCGAACAAATCGGCGCACCGTAGGCCGGGCACTGGGCCATGTCCTCGGACTCAAAGGTGTTCTCGCACACGGCGCACTTCACTTTGTCGCCGGGGGCCCAGCGCGGCTTGTCTTGACGCGCCAAGTAGTAACGCCCGCCTGTGCCCCAAGCGATCAAGGGTGAAGCCGTCACGGCCACCAACAAGGCCACAAAGGGTGCAAAGGCTTGTAGGGCATCGCTCATCAGGCCGCCGTAACAGAGCATGCCCAGCAGTCCCGCCAGCAGCATGGACCCGAAGCCGACGGGGTTGATGTCGTACAAATGTGCCCGCTTGAATTCAATGCCGGGGGGCGACCAACCCAGTGGCTTGTTGATGACGAGGTCGGCCACCAAAGCACCCACCCAGGCCACGCCCAGGGTGGCTGTGGGTCAGGCGGGCAAAAAAGTTGGACCAAGCCAGTGACCCCGCATAGGCATTGGTCACATTGATTTTGATTTGCGAGACGATGACAAACACCACCACGGCCGCCATCACCCAAGCCGGGTCGCTGAACACATAGGCGTAAGCGGCCAGGTACATCTGCGTGGGCTCCAGTGCTTGCGCCAGTGGCACTTGCATTTGCAGGGCCAAGAATGCGAGGAAGGCGCCGCCCAACATCTTCAGCATGCCGGGCACGATCCAGCCTGGCCCCGCGATCAGCACCGCCGCCCACCAGCGCTTTTTGTTCTTGGCGGTTTTCTCCGGCATGAAACGCAAGAAGTCCACTTGTTCGCCGACTTGCACCACCAGCGCAAAGGCGGCGGTGCTGGCCACACCAAACATCATCCAGTTGAAACCGCTTTCGCCTGACACACGCCCCGACAACTGCGTGAACTGCGCGAACACCTGCGGGTCTTTGAACAAGATGGCGAGGTAGGGCAAAACCAGCAGCACCAGCCACAAGGGCTGGGTCCACCACTGAATACGGTTGATCAAGGTGATGCCGTGGGTCACCAGTGGAATCACCACCAAGGCCGATACCAAATAACAAACCACCAGCGGCCAGTCAAAAAACAACTGCAAGGCCAGCGCCATGATGGCGGCCTCGATGGCGAAGAAGATGAAGGTGAAGCTCGCGTAAATGAGCGAGGTGACGGTGGAGCCCAAGTAACCAAACCCAGCGCCGCGTGTCAGCAAGTCCATGTCCACGCCGTATTTGGCTGCGTAGACGCTGATGGGCAGGGCGGTGAAAAACGTCAACAGCCCGACGATCAAGATGGCCCACAGCGCATTGGCAAAGCCGTAGTTCAGTGCAATGGCGCCGCCGATGGCCTCCAGCGCCAGAAACGACACCGCACCAAAAGCGGTGCTCGCCACCCGAAATTCACTCCAACGCCGGAAGCTGCGCGGCGTGTAACGCAGGGCGTAGTCCTCCAGGGTTTCGTTGGCCACCCAGGTGTTGTAGTTGCGCCGGACGAAGAAGATTTTTTGGATGGAGGGGGACATGGGGTTGTTCCGTCATTCCCGCGCAGGCGGGAATCCAGTGCGGTGCCTCAAACACTGCCTTTGGGCGGCCTGCGCCCACTGCTGGATTCCCGCCTGCGCGGGAATGACGAGGGGAGGTGCGGCAATGGCTGGGGTTGATGTGGCGACCATGACATGCGTTCAGCAAGAAACGATCCATGCCAGTGGGCCACGAACTGCGATCCAAGCCCTACGTTGAATGACGTATTGGGCCGATTCCGGGTTTCCCCGAGGATTGCTGCACCGCAACGCACAAGGCTGGTGCACCAAAACCCAAGCCCCACCGCCTAGCGAGCCGATTCATTCGACCGTCCATCACCACCCGCCAGGAGCGTTTCATGTCCAAGTCTGATTTAGCCCCCAAGTCACCTTCGCGCCGCCGCTTGATTCAGGGCGCCTCCAGCCTGCCGCTGATCGGCATGGCCGGCTTGGCCAACGCCCAAGCCTTCCCCACCGCCAAGGTCAACACCACCAAACTCGCAGTGACCGACACCGAAGTCACCGTCGGCCAGTTGCACTCGGCCACGGGCACCATGGCGATTTCGGAAACGGGGTCGATTCAAGCCGAGCAGTTGGCGATCGACCAGATCAATGCCATGGGCGGCGTGCTGGGTCGCAAGATCAAGGTCATCAAAGAAGACGGTGCATCCGACTGGCCGACCTTTGCCGAGAAGAGCAAAAAACTCTTGGTCAATGACAAAGTGGCCTGCGTGTTCGGCTGCTGGACCAGCGCTTCACGCAAAGCCGTGTTGCCCATCTTTGAAAAAGAAAACGGCATGCTCTATTACCCCACCTTCTACGAAGGTTTGGAGCAAAGAAAAAACGTCATCTACACCGGCCAAGAAGCCACGCAGCAAATTTTGTACGGCCTGGATTGGGCGGCCAAAGAGAAAAAAGCCAAGACCTACTTCTTGGTCGGCTCCGACTACATCTGGCCGCGCACCTCAATGAAGATTGCGCGCGCCCACATTGAGCGTGTGGCAAAAACCGGCAAGGTGGTGGGCGAAGAGTACTACCCACTGGGCCACACCAACTTCAACTCCTTGATCAACAAGATCAAGGTTGCCAAGCCCGATTGCATCTTCATCGCCGTGGTGGGTGGCTCTAACGTCGCCTTCTACAAACAGCTCAAAGCAGCCGGTGTGACCGCCGACAAGCAGTTCCTCCTGACCATCTCGGTGACCGAAGACGAGGTGCTGGGCATCGGCGGCGAGAACATGACGGGCTTCTTCGCGTCGATGAAGTACTTCCAGTCGCTGGACAACCCCAACAACAAAAAGTTTGTCGAGGCTTTCAAAGCCAAGTACGGCAAAGACGCAGTGATTGGTGACGTGACACAAGCCGCCTACTTGGGCCCCTGGTTGTGGAAAGCGACGGTCGAGAAAGCCGGCAGCTTTGATGTGAGCAAGGTGTCGGCCGCCTCCCCAGGCATTGAATACAAAGAAGCGCCAGAAGGTTACGTGAAGATCCACGAGAACAACCACCTGTGGAGCAAAGCGCGCATCGGTCAAGCGGGGTCCGATGGGCAGTTCAAGTTGGTGGCGGAGTCGCCGGGCTTGATTGAGCCGAATCCGTTTCCCAAGGGATACCAGTAACACGCTAACAGCCACTGCCCTTGGCTGTCGTTCCCGCGCAGGCGGGAATCCAGCGATGTCAACACAAGCGCGGTGGCCCGTTAAAACCGATCTGAATTCCCGCCTGCGCGGGAATGACGGCGGCAGAACTGCACAGTGCCGCATGAAGCGCCATTGCATCTGAAAACAGGACACGCCATGACCTTCTTCGACATGCTCAACATTGGCCTGATGCAAGGCTTCGCCGGCCTGAGCTTTTTTTCCGTGTTGTTGCTCATGGGTTTGGGCCTGGCCATTATTTTCGGCCAGATGGGCGTGATCAACATGGCCCATGGTGAGTTCATGACCATCGGTGCTTACACCATCTTCTTGTTCTCCCACTTGGCGGAGTCGTTCGCGCCCAAGCTGGTGCAGCTCTACTTTCCATTTGCGATTGCAGCGGCGTTCTGCATTGCCTTTGCAGTGGGCTGGTTGGTGGAGTGGGCCTTCATTCGCCACCTTTACAAACGCCCACTCGACACCTTGCTCGCCACCTGGGGACTGTCGTTGGGCATGCAGCAAATTTTTCGCTCCTCGTTTGGCGCCAAAGAAGTCAGCCCCACCTTGCCCGAGTGGCTGATGGGGTCGTGGGCGCCGGTTGAAGGGCTGGACATTCCCATCAACGGCCTCTTTGTGCTGGCGCTAACCCTCTTGGTCACCGGCGGAGTCTTGCTCGCACTCTACAAATCACGTTGGGGCCTGCGCGTGCGGGCCACGGTGGCGAATCGGGCCATGGCAAACGCCACCGGCATCAACACCAAACGCACCGACCGCCTGACCTTTGCCATCGGTTGTGGTGTGGCCGGCATTGCCGGTGCTGCCTTCACCACGATTGGCTCCACCGGGCCCACCAGTGGCTCGCTCTACATCGTGGATGCCTTCTTGGTCGTCACCTTTGGTGGCGCGGCCAGCTTGCTCGGCACTGTGGCATCAGCCTTTGGCATTGCACAGACCCAGTCGATCGCCGAATTCTTCATGACGGGTTCGATGGCCAAGGTCCTGACGCTGCTCATCATCGTGACGATATTGATGTTCCGGCCGCAAGGTTTGTTTGCGTCGAAGGTGCGTCGGTGATGAATGTTGTGCTGAAGAACGTGTCTGCCTCCTCCCGTCATTCCCGCGAAAGCGGGAATCCAGTGCGCACGGAACCATGGATTCCCGCCTCCGCGGGAATGACGGCGGGAAGTGACCTCAGCGGTGTGAAAGCGGGCCAAAGTCTCAGGGAGAACCAGCCATGAACGGCTTCAAAGCGTGGATCAACAAATACAACGCGGGCAGTGTGCTCTTGCTCGCCGTGGTGCTCGCGGTGCTCTTCCCTTTGATGTTCGACATCTTCCGCCTGAACCTGGTGGGCAAGTACCTGAGTTATGCCTTCGTCGCCTTAGGGCTGGTGATGTTGTGGGGCTATGGCGGTGTGCTCAGCCTTGGTCAGGGCGTGTTCTTCGGCTTGGGTGGTTATGGCATGGCCATGTTCTTGAAGCTGGAGGCCTCGGACCCCATCACCACCAAGATTCAGTCCACGCCCGGCATTCCCGACTTCATGGACTGGAACCAGATCACTGCATTGCCCTTTTGGTGGGAACCGTTCCGCAGTTTCCCCCTGGCACTGATCATCATGCTCACGGTGCCCACGCTCTTGGCCTTCATCATTGGTTACGCCATGTTCAAGCGGCGTGTGGGCGGCGTCTACTTCGCCATCATCACTCAGGCCGTAGCGCTGATTCTTACCGTGCTCATCATTGGTCAGCAGGGTTATACCGGCGGCGTCAACGGCATGACGGACTTGAAGACGCTGATGGGCTGGGACACGCGCACCGACAGCGCCAAATACATCCTCTACTTCATCAACGTCGGCCTGCTGATCGGTTCAATAGCCCTTTGTTTGTGGATACAGCGCCACTACTGTCCGGTTAAAAGTTAAACAAGATCAATTGGTTAGCGTTGGCGGGCGATTCGGATTTGGAGTCGTCAGGCTGCAAGGCGCATAAAAGCTCGGTTTTCTCAAAAACGGACACCGACAAAATCTGTAGGCATGTGTACATCGAGATTTCCAGTTGAAGTTCCTTTTTGACAATCGCAATCAGCACGTAGGTAGCCACGGCGCACCACACCTGCGTCTTCACCGCGTTCTCGCTGTTGCCCAGGAATTTTTTGATGCGCAGATGCTGCTTGATCCACTTGAAGAACAACTCCACTTGCCATCGGCTCTTGTAAAGCGCGCACACCGTCAGCGCTGGCAGAATCGTGTTGTTGGTCAAGAACACAAGCGTCTTGCCCGACTCGGGGTCTTTGTATTTGATGCGGCGCAGATGATCGGGATAGTTGCGCGCTGGGTAGTGGCCGCACAGCATGATGCGGCGCTGGTCGCAAATGATGCCCGTGCTGCGGTCGGCATGAGACGAGTACACGCGCCGTGCGTGCAAGCCCTTCTTTGCGCGGGTCACGAAGAAGGCTCCTGCCTGATGCACGCGGTGCAGCCGAGTGAAGTCCAGGTAACCGCGATCCATGACATAAAACGCGCCAGACTCGAACGCCAGCAGGTCCAGCACATTCACGTCCCCGAGCTTGCCATCGCTGATGTGAATGAAGGCGGGGATGGCACCGCGCAAGTCCAGCAGCGTGTGCAGCTTGATGGCCGCCTTGGTAGAACGAAACGGTGCCCAATCGAGAAGCGACAGGCACAGGTCGATGGTGCTGGAGTCCAGCGCATAGACCGTGTTGTCCAGCTCCAAGCCCAGCGAATCGTTCGCATAGAGCTTGCGAGCTCGACGAATCAGCAAGGCTGCCAAGTCCGACCAAATGAGCCAAGGGCGCGACTCGTTGGCATCGGCCAGCGTCGAGCGTTTGGGTGGCGAGCAAAACCCCATCGCATACAGCTTGGTCCGGTTGGCCGACAGACTGACCTCGATATCGCGCAGGCTCTCTCGCCAAGTCAGCTGTGCGAAGGCCATCGCCCGAAACTGTTCGGCACAAGACAGGCTGCGCACACCCGCGTTGCCTCCGTGGCGCGCAACGATCCGCGCAAAACTTGTCCAAGGCACAAACTCCATGAGTTGGGCGAACAGGGTCTTGCCTTCGTTCATGGGTATTCCTCGGGGGTGTCAACCCCGGGAAGTTACCTAGATTTTGAAGGTCAAAATTCAAATCGGCACCAAATCAAATCAAGCGCTAAACCGCACCAATGCTTGCTCCGCGTCGGGGCGGTAGTCATTTAACCGGACAGTAGTGATACAGCGCAGCAAACTAGGCACCCTGCTTTTGGCCATGCGCGACAAGGAAGACCGGGTGCGGTTCTCGGGTTACGACGTGGCCATGTTCCGTGTCTTCGCGTTTTGTTTGGCGGCGTTTTTATCGGCCATTGGTGGTGCGCTCTTCACCTTGCAAGTGGGTTTCATGTCACCGTCCTTGGTGGGCATCGTGCCCTCGATCGAGATGGTGATCTTCGCCGCAGTGGGCGGGCGCATGTCCTTGGTCGGCGCCGTCTACGGCACCTTACTCGTGAGTTTTGGGAAAACGTATTTCTCCGAGATTGCACCCGACTTGTGGTTGTTCTTGATGGCTGCGCTCTACATCGGCGTGGTGCTGGTGATGCCTGAAGGTTTGGCGGGGCTTTATGAGAAGAAATTCAAACCTTGGTGGATCGCTCGCCGTGGCACTTTGATGCAACTGAAGGCCTTGACGCCTCCGCCACGTGCGAAGAACTCTGCTGACACCAGCATGGCTGCGAACTTGCAGGGGAGCAGAACATGAGCAACACGGATTTCGTGCTCGCGGTTGAAGACCTCACGGTGTCCTTTGATGGTTTCAAAGCCATCGACGCGTTGACCTTGTATGTCGACAAAAACGAGCTGCGCGTGATCATCGGCCCCAATGGAGCGGGCAAGACCACCTTGCTGGATTTGATCTGCGGCAAAACGCGCGCCAGTGGCGGCAGCATCAAATTCAAGAACACTGAAATGACCCTGCTACCCGAATACAAGATCGTGCGCAAAGGCATAGGCCGCAAGTTTCAAACGCCCTCCATCTACGAGAACCTCAGCGTCTTTCAGAACCTGGAGGTGTCTTTCCCTCGAGGCCGAGGAGTGTTCGGTGCCCTGGCCTTCAGCTGTTCCTCTGATGCCAAAGAGCGCGTGCAAACCGTGGCCGAAGAGATCGGCCTGGCGGAGCACATGGACTTGGAGGCAGGCTTGCTGTCGCATGGCCAAAAGCAGTGGCTGGAGATCGGCATGCTGCTCATGCAAGACCCCGAGCTTTTGATGCTGGACGAACTCATTGCCGGCATGAGCGTGCGCGAACGCGAACTCACCGCCGAGTTGCTCAAACGCATTTGCCAAGGCCGTTCGGTGATCGTGATTGAACACGACATGGAATTCGTCAAAAAAATTGCCCACAAAGTGACGGTGATGCACCAAGGAAAAATTTTGGCTGAGGGCTCGATGGATCAGGTTCAAAACGATGAACGGGTCGTTGAGGTTTATCTGGGGCATTGAGGCTGGCGCCTCAATTGATGTTTTTGCCAAGCCATGACAACAACTTCTTCTTTGTTTTGGATTGAGTTTGATCCGGTGCACTGCGTCGGGACGTCGGCCCGACAGCCGAGTAACTTTTCTTTGCTTCGCCAAAGAAAAGTCACCAAAAGAAAGGCGACCCCGGTTCCTCGGCCCCCTGCGGGGGCTGCCTTGCGCTGCTCGCGGGAGGCGGGAAGCGCAGAACTCGCCCGAGTACGGGCTCAGACAACTGCGCTTCTTTTTCCGCCTCCCGTTGCGCTGCTCAGCTCGTCTCAAGGGCCCCGCAAAGCCAATGCCACTCGGCTCGCTGCGCATCGCCTTGGTCGAATGAGTGGGGATTGCCGCAAGGTTTGGCGCAGCCAAACGAGCCGTCTGCGGGTGTTGGCTCTTGGGGTCCCCGTTGGAGGCGTCGAGCAGCGCAGGGCAAGACGGAAAAAGAAGTTCAGATGTTTGAGCCCGCAGGGCGAGTTTCTGAACTTCCCGTCTTGACCGAGCAGCGCAGAGCAGTCCCGGTACCCCGGGACC
>JANPCX010000039.1:0-58920 GCA_031431125.1 Burkholderiales bacterium
CCAAAGAAATCAAAACCTTGATTGCAGCCAGTGTCGAACGCGTGGAAAAGGGCAGCGCCTTGGTGGACCAGGCGGGCGAGACCATGAATGAGGTGGTCAAGTCCATCAAACGCGTGACCGACATCGTCGGCGAGATCAGCAACGCCAGCCACGAACAAAGCATGGGCGTTGCGAAAATGGGCACGGCAGTGGGCCAAATGGATCAAGCCACGCAGCAAAATGCCGCACTGGTTGAAGAAAGCGCGGCAGCGGCCGAGAGCCTCAGCAACCAAGCGCAGCAGTTGGTGCAGTCGGTGGCGGTGTTTAAACTGAAAACGCTGTGAGCTCTGCGGCACTTTAGGTGCATCGGTCTGACATTTCTTGCGCACTTGAAGAATCAAGCCCCGCGCGCCAAGCTGCGGGCGTGTCCGGGTGCGATTCAAAGTGATGTGTAGTGAGGCAAGTTAACCCCCCGTCATTCCCGCGCAGGCGGGAATCCAGGAATGTAACGGGTTGCATCCACTGCTTGTCCAGCCACCATCGACTGGATTCCCGCCTGCGCGGGAATGACGGCTTCACAGCAGACGGCGCGTGACACACCACTTGTATTGGCCTGCCACTTTGAATCGATCCCGGCCTGTCCGGCGGCAGAACGCTTTGAGTCGCCGGTCGACGCTGCTTCAGCCCGTGAACTGCAAGTCCAAGTCCCCGTGGGCGTAAATCACGACGCCGGTGTCGGTCTCGGTGATGCGGTGGCCGGTGCCGGCAGGAGCCACCTGGTAGTCACCGGCCTGCAGCAACAGGTCGTCCAGGAAAAGATCGCCTTGCAACATCAAACACTCTTCGTCATGGCCATGGCTGTGCTGGGGCACGCTGGCACCGGCTTGCGCGTAATAGAGCATGGCGGCTTGGCCGCCATGCTGCCACAACACGCGGCGCTGGACGCCCGGGGCGAAATCCGGCCAACCAGCCTCGGCGTCACGCACCGTCAAGGGTGCATCAGTCACCGCCACTGCCTGCTCCGATTCACGCAGAAAGACGAGTGCCCCCTCTGCGGAAAACAAGGTCGGTGTGGCGTGGCCGGTCGGCGTGACGTGGTAGTCGCGCTGGCCAAGTGGCTCACCGCCCAACTCCACATGGCCTGACATCACCAGCCATTCGCGATGGCGGGTTTGCAGCTGCGCCTCGGGGCCCAGCGAATCAGGTGTCAAGCGTGCACCGGCCGCGAGTTCAATCAAACGCGCCTGCAGCGGCTCGCCTGCACGCAGCGCTTGCCCCTCTTGCGCGAGGTAAAGGGTCTGTGCCGTCGTGCCCTCGCCCAGCACCGCGGGCTTGAGTCGACGGCGGTAGGCTGTGTGCATCACCGCCTGGGCGGCATGGGACGCTGCGACACGGCCGAGCAAACGGTCGCGTAAGGGCTGCGTGCCGACAAGCTGGCCTTCTGGCTGGCCCCAGGCCTTGGCAAACGGTTCGCTCAATAAAGTTTCAAACTCGCGATCGACCGGATCGGGTGCGGGTCGGATCGGCAGCGGTGTGTTGCGTTGGTTGTTACTCATGGCAGTGCATTTCTCATGGCAGACAGCGTGTGCTCCCCCAGCAGCTCGCGCAGCGTTAAGAGGGCACGCCGGATTTGTGACTTCACCGTGCCCAAGGGCAGCAAGGTTTGGGTGGCAATTTCTTCATGGCTCAAGCCTTGAAGAAACGCCATGGCCACCAGCTGGCGGGGTTGGGTGTTGAGCAAGGTCAAGGCGCGGTGCAAGTCGGCATGGTGGCGTGCCGTGTCGAGCAATTCGTCGGCCGCTGGGCTGTGGTCAGGCAGGTCGGGGGCGGTGTCATCGTCCAGGCTCTCATGCTGGAAACGGGCTTCGCGGCGCAGGCCGTCAATCGCACGCGAACGGGCCATGCCCAGCAACCAGGTGATGGCGCGGCCGCGGCTCGGGTCAAACCGCGCGGCCTGGCGCCACACCTGAAAAAACGTGTCTTCAACCACTTCTTCGGCCAGGGTGCGCCTGCGCACAATGCGCAGCACGATGCCGAAAACACGCGACATGGTGGCGTCATAGAGCGCGGCCATGGCCTTTTGATCGTGGTCCACGATGGCGCCTATCCACTCGTTGAGTTGAATATCGTCAACGTCGGGGGCGAGTCGCTGGCGGGTCGCTGCGGCGCTTGACGTTGCGCCGTCGTCAACATCTGCCAACGCCGTGTCGTCCAGTTCCTGCGCAGCGGACAGGCCAGAGTCGCAAAACGCCAGGTCCGAGTCGGCGCCGTGCGACTCCTCGGCCGCAGGGTCCGGCCTCATCGAAATGGGTATCTTGGTCATCGGGACGCCTCAAAACCGACAGCACAGGGACGCTTCCCATGCCGACGCTGCAAAGAGGCAGAAGTATGCGCCAAATGCAAGCACATCAGCCAGTGGGTACTGTCACATGGTTGAGACATAGCAGCAGGGTGGATTCGTCCGTCCATGGCTTGAATACGCAGCACACCGGTGTTTGGATGCACAGCCAGCAAAACGACCTGCAATTTCCATAGCTAAACGCCCCAAAAGAGCCCCTCCCATCCAGGCCGACCCAGGCATCCAAGCCGTCACGTGCAGCGTATAGCGAGGTATGAACCTGCCCCACACCACACTTTGGCGATCCCCCTTTATGCCTGCCACCCACTTTGACTTGGTCAGCCACTGGCGCATCCACGCCCCCATCGTCCGTGTTTGGGAGGCCTTGGTCGACATTGAACGCTGGGCGCTGTGGTGGCCCTATGTGCGTTCAGTCCAAGCACTGCGCCCCGGCCGCGCCGACGGCTTGGGCTGCCAATGGCGCATCGAGTGGGCCACGCGGCTTCCCTACCGTCTGCTGATCGACGTTGAAACCATCGACATGCAAAAACCCGAACGCCTGCGTGGCCGCTCCATGGGACAACTGCAAGGCGAAGGCATTTGGTTGCTGCGCTTTGAAGATGGCGTCACCGACATCACCTATGTCTACCGCGTCGAACTGGCTGCGGGGCGGAAACGCTGGCTGGCGCCGCTGCTGGCCCCCCTGTTTCGCTGGAACCACGAAGGGGTGATGCGTGCCGGTGGGTTGGGGTTGAAACGGTATTTGGCGTTGGCACAGAACCCGTCGCCGTGATGTCCCGCCCTCGCCTGCGCACCTGCTTGAGTTCGCCGAAACCCGTTTGAATGCGGCGAAAAAAAGAGCCAGTGAAACACCGGCCCTTTTTGCATTTCGCTGAAACGGAGCTCTCAAGCGAAATTCTTCTCCGCAAAGTCCCAGTTGACCAAGGAGGTCAGGAAGGCTTCAACGAACTTGGGACGCATGTTGCGGTAGTCGATGTAGTAGGCGTGTTCCCACACGTCCACCGTCAGCAAGGCTTTGTCGGCCGTGGTCAGCGGGGTGCCAGCGGCGCCCATGTTGACGATGTCGACGCTGCCGTCGGGTTTTTTCACGAGCCAGGTCCAACCGGAGCCGAAGTTGCCGACGGCGCTCTTCACAAACGCTTCTTTGAAGGCGGCGTAACTGCCGAATTTGGCGTTGATGGCCGCCGCGAGTGCGCCTTGGGGTTCACCGCCACCTTGGGGCTTCATGCAATTCCAAAAGAAGGTGTGGTTCCAAATTTGGGCCGAGTTGTTGTAGATGCCACCCGACGATTTTTTGATGATTTCTTCGAGGCTCAGGCTTTCAAACTCGGTGCCTTTTTGCAGGTTGTTGAGGTTGACCACATAGGCGTTGTGGTGCTTGCCGTGGTGGAACTCCAGGGTTTCTTGGCTGTAGTGGGGAGCCAGTGCGTCAATGGCGTAGGGCAAGGTCGGCAGGGTGTGTTCCATGGGGCTTCTCTCTCCTGGTGGTGCGGTGTATGAAAAGGCGGGGTGGCCGGGGCTGTTCAGTCTGGCAGCTCGGCGCCACCTCGCATGACTGCCGAGCATTGTAGGCAGAGCGGCAGCCGCATTGATGCAACGCGGCATAGCCCCTACAGGCCGGCAGGATTGTGCGGGTAGTCCTTCAGTCCTTGGCTCCAGGCTCAAGCTGGATGACTTGCACCTGGGCTCGGCCATCGGCCCACACCGCGCTCAAATGCTGATCAAGCGCAACGGCATGAACCGATTGCACAGCCGCGCCGTTTTGATCGCTGATCCAAGCGTAACCACGCCGCAGCACCTGGTGAGGATCGGCCGCCGCAAGCCGCGTGGCGAGGTTGGCCAGCCTGTGCGATTGCAGCACCGCTTGTTGCTGCCGTGCTCGTTGCAGCCGACCGGCAGTTCGCTGCAACTGCTGCAGCGCCCGTTCGCGACCGCGCTCTTGCGCATTGATCATTTGCTGCGCCAAACGCTGCAGCCTCGTTGCTGACAAACGCACCGCCTGCACAGGGCGGGACAAAGTCAAAGCCGCCCGGTCCAAACGCTGCGCTTGGCGATCCAATTGGCTGCGCACCGCTCGCTGCAAACGGCCGGCTTCTGTGCTCAAGAGGTCGAGCAACTCGCGTGTCGCCGGTGCCACCAATTCGGCCGCCGCGGTCGGCGTGGGCGCGCGCAAGTCGGCGGCAAAGTCGACCAAACTGACGTCGGTCTCATGCCCCACACCACTGACCACGGGCATGGGACAAGCCACCACGGCCCGCACCACGGCTTCGTCGTTGAAGGCCCACAGGTCTTCGAGCGAGCCCCCGCCACGGCAAAGAATGAGCACGTCCACTTCGCGGCGCTGGCTGGCCAGGGCCATGGCTTGCACCAACTCAGCCGGCGCCTGCGGCCCCTGCACCAGGCTCGGATACACCACCACCCGAACATGGGGCGCACGCCGCGCCAAAGCGCTGGTGACATCGTGCAGCGCAGCCGCACCCAGGGAAGTGACCACGCCCACGGCAGCGGGAAACAGCGGCAACGCACGTTTGCGCCCCGCATCAAACAACCCCTGGGACTGCAGCTTGGCCTTGAGGCGCAAGAACTGCTCCATCAAAACGCCCTCACCGCTGCGCTGCATGCTCTCCACCACCAACTGCAACTCGCCCCGCGGTTCGTACACGACCAAACGGCCGCGCAATTGCACTTGCTGGCCATCGACGGGGTTGAAGTCCAGCAAACCCGCGGCGCGGCGGAACATGGCGCAGCGCACCAGCGCATCGCCCCCATCCGCGTCTTTCAAGCTGAAGTAACAGTGGCCGCTGGCGGCTCGGGAAAAACCCGATAACTCACCACGCACGCTGCACAGGGCAAAACGGGCCGCCAGGGTGTCGGCCACGGCATGCACCAAAGCCGCAACCGTCCAAACCATCGCCGGACCGACCGGGCTATTCGGGTTAGCACCAAGGGGGGAATCGTTCACGCCACCTCCGAATCGGCCTGCAAGCCAGCATTGGCGGGGCTTGAGAACTCCACAAGCGCGTCAATACTGGCCTGGCGGGCCACCATGACTGTCACGAGGCTTTCACAATTGCGCAAGTGTTTGTTTTTCAAGGGTTTTTTTGTGCTCAAACTTTAAGCATTCTGTTCATACGCTAGGATTTTCGCGGCCTGCGGGCCAACGACGGGGTGTTACCCACAAAGTTATCCACAGTCGCAGTGGATGGATGGTGGGCCTGGCCTCGGGGCTGCTGCAAGCGCTTTGCGCCGTCGGCCGGCGACTTGGAAGCGGGATCAAAAACAAGACCTTGGGTGGGTGTGTCGGCCGGATGCGCCACTGGCCCCATAATCCGCCCAGCCAAAAATTTCGCCCCTCTTCCGCCCCGAAAGGAAACGTGTTTGTTTTCGATCATACAAGCCGCTGGTTGGCCGATCTGGCCTTTGATTCTTTGTTCCGTCATCGCGTTGGCCTTGATCATCGAGCGCTTCTCTAGCCTGCGGGTGCTGCGTGTTGCGCCGCCCCGTTTGTTGGATGAAGTCATGTCGGTGACGCGTGAGCGGCTGCCCTCGGCCGACGTCGTGAACAAGCTGTCCGACAACTCGGTGCTCGGCAAAATGTTGGCCACCGGCGTGCGTGCCGTCATCGCCGAGCCGCGCATAGACGAAGAGTCGCTGCGCAGCAGTTTTGAGTCCGCTGGCCGCGCCGCAGTGCACACCCTGGAGCGTTACCTCAACACCTTGGGCACGATAGCCTCGGCAGCGCCGCTCTTGGGATTGCTCGGCACCGTGATCGGCATGATTGAGATTTTTGGTGCACAAGGCCCTACGGGCGGAACCAATCCCACGCAAATGGCCCACGGCATTTCCATTGCCCTGTACAACACGGCTTTCGGTTTGATGATTGCCATCCCGGCGCTGATGTTCTACCGCTACTTCCGTGGTTTGGTTGATGCCTACACCTTGCAGCTGGAACAAGCCGCTGAACGTTTTGTGCCCCACTTGATGCGTTTTTCAGTGCGCAGCAAACCGGCCAACTGACACCGCTGCCAGAGCCGCCCCGCCATGAACTTCCGCAAGCACCGTTTGGAAGAGCCGGAGATCAACCTGATCCCCTTCATCGACGTGCTCTTGGTGATTTTGATTTTTTTGGTGGTCTCCACCACCTACTCCAAATTCACCGAGTTGCAAGTGAGTTTACCTGTGGCAGACGCCGAGAAGCTGCAAGACCGTCCACGCGAAGTCATCGTGGCCGTGGCCGCAGATGGCCGTTATGCGGTCAACCGCAAAGTGGTCGATGGCCGCAGCACCGAGCTCTTGGCCGCTGCGCTGCTCGAAGCGGCTGGTGGATCTGCGGAGAGCATGGTCATCGTTTCCGCCGATGCCGCCGCGACGCATCAAATGGTGGTCACCGTGCTCGATGCCGCGCGCCGTGCCGGCCTTGTGCGCTTGACGTTTGCCACCCAAGGCAATGACGCCTCGGGGCGTTGACCAGCTGCCAGCGTCGTTCCAACCCTTCCCATGTCAGCCGTTCCACCGCGGGCCTCTTGGCAACAAAGGCTGCAAACGGCGTGGTTGACGCGGGGCTGGCTGGCCTGCAGCCTGTGGCCGCTGTCTTTGCTGTTTGCCGCACTGGTGCGGATTCGCTTGCGGCTCTTTCGCTGGGGTTGGTTGCGCTCGAGCGCATCGGCGGTGCCAGTTTGGGTGGTGGGCAATGTGGTGGTGGGCGGCGCCGGCAAAACGCCCACCGTGTTGGCGCTCTACAAATGGCTGGTGCTACAGGGCCGCACACCGGGCATAGTGTCGCGCGGTTATGGCGGCCGCGCGCTCGGCGTGCTGGAGGTGATGCAGGACTCGTCGGCGGCCGACGTCGGCGACGAGCCGCTGTTGCTCAAGCTGCGCTCTCAGGCCCCCGTTGTGGTGGGCCGCAACCGAGTGGCGGCCGTGCAAGCGCTGTTGTCCGCCCACCCCGACGTCAACATCGTCATCAGCGACGACGGGCTGCAGCACTTGAGGCTCAAACGCGCCATGCAGATCATCGTTTTTGATGCGCGCGGCGCGGGCAATGGTTGGCTGCTTCCAGCGGGCCCGCTGCGGCAGCCCTTGCCACGGGTGGTGCCCAAGCATTCGGTGGTGCTCTACAACTGCCCAGAGACATCTACACCGCTGCCAGGCTGCATCGCCAGCTCGCAGCTCGGCGGTGCGGTGTCATGGTCGGCTTGGCGAGCCGGCCAGCCCGCCACCGCAGAAGCGCTGGAGACCCTTGCCGTTTTTTCTCAGCAGCACCCCCTTTGGGCTGCAGCGGGCATCGCCCAGCCTGAACGTTTTTTCAACATGCTGAGAAAAAGTGGGTTGAACATCAGGCCCCTGCCCTTGCCCGACCACCATGACTTCGCCACAGTGCCCTGGCCCGCCAATGCCACCGACGTCGTGATCACCGAAAAAGATGCGGTCAAACTGACCAAAGCCGACCACGCCCAAACACGGGTTTGGGTGGTGCCACTAGACTTGCGCTGGAACGACGACATGGACCTTGCGCTGCGCCAAGCGTTGGACGATACCCTGCGCCAACGCACATTCCAACGCTTGTACTGAACCTAGAAACGACAGTTAACCGCTTTCTTCCGCTGGCAACACATGATGAACACTGACCTTTCTTCACACGACACGCATCACCTCTTGGGTGACAGCGCTACACACCCGATTGAGCCGCGCTGCGCCGCGCTGGCGGCGTTGCTCCTCGTTGTGGGCACGAGCCCACGGCCTCGTCGCGCCTTTCCAGCACACCGCATCGCAGCCCACTCGGGCGCGTCCAACTGCCGCTTCTAGGTTAGAAAGCCACCCCATGGACACCCGATTGCTGGAACTGCTGGTTTGCCCCGTTTGCAAAGGTCCGCTCGACCATTGGCGGCCCCCGCACCACGACACCCACGAACTCGTCTGCCATGCCGACCTGTTGGCCTTTCCTGTGCGTGACGGCATTCCCGTGATGCTGGAGTCCGAAGCCCGGGCCCTGCCGCCAGACACCCCCCGACCCAAAACCACACCGCTTGTCTCGGGCGCATGAACTTCACTGTGTTGATCCCGGCGCGCCTGGCATCCACCCGGTTGCCGCGCAAAGCACTGGCCGACATCGCGGGGTTGCCCATGGTGGTGCGCGTGGCCCAGCAAGCGGCCAAGTCCAGGGCCTCGCAAGTGGTGGTGGCAACCGACCACGATGAAATCGCCGCCGCCTGCCAAGCCCATGGTGTGCAGGTGGTGATGACGGCCAGGCACCACGCCACCGGCAGTGACCGGTTGGCCGAGGCCTGCAGCCTCTTGAACCTGAGCGAGAACGCCGTGGTGGTGAATGTGCAAGGCGACGAGCCCTTGATCGACCCCGCCTTGATCCAGGCCTGCGCCCAACTCTTGGAAGAACAAACCGACTGCGTGATGGGCACGGTGGGCCATCCGATCTCCAACCCACAAGACCTGTTTAACCCGAACGTGGTGAAACTCGTTTGCAACGCACGCCAGCAAGCCTTGTACTTTTCACGCGCGCCGATACCGTGGTGGCGCGACGGCTATGGCGATGCGAACAAAATGCCCAGTGCATTGCCCACACCCGCACCGCTCAGACACATCGGCCTCTATGCCTACCGCGCTGGTTTCTTGCGCAGCTTTCCGCAATTGGCGGCCAGTCCCCTCGAAGCGACCGAGTCACTCGAACAGCTGCGTGTGCTCTGGCATGGTCACCGCATTGCAGTGCACATCAGCGAGCAACAACCCGGTCCGGGTGTGGACACCCCGGAAGACTTGGAGCGGGTTCGCGCGTTGTGGCGCGAGCCTCAATGACCGCCTTCCCTACCGGGGAAAACACCTGTCAGCTTGCCGTGGGACCCGCGTGCTATTCTCCCCGGCTCCTCGCTGAACCCACAGGCAGCGACACCCTGATTTCCTCGAAATACGACAAACAAGGACAACCATGCGATTGATTTTGTTGGGCGCGCCCGGCGCGGGCAAAGGCACCCAAGCCACCTTCATCTGCAAACAATTCAGCATTCCGCAAATCTCCACCGGCGACATGCTGCGCGCGGCCGTGAAGGCCGGCACCCCGCTGGGCATAGAAGCCAAAAAGGTCATGGACTCCGGCGGTTTGGTCAGCGACGACATCATCATTGGCCTGGTCAAAGAACGCCTGGCCCAGCCCGACTGCGCCCAAGGTTTTTTGTTCGACGGTTTCCCCCGCACCATTCCCCAAGCCGATGCCATGAAGGCAGCCAAAGTACCGCTCGACATCGTGCTCGAAATTGACGTGCCCGATGAAGCCATCATTGAACGCATGAGTGGCCGCCGCGTGCATATGGCTTCGGGCCGCACCTACCACGTCAAGTTCAACCCACCGAAAAAAGAAGGTGTGGACGACGTGACCGGCGAAGCCCTCATTCAACGTGAGGACGACAAAGAAGCCACCGTGCGCAAACGCCTGGAGGTGTACCAACAGCAAACCCGTCCGCTGGTGGCCTACTACGCCGACTGGGCCAGCAGCGGCGATGCAGCGGCGCCCAAAGTGCGCAAAATCAGCGGCACCGGCACGGTGGATGAAATCACGGCCCGTGCCTTGGCCGCGCTGGCCAGCTGATCACCTGAACCATCAAGAGCCGCTGCAGCAGCGGCTCTTTTTTCGAGCACAATTGACGTATACGTCAACTTGAAACTTGGAGGTGGTCCACGCCACCGCAGAGACTGCAGCCTCGACGTTTCACCTTCTCACCACCCTCAGGAGATCAATTCATGGATATCGCAGGCAAAGTTTTCATCGTCACGGGCGGCGCATCAGGTTTGGGCGAAGGCACAGCCCGCATGCTCGTCTCCCACGGCGGCAAGGTCGTGATTGCCGATTTGCAAACCGACAAAGGTGAGGCCCTGGTGGCCGAGTTGGGTGCGACGAATGCCACCTTTGTGAAGTGTGATGTCAGCCAAGAAGCCGATGGCCAGGCCGTGGTCGCCCTCGCCCAAACCTTGGGCAAACTCATGGGCCTGGTGAACTGCGCCGGCATCGCCCCCGCCGCCAAAACCGTGGGCAAAGATGGTGCGCACAGCCTGGCTTTGTTCAGCAAAGTGGTCACCGTGAATTTGATCGGCAGCTTCAACATGATGCGCCTCGCCGCCGCCGCCATGAGCCAAAACGAGCCCGAGGCCACAGGCGAGCGCGGTGTGCTCATCTCCACCGCCAGCGTCGCTGCGTTTGACGGCCAAATGGGCCAAGCGGCGTATGCAGCGTCCAAGGGCGGTGTCGTCGGCATGACTCTGCCCATCGCGCGTGATTTGGCACGCAACGGCATCCGCAACATGACCATCGCCCCCGGCATCTTCGGCACCCCCATGCTCTTCGCCATGCCGCAAGAAGTGCAAGACGCCCTCGCCGCAGGCGTCCCCTTCCCCAGCCGTTTGGGCACCCCGGCGGACTATGCGAAGTTAGTGCACCAAATCATCACCAACGACATGCTCAATGGCGAGGTGATCCGGCTGGATGGGGCGATTCGCTTGGCACCCAAGCCCCAAGGCTGACGGCGCGGCACACTGCGCCCGATCGTCTGGCAGGGGGCGGCATTGGCACAGGCAAAATCCCCCCATGAACGCCGTAGAAATAGAAGCCGCCCTGTCTGACCTGTGCCTTGAAACTTTCGACGCAGCAGAGTTTCCGTTTGCCTTCCTGCAAGCCTTCGGCCACAAAGAAATCACCCTCAAGCGGCTGAGGGCGGGCAACAACAACGCCTCTGATGTACCCGGGGCGGTGCTGCTGCGCAACCACATTCACATTGCGGTCTGCTCGCCCGGTGCCGTCACCCCCACCCTGCGGGCCTTGCGCGAGAGCCCGGCCACACCCAAAGCCAAAGCGAAGTTCATTCTCGCCACCGACGGCCAAACGCTGGAGGCCGAAGAACTCGCCAGTGGTGAATCCATTGCCCCCACCTACCCCAACACCGCCAACCACTTTGGTTTCTTTTTGCCGCTGGCCGGCATCTCCACCATCAAGGAGATCAAAGACAACCCCATCGACGTGCGCGCCACCGGGCGGCTCAACAAGTTGTATGTGGAGTTGTTGAAAGAAAACCCGGACTGGGCCACCGCGCAGCGTCGCGCCGACATGAACCACTTCATGGCCCGGTTGATTTTTTGCTTTTTTGCCGAAGACACCGACATCTTCAACGGCGAGGGCCTGTTCACGCGCACCATTGAACAAATGAGCGCGCGCGACGGCAGTGACACGCACTGGGTGGTGGGCGAAATTTTCCGCGCCATGAACGTGCTCACCCGACACAACGGCATGCTGGACAACCGCCACCGCGTCGCCGCCCAACTGCGCCCCTGGGCTGAACAATTTCCCTATGTGAACGGCGGCCTGTTTTCGGGCAGCACCGAGGTGCCCCGCTTCACCCGCATGGCCCGCACCTATTTGCTGCATGCGGGCAGCCTGAAGTGGCGGGAAATCAACCCCGACATTTTCGGCAGCATGATCCAGGCCGTGGCTGACGATGAAGAACGCGGCGCATTGGGCATGCACTACACCAGCGTGCCTAACATCTTGAAGGTACTGAACCCGCTGTTCCTGGACGACCTTCGCGCCCAGTTGGAAACGGCAGGCGACAGTAAACCTAAGCTGCTCAACCTGCGCAAGCGGCTGGCCCGGATCCGCGTGTTCGACCCGGCTTGCGGCTCGGGCAATTTTTTGGTCATTGCCTACAAACAAATGCGCGGGATTGAGGCCGTTATCAATCAGCGCCGGGGTGAATCTCACCTGGGCAGCAGCATTCCACTGACCAACTTTCGCGGCATTGAACTGCGCGACTTCCCCGCCGAAATTGCCCGCCTGGCGCTGATCATTGCCGAGTTCCAGTGTGATGTGCTGTACCGAGGGCAGAAGGACGCGCTGGCCGACTTTTTGCCGCTGGATACGCAGAACTGGATTGTTTGTGGCAATGCGTTGCGGCTGGATTGGTTGAGCATTTGCCCGCCCACCGGCACCGGCGTGAAGATGGTGGCGGACGATTTGTTTGGTACGCCGCTGGACCAGGCGGAAATTGACTTTGCGAATGAGGGTGGGGAGACATACATCTGTGGGAATCCACCCTACGTCGGTCGGCGCAACCAGAACAAGCAACAGAAAGAAGAAATCAAACAAGTACTTGGCAGCGTGGTCAAGTCAAGTGCGTCACTTGACTACGTGTTTTGCTGGATCGAAAAGGCGTCGGACTATGTACTAAAAAATCGTGGCGAATTTGCGTTTGTGACGACAAATTCTGTGTCGCAGGGCTCCCAAATCCCCATTTATTGGCCGCAACTTTTCGCAAAGGGCTTGGAGATCAACTTCGCACACAGATCTTTCCAGTGGACGAACAACGCCTCAGACAACGCTGGTGTCACCTGCGTTGTCCTGGGAATTGGCCAGCCGAAGACAGGAAAGGTCATATTTGACGGTGCGCAGCGCCACGAGACCGCCGCTATCAATGCTTACCTTTTGAGTTCCGACTTACAGGTCGTGGAACCGAGTTCGTCTCCGATCTCCGCAATCGCAAGGATGCGATACGGAAACCTTCCCGGTGATGGCAACTATCTCACCTTGAGCATGGCTGACCGAGACGACTTATTGAAGTCCAACCGGGAATTCCAGCGTATGGTGATTCCTCTGTACGGTGCACAGGAGTTCATCCGGGGGTTGCAACGCTACTGTCTTTGGATTGATGACGAGGATTTGGCGGTCGCATTGCAAGATGACTTCATGTCGCATCGAATCGCGGGGGTTCGGCAAACACGCGCGGACAGCCCAGATCCTAGTTACAACGCCTTGGTTGATCGCCCGCATCAGTTCCGTGATCGGAACTTGGCGGACAGCCTGACGATCCTTGCACCCACCGTCAGCTCGGAAAACAGGGCCTACCTCCCTACTGCTGTATTCCCTGGTCGTACCGGAACAACGAACCAAGCTTACGCCCTCTACGACGCCCCCCTGTGGAACATGGCCCTCATCGCCTCCCGCCTGCACCTGGTCTGGATCGCCACCGTCTGCGGCAAGTTGAAAACCGATTTCCGCTACTCCAACACCCTCGGCTGGAACACCTTCCCCGTCCCCAAGCTCACCGAACAAAACAAGGCCGACCTCACCGAATGTGCCGAGAATATTTTGCTGGCCCGCGAAGCCCACTTCCCTGCCACGATTGCGGACCTGTACGACCCTGAGGCGATGCCAGAGAACCTTCGCCACGCCCACGAGCGCAACGACGAAGTGCTGGAGCGCATCTACATTGGCCGCCGTTTCAAAAACGACACCGAGAGGCTGGAAAAGCTGTTTGAGCTGTACACCAAGATGACGGCGGCCATCGCAAAAGCAGCCCCGGTAAAAGCGCTTTCCACCAAGAAGGCGGTGGGGAGGATAGCGTCATGACACGACTGGTATTGGCATGTTGCCGCACCCCGTTTGTGCAAGAGGCGCTTGCACAAATCGTCCAACATCCTGTTGGACAAATCAGGGTGCCGCGCCACCTTGCGCACCCCGATGCGCCCGGCGACGACGAAGGGGCCTGAGCACGTGGCCAAAATCAACTACCAACCGCCCTTCTCGCTCACGCTAGACATCGTCTCGAAGGTTGCAGAGATTGCCGAGCAGGTGGGCCGCCTGAGTGCCAGCCCCGGCTTTGCGCGCGACTTGCGCCTGCGTCGCATCAATCGCATTCGCACCGTCACGGGTTCGCTGGCGATCGAGGGCAGCACGCTGACCGAGGAGCAGGTGACTGCCATCCTCGACGGCAAACCTGTGCTGGCACCGCCGCGCGAGTTGCAGGAAGCTCGCAACGCCCTGGCTGTTTACGAGCAGTTGTCGCAGTGGCACGGCACCAACGAGGACGATTTGTTGGCCGCACACCGTGTGCTGATGCTGGGCCTGCTGGACCATCCGGGCGTATACCGCAGCGGGGGTGTGGGGGTGTTCGAGGGCGACAAGGTCATTCACATGGCACCGCCGCACAGCCAGGTGCATCGCCTGATGGGCGACCTGATGCGCTGGTTGGAATCCACTGATGCACATCCGCTGATTGCGAGTTCGGTTTTTCATTACGAGTTTGAATTCATCCATCCGTTCAGCGACGGCAATGGACGCATGGGACGGTTGTGGCAAACACTGCTGCTGTCGCAGTGGAATCTGGTTTTCGCGTGGTTGCCGGTAGAAAGCCTGGTGCACCAGCATCAAGCGGCGTACTACCAGGCCATCAGGGACAGTACGAAGGCAGCAGATTGCGCCGCTTTCATCCGTTTCATGCTGGGTTGCATTCATGAGGCCGTAGGTAAGGCGGCCGACAAAATGTCGGTAGATTTGTCGGCAGAAATGTCGGTAGAAATGACGGCCCGCAAGCGCGAGGCCGCAACACCGCAGCAAGTCTTGGCTCTGCTGCGCCAGCAGCCCAAGCTAACCTTGGCTGAGGTGGCGCAAGCCATTGGGCGCAGCACTCGCACCGTGGAGCGTATTGCTGCGGCACTGCAATCCGAGGGCAAGCTGCGTTATCACGGCCCGAAAAAGGGTGGTTACTGGCAAGTGATGGAGAAATGACATGAACAACAGTGAGATCAACCCCACCAACACCTACGCCGTGCCGTCGGTGTCCATCACCACCGCGTGCACAGGCGCATCCAGCAAAGCCAACGAAATGGGCATGCGGGCGATGCAGGAACGTGCTTATGCCAAACGGGGCGAGCAGTACCTGTTGATCAAGTCACCGCCCGCCTCGGGCAAGTCGCGGGCGCTGATGTTCATTGCGCTGGACAAGCTGCACAACCAGGGCTTGCAGCAAGCCATCATCGTGGTGCCCGAGCGTTCCATTGGCAGCAGTTTTGCCAATGAACCCTTGAGCCAGCACGGCTTTGAGTGGGACTGGCAGGTGGCACCACAGTGGAATTTGTGCAATGCGCCGGGGGCGGACGATGCCAAGGTGGCGAAATCCAAAGTGAAAGCGGTGGCCGAGTTTTTGGCCAGCAGTGACAAGGTGCTGGTGTGTACCCATGCCACTTTTCGTTTTGCGGTGGACGAGCTGGGGGTGCAGGCCTTGGACAACCGCTTGGTGGCGATAGACGAGTTCCACCATGTGTCGAGCAACCCGGACAGCAAACTCGGCAGCCAGTTGAGCGCCTTCATGGCACGCGACAAGGTGCACCTTGTGGCCATGACAGGCTCTTATTTCCGAGGCGACAGCGAGGCGGTGTTGAGCCCCACAGACGAAGCACGGTTTGAAACCGTCACCTACACTTACTACGAACAGCTCAATGGTTATCAGTGGCTCAAGTCGCTGGATGTGGGCTATTTTTTCTACAGCGGGCCTTATGTGGATGCTGTGGCCAAGGTGTTGGACCCTGGCCTGAAAACCATCGTCCACATACCGAATGTGAACGCCCGCGAAAGCATGAAAGACAAGCAGGCGGAAGTGGACCACATCATGCACAGCCTGGGTGAATGGAAAGGCGTGGACCCGAGCACTGGTTTTCATTTGATCGCCAACCGCGATGGCCGCACCTTGAAGGTGGCTGATTTGGTTGACGACAGCGACCCGAGCAGACGCTCCAAGGTACTCACGGCCCTAAAAGACCCGGCACAGAAAAACAACCGCGACAATGTGGACGTGATCATCGCCCTGGGCATGGCCAAAGAAGGCTTCGATTGGATTTGGTGCGAACACGCGCTGACCATAGGCTACCGCAGCAGCTTGACCGAAATTGTGCAAATCATTGGCAGGGCCACACGCGACGCGCCGGGCAAAGAGCGTTCACGTTTCACCAATTTGATTGCCGAACCCAGCGCCGATCAAGGGTTGGTGGCCGAGGCGGTCAACGACATGCTCAAGGCCATTTCTGCGAGCTTGCTGATGGAGCAGGTGCTGGCCCCACGTTATGAGTTCACGCCCAAGGACGCAGGCAAAAAAGACGGCTTTGACTACGGACAACAAGGCTACAAGGTGGGCGGCCACAACATGGGCGTGAACCCTGACACCGGCGAGATTCACGTGGAAATCAACGGCCTCGTCACGCCCCAAAGTGTGGAAGCCACCCGAATTTGTAAGGAAGATTTGAATGAAGTGGTGACCAGCTTCTTGCAAGACAAAACCGCATTGGAGCGCGGCCTTTTTGACAAAGAAAACACCTTGCCCGAAGAGTTGACCCAGTTGCGCATGGGCAAGATCGTGCGGGAGCGTTACCCCGACCTGAGTGACGTGGACCAAGAGGCCATACGCCAGCACGCCATCGCGGCGATGAACATCACGCAACAAGCCAAGCTGATGTTGGCCCAGGCTGATGCCAACGGCAGCGGCGCGGACTCGACCAACACGGCCTTGCTCATCGGCGTGCGCAAGTTTGTGAATGTGCGCGACCTGGACATTGACTTGATCGACCGAATCAATCCTTTTGAAACGGCCTATTCAGTACTGGCCAAGTCCATGGATGAAAAATCACTGCGGCAGGTGCAGGCCAGCATCGCAGGGAAAAAATTGACCCTCACACGTGAGGAGGCGCTTGAGTTGGCGGATCGGGCCAGAAGCTTCAAAAAAGAAAGAGGCCGTTTGCCTGACATCACATCCGCCGATGCATGGGAGAAACGCATGGCGGAAGGGGTCGCAGCCTTCGCTCGGTACAAAGCGCAGGAGTTGGCAGCCAAACAAGGGAATGCGAACAATGGCTGACATTGACGAAGACGAGCTGCTGGCCGACTTGGGCCTGGAACTCGCTCCACTCAAAGCGTCCAGCCGCACACCGCGCGAAGAACGAATCATCGCGGGCTTTGAGGACATTCTCCGTTTCCACCAAACGCATGGCCGTGCGCCACTGCATGGTGAGGGCAGGGACATTTTTGAGCGCTTGTATGCCGTGCGTCTGGATCAGTTGCGCAAACTGCCAGAGGCACAAACGCTGCTGGCTGAGTTAGACGGGCCAGGCTTGCTGGCTGGCACGGCGTCAGCGACAAGTACCGGGAATGCCTTGGACGAAGACGCCTTGCTGGCCGAGCTGGAATTGGGCACCGAAGCGTGCGACACCGGGGCAGAACAAAGCGACATCACGGTACTGCGCCACGTCCGTTCGCACACCGCAAGGCGTGCGATTGAAGACGTTGCCGATCGCACACCGTGCGCGAACTTCAATCAATACCAACCGCTTTTCGAGCAGGCAGAGCGGGAGCTGAATTCAGGCATTCGCAAAGCCCTGCGCTTTGGACGCGACGCCAGCATAGAGTTAGGAAATTTTTTCATCTTGGACGGCCAGATCGCTTATGTCGCCGATGTAGGTGAGCGGATTAAAACGCAAAGTGGTCATGACGATGCACGCCTACGGGTGATTTACAGCAATGCCACTGAAAGCAATTTGCTACTGCGTTCACTCCAAAAAGCGCTTTACAAAGACACAACTGGCCGCCGCCTAACAGACACCGACATGGGGCCGCTGTTTGGAGATGCATCGGAGGAAGACGACATTGAAAGCGGCACCATCTATGTGCTACGCAGCCTGTCGAGCCACCCCTTCATTGCAGAACACCGCGAGCTGATCCACAAAATTGGCGTGACCGGTGGCAAGGTAGCGACCCGCATCGCAGGCGCCGAGAAAGATGCCACCTACTTGCTCGCGGATGTAGAAGTGGTGGCCACCTACAAACTGCACAACTTAAACCGCACACGTCTGGAAAACATCTTTCACCGTTTGTTTGGCGCTGCGCAGCTGGACTTGACCATCCAAGACCGATTCGGTCAGCCGGTCAAACCGCAGGAATGGTTTCTGGTGCCGTTGCAGGTGATTGACGAAGCCGTTGAGCGCATTCGCGATGGGTCGATCACCAGCGCGGTTTACGACCCAACAACAGCCCGCTTGCTGGGTTAGTTTGCGTGTTGCCGTTGTTGGTCGATTCACTCACCGCCGCAACATCACCTTCAGCATCCGTGCCACCAAACCGCCATAGGGCGGCGCCAGTAACCCCAGGGCATTGATCCGCGACTGCCGAAACACCGGCTTGAGTTTGGACATGGCCTCGAAACCAAATTGCCCGTGGTAGTGGCCCATGCCCGAGGCACCCACACCGCCGAAAGGCAGGTTGTCTTGGGCAATGTGTACCAAGGTTTCGTTGATGCACACGCCGCCGGCGATGGTTGATTGCAGCACCTGGGTTTGGGTGGTTGCGGAATCGTCGAATAAATAGAGGGCCAGAGGGTGCGGACGCGCATTAACCCAGGCCACTGCGTCGTCGACGGTCTCGCAAGCCACCAAGGGCATAAGCGGCCCAAAAATTTCCTCTTGCATCACGCTTGAATCGGGCGCGCAGTTGGTAAGCACGGTCAAAGGCAGTTTGCGTTGCCCGGGGCTCGCTGGGCCCATCACGGCACTGGCGGTGGCACCTGCTTGGGTGGCATCCAACAACCACTGTTGCAGGCGCTCGAAGTGTCGGTTGCTCGCAATGCCGGTGTAGTCATTGCTGGACGCGCCTTCGGGGTATTGCTGGCTCAGGATGGTGCGGGCGGTGGTGATGAAACGCGGCATCGCGGCACGGGGCAAAAGAACATAGTCGGGCGCAATGCAGGTCTGCCCCGCGTTCAGCACTTTGCCGACAATGATGCGCCGCACGGCGTGGGTGAAACGGGCCTCATCGCTGCAGGTAGCGGGCGTGATGAGGGCCGGGCTTTTGCCGCCCAACTCCAAGGTGACGGGCACCAAGTGTTCGCTGGCAGCGGCCATCACACGCCGTCCCACCGCGGTGGACCCGGTGAACAGCAGATGACCAAAGGGCAAGGCGGAAAATGCGGCGGCCACTTCGGGACCACCCTCGACCACTTGCACCACCTCACTGCCCACCGCTTGAGGCAGCAGCTCGCCCATCAAGGCCCCAAAACGCGGGCTGAATTCCGACACCTTGACCATGGCGCGGTTGCCCGCCACCAAGGCACTGGTCAGCGGCCCCAGCAGCAACAGCAGCGGGTAGTTCCAAGGCACGATGATGCCGACCACGCCCACAGGCTGGGGCAGGATGCGTGCCGCGCCGGGCTGAAACCACAGCGACACCGGCACCTTGCGCTCACGCATCCAGCTGCGCCCGTGGCGCAGGGCGTGGCGCAGGCCTTCGAGGCTGGGGAACACTTCGAGCAGGTGGGTCTCGTGGCCACTGCGGTGGCCAAAGTCGGCACTGATCGCCTCGGCAATGCGCTCGCGGTGGTCGAGCAGCATGGTGACCAGGCTTTGCAAACGTGCAGCGCGCGTGGGCCAGTCGGGGAAAGGCGCAGCCTGGTGCTGGGCCAAGAGGTCGTCGAAGGTTTTCCGCAAAGGCGCGGCTTCCTGGGAAACGAGCTGGGGTTGGGCGAGGTTCATCACCCCCGCATCATCGCGCAAATTGCTCTTGCCCCACCAGCCCCAGCTTGCTCACGTTCAAACGCTGGGCCGCCGCCAGCACGCGGGCCACGGCGCCATAGGGCGCGGCGGCGTCAGGGCGCAGGTGCAATTCGGGCGTGGGGGTTTGTTGGGCCAGGGCCGCCAAACGGGCGTCAAGTGTGGCTGCATCCGTCATCAACTCACCGTTCCAGAGCACTTGTCCATCCGGCCGCACCACCACCAACACCACCTCAGGCGGCTTGGGCGGAACGGCGGTTGACTTGCTTGGCAAGTCCAAATTCACCGCATGCAACTGAACCGGAATGGTGATGATGAGCATGATGATGAGCACCAACATCACATCAATCAGCGGCGTGGTGTTCATCTCCAGCATCACCTCGGGCTCGCTGCCGTCAACGCCGCCGGTGTTCATTTGCATGGCCATCAGCGCCCTCCCCTGCCCACATATTTCACCGGGGACGCGGCCATGCGGCAGTGCATGGGCGAGCCGGGGTGGTCGAGACGGCCGCAGCCAATACCCGCAGGTATTGGCGAGGAGTTGAGGCCGCATCCGGCCGCCCAGGCGCTGTCGCATGGGTGCGTAGCGCTCGGAAAAAATTGGATTTGATGCTCGAAGCCAAACAAGTGAGCATTCATGTGCCGTTCCTCGAAGCGAGAGAGCGACCTGGTGAAACATGCGGGCCAGCCGGTGGTTCAGTGACAAAGTGCAGCTTGATCAACCCTGCTTGTTGGCAGGCCAGCACGATGCGGCCCACCGCTGCATAGGGCACGGCCTCATCACCGTGAATGTGCACTTCGGGTTGAGGGGTGGTTTTGGCCAGCGCCAACAAACGCGACTTCAATGACTTGTCGTTCAGCGCCAGACCGTTCCAAAACACCTGGCCTTTTGCATCGACTGAAATTTGCACGTTCTGCGGCGCCACCTCGCGCACCACATTGCGCTCTTTGGGCAAGTTCACCGCCACGCTGTGCGTCACCACCGGAATGGTGATGAGGAAGATGATGAGCAGCACCAACATCACATCCACCAAGGGCGTGGTGTTGATGGTGGCGCTCACCGCATCTTCTTGCGCGTCGATGTTGGCAAAGAGACGGGCCGCGAAGAGTTGGGTCATTTGGGTCCCACGCTCTTCATACCGAGTAGCACGCCATGCAGGTCAGCTGCAAACCCGCGCACCGCGTCCATGTTGACCTTGTTGCGCCTGACCAGCCAGTTGTAGCCCAACACCGCTGGCACGGCCACTGCGAGGCCAATGGCCGTCATGATCAGGGCCTCACCCACTGGGCCTGCCACTTTGTCAATCGATGCCTGTCCTGCAATGCCAATGGCCGTGAGCGCGTGGTAGATGCCCCAAACGGTGCCAAAGAGACCAACAAAGGGCGCGGTTGAACCGACAGTGGCCAAAAACGCCAGGCCGTTTTGCAGCCGCGACTGCACCTCGCCCACGGCGCGTTCAATGCTCATCGTGACCCAGGTGTTGCGGTCAATGTGCTGGGTGAGTGTGCCTTCATGGTGCTCGCCGGCCGCAATCGCCTGTTGCGCGATGAAATGAAACGCCGTGCCCTCAGGCAAACGTTTCAAACCTTGCTGCAAATCACTCGCTGCAAAAAACTGGGTGCGTGCCGCACGCGCTTGAGCAGCCAGCTGAAAACTCTCCCGCAGCTTGTTGATCAGAATGCTCCAACTGCCCAGACTCATGACCACCATGATGAAGAGTGTGCCTTTGGAGACCCAGTCGCCACTGGCCCACATCGCTTGCAGGCCATAGGGGTTGGTCATGACTGTGGCAGTCGCATCCGCCGTCTGCGACCACACCAGAGCAGGAAGCAAACAGACGCTCGCCCAGGGGAGGATTTTCCAACTTCGTTTCAACCCGTTTTTCAGATTCACCACAACAGCCCTTTCATTCATCAAACTTGAATTCGAACACTTGATCGGCCAACACATCTCCTGTTGCAGTGGCATCGCACCGGTACTGCAACATCGCCTGTTTGACCGCCGCCTCAAACACCCCGCGCGGCTTGGCATTGAGAATTTCTACCGCCACCACCTTGCCCACGCGCACCGTGGCCCGGGCCTCGACCCGGCCGTTGATGCCCTCTTGCAACGCTTGCCTTGGCGGGACGGGCTTTACCTGCCTGGGACAAACCAACCCCATGGCCTGCGGCACGGCGCTGGGCAGCACAGCAGGGGGCGCAGGTGGTGGTGGCGCGGCCACCACCGCCTCGGGCAGTGCAGGTGGCGCGGGCGGTGTGGGCGTGATGGCCGCCGGGCTCGGCAACTCGGTCGCGGCGGCTTGCACCAAGGGCGGTGCCGCAGGCGGCGGCGAGGACGCCACTACTTTCTGCGGTGATGCCACTTTGGGAGCGACAGGCTCTGGCGGTGGTGGCGGCGGGGGAGGAGGCAGCGTCTCTGCGATCAAAGCCACCTGCACTGGCGGTTTGACGAAGGCCACCACCTGCGTCGCCAAGCCCTGGGTCAGGGCCCAACCCACCACAACATGCAAACCCAGCACCGCCGCAAAGCCCCACCAACGGCGACGGCTGGCTTCAAGGTCAGGAGAAAAATTCATGCGCGGGTGGACACAAGGACATCCGCTCTATGGAGGAACACCATGTCCATGGTTGGCAGTGAGCGGTTGTTCAAGCGGAAGGCTTTGTGTCGGCGAGATCGGTGTTCATTTTATGTGTGCTCTGTGCGAAGCACAGTGACCGCCGCTGCCGAGGTGAAGCCATCACCTACGAGCGGTGGTTCAACGCCTGGCGACAGCACCACGACGCGGTGGAACACCTCAGACACGAAACTTCAAAACCGATGGTTCACATTGGCGTAAAAAATTCGACCTCTGGGGTCGGAATACCTGTCGTCGTAACCAAAGTTTTGGCCTCGGTTCACCCCACCGTTAGACGGCACAAAAGGCGGTTTTTGGTTGAAGACGTTGATCAATCCCACGTTCAACGACCATGTTTTGTCGAATTGCCAAGCGCTTTGCCAGTCCACGGTGCTGCTCCAAGGTACTTGGACACGCACCAACTCGTACTGTCCGGTGGGCTGACCGCTGGCGCCAAAACGCTGGGCTTGCACTGGCCTGTCGCGGTAGCCCGACTTGAAATTCAAGACCAAGGTGTGCCGCCACTGGGCCCGCTGCAAGGAGGTGGCCCAGCGGCCCCGCCAGCGGAAGGTGACTTCACCCAGCTCGGCATTGTTGCCCAGTGAGGAGTAGTAGGCGCCGCCAGGAGACAGCTGTTGAGCCTGGCGAAACACATGGCTGACGAGCCATTGGCTGGACCATTGACCACCAACGGCCTTCCAGCGAGCTTGGACGTCCAAGTCAAGACCGCTGCGGTACTCCTTACCCAAGTTTTGGTTCAGATACTGCAGGGCCAGGTAGTTGGTGCCCGAACTGGTGTCGCGCACCGTTGAAAAAGAAGCGGGGTAACGCAGCGGGTTGGCGAAAGCTTCTTCTTCGGGCAACTGGCCAATCACATCGCGCAAACCCACATGCCAAAAGTCAGCCCCAACACTTAAAGACCGACTCGGCTCAATCCGAAATCCAACACTGACTTGGCGCGAACGTTCGGGCTTGAGCAATCCGTTGCCCCCCGCCAGAACGTCGTACTGTGACGCATCGGGGCGGCAGCGTGCTTGAAGGCTCTGTGCAATTTGCTGCAAGTCAGCAGAACAGTCGTAAGGGGACGAGGTTTGCCCATAGGCCTGCAATGCCGCCTTGGTCTGAGGTACGGTCGGCGCGCGAAAACCGGTGCCAGCCGAACCTCGCAACAAGAAACCAGGCAACGGTTGCCAGCGCGCACTGGCTTTGGCCGTGCTGGCTGATCCAACATCGCTGTAATGGTCAAGGCGCGCAGAGCCTGTGAGCTCCAATATTTTGCTAACGGGCAACACCAGCTCGGCAAACCCGCTGCTGACATGGCGTGAGGCGCTGTACGGCTGCGTGGTGAAGGATTCGCCAAAGCGCACATCGCCAGGACGTCCTGCCGCAGGGTTGGCCAGCTCCCCAGTCACCGGATCAGCCAAACGTCCTTGCGCAAAAAGGCTGGGACGCGATTCATACCCCTCGCGGTGGAAGGACACACCCAAGCCCAAGACCACGGGGCCATGGGTCCAGTTCGCCAAAGGACGGCTGGCGCTGAGCGCCAAGGTGTGCAGTTGCGATACGCCACCGTCCCAGTCGCCTTGATAGGCCACGCTGCGCAAGGCCTCTTGTGCCTGCGGGGTTTGTTGACCAGGTCCAACAAAGGGGTTGATCAAACCTGAATTCAGCAATCGTCCGAACGCCAACGCACCGGTGTAGCCGCTGATGCGGCTGCGGGCCTGGCTGCGCGAGTAACCGTAGCCACCTTTGTAGTCCCAAGCGCCGAAAAGGCCTTGCGCGGACAGAGCGAAATGACCAAAGTCGGCCGTCTCGCGGCCCGCTCGAGGGCCCAGGTCGGTCGTGCGATAAAGCGCGAAACTGTCTTGTGTCACCCCATGGGGCAACAAGTATTGGTTGTGCAAGGCACTGCCCGCCGGCACAAAGAGCGCGCCGGGAACGGGCGCCAACTGAAAACGAGACTCTGCCCGAGACAGCAAGGCGTCCACACTCACCGAGTGTTCGGGACTGAGCTGCTGCGTGTAGGAGCTCCACAGGCTGCGTCGATCCCTTTGGGGCAGCAGAGCCAAGTCGCCGACAAAATCGTATTTGCAGACCGTGCTGCCTGCCGTGCTACCCGGTGTGGCAATGTGGCGTGCAGGGCAGCGGCCGCTGCTGAGAAAGCTGGGACTGATGACATCCCCTGCGTCGTTCACGGCGTTGGCCGGAATGCTGCTGAGCGCCGCCTGGACCACTTGGTATCGCTGTCCGTTGTGTTGAAACTCGGCCACACCGCTGCGCGCATAGGGCCTGGCGTTGGAAAAGAGCGCCTGTCTGGACTCGGCGCTCATGGCCAAGGTGAGGTTGCGGCCATCCACCGCCAAGTCCCCCCAGCCTTTGGTTGCATTGAGCCGTCTTTCCTGGCCGCCACCGCGTGGCGCGGAGAAACCGACGCTGACTTCAGCCACGTTCGTATCGCGCTTGGTAATGATGTTGACCACACCGGCGATCGCATCGGCACCATAGACAGACGACGCACCGTCGGTCAGCACCTCCACGCGTTCAATGCTGAACAAGGGGATGGCGCTCAGATCCACTGCGGCGGCTGCACCGGTCAGCGTTTGTCCGCCAAACTGAGCCAAGCGGCGGCCGTTGAGCAGCACCAAGGTACGAGCATCACCCATGCCGTGCAGGGAGGCGCCCGTGAATCCGTAGGAATTGGGGCCTGCGGCAAACGCATCACCAACACCGAGCTGCATCGCGGGCAAACGCTGCAGCAGTTCGGCAGTACTGCTGGCGCCAGAGCGGCTGATGTCTTCGCGGCGAATAACCAGCACTGGAAGGGCAGACTCGCCATCAATGCGTCGCACCGACGAGCCCGTCACCTCCACCTTGGGCAACACCGCAGGGGCGGAGCCCACCTGCGCAAACACTGCCGAAGACAAAAATCCTTGAGAAACCGCTGTCAAGAAAGCCGCGCTTACAGCGCAGACAAGGGAACCTTGCATAGGCTCTATTTTTTTTTCTATGTGCATCCTGACCCACCGATCGTTTTTTTGGGAACCTCACCAGCCCAACAACACCTGGCGGCCTTGGACAACCAGCTCTACTTTGGCCCCCACAGGCAAACTGAGTTTGGTGGCCACATGACCGAAAGGCAATCCCGTGAGAACGGGGGTTGACGTCACTGAGCGCAAATAGGTCACCATGGATTTCAACTGATAGCCGCGGTCCAGGGGTGATTTCTTGAAGTCGGTGAACTGCCCGAGCAGCACCGCTTTTTGGCTGTCCAGCACACCGGCCTGGTGCAGCTGCAGCAAGGAACGTTCCACGCGGTAAGGGTGCTCGTTGACATCTTCCAAAAACAGCAAGCCGCCCTTGATGCGGGCTGTTGCGGGGAAATGCGGTGTACCGAGCAGCGAGGTCAACATGCTCAAGTTGCCGCCCCACAGCCTGCCCTTGGCGTGCAGGCCATCAAAACTGACTTGTGCTGCTTTGCCGGAAGACTCGTTGAAACCCACGGCTTCGAGCTCGCCGCTCATGGCTTCCAAAAAACAGGCTTCGGTGATGTCATCCACCGCAGCAATGGGCTTGGTTCCGTGGTCGCTGTCGGCCTCACGGCCAAAGTCAAAACACGCCATCGGCCCAGCCCAGCTCCGCCCTTGTTCCGCATGCGGTGCGTGGGCCAGCAACGCCAACTGGAAAGCCGTGAAATCGCTGTGCCCAACCCAGCGCGTGCCCTGCTCCACGCTGCGGGCAACCCGAGCCCAATCAATCTCAGCCAACAAACGGGTCAATCCGTATCCACCGCGTGTGGCCATGGCGACCGAAGGTGCGCTGCTTGCCACCCGGTGAATTGCGTTCAAGCGCAGTGCGTCGTCGCCAGCGAACCGCTGGTGTTTGGCCAAGGCCGATTCGTCAACGCGGACTTCAAAGCCGTGGGCGCTCAAACGTTTGGCGGCGCGTTTGAGCGCAGCCGGTTCGGCGACAACCCCAGAGGGAGAAAACAGAGTCAGAGCCGTCATGGTTCAAAGGTTAAAACTGAGAGTCTTGGTCGAATGGCAGTTCCAGGGCTTCACCCGTGGGTATGTCTGCTCCACCTGGGTCGCTGAACAGCGGGGTTTGTGCCTGGGGACGAACATGGCGCCGTTCGCGGTATTGGGCGCGGCGCATGGCAAAAAAATCGCGCAGCACTTGGCCGCAAGCGTCTGCCAAAACGCCACCCAATACCTCGGTGTGGTGGTTGAGCTGAGGCTGGGCAAACAAATTGACCACCGATCCCGCAGCGCCGGTTTTTGGGTCGGGCGCACCAAAAACAACACGTTTGAAGCGCGCATGCATCAAGGCCATGGCGCACATGGCGCAAGGTTCCAGGGTCACGAAAAGTTCGCACTCCGGCAGGCGGTAGTTGGCCAGCAACGTGGCCGCATGGCGTAGCGCCACAATTTCTGCGTGGGCGGTGGGATCGTGGTCGGTGATGGGGCGGTTGTAGCCGGTGGCGATGACCTGGCCCGCCCGCATGATGACGGCCCCGACCGGCACCTCACCCACCAGGGCGGCGTTGTGCGCCTGGTCCAAGGCCAGTCGCATGGCGTGTTCATCTGAGGGGCTGAAATCCGACATGGAGCGATGGCTTCAGCTCAGTTTGGCAACAAAACTGTCCAGACTGCGAGCCGCTTGTTTTTGTACCTGACCTCGCAGGAAAGGTGACCAACCCAGCAACGCACCCGGTGCGCCCAAGGCCTGGCGTGACCAACGCCAAAAATCAAAACGGTCGATGTGGCGGCCAATCAAACCGTCGCGGAACTCAAAGTTTGCGTCAATTTGGTTCAGTACCTTGCGGCCGGTTTTGCTGAAGGTGTAGCGAGCATCCCAATGCGCTGATCCAACGCTGTCGTTGGCCTGGACCTCAGAGAAGGTCAGCTGCAAGTCTTTGCCTTGGGTGCACAACATGCGCCACATCTGCGCCGCACGCGGGCCATGCAGATCAAACGCCGGGTCGGTGAAATGCACCTCAGGGTGATAACAACGGGCCATGGTGGCCCAGTCACGGTTGGCAAACGCGCCGTAAAAGCGAGTGATCAAAGCGGCGTGGGGATGGGTGGTCATGGTGACACGGTGTCGCGGCAGGTGCAGCAGTGTCGCAGTTTGTCAGCTGGTTTCGTCAAACATCACGTCAAATCATCCAAATAGACCCTGTAGTTCTGTCACAAAGCACTTATTTTTTGAAGTGGCGAGCTAACACGCTTTTTATTCGGCTTTAGCGACGAAAGAACTCAAGCCATACTGGGTCACAACCGACAACCAAGCGTGGGCTGTGCGTATGGAGCGGCTGCCAGCAGTCAGAGCATTTCCTCGGCGTCAAAGCAGTAATGGAACACGATCATGAAATCACTTCGTCACACACTCATGCTTTTGTCTGCTTGCGGCATGGCAGTCGCAGGTTTGATCAGCGCCAGCTCTCTTTGGGGCTCGGCTGAATCAGCTCGGTCTACAGCCCAGGTTTTTATTGTCAAGGACGTGGCAGCCGATATTCTGCCCCCGCCCCTTTTCTTGATTGAGTTGCGCCTGATGTTGTCCCAAGTCATCGAAGGCTCCATCACGCTAGAGAAGGCCAAGACAGAATCAGAGCGACTGCAAAAAGAATACAACGATCGCCTCGCGTATTGGGAAAAGAACGCACCTGAAGGCATCCAAAAACAACTGGTGGTTTCCCAGCACGAGACCGCCAAGGTTTTCATGGAAGGGGCCAACACCGCGTTGAAAGCTATGGTCGGGGGTGACCCTGCAGCTGCCAATGCTGAAATGCAACTCGCCCAAATGAGTTTCGCCAAACATCGCGCGGCGGTGGACGAAAGTATGAAGATGACCATCGCCTTGGGTGAAGCCGCTCTGGCCAGCCATGAACGAACGTCTAACCTCTTGTGGTGGTTCACCTTGGGTGTGCTCGGTTTAGCCGTCATCGGTTTGTCCAGCTTGGCCTGGTGGGCTACCCGCAGCATCATGGGTTTGACGGGCGGCGAACCTGCACGTGTGGCAGAAATTGCCAACGCGGTGGCAGATGGCGATTTGTCGGTGCAGGTGTCAGTCGCCCCAGGTGACAACCACAGCGTCATGGCGGCCATGGCACGCATGTGCCAGAGCCTGACCCATATCGTCGACCAGGTTCGAGCCAGCAGCGATGTGATCGCATCCGGTGCAAGCCAAATTGCCGGCAGCAACCTGGATTTGTCACAGCGCACCGAGGAACAAGCCTCCAGCCTACAAAGCACGGCCTCCGCCATGGAAGAAATTGCCAGTACCGTGGCGCACAACGCCGACACCTCACGTCAAGCCAACGCCTTGGCCGCCACGGCCAGCAACGTGGCCGAACGCGGTGGCGAGGTGGTGAGCCAGGTGGTGACCACCATGCAGGACATCACTGACAGCTCACGCAAAATCAACGACATCATCGGCGTCATTGATGGCATTGCATTTCAAACGAATATCTTGGCGCTGAACGCTGCCGTGGAAGCGGCGCGCGCGGGAGAACAAGGACGCGGTTTTGCCGTGGTCGCCAGCGAGGTTCGCAGCTTGGCCCAGCGCTCGGCCGTGGCCGCCAAGGAAATCAAAACCCTGATCGGCAGCAGCGTCGAGAAAGTGGATGCTGGCGCCAAACTCGTGACCGAAGCGGGCGCCACCATGGCAGAAATCGTGCAACAAGTGAAGCACGTCACCTCCCTGATTGGCGAGATCAGCAACGCCACCACGGAACAAACCCAAGGGGTGTCACAGGTCGGCGAAGCCATCACCGTTCTGGATCAAACCACCCAGCAAAACACCGCTTTGGTGGAAGAGTCGGCCGCGGCTGCGGAAAACCTCAGCAAACAAGCCCAAGAGCTGGTGGGACTGGTGCGGATGTTCAAGCTCGCCAAGGCCTGAACCGCCCCCACCGAAGAGCATTCAACCCAGGGCGGCGCTGGGCTGCATTCGGGCCCAGCGGTTGGCATGGCGGGTGATCAAACTGGCGCAGCGTTTGAGGTCAGCCAGTTCAGTAGTTGTCCAGCGGCGCGGCACGTCCACCTGTTCACAGCACAGCAGCCCCTGGGCGCGGCCGTTGTAGGCAAACACGGCGTCCAGCAGCGCGGTCACACGCAGCGGGCGCAGGTAGCTTTCGCGCATGCCATCCAGCCGAGGGGCGAGTGATGTGTCGTGGCAGACATAGGCACCGGCAGAAAAAATTTCCTGGAAGTAGGCGCGGTACTGATTCTGTTGAAACTCAGTTCCCCCAGGCAGGTGTTCGCCTGACTCGGTGTAGCTGCCGCTACATTGCATCGTGCCCACACCAGGTTCGCCGTGGAATACCCACATCGAAACCCGCGAACACTGAAAGTGCTGTTGAATAGCGACCAGGCCTTGCCTCTGCGCAGCCGCACGGTCCAAGGTACCGACCATCGCCTGCGCAGCGATGTGTTCGATTTGGTGATCCAAATGCTTGCTTGCCACGACTGCCCTTCACTGCGACCAACAACAGGTTCGCAGCGTCACAGGTTAGCGCAACTCTCAGAATATTGCAGCGCTAAATGCAAGGGCCAAGGGCGCTGGCGCCCCTCAAACCAAGGAACGATGCAGTCGGATCTCTTCAATCCGAGTGCCACCAATGTCCACAGTTTTGGCTGAGGGCAATTCACGCTTGAAGCCGGCCAGGTCATAAAAACGCAGGGCCCGCTCATTGCGCAGAGCCACCCACAGGGTGACCTTGGTGCAACCTTCTTCTTGCAAACCGTCCCGCGCAGCGTCCCACAGCGCCAAACCCACGCCTTGGCCCCAATACTTGGGGTGGGCATAGTTGGCCCAGATTTCGCCGGTAGACGATGGGGTTCCTTTGTCGCGTGAGCGGTCAAAGGCCACAAAGCCGACGATTTGCGTGCCCTCGCTCACCACCACCACCTGGGGTTCGCACAGGTCGATGGCTTCGCGCCAAAACGCCTGGCGTTTGTCTAAGGACAGCGAGTCCAAATGTTCGTCAGAAAGAATGCCTTTGTAGGCTTGCTGCCAAGAAGCGACATGGATTTCAGCGATGGCTTTGGCGTCACGAAGGGTAGCGGGGCGAGAGGAAAACAAGGGCATGGATGGAAACTGAAAAAAGAAAGACAGTGATCAAAAAAAAGACGAGCCGAATTGTGGCCGCAGAAAGCACGATGTTCGTCGCCGGGGCGATAAAAAAAGCAGTTGCTCGTTGAGCGTGCGACTGCGCGTTGGCCAACCCACAGGTCCGCAGCGCCCTCAGCGACTGGTCTTGGGCTTGACCTTTGCCGAGACCGCCTGCCGCCGACTGGAGGCGCCTGCACCCGTCTCACGTGGCGGAAGTCCGGTGTGTTGAGTCAACAACCGACCGCGCGGCGGTGCCGGCTTGGCAAACGACTTGGCTGCAGGCTTGACGGGCGATGTCTTGACACCCACTGCGGTTGAATTTTTTCGCCGCGCGCTTTGGTAGCTGCCGTCCGTAGACGGCTGGAAGATCGGGATCAAATGGTGTTTGCCGTTGCCTATCAAGTCGGCGCGGCCCATGCTCTTCAAGGCCTCGCGCAAGAGCGGCCAGTTGTTGGCATCGTGGTAACGAAGAAAGGCTTTGTGCAAGCGGCGGCGTTTATCGCCCCGAACAATGTCAACCGATTCGCCCTTCATTGGGTCGCGGCTGATGCCCTTGAGCGGATTTTTTCCCGAGTGGTACATCGCGGTGGCCGTGGCCATGGGGCTGGGGTAGAAGGTTTGGACCTGGTCGGCACGAAAGCCGTTCTTCTTCAGCCAAATGGCCAGGTTCATCATGTCTTCGTCACTGGTACCCGGGTGGGCCGCAATGAAGTAGGGAATGAGGTACTGTTTTTTGCCAGCTTCCTCGCTGAACTTATCGAACATTTGTTTGAAGCGCTCATACGAGCCCATGCCCGGCTTCATCATCTTGGACAGCGGGCCGCCTTCGGTGTGCTCGGGCGCAATCTTCAAATAACCGCCCACATGGTGGGTGACAAGTTCTTTCACGTACTCTGGCGACTTCACGGCCAGGTCATAGCGCAGGCCCGAGCCGATCAAAATTTTCTTCACGCCGCGCAAGGCACGGGCCCGGCGGTACATGTGAATGAGCGGGCCATGGTCGGTGTTCAGATTGGGACAAATGCCAGGGTAGACGCAGCTGGGTTTGCGACAGGCCGCTTCAATCTCCGGGCTTTTGCAGCCAATCCGGTACATGTTCGCGGTGGGCCCGCCGAGGTCGCTGATGACGCCCGTGAACCCTTTGACTTTGTCGCGGATGTCTTCGATCTCGCGGATCACGGAGTCTTCACTGCGGCTTTGAATGATGCGGCCTTCGTGTTCGGTGATGGAGCAGAACGTGCACCCACCAAAACAGCCGCGCATGATGTTGACGCTGAACCGGATCATCTCCCAGGCGGGAATCTTGGTCGCACCGTCGTGGCTGCCGTTTTCATCCGCGTAACTCGGGTGGGGACTGCGCGCATAGGGCAGGTCAAACACATGGTCCATCTCGGCCGTGGCCAGCGGGATGGGCGGTGGGTTGATCCAGACGTCGCGGGCGATGTGGCCCTCGCCGTGGCGCTGCACCAGAGCGCGTGCGTTACCGGGGTTGGTCTCCAAATGCAGCACGCGATTGGCGTGGGCGTAGAGCACGGGGTCGCTCTTGACCTGCTCGTAAGCCGGCAAACGAATGACGGTGCGCTCGCGCGGCGGCATTTTGATGCGGCCAGTTGCGTTTGGAATGAACTTGAGTGTTTGAGTGGCGGCCCCCAACGGCGAGGCCGCTTCGCCATCTTCCTTGGCACAGGTTGTACCCTGCTCCGCGGCTTGTTCGCTGGTGGTCTGGTAGGGGTTGATGTGGCTGTCGATGCGGCCGGGGCGGTCAACTTCGGTGGAGTCGATCTCGAACCAATCGCTGGCCGAGGTGTCATCATTTCGCCTTATGAAGGCGGTACCGCGAACATCGGTGAGTTTGTCGATGGGCTCACGGGCGGCCAAGCGGTGGGTGATCTCGATGATGGCGCGCTCGGCGTTGCCGTACAGCAGCAAATCGCACTTGGCATCGACCAAGATAGACCGGCGCACTTTGTCTTGCCAGTAGTCGTAGTGGGCAATTCGGCGCAGCGAGCCTTCAATGCCGCCCAGGATGATGGGCACTTCTTTGTAGGCCTCGCGGCAGCGCTGCGAGTAGACGAGGGAGCAGCGGTCGGGACGTTTGCCGCCCAGGCCACCCGGCGTGTAAGCGTCGTCGCTGCGAATTTTTCGGTCCGCGGTGTAGCGGTTGATCATGGAATCCATGTTGCCGGCGGTCACGCCGAAATACAGATTCGGTTGCCCGAGCGCCTTGAAGGGCTCGGCACTTTGCCAATCGGGCTGGGCGATGATGCCAACACGAAAGCCCTGGGCTTCCAGCGTGCGGCCGATCACGGCCATACCAAAACTGGGGTGGTCCACATAGGCATCGCCGGTCACCAGCACGATGTCGCAGCTGTCCCAGCCCAGCACATCCATCTCCGCGCGGCTCATCGGCAAGAAGGGTGCCGTGCCAAAACGTTTGGCCCAGTAAGGGCGGTAGGCGGTCAGCGGCTTAGGCGGACGTGGCGCAGCCGCCAAAGAATCGGGCAATTTAACAACAACAGACGTAACAGCAGACGGCATGGACACAGCAGGCAAACCAAGGGCGCCCCGGCTCAGGGGCAACCCGGTATTGTCACCGCTGGGACGCGGATTCGCTAGCGATGAGGCACATCACCGACAAGGTCATGACCTGGCCGACCCCAAAAGTGACCGGCTTTCAGGCCAAACATCAGCCCCATTGTTGTAACAAAAGGCGAAATCCGCGCCAAGCACTGAATAGTGTCCCGCTGCGGGCCGATATGCTGGCGGTACCTCGGACTCATCAAGCCATCGGATTTTTCCCGTCATGGACACCTTTTCCCTCGTCACCGTCGCAGTTTTACTGTTGTTGGTCGTCCTCGTGGCTTGGTTGTGGCGCAAAACCACCAAAACCGACGACGGCCAGCGAGCCGCCTCCGCGGGTGATGAGGCCAGCGCGCCGGAAGGCGCTTTCGGCGCTGTGGCGCCCGAGTCCAGCCATTCCACCCAAGCGACTGACACCCAAACCCTCAGTACCCAACCGCCCGACTTTGCCGACACCGAAACCGGTGGCCCCGACACCGAACAGAACACACTACCGCCAGAACTGACAGAAGAAGAGACCCAAGACCTTCTTCAGCGCCTGCAAGAAGCGGCCGCCTTGGATGCCCAAGAAGCTGCAAAAAAACAAGCCGAGCTGCGGGCGCAAGAGGAGGCCGCGCGACAAGCAGCGTTGGCGCTGGCACTACAAGAAAAAAAAGAGGCCGAGGAAAAAGCCGCAAAACTCAAGGCGCTGCAAGACCAAGCCTTGCTGTCCCAAGCACAAGCGGCTGCAGCAGCACAAGCGGAACAGCTGGCCGCCAAAGAAAGGCTGGCTGCCGAAACGGCACGGGAAAAAACGCTGTTGGAAAAACTGCGCGCGGAACGCCTGGAGCGCGAACGCCTGCAGCGCGAACAGCTTGAACGCGAGCAAGAACAAGCGCGCCAGGAACAGGCTGCGGCGCGTGAGCGTCAAGCAGAAATCGAGCGCAAAACACGGGAAGCCCAGGCCCTTGTCGAAGCGGCGCAGAGGCAGCTGCTGCTAGAGGCCGAGAAGCGACGGGAGAAAGAGGAAGAAGAGGCGCAGGCACGAGCGGTTGCTGAACCAGGAAACATCGCCCCGCAACCACCTGCCGCGCCGGCAGTTCAACGCAGCCGACGCGCCGCCGATATTGTGGTCATGGTGGCCGACGACTCCAAGGTGGTTCGTGTCAAAGCCAGTCGCTTGCTCGCGAAATACCAATACCAGGTGCTCTTGGCCGAAGACGGCGCCGACGCCGCCGCGCAAATGCAGGCCACCCTGCCCGACCTCCTGATCACCGACGTTGAAATGCCGGGCATGGACGGCTTTGAGCTTACCCGCCACGTTCGCAGCAATGCACGCACCGCCCACATTCCCGTCATCATGATCACCGCGGCCGACGACAGGCACCAGGCGGCCGCGCAAGAGGCAGGCGTGAATGTATTGCTGGGCAAGCCCTACGAGGACGACGATTTGATCGCCCGCATTCGGTCCACTTTGTGGGCGGCGTGATCTGCTCGTTTTGACAGCGTTGGCGGGATCGTTCAGGACGGCTGGAGTTCTTGCGAAACCAATGGCTGTTCGTCGTCGTCAATCAAAAAACCACCGCTTTGATGTGCCCACAAGCGGGCATACAAACCGCCGCGTGCCAGCAAACTCGCGTGGTCGCCCTCTTCCACGATGCGGCCCTGATCCAGCACGATGAGCCTGTCCATGGCTGCAATCGTGCTCAAACGGTGGGCAATGGCGACCACAGTTTTGCCCTCCATCAGGCTGTATAGGCTGGTTTGAATCGCAGCTTCCACTTCGCTGTCCAAGGCACTCGTGGCTTCGTCCAGCAGCAGGATAGGCGCGTCTTTCAGCATCACCCGTGCAATCGCAATACGTTGGCGCTGGCCCCCAGAGAGTTTCACGCCGCGCTCGCCCACGTGGGCGTCATAACCTTGGCGTCCTGACGGATCGCTCAAGTGAGCGATGTAGTCGTGGGCTTGGGCGCGTTTTGCCGCAGCCACCATTTGCTCGTCGGTGGCATCGGGGCGGCCGTAGAGGATGTTTTCGCGCACCGAGCGGTGCAAAAGCGAGGTGTCCTGCGTGACCATGCCCACTTGGGCGCGCAGGCTGTCTTGGGTGACGTGGGCAATGTCTTGCTCGTCAATCAACACACGGCCTGCTTGCACATCGTAAAAACGCAGCAGCAAATTCACGATGGTAGATTTTCCTGCCCCAGAGCGCCCCACCAAACCAATTTTTTCTCCGGCACGAATGTGCAAGTTCAAGTCTTGAATGATTTGATTTTTTCCACCATAGGAAAAACTGACGTTTTCAAAACGCACTTCACCGCGCTGAACCTGCAAGGGCTTGGCGTCCGGCGCATCACGCACGGTTTGCACCCGGCTCAAGGTGTTGATGCCATCTTGAACCGTTCCAATGTGCTCGAACAGGGACGAAAACTCCCACATCACCCAATGAGAGATGCCATTGAGGCGCAGCGCCATCGCCGTGCTGGCGGCGACGGCGCCCACGCCCACCTCACCCCTCGACCACAACCACAAACTGCTGCCCGCAGTCGCAGCAATCAAGCCCATGCTCAAGCTGTGGTTGACCACCTCAAAACCGCTGACCAAACGCATTTGGGCGTGGGCCGTTTTCATGAAGTCCTGCATCGCACCACGCACAAAAACCGACTCGCGCTGGGCATGGGAAAAAAGCTTGACGGTGGCAATGTTGGTGTAGGCGTCGGTGATGCGCCCCGTCATCAAGGACCGGGCATCGGCCTGCGACTTGGCCACCCGCGCCAGGCGCGGCACAAAATAAACCAAGGCCAGCACATAAAACACCAACCACAGCAAAAACGGCAACAACAGCCAGGCGTCAAAACCGCCAGCCAGCGCGGTCATGGTGACAAAGTAAATCAATACGAACACCAAAATGTCGGCCAAGATCATCCAGGTGTCACGCACCGCCAGCGCGGTTTGCATCACCTTGGTGGCCACACGGCCCGCAAACTCATCCTGGTAAAAGCCCATGCTCTGGCTGAGCATGAGGCGGTGAAAGTTCCAGCGCATCAACATGGGAAAGTTGGCCGCCATGCTTTGGTGCTTGAGCAAGGTTTGCAGCAGCACCAGCAGCGGGCTGGCCAGCAAAATGCCCGCCAGCAGCAGCAAACTCACGCGGTGTTCAGACCACAGCTGCGACGGTGGAACCGCCGCCAGCCAATCCACCACCTTGCCCAACATGCCAAACAGCAAGGCCTCGAAGGCACCGATCACGGCGGTGAGCAAGGTCATGCCCAGCAAGTAGGGCCGCAGGCCCTTGGTGCAGGCCCACAAAAAAGCAAAAAACTGCTTGGGGGGTTCAGTGGGCAGCGCGTCCGGGTAAGGATCAACCCGGCGTTCGAAATAGGTCAAAAGGGAATTGAGCACGAACCATGGTCTCCGTCTTCTCCCGAACCATAGCGCATACAGCATTGGCCACGACGTGGCCAGGGACCCTCAGTGGTCAGTAAAACCCATCCACACTGAACGTTCCCGCCAAGTGGGTGTCAGCCAAGGCGCCCAACACCTCACGACCGTGAGCCGCGCCTGTCATGCTGGTTTGTGGTGCTGCCAGTGGAACGTCATTGCTGTCTGTGAGCACAGCCACATAGGGACACTTGGGATCGGTGCTGCGGCGCAGAACCACGGCCGCCTCACCCGTGCCCAGGCGCAACAAGCAACCGGGTGGGTAGAGTCCCAACACGCCAATGATGGTGGCACCGTAATAGCCGGCGCTTCGCTGCCTGAAAATCTCAGCCGCGGCACGCGGAGACAACATGCCCTTGCGCCCCACCCTGGAACTCATCTTGGCACCAAAAACATCACAGGTACGCAGCGCGTCGGCCAAGATGCTCACCTCGGTGAGCCCCTGGGGATAGCCCTGGCCGTTGGGTTGCTCATGGTGCTGCTCCACGGCCGTCAGCCATTCCGCTTCGGTCACACCGAGTTCGCGCAGGCAGCGCGCAGCCTCCAAAGGGTGATCGTTGATGACAGCGCGCTGGTTTTCATTCAAGGCATCGCTTTGGTGGGCCAAGTCAGTTTGCAACGCAGTGATGGTGATGTTCATAGTCAATGCAGCCCGCACGCCCGTGGCAATGCGCTGCTCATGCCAATCCTTGCGCCGGCCAATGAGGCACATCAAGACGCCGGTGTGCATGGCGTGCAAAACGCCGTAACGGGCCAGTTTTTCGGGGCTGGGATGTACCAGTTGAAATATCGCCCAGTCACCGTCCACGCTGACCGCACGCACCAGCTCGGCAGCGCAGGCCGTCAAAGCGCCGACAAAGTCAGCTTGCTGAGCCGGCGCGAGCAGCAAGGGCTCCAGTTGTTGGCTCAGCGAATGCCAAACTGAAGCGTTGCTGCTGCCAACAGGCAGCGCCTCTGGCGTGTACTGTGCGACCGGTGTATTCATCATGTCACCTGTAGTTCTTACGCCGAACGAGGGCGTGGATGACTCGATATCGGCAGCTCGGCGCAGATGCTGAGCCCAGGGTTCAGTAGCCCCGCAAAACAAGGCTGCGCCTGAAGGTGCGTCTCGGTCCAGGAATTTGGTGGACGGGCACCGCAAACAACTCGGCCACCAAGAGTGCCGCACCACGACGCACAAAAATCGAACGGCGTTGCCAAAAACCTGCGGTCGGCCAAGCCATTCCCGTGGCCTGGGTCCACTGCTCCGCCTGCGCACGGCCGAGGCGGCTGTGCGGGGCGAAATAAGTGGTTGTCAGTGGCAAACGCCTAACCTCACGGTCATGAAACAAAAGTTCGGCCAGTGGACGGCTGCCCAGGCCCTTGAGTGCGCGCCACGGTCCCCTGAGGTGTCGACTTTCACAAACGCTGCGCGCCATGACCACGGCTTGCTCGTCGCAGCGCAACAAAACCTCCCTCACGTGAACACGCCGCCCGCAAGCAGCCGCCAAACCCAGCGCATGTGCTTCATCCACTCGGGCCATGCCTGGGCCCTGGCTCAGGCGCCGCACGGTGACCGGACCAATATGGTGGCTCAAATGCTGGGTCAAAGACCCTGTGGCCTGCAGCCATGCAGCCAATCGAACCAGGCCTTGGCATCGCAGCCGAGGAATGTTCAGGTAGCGGCGCCAAACAATGCGTGTGCCAGTGGACATGTTCAAAAAATCGACCGCCCGGTGAGCGTGGTGAACAGTTCCAAGGCCAGAGAACCGGCCATCGAGTTTCCCGAGGGCTCCAATCCCGGCGACCAGACACAAACACCGCATTCGTTGGGAATCACAGCGACGATGCCACCGCCCACCCCACTTTTAGCGGGCAAACCAACACGGAAAGCGAAATCACCGGCGGAGTCATAGGTGCCACAGGTCAGCATCAGCGCATTCAAACGTTTGGTCATGCTGCTGCTCAGCACACGATCGGAGTTCCAAGGAATGCTGCCGCCATGGGCCAAGAAGGTCACCGCCCTGGCCAAATCCACACAGCTCATCTCAAGCGCACATTGGCGGCAATAGGCGTCCAACACCTCGTCCACTGAATTGCGCAGATTGCCAAAACTTTTGATGAAATGCGCCATGGCCTCGTTGCGGTCCGAGGTGAGGCGTTCTGACCTGGCGACCCGCCGGTCGTAGTGCAGCTGAGGGTTGTTGGCCAGTTTCTGAACGAACTCAGCCAAGGCGTTTTCGGGTGAAACGTATCGTGAACAGAGGATGTCCGTCACCACCAATGCGCCGGCATTGATAAACGGGTTACGTGGCTTGCCTGCTTCGTGCTCCAGTTGCACCAAGGAATTGAAGGGGGTGCCCGAGGGCTCACGCCCGACACGCTCCCAAAGCCCCTCGCCTTCCACTTGCAAAGCCATCACCAAGGCAAACAATTTGGAGATGCTTTGAACAGAAAACGGCACCCCTGCATCGCCAACACTGAAGACTTCGCCTGACACAGTGACCACAGCCATGCCAAAACGGTCCGCGGACACCTTGGCCAACTCGGGTATGTAGCTGGCAACCTTGCCCTGCCCGATCACGGGTTTAACCACCTCCAGGATCTGGGCCAACACCCTTTCATAGTCCATTGTTTTTCGGAGAAGTATTGAAGGCTCGCATTGTCGGTGATCGCGGCCCCCAAGCGTTCGGCCGAAAGACGAGGTTTGCCGTTACGCTTCGAACCATGCTCACGCCACCGTCCGCTAACGCTGCCGCCCCATCCAGAGACGCCTCCCTGGTGCGGCGTTTGTCCTCCTTGCCCCGCGAAACCCGCGATACGTTTTTTCTGCTGGCGGTGATCGCCTGGACAGTGCTCCCCCACCTGCTGCACTTGCCGCTGTGGTGCGCCGCCCTGGCGGTTGGTGTCCTGGTATGGCGTGCTCGGCTGGCCTGGTTGGGCGGTGTATTGCCCGGTCGCTGGGTACTGGCAGGGTTGCTGGTGGTGGCCTTGGGATTGACACTTTGGAGCTACAAAACCGTACTGGGTAAAGAGCCTGGAGTCGCCTTGGTGGTGTCCTTGATGGCGCTCAAAACCTTGGAGCTGCGTGCGCGGCGCGACGCCTTTGTAGTTTTCTTTCTTGGCTTTTTTCTGATCCTGACCCACTTCGTTTTTTCCCAGTCACTGGCGGTGGCAGCGGCCATGGTGATTTCAGTCTGGGGTTTGCTCACCGCCTTGGTACTGTCCCACATGCCTGTGGGACAACCTGCGCTGCGCCAAGCCGCCAGCTTGGCTGGACGCACCGCCCTGCTGGGAGCGCCCATCATGGTGTTGTTGTTCCTGCTCTTCCCGCGCATCGGGCCACTGTGGGGCGTACCGCAAGACGGTTTGGCGAGCACGGGTTTGTCGAATCAAATGCGTTTTGGCAGCGTGGCGGAGTTGGCCCAAAACGATGCCATTGCCATGCGACTGCGTTTTTTCGATGCGGTGCCAGCACCTTCCCAGCAATACTTTCGCGGGCCTGTGCTCAGCCGATTTGATGGCGAGGAGTGGTTGCCTCTTCAGTCCTCCAGCTTTGGTGAACGCGGCCAGTTGGAGGCGAACCTTCGTGTCGAAGGCCCTGCCCTGCGATATGAGATGACGCTGGAACCGCTGAAGCTGCGTGTGATTCCGCTGCTGGAAGCCAGCCTGGAGCCGCCCCGTTTTGACGGGTCCACATTCAACGTCACCAGGCGCAACGACCTGCAATGGCTGACGGAACAACGTTTGTTTGAACGTGTACGGCTTCAAGCCACGGCCCACCCTCGTTTTTTTCATGGCCCCAGCGACGCACGTTTGGGACTGCAGGACCACTTGGCGCTGCCTCCTGGCTACAACCCCAGAACACTGGCTTGGGCGGCGGACTTGCGCCGCCGAATGCCCGCGGCCACACCCAACGAATTGGCGCAAGTGCTCTACACCCACATTCGAAGCAGCGGTTTCAGCTACACCTTGGCCCCTGGGCTTTACGGACAGAACAACCCGCGCGCGAGCATTGACGAGTTCTGGCTTGACCGCAAAGAAGGCTTCTGCGAACACTTTGCTGCCAGTTTTGTCGTGGTGATGCGCGCCTTGGATGTGCCGGCGCGGGTGGTCACTGGGTTCCAGGGGATAGACCCGGTTCCGGTCGATGGCTACTACACCGTGCGCCACAGCGCTGCACATGCCTGGGCGGAGTACTGGCAAGAGGGCATCGGTTGGGTGCGAGCAGACCCCACCGCAGCAGTTGCACCGGATCGAATCGAGAGGAACCTGCGCTTGGCACCCGCCCCTGGTTTGGTTGGCGGGGCCATCAATGCCGTCAACCCGGCCCTGCTGCGCCAATTGCGGGACGCCTGGGAGGGTTTGAACAACCGCTGGAACCAATGGGTACTGAATTACGCACGCGGTCAACAGCTGGATTTGCTCAAGAAGCTTGGTTTTCAATCCCCCAGTTGGGAGGACCTTGCCATTTTGTTGGTGGGGCTGTTCAGCGGCCTGGCGCTCTTGGGTGCTGGCTGGGCCTGGTGGGATCGTCACCGCGTCAGTCCCTGGGTGCGGCAATGGCAACACCTGCTCAAAGCACTGCACCCCTTGGCGCTGGACGCGGGTGAACACACGCCGCCGCTGAGTTTGGCCAAGCAGCTGCGGCACCGCGCTGAACAAAACAACACAACCAAACGCAGCACCATGGAAGAACTGGCGCGACTTTTGGAGCGCCTGGACGCACAGCGTTACGGCGCCAATGCACGCCCCCACCCCGACAGGACACTGACACGCCAGTTTGCGGCGTTGGCGAAACAGTTGAGGTCCAACATGCAATCACGGTGGAAGTCAGATAATCACACCCCGTATTGACCCAACCTTTGCGCAACCCAGATGACCCGATTTCTTTTATGCACGGCTGCGCTGGCCGCCGTTTTCTTGGCTTCCAGTGAACCCGCTCAAGCACAAAAAAACCGCACCAACGCCAATGTAGAAAATGACAGCGCCCCTGTGGCGGTGACTTATGGCGGACGCGAAGACGTGATGTTGTTCGCCGATGCAGTAGCGCAGCGTCAGCAACTGGATGCACAAACCGTGCGCGACATCTTGCGCCGGGCGCGTTTCATTCCCGCTGTGGGCAAAGCCATCATGCCGCCACCTGCAGGCACCGCCAAAAACTGGGCCGCCTACCGCGCTCGTTTTGTGGAGCCGACCCGCATCAATGCGGGCCTGGCGTTTTGGCAAACCCATGCCAAGTGGCTTGACCTGGCCCAGGAGCGCTATGGCGTGCCCGCTGAAATTGTGGTCGGCATTGTGGGCGTTGAAACCATGTACGGACGCCACATGGGCAGCTTCCGTGTCATCGACGCACTGGCCACTTTGGCTTTTGATTTCCCATCGGGCCGCAAAGACCGCAGCCCCTTCTTCCGCGATGAATTGGAGCAGTTTTTGGTGCTGACGCAGCGCGAAGGTGTTGATCCGTTGTCGGTGCGCGGCAGTTTTGCGGGTGCCATGGGACTGCCGCAATTCATGCCCAGCAGCATCATGAAGTATGCCGTGGACTTCGACGGCAATGGCCACATTGACCTGCACAAAAGCCACGCCGATGTGATTGGCAGCGTGGCACGTTACTTGGCCGATTTCGGTTGGCAGCGCGACCTGCCCACGCACTTTGAAGTGTCAGTGCCAGTGGACGTCGGCGACCGAGCCGTGCTGCTGGGACCCGACATCCTGCCGACCTTCGCAGCACAAGAGTTTGTGGATCGGGGCGCACTGCTGCCTACCCAGGCCATGCAAACCACCAGCAAACTCGCCCTCGTCGAGCTGCAAAACGGCGAGGCGGCACCGAGTTATGTGGCGGGAACGACCAACTTTTATGCGGTAACACGCTACAACTGGTCCAGCTACTACGCGATGGCGGTGATTGATTTGGGCGCCGCCGTGAAACAGGCCCGCCAAGCGCGTTTGGCGCAAGCGCAAGCCACGCGCTGACGCTCACAGGCCCCTGCTCTCCATGGTTCCTTGGCTGCAAAGCGCCCTTGACCCGCTGCCTCCCACGTCGCAGGCACTGGGGCCAGACAGCGACGCGCCCGGTTTGCTCGCCGCGGGAGACGATTTGAGCACCGCTCGCTTGGAGGAGGCCTATCGCCATGGCGTTTTCCCCTGGTTCAGCCCGAGCCAGCCTGTGCTGTGGTGGTCGCCGGACCCCCGCATGGTGTTGCTCACCGCAGAGTTCAAACTCAGCCGTTCGCTGCGAAAAACCATCGCCAGTTTTTTACAAACCCCAGGCAACGAGGTGCGTTTCGACAGCGCCTTTGAGCGCGTGATTCGCGCCTGTTCGCAAACGCCCCGAGCCGGGCAAGATGGCACCTGGATCGTCCCGGACATGATGGACGTCTACAACCAGTGGCATCAAATGGGCAACGTCCACAGCGTGGAAACCTGGGTGGCAGGCGAGCTGGTGGGCGGGCTCTATGGTGTCGGCATTGGACGCATGTTTTTTGGCGAGTCCATGTTTTCGCATCGAACCGACGCGTCCAAGATTGCGCTGGCCGCCTTGGTGGCGTTTTGCCGCGCCCATAACGTGCCCATGATTGACTGTCAGCAGGCCACCCGCCACCTGCTGTCGCTGGGCGGCCGAGAGATTCCGCGCACCGAGTTTGAAGCCCGCCTCACCCCGCGCTTAGGGGAGCCGGGAATTTCGGATTGGTCCTATGATGCAAAGCACTGGGCAACGCTGCACCCAGCACTCCATCACCAGACCCTGCCAACCTGACACCCCGGAAGTTCACGGCCCGTGACCCACCTCAAAGAGCTGCCGCTTTCATCACTGCAGTTTTACGCCACGGCGCCTTACCCGTGCAGCTATTTGGCCGGCCGACTGGCCCGCTCCCAGGTGGCCACCCCCAGCCATTTGATCAATGCCGATGCCTACTCCGGCCTCGTAGCCAACGGTTTTCGCCGCAGTGGCATGTTCACTTACCGACCCTATTGCGACGGCTGCAAAGCCTGTGTCCCGCTTCGGATTCCCGTGGCCCAGTTCCAGCCCAACCGAAGCCAACGGCGCGCTTGGAAGTCCCACCAAAACCTGCAGTCACGTGTTCTGAAGCTGTGTTTTGTGCCCGAACACTACGAGCTTTACTTGCGTTACCAGGCGGGTCGGCACAGCGGTGGTGGCATGGACAACGACAGCGTGGACCAGTACACCCAGTTTTTGCTGCAAACCCGCGTCAACTCCCGATTGGTCGAGTTTCGGGCGCCACCCCAGGACGGGGAGGTACTGGGGCAACTCAAGATGGTGTCCATTCTGGACATCCTGAACGACGGACTGTCGGCGGTTTACACCTTTTATGAGCCCGAGGATCGCAGCAGCTACGGCATCTACAACGTGCTGTGGCAAATCGAACAAACCCAACTGCTCAAGCTGCCCCACGTTTACCTAGGCTATTGGATAGACGGCAGCCCCAAGATGGCCTACAAGGCCGACTTTCAGCCACACCAGCAGCTGATCGATGGGCAGTGGCTGGACGTCCCGGTATTGCCCTAAATACCTACCGGTATAGGCAGGTTCACCGGGCCTAAACAGCATTTTTTCCAAGCGTTACACATGGATTTGCCAAACAGCGGACAATAGGGGGCTTCGCCTTTTCTGCACAATATGTCAGTTCAGGGCCCAAGCAATGATCAATTTGCTCACTTCGCTTGAGACTTTCACATGGCCACATCTCGTTCCGCTGCCAAACCGGCCCCTTCTGTGCCAACCGTTGTTGAGACTACACCCCAGGTGAAGTTGCGTCAAAGCCAGGCTGAATACACCGCCGCACGCCCGCTGGGCGAACCCGGTCCCAAAGCCATGATGTCCAGCAGCAAGATGTATGTTTGCAGGCGCTGCGGCGCCAATTTCAAGACCGGCGAAGGAAAACCGCATCCACGTATGCACGGCCTGGGCACCTGCAATGTGTGTTTGGCCAAAGCGAGCACACCGCCCGACACCATTTCTGGCTGAACGGCTGTCAGCCGTACGGAGGCCGGCGCGTTAGAGGTGAAGCGATTGCGCTTCATGACGCGCTTCGTGTTGACCCACATCAATCCCGGGGCCGCAGTCGCCTGTCAAACTCGCTACCCTTTCCCCTTTCCCTCAAGGACTAACAAATGAAATCAGCCAACCGCCGTGTTTTCATGATGCAAGTGGTCGCCGTGGGCAGTGCGCTCGCCGCAACCCAAGCCCAGGCACAAGCCAAGCTGGAAGAGACTGACGCGCAAGCCACCTCGCTGGGCTACAAACACGACGCAACCAAGGTCGACGCCAAAAAATTCCCTAAGTACGCGGCAGGCCAAGCGTGCAACAACTGCGCGCTTTATCAAGGCAAGGCAGCAGACGCTTGGGGCGGTTGCCCCCTGTTCGCAGGAAAACAAGTCAACGGCAAGGGCTGGTGCAGCGCTTGGGCGAAAAAAGCCTAGTTCTTGGTACTGAATTGAAACGGCTGCCTACGCTTCACGGCGTGGCAGCCGTTGTTGCATCTGGGCCCAGCCTAGTGGAATCCAGCCCATCCAAGGGTGTGACGCTGACGCTGACCTGCATGGTTTGTTGTCCCCCGCCCAGAATCACGCCCCGCAGGGGGACGACATCGGCAAAGTCGGTGCCATAGGCCAGGGTGATGTAGCGCTCGTCGGCCAATTGGTTGTTGGTGGGGTCCAGCTCGACCCAGCCGTGGTCTGGCGAAAAAACAGAAACCCAAGCATGCGAAGCGTCGACACCGATCAATCGGGGTTGTCCAGGCGGTGCATCGGTGAGCAAATAGCCCGACACATAACGTGCCGCCAAACCATGTGCGCGAAGGCAGGCCAACATCAAATGAGCGAAGTCTTGGCAAACACCGCTGCGCTGCTGAAGGACTTCGTCGACCGAGGTGCTGACCGTGGTGCTTGCGGGATTGAACTCGAAGTCGTGGTGTATGCGTTGCATCAAGTGAATCACGGCTTCCAACCAATCACGGCCCGCCTGCAACGAAGGCAGTGCATAGGTGGCGGCGGCCGCCGACATGGGCAGCAACACCGTGGCATGGCTCATTTGAACCGGCTGCAAGTCATCGGTCGAGCTACGAATCAGGTCTCGGACCTGCTCCCAAGGCGTGGGCGCTGACGGTTTTTGGTACAAACTCAGGCGCGCCCCGACCTCCACCACCGCCTGCATACGGACCCGCAACATGCGGTGCGCCCCGTGCAGCGAAAAATGTGTGACGGCGTTGCCAAAACCATCGGGCGCATCATGTCGTTCGTCGGGTTGAGGATCAATCTGCAAGGCATGTGACAACAAACGCTGCCAAGGCAAGGCCCTGGGCGTCAAACGCGCCAACTGCCACGACTGCGTGACGGGCGCGGTGTAGCTGTAGTGGGTTTCGTGCTCGACGCTGTAGCGGGGGGCTGTCATGGTCAGGCCACCCAAGACAACACACTGCGCGACGATGCGTGTGAGAAGAACTTCAAGGTCAACTCGTCGGACAACGTATGCGAGGCTTTGAGCAACTGATCGAGCAGCCGTGCCAGCTGTGCGTCGTCGGGATGCAAAGACTCTGCCGCCAAGCCTTGCAAAGCGCTGTGTGCCTGCGTCAACCACGGGCCAATGAAATGACCATGGCTGGTTTCAATTTTGCCGGCGTACTCCCACAGGCCCTTCATTTGAAACGCCAATGACCGTGGGTTGCTGGCATCGCGCACCAGCATGTCCAGCACCGGCAACCACTCGGGGGCCACTTGGTAGCGAGAACGGTAGGTCACAGAGGAGTCGGCCAGCATCAACAACCAATTAGGGCTGTGGGTTCGGCCCTCGCGGGTCGCCACTTGCAAAGCACGGGTCAACCACGACAGGCGCTCGACACGGCGCCCCATGGATAAGAATCGCCAAGCGGCGCCGCGAATCATGCCGTCCAGCGCAAAGCCCGACAAGGTCATCATGGTGGTGACTGCCCGGTCCAACCACGCCATGGCCATGGGGATGGTGGCCTGGCGACGAAACACAGGGTCGCTGTTCAGACTGTTCAGCGTGCGCCAGTTGTCGGCCGACATGCGGTCGCGCAAACTGAATGCCACACGCAGCAACTGCTTGAAGTTTTGGCTCAAACCACCATCCACATGGGTGGCGGCATGAAGTAATCGGGCGGCAGGGTCGTCCACGCCGCCGATCAAACCAAAACGCTGGGCCAGCAAGACGGCCGGGTCCGTCCCCTCGCCTTGTTCGTTGCCTTCGTCCACCCAATCCCCGAGGGCCACACGCAACAGGCGCACACTGGCATCGCAGCGTTCGGTGTAGCGCCCGAACCAATACAGGTTCTCGGCAGCACGAGACGGCAAATTGGCTTGCCCACTGACCAGGTCGTCCACTTGCACGGTGCGCCCCAGCAAGGTGAAAGCGGTGTTCACAGCCCCGTCAGACAGCACCCAGGTGTCTTTGGAGCGCCCGCCACGCTGCATGGCAATCACACGCGAATCGGCATCGCCAGCCACCCGCGTCAATCCGCCCGGCATCACGCGCCAACCTTGTGGCGTTGCGACTGCGAACACGCGCAGACCCACCGTACGTGCCCTCACCCGTTCCCGTTCCGGTGCGTCACCCGCAGCCGACTCGCGCTCAAGCACCGGCGCCTGCGACACATGGACCCACTCTTGGGCCACATAACGTTCGGGCTGGGCAGCCACACGCTGGCGCAATGCAGCGCGTTGTTCAGGGTTCAAATCCGCACCGAAAACAGCAGGCTCTTGGGCACTGCGGGCCAAGGGTTTGATGAGCAAATGATCCAAGCGCTTCCACGCATCGTCAAATGCAGCCGGCTCGCCCAGCCACCAAGTGGCCACCGAGGGCAGCTTGAGTGGCTCGCCCAACAAACGTTCGCTGAGTTCTGGCAGGTAACCCAACAAACCACCGGATTCCAACACCCCAGAACCCAGCGCATTGCCCAAGAAAATACTGCCGCGCCGAGCGCAGTCGGTCAGGCCTGGCACACCCAAGGCGGAGTCAGAGCGCAGCTCCAGTGGATCGCAGTAGTCGTCGTCTTGACGGCGCAGCAGGCCATGCACGCGGCGCAGACCGTCCACGGTTTTCATCCAGACACAGCCATTGCGCACCGTGAGGTCACTGCCTTCCAGCAAGGTCAAACCCAGGTAACGCGCAAGCAGTGCATGCTCAAAGTAAGTTTCGTTGTAGGGGCCAGGCGTGAGCAATCCGATCAAGGGCGGCCCATCCCCTTTGGGCGACCAATACAGCATGGCCTCGCGCAAAGCCGCAAAAAAATGCGCCACGTGCTGCACATGCAACTCTCGGAAGAGTTGCGGGAACACTTTCGACACCACCAAACGGTTCTCCAGTGCATAACCCGCACCGGAAGGGGCTTGGGTACGGTCACCGACCACCCACCACTTGCCATCAGGAGACCGGGCCAAATCAGCGGCGTAATGGAAAAGGTGTATGCCCCCCGGAGGCCGGATGCCTTGAACTTGGTGCAAAAAGCCTTGGTGACCAAAGGCCACCGAAGGCGGAATGGCACCGCTGTGCAGTAACTCTTGCGGACCATAGACATCGGCCAGCACGCGGTTGAGCAAATCGGCCCGCTGGCTGATGCCCTCTTCAATCTCGGTCCATTCTTGGGGGGAGAGCAACAAGGGCAGCGGATCAACCTCCCAAGGTCGGTCCGCGCCTTTGGGGTCGGCATAGACGTTGTAGGTGATGCCACTGTCGCGGATTTCGCGCTCCATCAGCGACAGGCTGTCGCTGACATTGCTGCCCTCACGCGCGGCCAACGCGTTCAAAAATGCGCTCCACTGCGGGCGCGGCTGGTTCGGCCCGGCGAGCAATTCGTCGAAGCGTCCTTCCAGGGCGGCGTAACCAGAGAGCAGTTGAGTCAGCATGCGACGGGTGAAATCAGCAAGCTGAAGTTTGTCACAGCCTGATACGCGCCAAGGCGCAACAAGCGTGGTTCATTGCGCATTTGAACGCGTGTTGTCCCGCATACACGTTTACATGGCGGGTCGCCGCAAATCCAAGGTGAAGGGGAAGTTCGGGTTGCGCTCTTCTTTGGGTACCGCCATCACACCCGGCGTGTGGCCGGTGCGGAAGAAACGATTCAATCGCCGCGCTTCCGCCTCATAGGCATTGACGGGGAAGGTGGCATAAGACAAGCCGCCTGGGTGGGCGACGTGGTACTGGCAACCGCCCACGGAGCGGCTCATCCAGGTGTCGACCAAGTCAAAGACGAGTGGCGCTTGTACACCAATGGTTGGATGCAAAGCAGAAGGCGGGTTCCATGCGCGGTAGCGCACAGCGCCCACAAACTCGCCCACTTTGCCTGTCGGCTGCAGCGGCATTTGACGGCCGTTGCAGGTGAGGATGTGGCGGTCACTGACCAAACCACTGACATGCAGCTGCACCCGCTCCACCGAGGAATCGACAAAACGTGCGGTGCCGCCGACCGCGCCTTCTTCGCCCATGACATGCCACGGCTCCAACGCCAAACGCAGTTCCGCCTTCACGCCCTGGGCCGCAAAATCACCCAAACGCGGGAAGCGGAAATTCAAATGCGGCGCAAACCAATCGGCTTTCATCGGGTAGCCGAACTGGTTAAGTTCCTCGATCACATCGCACAAATCCGCCCAAATGAAATGCGGCAACATGAAGCGGTCGTGCAGCTCCGTGCCCCAACGTTTGAGGCGGGCGGGCTGGTAGGGCTGGGCCCAAAAACGCGACACCAAAGCCCGCATCAGCAGCTGTTGCGTCAAACTCATGCGCGCATGCGGCGGCATCTCGAAAGCACGCATCTCCAACAAGCCCAAGCGCCCGGTGGGACCGTCGGGTGAGTACAGCTTGTCGATGCAAAACTCGGCACGGTGGGTGTTGCCGGACACATCGATGAGCAAGTTGCGCATCAAGCGGTCGATCAGCCATGGCGCACATTGGCCGCCCTGCTCTGCCGTCACGCGCTTGAGTTCGGCCAATGCGATTTCAATTTCATAGACGGAGTCGTTGCGCGCTTCGTCCACCCTGGGCGCTTGGCTGGTGGGGCCGACGAAGAGGCCAGAGAACAAATACGACAGCGCCGGGTGGTTGTGCCAATACGCGACCATGCTGGCGAGCAAATCGGGGCGCCGCAGGAAGGGAGAGTCGGCCACCGTGGCGCCACCCAAAACAAAGTGGTTGCCGCCGCCGGTTCCGGTGTGTCGGCCATCTAACATGAATTTTTCGCTCGACAAGCGGGTTTCGTGGGCCACGTGGTAGAGGTGGGTGGTTTGGTCGACCAATTCGCCCCAATGGTGGGCCGGGTGAATGTTGACCTCGATCACGCCAGGGTCGGGCGTGACGCGCAAGGTGGCCAGGCGCGGGTCTTTGGGCGGCTCGTAACCTTCCAAAATCAAGGGCAGCTTCATCGCGAGTGCGGTGTCTTCGACCGCGGCCACCACCTCCAGGTAGTCTGCCAAGTTTCGCGCCGGTGGCATGAAAACATAGAGACGCCCACCGCGCGGCTCGGCGCTGATGGCGGTGCGTGTGACCCAGGCAGCCGATTGGTGCAGGGCGGGCGCCTGTGCCTTCAAGCCCTCGCCCTCAGACAGCGGGTCGACTGAAGGTGCGGCGGTTGGAGTACTCCCGCCCTCGCCTGCGCTCCCCCGGGGAGACAGGGCGACGGTCGCCGACATTCCCTCGTGGCGCAATAAAGACTGCCGCAAGATCCTGTGGGATGGCAAAGGCGCAAAGGTCTGTGTTTGATCAACAGGGTGTATCCAGGGCAAATCGTTGTCCGCCGCCCAGGGCTGGGAATCCAGCGGCAGGCGGTAGCCCATGGCGGAGTCACCTGGGATCAAATAACAGCGCTCAGCGCGCAAAAACCACGGGCCGGTGCGCCAGCCTGGGCCGCCCTCGTTTTTTGCCAAAGGCAGCACATGCCCGACCACCTTGTCTAAACCTTGGCTGAACACTTTGCGCAGCCGCTCACGTTCCAGTGGATCGTCCAGTTTGGTGTCGAAGGGGTCCACATTGGTCGGCAGCTTGCGCTCGCGCCACAGGTAGTACCACACGTCTTCAAAGGCGGGGAAGACATGCTTCGAATCCAGACCCAAACGGGTGGCCACGCCTTGCAAAAACGCCTGCGCCTGTTCGGGGGTGACGCCGTAGTCTTTGCTTTCATCGGCGAACAACTCGGGGTGGGCCCACACGGCTTGGCGGTCTTTGCGCCAGAACAAATTCAAGGACCACCGCGGCAACTGCTCACCCGGGTACCACTTGCCTTGTCCATAGTGCAGCAAACCGCCGTCGCCGTATTTGGCGCGCAACTTGTCCATGAGCTGGGCGCTCAAATGGCGTTTGGTCGGGCCCATGGCCTCGGTGTTCCACTCGCCACCTTCGCGGTCGTCCACCGAGACAAACGTTGGCTCGCCCCCTTGGGTCAGGCGCACGTCGTTTTTGCGCAAGTCGTCGTCCACCTGGTGGCCGAGTTTTTCAATGGTGGCCCATTGGGCGTCGGTGTAGGGCAAGGTCACGCGGGGCGCTTCCCAGACCCGGGTCACCTTCATGTGGTGTTCGAAATCGGTTTCACATTTGTCGATGGCACCGGATATCGGTGCCGCCGAACTGGGCTCAGGTGAACAGGCCAAAGGAATGTGGCCTTCGCCTGCGAACAAACCCGAGGTTGGGTCGAGCCCGATCCAACCTGCGCCCGGAAGGTAGACCTCGCACCAGGCGTGCAGGTCGGTGAAGTCGACTTCTGTGCCGCTGGGGCCGTCGAGTGACTTCACATCACTTTTGAGTTGAATCAAATAGCCGGAGACGAAACGTGCCGCCAGCCCCAGGTGCCGAAACAACTGAACCAAGAGCCAACCGGTGTCGCGGCAAGACCCGCTGCCGTTGACCAAGGTTTCTTCGGGGGTTTGAACACCGGGCTCGAGGCGAATCAGGTAGCTGATGTCTTTTTGCAATTTTTGGTTCAACGCGACCAAAAAATCATTGGTGTGTTTTTTCTCGCGCGAAATGCCGGCCAAATAAGCTGTGAATTTCGGGCTCAGCGGTGACTTGACGAGGTAGGGCGCGAGCTCGGTGGCCAAGGCCTCGTCGTAGCTGAAGGGAAAATTTTCAGCCGACGGCTCGAGAAAAAAATCAAAGGGATTGAGCACCGCCATCTCGGCGACCAGGTCAATCTCAATGCGAAAACGCGTGGTCTTCTTGGGAAATACAAGCCGCGCCAAATAGTTGGACTGCGGGTCTTGCTGCCAGTTGATGAAATGCTCGCCTGGCAAGACGCGCATGGAATAACTCAAGATGCGGGTGCGCGAATGCGGTGCTGGGCGCAGCCTCACCACCTGAGGGCCCAGGTTGATGGGGCGGTCGTACTCGTAGTGCGTGACGTGGTTCAACGCGACATGGATGGACATTCAATGGCTCCAGGAAAAACGATCAGCAAAACACCATCCAGCATGGCGAATCACCATGCACAAAATTGCCGTTAGACCGGCACCAAGAAGTCGCGGCTGATGCCCACACCCAGTGTGCCCACCCGCTCTAGGAATTGTGTGAGGTAGGCATGCAAACCGGTGTCCATGATTTCTTCAATGTTGGCGTAGCGCAAATCAGCATGCAGCCTGCCGGCGCGGCGCAAGGTTTCTTCTGACTGTTCATTGGCCACCATGCTCAGATTGGCAAGCACCTCCTGCATGCAAGCGGCCAGGGAGCGCGGCATGTCGGCACGCAATATCAGCAATTCAGCCACCTTCTCAGGCCGAATCACATTGCGGTAGGCTTTGCGGTAGACCTCAAAACCGGAGACCGACTTCAAGATCGCCGACCAGTGGTAGAAATCGTACTCAACGTCTTTGCCGTTGCCCGCGACCAAGCCTTTGTCGCCACTGCTTTGTGACTGGTTTTGACTTTGGCCGGGTTGCACACCAAACACCTCATGCCCCACAGCGTGAAACTTCACATCGAGCAAACGTGCGGTGTTGTCGGCCCTCTCTAAGAAGCTACCGATGCGCAAAAAGTGAAATGCTTCGTCTTGCAGCATGGTGCCTACCGTGACACCCCGCGACAAATGCGAGCGGAACTTCACCCACTCAAAGGCCGTGCCCGGGTCTTTGGTGAACGCACCGTCGGCCACCATGCGTTGAAACTCCAACCAAGTTTGGTTTTGCGTTTCCCACACCTCGGTGGTCAATGTGCCGCGCACAGCCCGCGCGTTCTCCCGCGCCGCCATCAGGCAGCTGCGAATGCTGGAGGCATTGGTCGCATCGCTGACCATGAAGTCCATGACGTTTTGCGCCGTGACCTCTTTGTGGCGTTTGGCAAACTCAAAGGTCAGCTCACTGATGCTGAGTAACCCCTTCCAACCCTGCTCTGCCGCTGCCGCCGATTGAGGCAGCAGTGCGGTTTGGTAGTTCACGTCAAGCATGCGTGCGGTATTTTCGGCACGCTCCATGTAACGCGCCATCCAATACAAGTGGTCTGCGGTTCTAGACAGCATGGGTCGACTCCGGTTGGATTGCTTGTGCGTTCATTGCCTCTACTCCGAATACCGCGCCGGGTCTCGCCCCAGCGGGCGAGTAACTTCTTTTGCTGGTGTGTATGGACCGGGGACATAGGTAACAGGTGTGCGGGGACATGGGTAACACTTTTCTGGCGCGACGAGCGCAAGGAGAAGTGCATGACCTGGCAACCGAGAGACCTCATGAACGTCAAACGAGAATTCCTGGAGCTGGCTTTGAAGGAAGGGGCCAACCGGCGTGAGCTGTGTCGGCGCTTTGGCATCAGCGCCAAGACCGGCTATGCACTGTTGGCCCGCCACGCCCAGCACGGCATGCTGTGCTGCACGCCTCGCTCTAGCAAACCCCACCACAGCCCCACACAAACCCCTGCCGCCGTGGAGCAAGCGGTCGTGGCGATGCGCCAAGCGCACCCGTGTTGGGGCGGGCGCAAGATAGCCCGGCGTTTGGCAGACCTGCACTACCCCTCGGTGCCACCGCCCAGCACCATCACCACCATCTTGCACCGCCACGGTTTGATCAGCCCGGTTGCCAGCCAAGCCTCTACCGCATGGCAGCGCTTTGAGCACGCTGAGCCCAACGCTCTGTGGCAAATCGACTTCAAGGGCCACTTCGAGACCGCCCAAGGCCGCTGCAACCCGCTGACACTCTTGGACGATCACTCCCGCTTCAACCTGGCGCTGGCCGCTTGCGCTCGCCCGGATGCCGCCACCGTGCAGCAGCACTTGCAAGCCGTCTTTGAGCGTTATGGCCTGCCCCAGCGCATCAATGCCGACAACGGTCCCCCCTGGGGCAGCCCCAGGCACACCGAGCATGGCCTGACGGCCTTGAGCGTTTGGTTGATTCGCCTGGGGATGCAGGTCAGCCACAGCGCGCCCTACCACCCTCAGACCAACGGCAAGATTGAGCGCTTCCATCGCTCGCTCAAGGCGGAGTTGCTGCAAGGACGCAGCTTTGCCAGCTTGCACAGCGCACAACAAGCGTTCACGCGCTGGCGCGACATCTACAACCACCAGCGGCCCCACGACGCCTTGGCCATGCGCACGCCCATGCAGCGCTACAGCGCCAGCCCACGCCGCTTCAGTGTGCGGCTGGCACCGATCGAATACAGCCCCCAGGACACGGTCATCCAAGTGGGCTGGAACGGTTGGATCAAGTGGCAGGGCCGCAAGATACGCATCAGCAGTGCCTTGCACCGTTTGCCCATCGCCCTGCGGGCCGACCCCGAGCACGACGGACGATTCGATGTCTTCTTCTGTCACCAGCGCTTTATGCGCCTGGACTTGAACGCCGTCCCCACAAACCCTTAACCTCAGGTGTTTACTATGTCCTCGCACACCTGTTACCCAGGTCTCCGGTCTATACACTGGTGCAAAAGAAGTCACCAAGAAAACACCTGAACACCAGCCTATTTGGGGAGAGGTGGCTTGGTGCTGGAGCACAGACCTGGAGTCTGGGTTCGGCCAGTGGCCACTGGCGTTCGGGCGACGTTTTCGGTTTGCTTCTTCGAAGCAACACCTCGTTCCACAACCTTGCTATGTTCTTCGTCATTCCCGCGAAGGCGGGAATGACAGTAGAGAACGCGACGGCCAGACGCGGCTGGAAGAACAAGCCTTTAACGTGGACGTGAATGCTTGTTGCCACGAACCGAACAACCTGTTGCAACGGGTTCCAGTGGCAGAGCCAACTCCGCTCAAATAGGCTGGTGTTAGGTGTTTCTTTGGTGACTTTCTTTGCACCAGCAAAGAAAGTTACTCGCCATGCCGGGGCGAATTCCCGGCGCGGTGCACCGAACAAAGGTCCTCCCCAACCAGCAAAAGAAGCATTCAAACAAAGCGGAAAGACTGCGCTCATCAGGCCTCCAGCACCCAAGTGTCTTTGGTACCTCCGCCTTGCGAAGAATTCACCACCAAGGACCCTTCCTTCAAGGCCACACGGGTCAGGCCACCGGGCACCATCTGCACGGTTTTTCCCGACAAAACAAAGGGCCGCAAGTCAATGTGACGCGGTGCAATGCCAGACTCGACAAAGGTGGGGCAGGTCGACAAGCTCAAAGTCGGCTGGGCGATGTAACCCTGTGGATTGGCTTCCAGGGCTTTGCGGAAATCCGCGATTTCTTGTTTGGTCGCTGCTGGCCCCACCAACATGCCATAGCCACCGGCGCCATGCACTTCCTTGACCACGAGTTCACCCAAGTGGTCGAGAACGTATTTGAAATCGTCTTTCTCACGGCACTGGTAGGTGGGAACGTTGTTCAGAATGGGTTTTTCGCCCAGGTAGAACTCGATCATTTTGGGAACATAGGGGTAGATGGACTTGTCGTCCGCCACCCCAGTGCCTATGGCATTGGACAGGGTCACATTGCCCGCGCGATAGGCGCTGAGCAAACCTGCGCAGCCCAAGGTGGAATCGGAACGGAATGCTTGCGGGTCCAGGAAATCGTCGTCCACACGACGGTAGATCACATCCACCCGTTTGGGGCCTTGGGTGGTTCGCATGTAGACGAAGTTGTCTTTCACGTAGAGGTCTTGCCCCTCGACCAACTCCACGCCCATTTGCTGCGCCAAAAAGGCGTGTTCGAAATAGGCGCTGTTGTACATGCCAGGGGTGAGCACCACCACCATGGGCTCGTTGACACTGGCTGGCGCCACCGAGCGCAGCGTTTCCAGCAACATATCGGGATAGTGGGCCACAGGCGCCACGCGGTGCTGGCTGAAAAGTTCGGGGAAAAGCCGCATCATCATTTTGCGGTTTTCCAGCATGTAGCTGACACCGCTGGGGACACGCAAATTGTCTTCGAGCACGTAGTAACTGCCGCTGCCATCGGGGTTGGCGGCACGAACGATGTCGATGCCGGCAATGTGGGAATAAACGCCGCCAGCGACGTCCACACCCATCATCTCAGGACGGAATTGCGCGTTTTTGGAGATTTGTTCCGCCGGTACCACGTTCGCACGCAGGATGTCTTGCTCATGGTAGATGTCGTGTATGAAACGGTTCAGGGCCGTCACGCGCTGGCGCAAGCCTTTTTCCATTTCAATCCACTCATGAGAGGGAATGACACGGGGAATGAGGTCAAAGGGGATGAGGCGTTCGGTTCCGGAACCATCTTCGTCTTTGGCGCCGTAGACGGCAAAGGTGATGCCCACACGGCGAAAAATCATCTCTGCTTCTTCGCGCCGCGCGCGCATCACATCGCCGGGTTGTCCAGCGAGCCAGCGGTCATAGGCGCTGTAGTGCGGCCGTACCGCACTGCCAGCGGCATGCATTTCGTCGAATCGGGCGGGGCTGCTCATGCGTCTTCCTCGTTTCGTTTTGGCTTTTTTGGCGCACACGTTTCAGTGTGTTGCAACTGAGGGTAGCAAACTTCGCACCAGCTTTGTGGATGGCCCTCACGGTGTATAAGGCGAATTGGGATCCAGGCCCTGGCTGTGCCAGTATCGTTTGTGCAGCTGGCGCCAGCACCCACCGAGCTTGCCTTGAAGTGGTTGGTCGGACGACCACAACCACGCGCCACAGTCGCTGGTTTGCACCACGGTTGCCCCTCTATCCTGCCAACGCCTGACCACCTCGGGCCTGGGATGTCCAAAACGGTTGCGGTAACCCGCCTGCACCACGGTGACCTTCGGTGCCGCGGTGTGCACAAACAAGGTGCTGCTCGAAGTTTTGCTCCCGTGATGTGGCGCAAAGAGCACGCTGCTGGCCAAGGTTTCACCCTGCCGTTGCACCAAATCGGCCTCCTGCGGCTGTTCGATGTCTCCGGTCAGCAGCACGCTGCCCGCCTCCTGCCCGTCGATGGTGGCGGCTTGGACTTTCAGCACACAGGACATGGCATTGGGTTTGAGCGCACGTTCATAGTCCTCTTGGGTGGGGTGCAAAACGTCAAACCGAACGCCGTCCCACCACCAGGTCTGTCCGGCGATGCAGCGACCGCTCGGAATGCCTTGGGCCTGGGCCTGCCAATGCAGCTGATGCAATTTTTCCAGCGAGCTGCTGAGCCGCCCCACAGGCAGGGACCGCAACAGCGCCGATGCACCACCCACATGGTCGGTGTCACGGTGACTGATCATGAGGGTGTCTATTCTTTGATCACCTCGCGCTTGGAGCAGAGGCAAGAGAACGCGCTCTCCCGCATCGGAATCCTCGGAATACTGGGGCCCCGCATCAAATACCAAGAGGTGGTTTTTTGTCCTGACCAGCGCAGACGTGCCCTGGCCAACATCGACCGCCACCAACTCGAATTGCCCCGCCGGTGGACGATGGATGTTGGGCCAGCAAAGCGGCAGGCACAGTGGCAATGCCAGCAGGCGCAGCCGCCACGGCAAAGGCAGGACGAGCACGACCGCGCCCAACAACGCGGCGCACTGCGCCCACCACGGCGCGACCGGCACCGTCCACAGCACGCCGGGTATGTCAGCGAGTAAGCCCAGAAATTGAGTCAGCAGCGCAACAGCCTGCGCCGCCACCCACCACAGCGGCGGCAGCAAAACGCCCAGCAGTGCCAGCGGTGTCACCAGAAAACTGATGACGGGGATGGCCACCAAGTTGGCGACAAAACCCACCAGCGACAGCTGCTGGAAGAAGACCAAACTCAGCGGCGCCAAACCCACGGTGGCCACGACCTGGGTGCGCAGGCCCCGTGTCCAAATTTGATGCAACACGGTCCGCCACCGGCTTTTTTCCGTTTGAGATGGGTCTGTCGTCGTGCCGGACGCCATCAGCAAACCAACCGCAGTGAAGGACAACCAAAATCCAGGTTGCAACAAAGCCCAAGGGCTCAAGGCCGTCACCACGACAGCTGCAAACAACAGCACCAAGGGCCAGGGCCAGCGGCGCCCACTGCTTTCAAGCAGCGTCACCACGGCCAACATCCACACCGTGCGCTGGGCGGGCACACCCCAACCCGCAAACAGGGCATATGCCAGCGCCGCCAGCAAACCCACCCAGCGCCCCGCCAATGGCGCAGGCCACAGCAGGGCAGCACGCGGATGCCGACGCCAAAGCGACTGCGCCACCGCAGCCGCCAACCAGGCCAACATCGTCACATGCAAACCACTGATGCTGACCAGATGAGTGATGCCGGTCGCACGAAACAGGGCCCAGTCGTCGCGGTCGATGGCAGCCTGGTCACCCACAGACAAACCCGCCAACACGCCAGCCAGCCGCCGATCGCTCACCCGCGCCGCAATGGCGTCCCGCACCGATTGGCGCAGTCGCTGCAAGCCAAAACCCGGTGGAGCCAAGAGCCGTGCACCTTCCTCACGCACGTATCCAGTTGCAGCGATGCCCTGCTCCAATAGATACAACTCATAGTCAAACCCATGCGGGTTCATCAGGCCGTGCGGACGTTTGAGTCGAACTTGCAGCTGCCAGCGCTGCCCCGCATTGATGGGCGACACTTGGTTCGCACCGTGCGTGGCTTCATACCAACCCAAGGTGAGTCGCCCTGGCAGTTTGACCACCTGACCATCGGCCAGCGCTGACTCCACATCAAAAACAAACCGCACCCCCTGTGCAAGCTCACGCGGCAAACCCGCCACCACGCCCACCACTTGAATGTCGCGGCCTTCGAGCTCGCTGGCCAGTTGCTGCTGCATGGCAACGCTGCCCCAACAACCCGCCACTGCGAAGCCGAGCGTCGCCGCTGCCAGCGCTGTTAGCAAAGTTGATCGCCGCCCTGCCATACAGGCGATGGCCACAGCAAGCCCCACCAGCGCGACATAAACCTCTTGTGACCACAAGGCGGGCTGTGCAAGCTGGGTGCCAACGCCGATCAACCACGCCAGCGCCCAACACGCAGCGACCCCAGCGGACACGGTGCGAGCTGTGGTCAGGAGGTGTCCGGGCAATGGCGCCATACGCCTGGTGAACGACATAGAGGACAAAGTGTTGAGAGCAAATAGAACTGTCCGCTTTTGTAGCAAGTAGATTGTCCGCTTTACGCGGTTCATTTTTGGCGTGTTCTGTTGTCTGTTTTTTTATGCCCTCAAGGCCCCTGCCAGGGCGCCGCAGGCCCCCCCCCCTTTC
>JANPCX010000040.1:0-114575 GCA_031431125.1 Burkholderiales bacterium
AGCACGACGGACGATTCGATGTCTTCTTCTGTCACCAGCGCTTTATGCGCCTGGACTTGAACGCCGTCCCCACAAACCCTTAACCTCAGGTGTTTACTATGTCCTCGCACACCTGTTACCCAGGTCTCCGGTCTATACACACCAGCAAAAGAAGTTACTCGCCCGCCGGGCCGAGACCCGGCGCGGTGCCTCAAGCCAAGGCTGCCGTCCACCGAGTGCTCCCGCCATAGGCTTCCCCAGTCCGGCCGTTCAGACTTCAAAGGGCCGGATCTGTAGGTGCGGGCATCGCCAAGACTTTGCTGAACGCAGTCGAGGGGCTTAGAGCCTGTTCAAACACAGTTGTTGCTACGTCAGACCGCCTCATCCCACCGCGCCGACAGCCGCACCGCGCCGTTGATGATGCCCACCATGGAATAGGTCTGCGGGAAGTTACCCCAGAGCTCACCGGTGACGGGGTTCAAGTCCTCAGACAACAAACCCACCGGATTTCGCGCCGCGAGCAAGGCTTCAAAACATTCCCGCGCACGGTCCACCTCGCCAATGCGAGCCAAGGCGTCGACGCGCCAGAAGGAGCAGACATTGAACGAGGTTTCCGGCCTTCCGAAATCATCTTCTGCTTCGTAGCGGCGCATGTGGGGGCCATCCCCCAAGGTGGCTTCCAAAGCCAGCACGGTGCTGCGAAAACGCGGGTCTTGCGGCGGCAGAAAACCCACCTCACCCATCAACAGCACACTGGCATCCAGGGCCTGCCCGCCAAAACTCTCGACAAAACACTGGCGCTTTTCACTCCAGGTTTGTTCAATGATCTTGGCATGGATGGTGGCCGCACGTTGCTGCCAAAAAGCGGCCCGTGCGGGCAAGGCCAGCACCTGGGCAATTTTGGCGAGCCGGTCGCAGGCGGCCCAGCACATCAGCGACGACGAGGTGTGCACCCGCGCGCGGGTGCGCAGCTCCCACATGCCTGCATCGGGTTGGTCGTGCAACAACCAAGCTTTCTCGCCGACCAACTCCAGCGCCACAAAGTCGCGTGCATCGCCGCGGCGGAACAAGCGGTGGTCATGGAAGGCCTGGGCCGAGCCGAGCACGATGTTGCCGTAGACATCGTTTTGCAAATGTTCATGCGCCTGGTTGCCCACACGCACGGGCCCCATGCCCCGGTAACCCGCAAGATGCGTCACGATGGACTCAGGCAGCGACCGCTCCAGCGCAATGCCATAAAGCGGCTGCACATGGTCGCCATTGCTGCTGCGAACCACGTCGTAAAGCCAGCGCAGGTAGTCCTCCATGGTGCCCACTTCGGACAAGCTGTTGAGGGCGCGCACCACAAAGAAGGCGTCCCGCAACCAGCAAAAGCGGTAGTCCCAGTTGCGGCCACTGTGGGGGGCTTCAGGAATGCTGGTGGTCATGGCGGCCACGATGGCGCCGGTTTCTTCAAACTGGCAGAGCTTGAGTGTGATGGCCGAACGTATCACCGCGTCTTGCCATTCCAGAGGAAGCGCCAAACGGCGTGTCCAGTGGCGCCAGTAGAGTGCGGTTTGTTCTTCAAACTCGCGGGCGGTTTCATCCACGCCGCCGGCCAGGGTTTCGTCGGGGCCGAGGAAAAAATTGGTCGTCGAATTGAGCGTGAACCAGGTGCCATCGATCACATAGGTGGGCGGCGCGTCCGTGGTGAGCCGCAAGGTCATCTCGGGAAACACATAACGCAGGTGGTTGCTGCCACGGGTGACTTGCGCTGCGCTCAAACCCCAGTCGGCCCGCGGGTTCACGTTGAAACGAACCCGCGGATGACCGTGCAGCGGCCGCACGCGGCGCACCAACTGGGCTGGCCGGAACACCCGCTCCCTGTGTGAAAAGCGCGGTGCGAAATCGGTGACTTCGATGGCTTGGCCCGCAGTGCCAAACATCCGGGTTTGAAGAATCGCGGTGCCGGGCAAGTAACTTTGTTCGGTGCGTACGCAGCCCTCCAACTGCACCGACATGCAGGCCTCGCGTCCGGCCGGGGGTTCCGATTGAAGTAAAGAGTGAAACACCGGGTCGCCGTCGAAACGTGGCATGCAACACCAAGAAACGGTTGCTTGCTCGTCTATCAGGGCGCTGATGCAGCAATTGCCGATCAATGCCAGGTTCAAAGACGTTTTGGCGTCCGAAAGTGCTGCGCTTGCGTGCATCGTTTCTGTACCCATGGTTTCACTTTGTCTCTCTTCTTGAGCAACTTCGATACGAATAGAGCGCGTTGTGCCGCCAAGATGCGACTCGTCTCACGATCCCTGGATTCATCGTATCGCGCAGATTGCGCAAGCTCCAACAACAAGCGGTAACCAAACCCCCGCCTTTGGCGGCGCGCCCCATTGACGTTCGTCCACATGGAAGTCGTTGATGGGGCCCAAGAGTGCCGACTGACACCATGAAATTCCTGAACCTTCAACTTCGATTTTTGCTGCCCTTGGTGGTCACGCTGGTGGTCGCCGCTTACGTGGCCTTGCCTGTCATGGACCAGTTGACCCTGCGCTGGTTCGCCCGTGACTTGAACAGCCGCGGCATGTTGATCGCCAACACCTTGTCCGAGTCCATCATGGAAGCCGTCGTCGATGGCAAAACGGCCAAACTGCGGCAACGTTTTGACCGCGTGATTCAAGACGAGCGGCTTTTTGCGCTGGCCGTGTGCTCGTCGGACAACAAGCTGCTGCAAGGCAGCACCAGCTACCCCAAGCTGAGTTGCGATCAGGCGCAAGCCGCCTCCGACACACCAGAAGCCCGTGTCCCTTTGTCTGGCGGCGCGGTGCAAGTGGGCGTGCACCTGTTGACGGGTGAGAACGACACATCGGCCAAACTCGTCGTGCTGCACGATTTGAGTTTCATTGACAGACGCAGCAAAGACACGCGGCAATACCTGATTGTTTTTATAGCTGTCCTCGGATTGACGATTGCCCTGATCACCATGGTGGTGGCCCACCTGAGCTGGCGCGGTTGGGTGGTGGGTGTGAAGGGCTTGTTGCGCGGTGAGGGGCTTTTTCTGCCATGGGTGGCGCAGCCAGAGATTTCACCGCTGGCCGCAGAGCTGCGCACCAGGCTGCGGGATTTGGAGGACGAGTACCGCCGCGCCTTGGGCCCACAAACCAATTGGGACCCGGACCGACTGCGCGCCCTGTTGCGCTCGCAACTGCGTGGCGACCAAGTCATTGTGGTGTCCAACCGCGAGCCTTACATCCACGAGATGCAGGGCGACCACATCGTCGTCAAACGCCCAGCCAGTGGGCTCGTGACGGCAGTGGAACCCGTGATGCGCGCTTGTTCCGGCACCTGGATCGCCCATGGCAGTGGCAGCGGCGACAGGAAAGTGGTCGACAAAAACGACCGTGTAGGTGTGCCCCCAGGGAAGAATGAATACATGCTGCGCCGCCTGTGGCTCAGCCCGGAAGAAGAAGCCGGTTACTACTTTGGTTTCGCCAACGAAGGCATGTGGCCACTGTGCCATGTGGCCCATGTGCGGCCGGTGTTTCGGGAGTCCGACTGGCAGCATTTCCGCGCAGTGAACCAACGTTTTGCCGACGCCGTGGTGGCAGAAGCCCGCAGCGACGACCCCGTGGTGCTGGTGCAGGACTACCACTTTGCCCTTCTCCCTGCGATGATCCGCGCCCAACTGCCCAAGGCCACCATCCTGACCTTCTGGCACATTCCTTGGCCCAACCCGGAATCCTTTGGCATTTGCCCTTGGCGCAAAGAAATTTTGGAAGGCATGCTGGGCAGCACCATCCTCGGGTTTCACACGCGCTTTCACTGCAAAAACTTCATTGAAACCGTGGACCGCTATTTGGAAGCCCGTATCGAACACGAGCACAGCACCATTTCGTTCAAAGACGACGAAACCCTGGTGGCGAGTTACCCCATCTCCATCGAATGGCCCACCGAGGAAACACAAACCGCTTGGCCTTCCGTGAGCGAATGCAAAAAGGCTGTTTTTCAGCGATTGCGCTTGGACCCCAGCAGCGTATTGGCCTTGGGCGTGGACCGCTTCGACTACACCAAAGGCATACTGGAGCGCTTGCATGCGGTGGAGCGGCTGCTGGAGAAACGCCCGGAGTGGATAGGCCGTTTTGTCTTCGTGCAGGTGGCCGCGCCGACACGCAGTTCACTGGAGGAATACCGGTCCTTCCAAGAACGCATTGAACGCGTCACAGCGCGCATCAATGAACGTTTCGGCAACCCACGTTACCAGCCTGTTCATTTGCTGGCGCAGCACCATGAACATGAACAGGTCAATGAACTCTTTCGCGCTGCCGATGTGTGCGTGGTGACGAGTTTGCACGACGGCATGAACCTTGTGTCCAAAGAATATGTGGCCGCGCGTGACGATGAACGTGGTGTTCTTATCTTGAGCCGCTTTGCGGGTGCCGCGATGGAGTTAAAAGAAGCCTTGATCGTCAACCCTTACCACGTGGAAGAAACCGCAGACGCCCTGCACCGCGCCGCCACTATGCCCTTGGCCGAGCAGCGCGAGCGCATGAACAGCATGCGCATGACGGTGCGCGAGTTCAACGTGTTCCGCTGGGCCGGCAACATCTTGACCGACGCCGGACGTTCCCGCCTGCGCCAACGCATTGAAGCCCGCGTGGAGCGCCACCATCAACAGCCGGAGCCCTTGCATCGGAAGTCGGCATGAAGTTATTGTTGAGTGAAGAAGGCCTGGCGGCCTTAGAAGCCACCTTGAAGCGCCAACCGCTGCTGGCCTTTGACTTTGACGGAACGCTGGCGCCTATCGTGGCAAGATCCCAAGACGCCGCTGTGCCGCCCGCCGTGGCCTTGCAGCTGCAGCGGTTGCGAGATCGCTTTCCCATCGCCGTGATCTCGGGTCGCAGGGTCGCCGATGTACGCAGTCGCCTGGGTTTTGAACCGCATTTTTTGGTGGGCAACCATGGCGCAGAAGATCCCTCACTGCCACCGCAAGAAAACTTAGCGCAGGCACTGAACCCGCTGCGTCAACGTTTGCAGCATGCTGCGCACGCTTTGCAACAAGCTGGCGTGCTGGTCGAGGACAAGCACTATTCCATCGCCCTGCACTACCGTTTGGCAGTGGATCAAACAGTGGCGCAAGAAGCGATACAGAAGGTGCTCACCCCACCTCGGCAAAAACCGTCGCTATTAGAGGACGCACTGCACATTTTTGGTGGCAAAAAGGTGGTGAATGTGATGTCGGCGCGGGCCCCCAACAAGGCCGATGCCGTGACAAGACTGGCGCAGCAAGCCTCATCTGACGCCCTGGTTTTTGTAGGGGACGATGTCAACGACGAACCCGTGTTCGAGCGCAGCAAGCCCGGTTGGTTGACGGTCAAGGTGGGTTTGGAAGATGCCCGCTCAAAAGCACAGTTTTATGTGAACACGACCGAGGATGTCGCCAGGCTGTTGGCGCGCATGTTGGCGTGGGCACGAGACTGAATTTCAGCCCGTCGGTCCCCTGCGTGCTTGCGTCATCACACCCTTCGTTTCGTCATTCTCGCGCAGGCGGGAATCCAGTCGGTGGGTGCTAATGAGCCAATCGGTGCCAGTCGTTCCACTGCCTGGATTCCCGCCTGCGCGGGAATGACGGTGGTTGTTGGTATCCGCATGTCAGTCCCCACCCCAAGGCAACATCAACGCCAACACCAACAGCTTTTGGAACTCCGGCTCAAAGCGGTCAATGATCTGCTGCGGATCAGGACAAAGGGCGCGGTCGGTAATGAGGCCGAACTGAACCCCGCCGGCGTAGGACAAGATGCTCACGCCCACACCAATGTCGCCCGACTGCGGCACCCAGAACAGCGTTTGTTTGAGGGTGGAGCCGCAAAAGGTCAGCGCCTTGGCAGGGCCCGGCACATTGGTCATCACGGCCGTGGCCTTTTTGGCAAAGAGGCCCAGCAAGGCGTCTTGCACCGGTTTGATGAAGAGCCCAGCCACCGAGAGCATGGCAAAGGCCAGCACCGGCTGGAAACTGCCTTTGAGTTCTTGCATGCGCGCGCGCACGGCGTAAAGCCGCTCGATGGGGTTGTCCAAACCGATGGGCAGCACCAGGGGCACCAGGCCGAAACGGTTGCCGAGTTGGTAGGCTTTTTCCAAGGGCCGCAAATTCACGGGCACCATGGCGCGTATGGCTTGGCCGGTGGGGTCGTCGCCTTTGTCTTTGAGATAGGCGCCAATGGCGCCTGCTGCGCAAGACAGCAACACATCGTTGATGGAACAGCCCAGCCCTTTGCCTATGGCCTTGACCACCTCCAGCGGAATCGGCTCACCCCAAGCCACGGCCTTGAGACCACCGGGTTTGCCTTTGAGCCGAGTGGCAGAGTCGTCCGGCATCATGGCGAAGGCGGCCAAGTCGCTGATCACCTGCATGCCGGCACGCGCCATGTCGACGGTTTCGCCCAACGGTTGTGAGGGGTGGGCCAGCATGTCCATGGACTTGGCCACGCCGCCGCCATAAGCACCGATGGCTTTCACCGCCATGTCGGTCATGGGTTTGAGCAAGGCGTCGTTCCACCAATCACCGCCTTCCTCGCGGGGGGCTTTGGTTTTGCGCGGGGGTGGGTCTTGGCCACCGTCGGTGATGGACAGCATCACCGAAATAAGCGCAATGCCATCGGCAATGCAGTGGTGCACCCGGGCGATCAGGGCGCTGCCACCATCGAAGTTTTCAATCAAGTGAAACTGCCACAGCGGGTGGTTGCGGTCCAGTGGGGTGGTGGCCAAGTCACCGACCAGGTCTTGCAAGGCTTGCCGGTCGCTTCGGCCGCTGACCCGCTGTAGCTCGTAGGGCCGCACATGCTGCTCAATGTCAAAGTCCTCGGCATCCACCCACATTGCGCCCGAGGCGTCTTCCACCACTTTTTGCCCAAAACGCCGGTATTGAAGCAGCTTGGACTGCACGCGCTCGCGCAGGTCGGCGAGTTGGATGCCAGGCTCAAGCAACCACACACCAACGATCATCATCAGGTTGACATCGCTGTCCATGCGCAGCCAGGCGGTGTCGACGCGGGACATGCGGTCGCCCCGTGGCGTCGGGGCGCTTGCGGCAATCCTCGGGGCGGCTGGGTGCTGATTGACAGAGCTGGCGGGCACACGCTTGGGCATCAGGTTAACTCCTTGCTTGAGACAAGCCGACGATGCTTGTTAGCATGCATCCCGTCAATCGCGACTTCTACCTGTTTCATCACAACCCCAGGAGACATGCCATGGCCGACCTGAAAGCCCAATTTGAGCAAGCCGTTGCCGACTCAAAAAACCTGCCCGAAAAGCCCGACAACGCCACGTTGCTGAAACTTTATGCCCTGTACAAACAAGCCAGCAGTGGCGACGTCGACGGCAAACGCCCCGGCTTCACCGACATGGTGGGCCGTGCTAAATGGGATGCCTGGAATGAAATCAAAGGCACGGACGGCAAGGCGGCCATGAAGGACTATGTGGCGTTGATTGAGTCGTTGAAGTAAACCCACCCATCGGCTTGCCGCGGCACGCGTTTATTTCTTGCGTGCAGCTGTAGTTTTAGCCGCCGCTTTGGGCTCAACTTTCTTGGGCGGCGTCGGCTTGGCCTCCTTCTTGCCGCCCTTCTCCAGCAACTCGTCCAAGTTCTTCTCAATCTCACCTTGAATCGTCGCACTGAAAGCGCCGAGCAAGAAGCCGAGTTTGGCTTGCAGGTCGAAGTGGTCAGCGGCGACGATCAAGTGGCCCTGCACGCCGGAGCGGGTGAACTCCACCGTGTCGCTGGTTTCGCCTTCGATCACGGTGCAGGACATGTCGAACTTTTCTTCAACCGCTTCGGCCCATTGCCAGGCCACTTTGCGGGCTTTCGCGAGGCCGAGGCTGTGTTGGCGGTGGATTTGAATGTCGGGCATAAAAGTCCTTGTGGAATTGAATGGGCGGTGGATCAAGGGGCTTGCAATTTTTGCCGCCGCTCGTCGGGTGGCAATGGTGCCAAACGTTTAACCGCGGCGTAAAACTGCTCGAAGTTTTGTCCCTCGCGTTCGAACAAGCGCTCGAAGTCGGGCACCAGTTGGTTGTAAGCGGCCAAAACACCGAGTGATGCATTGTTGGCTTTCTCGAACCAGCCGTCATACCCGGAAAACCCGCCCCAGCGTTCTTGTTTGAGCTGCGCATAGTCTGCGCGCATTTGCGCCATGAGTTGAACCTTGCCTGCGCGTTTTTCTTCGTCTGACACGGGACTCCGAAAGAGGGTGTCGAGCTTGTCGCGGTAACGCATGGTCAATGCGCGGAAATCATCGCGGCGCCCATCACGAACGGCTTGTTCTGCCGCCACCTGCGGGCTTGCGAACCGGGCCAGCCACTGTTTGCTGCCGATGCGCTCCACCGCCGTGGCGAAGGACTCGTTGAACACGGTGTCGTTGTCGGCATAGACCACCTGGTGGCTGAGCTCGTGAAAAATCATACGGGCCAGCTCACCTTCGGGAAAACGGATGAAGGTGTTCAGCAAGGGGTCAGCAAAAAAAGTGCCGGGCAATTTACCCAAAGTGGAATACGCGGGCACGCCGTAAACCAACACTTCCAAGCCCTGTGCACGCAACTGGTCCGCATAGGCCAGTGCTTCATCTTCGTGGTAGTAGCCTCGGTAACCCACACAGCCCATCACTGGAAAACACCAGGTCTTCAGTTGCAAGCTGAGCTCTGGTGTGGCCACCACATTCCACACCGCCGCGCCGCGCTGCAAGTCGGAATAACGGCGGTAGCTGGCGTTGTCGGGCAGCTTGAGCTCAGAAATGGCGAAGTCACGCATGCGCTGGCTCAAGGCCAGGCGTTCTTTCAAGGCGACGGGGCTGTTCTCGTCCGCCATCCAATCCTGCACAGGCTTGGCGGCGCCAAGTAAATTCAAATGGCCGTTGACCGACTGGGCGTAATAGGCCAGGCTGCTGCAGCCCGTAGTGAGGCACAGCAGCGCGGTGGCAGCGACCAGGGTGGTGAGGAGGCTGCCCAAGGTGATCAGCACCCAGCGTGTGCGAAGGTTGGAAAAGCGCACCGTATCACGCAGCCACCGTGCAGGCTTGCACCTGCACCAAACAGTCGTAGAAGGCAGGTCCGCGGCCGATGTCGGTCAAGTGCTGGTGGGTGAGCTCGTTCACATTGCGCCCATCCACGCCGAGTTTGCGCCACCAAACCCCCAGGCCATTGACCACGCCGGGCCGCGCCCGTGGGCTGATGTGCAGCGTGCACTCATAACTGCCTCTGTCGTTGAAGGTACGAACGCGGCTGCCGTGTTCGATGCCACGCTCAGCGGCATCCATAGCATTCATCTCCAAAATCGGTTCGCCTTCAATGTCGCGCAGGCTTTTCACGTTGACGAAAGTGGAGTTCAAAAAGTTGCGCGCGGGTGGCGAAATCATGGCCAAGGGGTAACGCCGCGCTTGTTCGGGTGACGACAACCGTGATTCGTAGTTGGCCACATGGTCGGGCACACCCAAACCCGGCGCGTCGATCAAACACTTGCCGCTGGGCGTGGGGAACTGGCCCGTGGCCAAAGGCGCATCGGGCAGGGGCAGCTTGACCCAACCGTGGGCACGCAAGTCCTCAAACTTCACTGCCCCTTGAAACGCTTGCCGCGCCAGCGCTTCATCGGTATCGGAAAAACAAGGGTCGTCAAAACCCATGTGCTGCGCCAGTTCACGAAAAATTTGTGTGTTGGCTTTGGCTTGTCCGAGCGGAGCGATCGCTTGCTCGTTGATCAGGGCATAGGTATGGCCATAACTGGTGTGCACATCCAGGTGTTCAAGCTGGGTGGTGGCGGGCAGCACATAGTCGGCGAGGTCGGCGGTGTCGGTCATGAAATGTTCCAGCACCACGGTGAAGAGGTCTTCACGCGCGAACCCGGCGGCTACCTTGGGCGACTCGGGGGCCACGGCCACGGGGTTGCTGTTGTAGACGATCAAGGCTTCTATTTGGGGGCCGAAGTCAGGACCCGTCTTGCGCAGCAAGTCGTCGCCTATCGTGCTCATATTGATGGTGCGCGGGGTTCTGCCCTGGAGTAAATCGGGCCGCTGCAAGCCGGTCTCGTTGCGCACCGACTTGAACCAACCCGAGCTGGACAACAACAAACCGCCGGCACGGTGACGCCAAGCGCCGGTGAGGCAAGGCAGTATCGAAATCAGACGCACCGCATTGCCACCGCCACGTACACGCTGCATGCCGTAGTTCAGTCGGATGGCGGCAGGTGAAGTGGTGGCGTAATCACGTGCCAGGCCGCGCACTTCGTCGGCCGTGATGCCGCAGACCTCGGCCACCCGCTCTGGGGGCCAGAGCAGGGCCCGTTCGCGCAGCAGGGGCCAGCCCTCGGTGTGTTGGTCGATGTAGTCGTCGTCCAAGCACTTGTTTTTGATCAACTCATGCATCAACCCCAAGGCCAGCGCCCCATCGGTACCCGGCAACAGTGCAATGTGCTGGTGGCATTTGTCGGCGGTTTCGGTTTTGCGTGGGTCAATGCAAATCAACTTGGCACCGGCCCGTTTGGCCGCTTGGGCATAGGTCCAAAAATGCAGGTTGGAGCCTATGGAGTTGCTGCCCCAAATCAGAATCAGTTTGCTCTCGGCGAAGAATTCCACATGCATGCCAATCTTGCCGCCGTAGGTGGCCGCCAGGGCCTCACCACCGGCGCTGGCGCAAATCGTGCGATCGAGCAGTGATGCCCCGAGGCGGTTAAAAAACCGCGCCGCCATGGACTCGCCCTGCAGCAGGCCCATGGTGCCGGCGTAGCTGTAGGGAACGATGGCCTCTGGGTTGCGAGCCGCGATGGTTTGCAGCCGCTTGGCGATGTCTTTCAGTGCCTCATCCCAGCTCACTGGAACGAACTGCCCCGAGCCTTTGGGCCCGACGCGTTTCATGGGCTTGAGCACCCGCTCCGGGTGGTAGCTGCGCTCTGTGTAACGCGACACCTTGGTGCACAGCGCGCCGTGGGTGGTCGGATGGTCCGGGTCGCCCTGCACCTTCACCGCGACGCCGTCCGTCACGGTGACCCGCATGGCGCAGGTGTCGGGGCAGTCATGGGGGCAGGCGGCGCGGACGATGACGGTACTCATGATTGAACTATGGCACAAAGGAACAAGTGACATTCTTGCAGGGGTACACTGAATTCTCAGGTCCAACACCCGTCGACCGAGCCAGTCTCGTGCGGCGTCCCATCGCCATGAACCTCATCGACACCATCGTCGCCGACGCCCCCCTCATCGCCCAAGTCCGGCGAGACATCCACGCCCACCCCGAGCTGTGTTTTGAAGAAAACCGCACCTCGGACCTGATTGCCGCCCAGCTCACCGAATGGGGCATCCCGGTTCACCGGGGCCTTGGCAAAACTGGCGTGGTCGGTATCGTGAAAAATGGCAACAGCCCCCGTGCCTTGGGCCTGCGCGCCGACATCGACGCCCTGCCCATGACCGAGCACAACACCTTCGCCCATGCAAGCCAAGAGGCCGGCAAGATGCACGCCTGCGGCCACGATGGCCACACCGCCATGTTGCTCGCCGCGGCCAAACACCTGTCCAAGCACCGGAACTTCGACGGCACCGTCTACTTGGTGTTCCAACCCGCCGAAGAAGGCGGCGGCGGCGCGCGCGAAATGATGCGCGATGGGTTGTTTGAAAAATTCCCCATGGAGGCCATCTTCGGCGCCCACAACTGGCCTGGCCTGGAGGTGGGCGAGTTCGCCATCAAGAGCGGACCGTGTTTTGCCAGCAGCAATGAGTTTGTCATCACCATCCGCGGCAAAGGTTCCCATGCGGCCATGCCGCATTTGGGCATCGACCCCGTCCCGGTGGCTTGCCAAATGGTGCAAGCCTTTCAAACCATCATCACGCGCAACAAAAGGCCCATCGACGCCGGGGTGATCTCAGTCACCATGATCCACACCGGCGAGGCCACCAATGTGGTGCCTGACAGTTGTGAGATGCAAGGCACGGTGCGCACCTTCACCCTGGAGGTGCTGGACATGATTGAGCAGCGCATGAAAGAGGTGGCCGGGCACACAGCCGCCGCATTTGGCGCCACCTGCAGCTTTGAATTCCGCCGCAACTACCCGCCCACCATCAACCACCCGGCCGAGACCGAATTTGCGCGCCAGGTGATGCAAGACCTGGTCGGAGAAGCCCGCGTGCATGAGTTTGACCCCACGATGGGGGCCGAAGACTTCAGCTTCTTTCTGCAAGAGAAGCGCGGCGCTTATTTTTTGATCGGCAACGGCGACGGCAGCCACCGCGAGGGCGGCCAGGGCCTGGGGCCTTGCATGCTGCACAACCCGAGCTATGACTTCAACGACGCCCTGATTCCTGTGGGGGCGACGCTGTGGGTGCGCCTGGCGGAGCGTTGGTTGGCCGCGCCCCGGCCTTGAGGACTTGCGCTCTCACCCGTCATTCCCGCGAAAACGGGAATCCAAGCGGTGCGATGAGTACAGACCGCTTTTTGCACCGGCAGCGACTGGATTCCCGCTTTCGCGGGAATGACGATCTGGAGCGCCCCACATCAATGTCCGAATTTGATTGATTCTTGTCGCCATCTGGTGCGACACTGCAGCATGCTCCTCCTAAAGTGAAGGTCTTCAACACAAGGAGTTCTTCATGCACACCGCCCTGCTGCTCATCGACGTTCAACAATCCTTCCGCCTGCGCCCCTATTGGAGTGACGAGCATGTGGCCGCTTTTCTGGACCGCTGCAACGCTTTGGTGGCCGCCTGTGTGAAGGCCAAGGTGCCGGTGGTCCGCATCTTGCACGTGGAAGGCCCTGCGAGCAAAGACAACGCCTTTGCGGTGGAATCAGGCCAGGTCCGCCCACTCGACGGTTTGATCGACTTCCCCGCCGCCGCCGAGTTTCAGAAGTCTCGCCACAGCGCGTTGGTGGGAACCGGCCTGTCGGTGTGGTTGCGCCAGCAGGGCGTCCAAAAGTTGATCGTGGCCGGCATACGCACCGAACAGTGCTGCGAAACCACCACCCGCCATGCGTCGGATGAAGGTTGGGAAGTGGACTATGTGTCCGAGGCCACGCTGACTTTTGACATGCAAACCCTGGACGGCCAGCGGCTCTCAGCCAGTGACATCGTCAAACGTACCGAGGCAGTGTTGAGCGGTCGGTTTGCGACTGTTTGCAGCGTGCCCCAGGCCATGAAACGCGCCATGCAAGGCGCTGGCGAGGTCATGGGATGAAGAACACGCAGCGCATTGGCATCTACATCTACGACGATGTGGAGTTGCTGGACATGGCAGGCCCGCTGGAGGTTTTCACCACAGCCACACGTGTCGCTTCACGTCAGTCCCCTGATGCACCACCATGCTTTGAAGTATTCACCCTGGCATGTCAAACCACCAAGGTTCGCACCCGCGCGGGCCTGTGGGTAGAGCCCGACCATCTGATTGCCGACCACCCGCCGCTGGATGTGTTGTTGGTTCCTGGCGGGGTGGTCACGAAAGAATTGAAAAATGTCGCGTTGCTGCACTGGCTAGCGGAGACCGCACCCAAGACGCACCTGGTGTCCTCGGTTTGTACCGGCGCGTTTTTACTGGCAGAAGCGGGTTTACTCAAGGGACTGCCTGTCACCACCCATTGGGAAGACATTCCAGATTTACGACGAGATCATCCAACGCTCACTGTGCTGGAACACATGCGCTGGGTTGATACCGGGCATGTCGTGACCTCAGCGGGTATTTCTGCGGGAATCGATATGAGTTTTCATTTGGTGGCACGTTTGGCAGGGCGAGAGTTGGCGCTTCAGACGGCCCGTCAAATGGAAGTGGTTTGGACAGAAAATCCTGACACCAACGCCGACCTGAGTCCATACAGTGTTCAGACCAAGGAAGTGGCAACCATGACAGCCCCAACGAGTGGCCATCGCTTGCTGGAAATCCGAACCTACCGGCTGAAACCCGGAACCTTGGAAGAATTTCACGCAGCGATGCGGGATTTCTCGGCACCCATGCTCAGGCGCAAAGGCATGGACGTGGTGGCCTATGGCCGATCCAACCACGAGGAAGAAAGCTACTTTCTCGTGCGTTCATACGAGAACCGCGCCGCCTTGGAATCGGAACAATCGGCTTTCTACACATCAGCCGAGTGGACAGAAGGGCCACGGTCCATGCTGGTCGACAAAATCGACACCTATGTCAACACACTGCTGTTGTGCACCGAAGAAGGCGTAGAGGCGATGCGCAGACTGAATTCTCCTGAGGCTGCATGATTCCTGTTCTCTTCGTCCTGCTGCCCGACACCCTGCTGCTGGACCTGGCGGGGCCCGCAGAAACCTTCCGGCTGGCGAACCGGCACTTGCTGGCCCGCAAACGCCGCGCGGCGTTTGAGCTGCGGTTTGTCGGCACGCAGGCGGAGCAAACTTCGTCGGTAGGGCTGGCTTTGACGAACATTGAACCCCTACCAACACTGCTGCCACCACAAAGCTGGCTGGTGCTGCTGGGCCAAACCAGCGACGGCTTGAAGGCCTCGCTGAGTGGCCACAACCCGGCCTGGTTGGCCACACGGGATTGGCTCAACCAACAGCGGCCAAGGCTACTGCAGGCTGAGGCCGAGCACACACTCATCACCGTGTGCAGTGGTGCCGTGCTGGCCGCCGATGCGGGGTTGTTGATCGACTGCCGCTGCACCACCCACCACGAACTCTTGGACCGCCTGCAAGCCTTGGCCCCCAGCGCCGAGGTGGTGAACAACCGCGTGTTTGTTGTCGACGGGCCGCAGGCCAACATCGCCACCAGCGCCGGCGTCACGGCTGGCATCGACCTGGCCTTGCACTTGATTGCCCAAACCTGCGGCGAAGACATTGCCGCCGCCGTCGCCCAAGACATGGTGGTGTATTTGCGGCGCGGGCCACGCGACCCCGAGCTGTCGCCACTCCTGCAGCACCGCAACCACCTGCACCCGGCCGTGCACCGGGTGCAAGACGCGGTCAGCCAACAGCCCCAGCTTCCATGGACCATGACGGCATTGGCAACGGCCGCCCACGTCACCCAGCGCCATTTGCTGCGTTTGTTCACCGAACACGCACGGGTGTCACCAACGGGTTATGTGGAGTTGATCCGGTTGGAGCATGCCCGCCGAGCCCTTGCAGCCGGGGCCAGCGTGACCCAAGCCGCCGAAGCCGCGGGTTTCAGCGCCGACTTGCAACTGCGCCGTGCGTGGTCTAGGCAGTGGGGTGGAACACCACGCGACGCACTGAGGGGCCAGTCCGCTTGAGCATGTCGTGCTCTGGTCGAGCCGTCAGGTGAGCAAACGCGCGTCCAAGGCCTGGCTGCATTGCGCCGGGTTCTGAAACTGCACACCGCCCCAGCCTTGCGCCGCAGCGGCTTCTATGTTGTGCGCCAAGTCGTCAATGAACACGGTGTGTTCAGGCACCAGGTCAAACCGCCGCACCGCCTCTTGAAAAATTTCAGGCCGTGGTTTGATGAGTTGCACCCGGCTTGAAAAAATGCCGTCGTCAAACCAAGCCGCCAGGTCATGGCGTCGTTCCAAGTCCAAGGCATAGGCCGTGGGCATGTTGGACAGGAAAAACAAGCGGTGGCCTTGGGCTTTCAAGCGCTGCAGCAAGGCAACAGTTCCTGGAATGGGAACCAGGTGATCAGGTATGGCCTCAATCACCCGCAGCACCTCTGAGGCTTTCATTCCAGACCGTTTTGCGATGCGCTCGGCCAGCGGTTCGGCATCGATCTGGCCCAGGTCGAACAAGGCCCAATCGCTGGTCAAAGAAAACGATTGGAAGATGTGGCCGGCCAGGTCGCGCGCTTGGGTGTCGTCCAAGACCGATTCCGGCAGCGTCTCCTGCAAGAGCCGCAGCGGCTGCCAGTTGAACACCACACCGCCAAAGTCAAACACCACATCCTTCTTCATGCCTTGAGTTTTCCTATTAAACCCGCGGTCGATCCGTCCAGGCCCGTGACATCCCCAGCGGTCAGGCGCGGCAGCAAGTCATTGCACAAGGCTTTGCCCAGCTCGACGCCCCATTGGTCAAAGCTGTTGATGCCCCAAATGGCACCGGAGACAAACACACGGTGCTCGTACAGCGCAACCAGTGCACCGAGTGAACGCGGCGTCAGTTGCTCCAGCAACAAGGTGGTGCTGGGTCGATTGCCGGGGAAAGTTCGTTGTTGTGCCAGCACCTGGGCGTCCATGGTCGTAGAGGCAGTCGGTGCTTTCTCCAACAACGCTTGGGCCGTCGTTTTGCCCAACATCAAGGCCTGGGACTGGGCCAGGCCATTGGCCAAAAGCAAGGTGTGCTGGCGTTGCAGTTGCTGGTGCACCGTCACGTCCATCTCAGCTTCAACCAAGCTGGGCTGCTTGACCAGAATGAATTCGACCGGTATCACCTCGGTGCCTTGGTGCAGCATTTGAAAGTAGGCATGCTGGCCATTGGTGCCAGGCTCACCCCAGACCACGGGGCTCGTGGCATAGGGAAAAAGCTCGCCCATGGCGTCGACCCGTTTTCCGTTGGATTCCATTTCCAGTTGCTGCAGGTAAGCGGCAAAACGTCTCAAACCCTGGTGGTAGGGTGCCACGCTTCGGCTGCTGCGCTCGTGAAAGTTGCGGTACCAAACATCGAGCAAACCCAGCAGCACGGGCAAATTGGTCTCCAGGGGCACTTGGGCGAAATGCTGGTCCATGGCATGGGCCCCGGCGAGCAGCGCTCGAAAATGCTCGGCACCGATCGCCAAGGCGATGGGCAAACCAATCGAACTCCACAAGGAGTAACGCCCGCCGACCCAGTCCCAAAAACCAAAGGTGGTATCGATGCCAAACGCCGCAGCCGCCTGAACATGGGTGGTGGTGGCCACAAAGTGTTTGGCGGTGTCGGTGCCCCCTCCCGCCACAAACCAGACCCGCGCCGCGTGCGCGTTAGCCATGGTTTCTTGCGTGGTGAAGGTTTTGCTGGCAATGACGAAGAGCGTTTCCTTGGGTTTGCACTGACGCAGAACGGGTGCGATGTCGTGGCCGTCCACGTTGGAAACAAAATGGAACTTCAAGCCCCGGTGGGCGACGGCATCGAGCGCCGGCAGCACCATCTGCGGCCCCAAGTCGCTGCCGCCGATGCCGATGTTGACCACGGTGGTGATGCCGCTGCGAGCGGTGTCGCGCACAGTTTCGACAAAGGCAAGCATGGCATCCAAGACTGCGTGGACGTCCGCACTGTGGGGACCGGTACCCGGCGGTGCGCGCAAAGCGGTGTGCAAGACCGCACGGTCCTCAGAGGTGTTGATGGCTTGACCCGAGAACATGGCATCACGACGCGGTTCCAGCTTGCATTCGCGCGCCAGGTCCATCAAGAAGTGCCGGGTCGCCACATCCACATGGTTTTTGGACAGGTCGGCGAATACTTCCGGTGCCTGCACACTGAAGTGCTCAAACCGCTGCGGGTCTTGCGCAAAGGCTGCACGCAAATCGAAGTCTTTGCCATGGGCTTGGTAGTGGCCCTGCAGCGCGGCCCAGGCCTGGGTGCGATCACATCGAGGAGCGGTCATGGCGTCACGCAGCTTGCAGCGCCATGATCATTTGATCCAGCTTGCCCGCATCCACCGCAAATGCGCGGATGCCTTCGGCCAGCTTTTCGGTGGCCATGGCGTCTTCATTCAACGCGTAACGGAAGGAGGCTTCGTTGTAGGTGATGGCATGCATGGGGTCTTGGGCGGCGACCGCAGGATCAAGCGCACGGGAAAGCGGCGCTTCGTTGGCCTGCAAGCTGGCGAGCAACTCAGGGCTGATGGTGAGCAAATCGCAACCGGCCAGCGCGGTGATTTGCCCCACGTTGCGGAAACTCGCCCCCATCACCTCGGTGTCCACACCAAATTTCTTGTAGTAGGTGTAAATCTGGTGCACCGATTTCACACCGGGGTCATTGGCACCCGAACTTTGTGCTTCATCCCACTGGCTGCCCGCGGCCTTTTTGTACCAGTCGTAAATGCGGCCCACAAAGGGCGAAATCAACTGCACCTCGGCTTCGCCGCAGGCCACCGCTTGGCAAAAGGAGAACAACAAAGTGAGGTTGCAGTGAATGCCCTCGCGCTCCAACACCCGGGCTGCTTGAATGCCCTCCCAGGTGGCCGCCATTTTGATCAGCACGCGCTCACGCCCCCCCCCCGCAGCCTCGTACAGCGCGATCAAGCGGTGCGCCCGCCCCACCGTAGCGGCCACGTCGAAACTCAGCCGTGCATCCACCTCGGTCGACACCCGGCCTGGCACCACTTTGAGAATCTCCAAGCCAAAACGAACCAGCACCTGGTCCACGATGCCATCCAGCCGCAACCCTTTGTGCCGCGCCACGGTATCCATCAGCAGCGGCGCGTAGTCGGGCTGTTGAACGGCTTTGAGGATGAGCGAGGGATTGGTCGTCGCATCACGTGGCGCAAAAGCCGCCAGTTGTTTGAAGTTGCCGGTATCGGCCACCACGGTGGTGAACTGTTTGAGTTGGTCGAGTTGATTCATGAACACATCCAAATTTGAAGCGAGCAGCGCTGCACTGCATCTGCCATCGCAGGGTTCAAAGCATAGGACAAAGTCGCAACCGCGAGCGGTTTGACCGCACGCCTTTCCGGGTACGGGTACAGGCCCCGTGGCCTGTGCGGATTGACCAATCCAAGAAACCTCGGCATCATTGGGACTGTAACTTAGTTACCAACCACCCGTCCCTCTCACCTCTTCAACCTGACTCCCCATGTCCTTCGACCTCGTTTTTTTCGGCGGTACCGGCGACCTCACTTGGCGCAAATTGATGCCTGCGCTTTTCCAGGCATTTCGCCACGGCAAGTTGCCACACGGTGGACGCATTTTGGCGGTGGCGCGTGACACGCAGAGTGACGAAAAGTACCGGGCCTGGCTGAAAGAACGTTTTCAGGATGTTGAAGGCGCGAAACGGCCCAGCGACGAAGAGTTTGCCCGTTTTGCGGAGTTGATCCACTACCGGCGCATGGACCTGTCGCAGCCCACCGACTACGCTGGGCTCAAAGAATGGCTGGATGAGCGCGCCGCCGACACGGTGGTGCTCTACCTGGCCACCAGCCCGCACCTCTTCCCTCAAATTTGTGAGCAGCTGGGTGCGGTCGGCCTGAACTCGGAGCGCATTCGGGTGGTGCTGGAAAAGCCGCTGGGCCATGACCTGGCGAGTGCGCAAGAAATCAACCGCGTGGTGCGCTCGGTGTTCAAAGAGCAACAGGCGTTTCGCATCGACCACTACCTCGGCAAACCGTCGGTGCAAAACCTGATGGCGCTGCGTTTTGGCAATGCCTTGTTTGAGCCCCTGTGGCGACGCGAGAGCATTGCCAATATTCAAATCACGCTGGCCGAAGGCCTGGGCGTGGGCACACGCGGTGATTTTTATGACCGCACCGGCGCGCTGCGCGACATGATTCAAAACCACGCGCTGCAGCTGCTCACCATGGTGGCCATGGAGCCGCCGTCGAGTTTTGACGCCGACGCCATCCGCGACGAAAAACTCAAGGTGCTGCGTTCACTCAAACCCTTCACTGCGGAGAGCGTCTCGCGGGACGTGGTGCGTGGGCAGTACCGCGCGGGCACGGCCCACGGCAAAGCGGTGCCTGGTTATTTGGAAGAAGTAAAGGTGCCGCCAGGAAGCCACTGCGAAACATTCGTAGCCCTGCGCACCGAGGTGCAAAACTGGCGCTGGGCCGGTGTGCCGTTTTACTTGCGCACAGGCAAACGTTTGGCGGCGAGGGACTCGCAAATTGTCGTGAACTTTCGGCCCACACCGCACAACATTTTCCCTGGGCACAACCAACCCAACAAGCTGGTGATCAAACTGCAACCCGAAGACGGCTTGGAGTTGCACTTGCTGGCCGCCAAAGGCACCAGCCAGTCCGAAGCCTTGGCGCCGGTGTTCCTGGATTTGGACTTTGACAAAGCCTTTGCCGAGAACCGTGTCGGCGCTTATGAGCGCTTGCTCTTGGAAGCCATTGCTGGACGACTCAATTTGTTTGTGCGCAGCGACGAACAAGAACAAGCCTGGCGCTGGGTGGAACCCATCCTGCACGCCTGGCAGCGGGACAACGAAGCGTCAGGTGGCCCACGGCCCTATGCCGCTGGCACGTGGGGCCCTGCTGCGGCCAGCGCACTGGTCGCACGCGATGGTTTTGCGTGGTCAGAAGAACAGTGAGTTGACCATGTTGAACAAGACCACAGACATCGGCGAGGAGTTGACCGGCATGCTGGACCGCATCCGTGCATCCATCCCCGCGCTGCCGCCAGCCGAACAGCGCGTGGCCAAGCAGGTGTTGCTGGACCCCAGAACCTTTGCCAGTTTGCCCGTGGTGGAGTTGGCTGAACGCGCGCATGTGAGCAAACCCACCGTGGTGCGTTTTTGCCGCAGTGTGGGCTACGACGGTTTGGCCGACTTCAAACGCAAACTCGCGGGCACAGTGAACGAGGGTGTGCCTTTTGTTCACCGGGCGGTGGACGAAGACGACAAATCAAGCGATGTGGTGGTCAAACTCATCGACAACGCGGTGTCGGCTTTTTTGAAATACCGCAACGACGCAGCCACCCACGCGTTTGAGCGTGCCATCACGGCATTGGCCCTGGCCGGAAGCAGTGGCAGGCGCATCGAGTTTTACGGCGTCGGAAACTCGGGCATCGTGGCCCAAGACGCACAGCACAAGTTTTTTCGCTTGGGGGTGAGTACACAGGCGATCAGCGACGGCCACATTCAAGTGATGAGCGCCACCATGCTGCAGCCCGGTGACTGCGCCGTCATCATCAGCAACTCGGGCCGCAGCCGCGACTTGTTGGATGCCGCCGAGATCGCCCGGCGCAAAGGTGCCACCACCATCGTGATCACCGCCAGCGGCTCGCCCCTGGCGCAAACCGTGCAAGGCAATCAACATGTGCTACTGGCCGTTGATCACCCGGAAGATTTTGACCGCTACAGCCCCATGGTGTCGCGCCTCTTGCATCTGATGGTGATCGACATATTGACCACGGCGGTGGCGCTGCGCCTGCCCAGCAATTTGCGGCCTATGCTGCAAGAAATCAAGAAGAACCTTCGCGCCAAACGTTACAGCGCGCCAAACTGAACAAGCCTAGATTCGGCAGTTGGACGCGTCCGAGTGGGCTGTGATGTGGCGCGCTGGCAAGGCGAGACGACGGTGAGCACCGAGGGCGCACAGGTGCGAACGGCTCGTACCCGCAAGGCTGAGACCGGACACAAACAGTCCTTGAGGACTGTTTGTGCCTGACGAAGGCCAAAGCCTCTGGTTTTGGCGGAGCAACGCAGCCAGCGTGCAGCAGCGCGGCTCAATCGGATGTGTGGCGCTTTGACCCAAGCGGTGAAAGTGGTTTTAGGTTGAAATGTCAGCACGCGTCCGTTGTTGCCAACAGACTAAAGCGGTCAACTGCCGGATCTAGGCTCACTGAGCGGCAGGCAGCAAACCCTCTAAACCATAAAGGGTCGCCAAAGCTTTGAGCTTGGGTGGGGCTTGAACCAACTCGCACAACTTGCCGGCGGCCTGGGCGCTGCGTTGACAAGCCAGCAGGACAGCCAATGCGGAGGAATCAAAGTGCGTCAACGCCGATGCATCAATACGCACCGGCGAGGGATGGGCCGCGATGGCCTGCTCCAGCCTTTGCGCGGTGGCGCTGGCCTCTTGCAGCGTCAGCGTGGTAGGCAGGGCCAGCAAGGGCGGGTTCGTCGTCATGGCGAGTTGCGTCGGCTTAGCTTTTGGCCGCAGGCGCGGCGGCCGCTTTGTTGCGCTCCACCAGTTTGGCGATCAGTCCATCAATACCGCCCGCGGAGATTTCCTGTGCAAAGCTGCTGCGGTAGTTGTCCACCAGCCAAATGCCCAGCACATTCACGTCATAAATTTTCCAGCCACTCTCGGCTTTTTCCATGCGGTAGTCGAGCTGAATCGGCTCACCCTTGCCGCGCACTTCAGAACGAACCACGACCTCAGTATCGGTAGGGGATGAACGCTGCGGCTTCATTTCAATGGTTTGGTCTTTCACTTGCGCCAAAGCGCCAGAGTAAGTTCGCACCAACAGTGTTTTGAATTCGTCTTGGAGTTTCGATTTTTGCTCAGGCGTGGCTTGCCGCCATGAACGGCCAACAGCCGAGGCAGTCATGCGCTGAAAGTTGACATGGGGCATCACCCGCGTCTCTACCAGTGCGATGACCTTCTGTACGTCACCGGCTTGAATGGATTTGTCGGCTTTCACGGCATCCAGAACACCAGTCGAAACCTCTTTGATCAGTGCGTCTGGCGCCTTATCGGCCTGGGCCCAAGCTGTCCCGGACAACATCAGCGCCAACAGCGTTGACAAAAAAACTCGGGGCAAACGTTGTAGAGCGGTCATCGTGTAGTCCTTTGCGGAAGATCAGTCATCAATCAGGTCGTTGAGCCCATGCGCTTGGGTCGCCGCACCAGCCCACAACGTGGGGCGGCGGCTATGGGCCGACAAGTCGGAGCAAAAATTACTTCTTTGGTTCCGCCTCAGGTAAATCGTACCGTTCCTCGGCTTGCGGCGGCGGATTGCCATCAAAGACCAAACTCCGGCGGCGCTGAAGGTAGGCATCGCGTGTGAAGTTGTACTTGTCCAAAGCCACGTCGTCCAACATGCGGCTGGCGCCCAGCAAATTCGCCCGCAAATTCACCACGCCCAAGGTTGTCAGCCCAGCCTTGGCGGCGGAGTCGTTGACGACCAGGTTGGGCGACACATAGGTGTCCAGCGGCAACGCGGAGGTGTCACGCAAGGTGGAAGGCCCGAACAAGGGCAGCACCACATAGGGCCCGCTGCCCACACCCCAATAACCAAGTGTTTGTCCAAAGTCCTCGCCTTGGCGATCCAGGCGCATCTCGGTGGCAATGTCAAACAAGCCGCCGAAACCGAAAAAGGTGTTCGTCGTAACACGGAACATGTCACGTAGCCCGTTCTCCACTTTGCCTTGCAACAGGTTGTTTACAAACGACCAGGCGTCGCTGAAGTTGCCGAAAAAGTTGTCAACACCACGACGCGCGATGACAGGCACCACATTTTGGTAGGCGGTTGCAACCGGCTTGAGTACGGCGTTGTCTACCGCGTCGTTGAAACCGTAGACCTGCCGATTCCAACGCTCCCAAGGGTCGCGCGGATCGACACCCACATTCGCGCCACCGGGCACTGTCGCGCACGCCTGCAAAAGCAAGAGCACGCCACTACAGGCCACGAGCCAACCGCGACGAACCCACGCACTCATTTGCCCGCTCCGCTGGCAGGTGTCGCCGCTGGGGAGCTTCCGCCATCGGCAGCTTTGTTGAACAAGAACTGGCCGATCAGGTTTTCGAGCACGACCGCAGACTGGGTTTGACCTATGGTGTCACCTGGCGCAAAGTTCTTTTCGTCGCCACCAGCTTCAAGACCCACATACTGATCGCCCAACAAACCCGCCGTCAGAATTTTGGCCGACGAGTCACGCGGAAACTGCACTTTGCGGTTCAAATCCAAGCGCACCACGCCTTGGTAGGTTTGGGGATCGAGGTTGATAGAGACCACACGCCCTACGGTCACACCGGCGCTGCGCACCGGCGCGCGTACCTTGAGACCACCGATGTTGTCGAACTTGGCGATGAGTGTGTAGCTGTCGTCGTTGTTGAAACTGAAGCTGGCCAAGTTCGCTGCCTTCAGCGACAAAAACAGCACCCCCAGAATGCCCAACAGGACAAAAAGGCCCACCATCACTTCCACACTTTTTTTATTCATTGTGTATCCCTTGAATCGACTCAGACCATGCCTCAAGGCGTTGAAAACATCAGGGCCGTGAGGATGAAGTCCATGCTCAGCACGCCCAACGAAGAAAACACCACAGTACGTGTGGTGGCATAAGCCACACCTTCTGGTGTGGCATCGGTCTCATACCCTTGATACAGGGCCACAAAAGTGCAAATCACACCAAATACAGCGCTCTTGACAATGCCGTTTCCGACGTCACGCCACACGTCAACCCGGCTTTGCATGATGGACCAAAAATTGCCCGAGTCCACGCCAATCAAACCGACCGCCACCACATAGGCACCCAGAATACCGATTGCAGAAAAAAGAATGGCCAAAATGGGCATGGAGAAAATGCCGGCGATGAAACGAGGGGCCAGCACCCGGCTTTTCGGATCAATGGCCATCATCTCCATCGCCGCAAGCTGTTCACCGGCCTTCATCAATCCAATTTCTGCTGTTAGCGAGGTACCTGCTCGGCCAGCGAACAACAAGGCCGTCACGACAGGCCCGAGCTCACGAACCAAGGACAGGTTGACGATCAACCCCAGCGACTCGACCGCGCCATAAGGTACCAGCGCGTAATACATCTGCAGCGCCAGTACAAAACCCACGGCCATGCCCGAGGCCAGAATAATCACCAGGGACAAATTCCCAATCGCGTGAATTTGTTTCACCACCAAGCTCGGCCTGCGCAAGCAAGCAGGAATGCTGCGCACCACGTCCATGAAAAAGAAGGCGTGGTGTCCCACCACCCCCAGCCATGTGATGACCGCACGGCCGAGCCAAGCCAAACCGTCTGTCATGTCGTGCCTCCCGAGGACAGACCAAAATCTTCCGCCATGGGTTTGGCGGGATAGTGAAATTTCACCGGACCATCCGGTTCACCCCGCACAAACTGGCGCACTTCGGGGTCGGTGGACGCCATCAACTCGGCCGGTGTCCCCTGGGCCACGATGCGCCCCGCAGGTGACGCCATCAGCACGACATGGTCGCTGATCGCCATGCACTCGGGCACATCATGGGACACGAGCAGCGCGGTGGCGCCAGTCACGTCGGTGAGGGTGCGGATGAGTTTGGCGGCCACACCCATGGAGATCAGGTCAAGACCGGCAAAAGGCTCGTCGTACATGATGAGTTCGGGGTCTTGAACAATGGCGCGCGCCAAAGCAATACGCCGCGCCATGCCCCCAGAAACCTCACTGATGCGTAACTGCGCTGCGCCGCGCAGCCCCACGGCATTGAGTTTCATCAACACCATATCGCGGACCATGGGCTCGGTCAGATCGGTGTGCTCGCGCAGCGGAAACGCCACGTTGTCAAACACCGACAGGTCGGTGAAGAGCGCACCAAACTGAAACAGCATGCCCAAACGACTGCGCAAACGGTACAGCTGCTCTTTATTGGTGGTGTCTATCACCTCACCATCAAACGTCACCGTGCCTTTGGTGGCGGGGTGAACGCCGCCGATCAAACGCAAGAGAGTGGTTTTTCCGCAGCCCGAGCCGCCCAAAATAGCGGTCACTTTGCCTCGTTGAAACTTCAACGACACATCGTTCAAGATGGTGCGGCCGCTGCCATAGGCAAAGGTGACATGGTCGATGTCAATCAGAACGTCAGACGGCGGTGTGGTGGGGTCGCTGGGCATGGACACTTTGTTGGGCTGAGACCTGCCAAGCCGCAGCCCGGCTTAGCGGGCGCGATTGTCGCACGCAGCAGCCCCGCTCGCTTGGGGTTACCTTAAGCCCTTGGAAGTGGATTGCAACAGTGGGTGCCGGTGATCGCTCAAGGGCTTACTTAGAACCTGTCCGTCAACAAGACAACCCTGCCTTGCGACGACAAAGCGATGCCTGCAAGGCGCAGTCCAGGGTCTTCCCCTGGGCAAGGGTTGCACCGGCGCAGGGCTGCCTGATGGACGGACAGATTCTTAACGCGGCAACTCGCTCTTGCCCATCAGGTGCTCATCCACCGCGCGGGCGGCCTGGCGGCCTTCTCGTATGGCCCACACGACCAGGGACTGCCCGCGCCGCATGTCACCCGCCACAAACACCTTGTCCACATTGGTTTTGTAACCACCGGCTTCATCGGTGCTGGCGCGTGCATTGCCTCGGGCATCTTTTTCAACACCGAAGCTCTCGACCACGCTGGCCACGGGGCTGACAAAACCCATGGCGAGCAGCACCAAATCAGCGGGCAAGATTTCTTCGCTGCCAGGCACCTCGGTCATCTTGCCACCTTGCCACTGCAAACGCACGGCCTTCAAGGCCTTGACCTTGTTTTTGTCTTTGCCTTCACCGGCAATGAACTCTTTGGTGGCAATGGCGAACTCACGCTCGCAACCTTCTTCGTGGCTTGAGCTGGTGCGCAGCTTGGTGGGCCAATAGGGCCAGACCAACGGTTTGTTTTCTTGCTCCGGAGGCATGGGCAGCAATTCAAACTGCGTGACGCTGGCCGCACCGTGGCGGTTGCTGGTGCCCACGCAGTCGCTGCCGGTATCACCACCGCCAATCACCACCACATGTTTCCCATCGGCACGGATTTGGCTTTTGAGCTTGTCACCGGCATTGACTTTGTTTTGCAGCGGCAAAAACTCCATCGCATAGTGCACACCTTCGAGATCACGTCCGGGCACAGGCAAATCACGCGGTTGCTCGGCGCCACCGGCCAGCAGCACGGCGTCAAACTCGGCCTGAAGTTGCAAAGGTGAAAGCGTCTCGGTCGCCCAATTGGCCACGGTGCTCTTGGCGGGCATGGCGCCAATCAACACGCCGGTGCGAAACTTCACGCCCTCGGCCTCCATCTGCTTCACGCGGCGGTCGATGTGGGTTTTCTCCATCTTGAAGTCGGGAATGCCATAACGCAGCAGGCCGCCCACGCGGTCGTTCTTTTCGAACACCGTCACGTCGTGGCCCGCACGCGCCAGTTGCTGCGCGGCAGCCAAACCGGCTGGGCCTGATCCGACAACAGCCACCTTTTTCCCTGTTTTGACTTTGGGCGGGCGCGGCAACACCCAGCCTTCGTTCCAGGCGCGGTCGATGATGGCGTGTTCAATGCTCTTGATGCCGACCGCATCGTCGTTCACGTTCAGCGTGCAGGCGGCTTCACAAGGCGCGGGGCCAATGCGGCCGGTGAATTCGGGGAAGTTATTGGTCGAGTGCTAAACCGCAATCGCGTTTTTCCAGTCAGCCCGGTACACCAAGTCGTTGAAGTCGGGAATGATGTTGTTCACTGGGCAGCCGCTGTTGCAAAACGGCGTGCCGCAGTCCATGCAGCGCGCGGCCTGCACTTTGGCGTCATCCTCTTTCAGACCAATGACGAACTCGTCGTAGTTTTTGACGCGCTTTTGAACGGGCTCATAGCCCTCTTCCAGCCGCTCGTACTCCATGAAACCGGTGACTTTTCCCATGATGCTTAACCTGTTTGTTTGAGGTGTTGTTACCCTGCTGCGAGCCGATTACTTGGCAGCAACCACTTTGGGCTTCTTATCGGCCACCTTGGCTTTGCTCAAGGTGTCGCTCGCCGCTTTGGCAGCGTGCAACTCACCCAGCGCCCGCTTGTACTCATTGGGGAAGACCTTCACAAACTGGGCCCGTGACTCGGCCCAGTGGTCGAGGATGTGGCGCGCGCGCAAAGAGCCTGTCCACTTGTGGTGGTCTTCAATCAGTTGGCGCAACTGGGTTTCGTCGCTTTGACCGCGGTGCCAAATAGCGCGAGGCACGCTGGCCTCTTGCTCATCCGAAGTCAGCACCTTCTCCAACGACACCATGCTGGTGTTGGCGCGACGCGCGAACTGACCGTCCTCGTCAAACACATAGGCCACACCACCGCTCATGCCCGCCGCAAAGTTGCGGCCGGTCTCGCCCAGCACCACCACGGTGCCACCCGTCATGTACTCGCAGCCATGGTCGCCCGTGCCTTCCACCACCGTGGTCGCACCCGACAGTCGCACCGCGAAACGTTCACCCGCCACGCCCCTGAAGAAGGCTTCTCCGCTGGTGGCACCGTACAACACGGTGTTGCCCACGATGATGTTTTTCGTGGCATCACCCCGGAACTCCAAACTCGGGCGAATCGCAATGCGCCCGCCGGACATCCCTTTACCGGTGTAGTCATTGGCATCACCGATCAAATAGAAGGTGATGCCCTTGGCCAAGAAAGCGCCAAAACTTTGACCGCCTGTGCCTTCCATTTGAATGAAGATGCTTTGGTCGGGCAGCCCTTCGGGGTGACGCCGCACCAACTCGCCCGAGAGCATGGCGCCCACGGTGCGGTTGACGTTGCGCACCTCTTGCATGAACTGCACCTTCTCGCCGCGCTCAAACGCGGGCAGGCATTTTTCAATCAACTTCACATCCAGCGCACGTGAAAGACCATGGTCTTGTTCCTCCACCTGGCGGCGCGGCACCTCGGCAGGCGCGCTGGGCAAATGGAAGACGCGGCTGAAGTCCAGGCCTTGTGCCTTCCAATGGCTAATGCCCTTTTTGGTGTCGAGCAGGTCGGCACGGCCAATCAAGTCGTCAAACTTCTTGATGCCGAGCTGGGCCATGATTTGGCGGGCTTCTTCGGCGATGAAGAAGAAAAAGTTCACCACATGCTCAGGCCTGCCTTGGAATTTGGCACGCAAGATGGGGTCTTGTGTGGCCACACCCACCGGACAGGTGTTGAGGTGGCATTTGCGCATCATGATGCAGCCTTCCACCACCAGCGGTGCGGTTGCGAAACCGAACTCGTCGGCGCCCAACAGCGCACCAATCACCACGTCGCGGCCCGTCTTCATTTGACCGTCGGCCTGCACCCGAATGCGGCTGCGAAGGCGGTTGAGCACCAAGGTTTGTTGGGTTTCGGCCAGGCCCAACTCCCACGGGGTGCCGGCGTGTTTGATGGAACTCCAAGGTGATGCACCGGTGCCACCATCGTGGCCCGCAATCACCACGTGGTCGGCCTTGGCTTTGGCCACACCGGCGGCAATCGTGCCCACGCCCACTTCCGACACCAGCTTGACGCTGATGCTGGCACGCTGGTTGGCGTTCTTCAGGTCGTGAATCAGCTGGGCCAGGTCTTCAATCGAATAAATATCGTGGTGTGGCGGTGGGCTGATGAGGCCAACCCCCGGCACCGAATAACGTAAGAAGCCGATGTAGTCGCTGACCTTGCCGCCAGGCAGTTGACCGCCCTCGCCCGGCTTGGCGCCTTGGGCCATCTTGATCTGGATTTGATCGGCTGAGGTCAGGTACTCGGTCGTTACACCAAAGCGGCCCGATGCCACTTGCTTGATCTTGCTGCGCAGCGAGTCGCCGGCTTTGAGTTCGTAGTCGGCGACGATGACTTTGTCGCCCAAAACCTGTGACACCTTGGTGCCGTCCGCAATCGGAATGCCTTTGAGCTCGTTGCGGTAACGCGCCGGGTCTTCACCGCCTTCGCCGGTGTTGCTCTTGCCGCCAATGCGGTTCATGGCAATGGCCAGGGTGCTGTGGGCCTCGGTGCTGATCGAACCCAAGGACATGGCGCCTGTGGCAAAGCGCTTGACGATTTCTGCTGCGGGCTCGACTTCGTCGACGGGGATGGCTTTGCTTGGGTCGAGTTTGAATTCAAACAAACCACGCAGCGTCATGTGGCGACGTGACTGGTCGTTGATGAGCTGGGCGTACTCTTTGTAGGTGTCGAACTTGTTGGCGCGTGTGCTGTGCTGCAGCTTGGCGATGGCGTCAGGCGTCCACATATGCTCTTCACCGCGCACGCGCCAGGCGTATTCACCGCCGGCATCCAGCATGTTCTCCAAGATGGGGTCGTCGCTGAAGGCGGCGCGGTGCATGCGCAGCGCTTCTTCTGCCACTTCAAACACACCAATGCCGCCGACTTGGCTGGCCGTGCCGCGGAAGTACTTCTCCACCATGCTGGACTCCAGGCCAATGGCTTCAAAGAGCTGGGCGCCACAGTAAGACATGTAGGTGGACACGCCCATCTTGGACATGATTTTGGACAGGCCCTTGCCGATGGCCTTCACGTAGTTGTAGATGGCTTTGTCGGAACTCAATTCAGCCGGGAATTCACTGCGCATGGCTATCAAGGTTTCCATGGCCAAGTAGGGGTGGACGGCTTCCGCGCCATATCCCGCCAACACCGCGAAATGGTGCACTTCACGCGCCGTACCCGTCTCGACCACCAAACCGGCCGTGGTGCGCAATCCTTCGCGCACCAAATGCTGGTGAACCGCCGACAGCGCCAGCAGCGCCGGAATCGCCACATGGTCGCGGTTCATCTGGCGGTCGCTGATGATGAGGATGTTGTGGCCGCTCTTGATGGCGTCCACGCTCTCGGCGCACAAGGACGCGAGTTTGGCTTCCACACCTTCGTCACCCCAAGCCAGCGGGTAGGTGATGCGCAACTCGTAGCTCTTGAACTTGCCCGAGGTGTGTTGGTCAATGTGGCGCAGCCGCGCCATGTCGTTGAAATCGAGCACAGGCTGCGGCACTTCCAAGCGCATCGGCGGATTCACCGCATTGATGTCGAGCAAATTGGGCTTGGGGCCGATGAAGGACACCAGCGACATCACGATGTTTTCGCGTATCGGGTCGATCGGCGGGTTCGTCACCTGGGCGAAGAGCTGCTTGAAGTAGTTGTAGAGCGGTTTGTTTTTGTCCGACAACACAGCCAGGGGCGAGTCGTTGCCCATGGAGCCGATGCCTTCCTCGCCTTGCTGCGCCATGGGGCTCATCAAGAATTTGATGTCTTCTTGGGTGTAGCCAAAGGCTTGCTGGCGGTCGAGCAGGTTTTCCGTGAAAACATGGCCGTCGGGTGCCACAGGCAACGAGTCCAACTTGACGCGCACGCTTTCGATCCACTGCCGGTAAGGCTTGGCCGAGGCGTATTGATTTTTCAGCTCTTCGTCGTCAACGATGCGGCCTTGCTCCAGGTCGATGAGGAACATCTTGCCCGGCTGCAAGCGCCACTTCTTGACGATTTTGTTTTGCGGGATGGGCAATACGCCGGACTCCGAGGCCATGACCACGATGTCGTCATCGGTGACGATGTAACGCGCTGGGCGCAGGCCATTGCGGTCCAGCGTGGCGCCAATTTGGCGGCCGTCGGTGAAGACCATGGCAGCGGGGCCGTCCCAAGGCTCCAACATCGCGGCGTGGTACTCGTAGAAAGCACGGCGCCGCTCGTCCATGGTGGTGTGCTGTTCCCAGGCCTCGGGAATCATCATCATGGCCGCGTGCGCCAGCGGGTAGCCGGACATCGTCAACAACTCCAGCGCGTTGTCGAAAGTGGCGGTGTCAGATTGATGCTCGAAACTGATGGGGTAGAGTTTTTTCAGGTCTTCGCCCAACACGGGCGACTTCATCACGCCTTCCCGCGCGCGCATCCAATTGAAGTTGCCCTTGACCGTGTTGATCTCGCCGTTGTGGGCGACAAAACGGTAGGGGTGGGCCAGCGGCCACTCGGGGAAGGTGTTGGTAGAGAAACGCTGGTGAACCAGGGCCAGGGCCGAGGTCGCACGTGGATCGCTCAGGTCTTTGTAGTACTTGCCAACCTGGTCGGCCAACAGCAAACCTTTGTAAATGATGGTGCGGCAGCTCATGCTCGGCACGTAGTACTCGCGGCTGTGCGTGAGCTTGAGCGCTTGGATGGCCGCAGACGCCGTCTTGCGAATCACATACAGCTTGCGCTCCAGCGCATCAGGCACGATCACATCGGGGCCACGACCAATGAAAATCTGTTTGATGATGGGTTCTTTGGCACGCACCGTGGGCGACATCGGCATCTCAGAATCCACAGGCACATCACGCCACCCCAAAAGCACCTGGCCCTCGGCTTTGACGGCACGCTCTAACTCTTGAACGCAGGCCAAACGCGAAGCGTGTTCTTTCGGCATGAAGATCATGCCCACACCGTATTCACCCGGCGGCGGCAGCGGCACGCCTTGCTGGGCCATCTCAGCGCGGTAAAACTCATCCGGAATCTGAATCAAGATGCCGGCACCATCGCCCATGAGTTTGTCGGCCCCCACGGCGCCGCGGTGGTCGAGGTTTTCGAGAATCTTCAAGCCCTGCTCAATGATGCTGTGGGCCTTCACCCCTTTGATGTGAGCCACGAAACCGACCCCGCAGGCATCGTGTTCGCCGCTGGCGCGGTACAGGCCCGCCTGGGCTTCCGTTAGCAATTCTTCCGGGCTGGCGGACAGGGCAGTGGACGGCGTTGGTGAGGGCTGATGCATGGCGCGCTCCGGCGGGGCAAATAAATGGAGACGCGAAGAATACTGCGATGCAACATCATCGACAAGCAATATAAAACGGGGTCAGACTCCAATAACTTACACCCTTGCTTGGTGCTAATTTTTATTGGGGTCAGTCTTTATTGGGGCGGCTACCACGCGGGCGCCCTTGCGCCAGGGCGGTAAGTCGCCTCTCTGTCAATTCGCTCAACGCAGAGATGAAAATTGGATCACCCAATACCCATCCCTTTAAAACCGCTGCTTCAATTTGTTGATGCAAGGTCTGCGCCTGAAGTTGGTGCACGCTGTCTCGGTATGCGCCTTCCCGTTCAAAAGGGGTGTTGCCCAATTTCCAATGAACTGCGTGTTCGGTGATCAGAGGGTCCGCATGTTTTCCCGCGTGGTGGGCGGCACTGGACCAGCGGTAATCGCTGGCCACGAGACACTCCCCCGCGCGTGCGGCGGCGGTCTCTACAAACTGAAGCGCCGCCAGACCAAACCCGTGTGGGTCCAGCACCGTGGCGCGAAACCGCCCCTCCCAGAGCACGCCCACCCGCTGGTGAAGCCGGTTGTAAGCCGCCCCAAACCGCCGGCCCTGGGCCTGCATCAATCGGCTGAGCGACAGGGCGTGGCCGGGCGTGAGCAACAACAGCACCTGGCTGGGCAACAAGGCATAGGCGTGAATGAGCACCTCGTGCTCGCGCACCAGATCGCGCAGCGCCGCCAGGTACAACTCGGCGTCGGCATCGCTGCGAAACACGGGCTGCCCGCCCGCACTGCGCTGCAGCACCAAATGCAGCTGCCCCGGCACCAGCAGACGCGGCAGGCGCGCCACGGTTCAAAACACCTGACGACCGGTGAGTCGCTGGTGCTCTTTGAGTGCGAAACGGTCGGTCATGCCAGCCACATAGTCAGCCACGGCACGGGACAAATCCGCTTGTTGGGCGAAATAGGCAGGCAAGTCCTGGGGATGGTTCAAGTAGCGCTCAAATAACTCGCCGACCACCAACTTGGCGCGTTCTGTGGTGTCGCTGACCTGCGGGTGGCGGTAGAGCTTGTCACGCAAAAACCGTTTGAGCAGCAAACTCTCGTCGCGCATGGCCACGGAAAACTGAACCAAGACCTGTTTGGTGCCGCGCACCTCGTCCACGTCAGCCGGCGCGGCCGCTTGCAGCGCAAGACGCGTGCTGTCCGTCACGTCGTAGACCTGGTTGGACAACATCCGGCGCAAGGTTTCCGACAGCAATCTACGCCCTAGAAGTTGTGGGTGGTCACGCAAGGTCTCCTGCAAAAACCGCTCCACCAGCGACACTTCAGTTAGCTGTTCCAGCGTGATGAGACCAGAGCGCACGCCATCGTCAATGTCATGGGCGTTGTAGGCAATCTCGTCCGCCAAGTTGCACAGTTGCGCTTCCAAACTCGGCTGGCCGCCGCTTAAAAACCGCTGGGCGACGCCGCCCGGTTCGCTGTCACACAGCCGCCTTGCATGGCGGGCCGAGCAGTGTTTCAAGATGCCCTCACGCGTCTCGAAGGTGAGGTTCAGTCCATTGAACAGCGGATAACGCTCCTCCAGTTCATCCACCACACGCAAGCTTTGTAGGTTGTGCTCAAAGCCACTGCTGTTGGGGTCGGCCTTTTTCATCGCCTCGTTGAGCGCGTCTTGCCCGGCGTGGCCAAATGGCGTGTGGCCCAGGTCGTGGGCCAGCGCGATGGCTTCGACCAAGTCTTCATTCAAACCGAGGGAGCGCGCGATCGAGCGGCCCAGTTGCGCCACCTCCAGCGAATGCGTGAGCCGGGTGCGAAACAGATCGCCCTCATGGTTCAAGAAAACCTGGGTTTTGTAAACCAGCCGGCGGAAGGCCGAGCTGTGAACAATGCGGTCACGGTCGCGTTGGTGGTGGTTGCGCGTCGGCGCGTCAGCTTCGGCGAAACGCCGCCCACGGCTGCGCTCGGGGTGGCAGGCCCAGGGTGCCAACAGGGCAGTCGTCATGAACAGTCAGGCGAAAAATCAAGCAACACAGGCCGCCAGTGTTTGCCGCACCAGCGCATCGGGAACCGGCCTCATCGAAGCGCGGCCCATGGCCTCAATGACCACAAAACGAATCTCGCCGCCTTCGGCTTTTTTATCCACCGCCATCAATTCCAAATAACGGTCGGCACCGAGATCAGGACCCTTCACAGGCAATCCTGCGCGGGCCACCAAACCACGCATGCGTTCTACAAAACTCGACGGCATCAAACCCAGCCGCACCGACAAATCGCTGGCCATCACCATGCCGCAGCCCACCGCCTCGCCGTGCAACCACCGGCCGTAACCCAAGCCCGCTTCAATCGCATGACCAAAGGTGTGGCCAAAGTTGAGGATGGCGCGCAAGCCGCTTTCGCGTTCATCTTGCCCCACCACCCAGGCTTTGATTTCACAGGAACGTTTCACGGCATAGGCCAGTGCTTTCCTATCGCCAGCCCGCAGCAGGTCCAAGTTGCCGTCGAGCCAGTCGAGAAAAGCGCCGTCGGCAATCGGACCGTATTTGATGACTTCGGCCAGCCCCGCACTCAACTCGCGCGGCGGCAAGGTGGCAAGCAGCGCCAAATCGCAGACCACACGCAGCGGCTGATAAAAGGCGCCAATCATGTTTTTGCCGGCCGGGTGGTTGATGGCGGTTTTGCCGCCCACTGAGGAGTCCACCTGGGCGAGCAAGGTGGTCGGCACCTGCACAAAGGGCACGCCGCGCATATAACAAGCAGCGGCGAAACCCGTCATGTCGCCCACCACGCCGCCGCCCAAGGCGTAGAGCATCGTCTTGCGATCACTGGCATCTTGCAGCAAACGGTCGAAAATCAAATTCAAGGTCGCCCAGTCTTTGTAGGCTTCCCCATCAGGCAACACCAACGTATTGATCCTGGCATGGTGGGCTTGCAAACTGCCCGCCAGCGTGGCGGCGTAAAGGGGCGCCACTGTGGTGTTGGTGACAACGAGCGCGCTGCTCGCACGCGGCAAACCCGCGAACGAGTCCGGCTGCGTCAACAAACCACTGCCGATGAGGATGTCATAGCTGCGTTCGCCCAAAGCGATGGAAACGGACTCCAAGGAAGACAAAGTGTTCATGGCCTGAAGTTTACGCATGCGGCCGCAGACGGCGTGCACCACACGACGACGGTGCGGCCTGGGCCGGTTTCACGACGAGCGGCCGACGCGCCCAACCACCCCGGCCAATTCCAGTTGCATCAGCACCATGTTGACCAAGGTGTTCACCGAAGGGCGGCCGGTTTCAATGACGAATTGCGCAGCCTCGCGGTACAGCTTGTCGCGCTGCCCGTAGAGCTCACGCAAACGCGCCAGCGGATCCGCCACTTGCAGCAAGGGGCGGTGGGTGTCGTGTCGCAAACGCCTGAACAACTCCTCAGGCGTGGAATGCAAATACAAAGCGGTGGTGCAGTCACGCAATTGGATGCGGTTGTTCTCCCGCAGCACCATCCCGCCACCCGTCGACAAAACCACGCCATCGCTTTGCGCCAACAGTGTGGTCAGGGTTTGCGCTTCAACATCCCGAAACGCGTCCTCGCCTTCTCGATCAAAGTAGTCACGAATGCTGCAACCCAGTTCGCGTTCAATGACGGCGTCGCTGTCCACAAACTGCCAGCCCAGCTGCCGCGCCAACAGCCGGCCAACCGTGGTCTTGCCACCGCCGGGCATGCCAATCAGCGCGACAGTGCCTTGGGCTTGGTTGACAGCGGTGGGCACGGAGACGGAAACTGGGCTGGAGGCTGGCAAAGTCACTGGTACAAACCCTTAACGCACGACTGGGGCGAGAAAATTTGCGGCAAAAGTGCACAGTATGCGCGATGTGCCGGTCGCCACGGCTGCGGACCCGTCGTCAGCGCACCACCTTGCACATTCCGCTCGTCGGCTCACCCACGCCACTGGTCGCCGCATCGCGGTGCAGCGTCCACGCGACACCAACAAGCAGTTAAGCTGCAATCCAGCGAGAATGTAGCGAACTTCCCTCTTGCGGCCCCCCGTCCCTGACCAAGGCCCAAAGTGACGCCACCTTCCTACCGAAAGCGAGCCATGAAACCAGCTGTCATTCGTGTCTTTTCGTTGCCTTTGCCTTGCACACGCCAACGCGGCTTCACCTTGATTGAGGTGATGATCGTGGTGGCGATCGTGGCAATCTTGGCTGCGGTGGCCTTGCCCAGTTACCGAGACTACATTCTGCGGGGTCAACTGGTGAACGCGACGAATGCCTTGGCCGGCTTGCGGTCCAACATGGAGCGACATTTTGGGGACAACCGCCAGTACACGTCCATCACCGTCGGCGCCGTCACTTACGCGTCACCGTGTGCCGCTGCTTCGCTGACCACCCTAAACACCAACGAGCTAGCGGCCCAAAATCTCACCATGAGCTGCACAACCCTGACCGCCGTAGCGTACACGCTTTCCGTTTCGGGCAACGGGCCGATCGCAGGATTCACTTTCACGTTAACTGAGGCAAATGCCCAGGCCACCACGGCTGCGCCCTCGGGCTGGGCAACCAGCACCACTCGCTGGTGCGTGAGGAAAGGTTGCTGATGAGCCGCGCGCGCCCCACTTTTGCCGCTGCACCACGCAGCCCGGGTGGCTTCACGCTCATTGAGCTGATGGTCACTTTGACCCTGCTGTCGCTGCTGCTGCTGCTGGCCGTGCCCTCTTTTACCGAGTGGCTCAGAAACAGCCAAGTACGCTCCACCGCAGAAAAGCTGCAAAACGCTTTACGAGCTGCCAAGGGGGGGGCCGTTAACCTGAACCGGCAAGTGGTTTTTGTCACGACCGCCGCTGATCCGGCAGAAAACGCCCTGGGCTCTGCGATTGGGCTGAATTGGTACGCACAATTTGTTCCCCGCACTGCAGGTGAAGACACCGCGGTGCGTTATTTGGTAGGCGGCATTTTGGCGACCGGCACCAGTGGGATCAACGTTGTCAGCACGCCGGCGACAGCGTCCATTTGTTTCAATTCACTGGGCCGCGTGGTGGCCAACGCCACACCCAGCAGTTCAACCGATGTCCCTGCTTGCACGGCAGCGGCAGTGGCCTTCTTGGTTTCTCGTTCCGGCGCGGTCACAGGTAAAGACCGCAAGATGATGGTCACGGTCTCCACGGGTGGTCAAATTCGCATGTGTGATCCAGACCGCCCCGTCACCAGCCCGGAGGCGTGCATATGAACAAGCCCCATCTGCCCCGCCGTTCACAGCGTGGTGCGTCGCTGATCGAAGTCCTGGTCGCGGTGCTTATTTTCTCCTTCGGCTTGTTGGGTTTGGTCGGTCTTCAGTCCCGCGCCATGCAATTCACCGGTGACGCCGATGGCACCAACCGCGCGGCCGCATTGGCCGCTGAAATCACATCACAGATGTACGTCTTGGGCACCGGGGATACCGGTAATGCGACGCTAGCCACTTCCATTACCGACTGGAAACTCAAAGTGCAAACTCCTGCTTCTGGCGGTTTGCCCGGCGGTAGCGCAACGGTGACTTACACGGCCACCGCAACCCCTCCCGTGAGTGCTATTGAGATCAAGTGGACCACGCCGTCCAACCCCTTGTCACGGCGTTACACCACCCAGTTCTATAGCCCGTTGGCGGGTGGTGTGACAGCACCTCCTGTTCCGCCCGGCCCCTGACGCTTAGCTGCAATAGCGGCCCTTTGTTTTAGGTCACAACACCATGCTCCAGCCACTCTCAAGAATCAACAGCGGTCGCCAAGCTGCACGCGGCTTGTCACTGATCGAATTGCTGGTGGCCATGGCCATCGGCCTGGTAGTGACGCTGGCCATCACCACCGTGCTGATCAACAGCCAGAGCCTGCAGCGAACCAGCACGGCATTGAACGATGTGTCACAAACAGGCGCACACGCCGCACTGACCTTGGACCGAGCTGCCCGCAGCTCAGGCTCAGGCTTCACCCAATTTCGTTCTGCCATGGGCTGCGTGCTGAATGCGGCAATCACCACACCGGGTTTGAAAGTGCTTTTGCCGGTGGCTGCAGACTTGCCAGCACCGTTTGACAACATTGGCCCGACCTCAGGCCTTAAAAGCGCTGTCTTGGCGCCCGTGGTCATCATCGATGGCGGCGGCGCCAACGGCTCGGACCAGTTGGTGGTGATGACAGGCAACCACGCCTACAGCGAAACACCTCGGGTCATTGACTCTGGCACCGCGACCACGGCATCGGTCACTGTCGGCAACGCCATGGGCATGCGCGCCAGTGACCTGGTGCTGGTGGCCGACAGTGTGGCGGGCTCGGGTTGCATGGTTCAACAAATCGCGGCGCCCGTTGCGCAACAACAGTTGCCCATGTCGGGGGCGTATTACAAGGCGGTCGGCACCACACGGTCACTCGATTCGTTCTCGGGGACGTCTGCCGTGGTTCCTTTGGGCTGGATGAGCAATGTGGTTGGCACGCCCAGCAACCCGCCCTCGTTCACGGTCTTCGGGCTGGGTGCCAACAACACCCTTTTCAGCTATGACTTGTTGGGTACCACTGCCGGAACATCAGAAAGCAGTGTTGTGGTCGCGGAGAACGTGTTCTCGATGCATGCGCTTTACGGCACCGGCGGATCGCCTCTGGTGTGGACGGCACCCACCGCAACAACAGCCCACGGGGCTGACACGTTGTGGGGCGCAACAACGGCAGCTCAAAAAGTGGCCGTGCGGACGACCGTCCAGGGCATTCGTGCCGTTCGCGTAGCCATTGTGTTGCAGTCACCGCTGCAAGAGAAAGAAACCACGCCCCCAGTCTCACCCGCCAGCTTGGTGCTCTTCCCCGACTTGCCAGTCGCCAACCAAGTGACCATCAGCTTGACCACCGCGCAGCAAAACTATCGCTACCGCATTGTTGAAACCATCATTCCGCTGTTGAATTTGTAGACCTACATCGACCCGAAACACCATGAACACCTACAAGCCAATCTGTCTCCGCGCCATGGGTTGCCACCGGCCGCGCCAGCAACGCGGCGTGGTGCTGCTGTTCGCTTTGATTGCCGTCACCATCATGCTGATCGGTGCGGTGGCGTTGATCAGCTCGTTCAACACCTCCTTGGTCACAGCCGGCAACATTGGCTTCAAGCGCGATTTGAGCAACCAAGCGGAAAGAGCCATTTCTGATGTGATGCTCAAATTCGTGGGGGCTGGGGCTTTGTCGACGACTGCGGCAAGAGGTGCGTCGATTGGTTCACAAAACTACAGTGCCGTCGCTTTGACCACGAACAGCCAAGGCATACCCTTGGATTTGCTGAAGAAAACCGCTGATTTCACCAGCGCATCTCCCGTCTCATGGACAGGTGCTGACATCAACGGCACCGCGGGACAGGGTATCAAGATACGTTATTTGGTGGATCGTTTGTGCTCAACAGCAGGAGACGCCAACGTCACCCTGGCACCCGAAGCTTGTATTCGAGGCGGAAAAGGCCAGTTCCTTCCAGGAGCCGGTGACGAAAGCCGCACGCGCAGCAAGGCCGAAGACGGGGGTTCGGGCGTTGCCGCCGCAGTGCCACAGCCAGCAGCCTACCGCGTCACGGTGAAGGCCACAGGGCCCCGCAACACCGAAGCGTTCTACCAAGTCACTTTCACTGAACCGCTTCCACCTCCTGCTGCCATTCCCACCACGCTTCCACCCTGAACAGTTTGAACTTCGACATGCGCCGCCTGCGAGCGGTGGTTTGGGTTAACTTGCTTTTTCTCCTGAATGGAGGCTTATTTTGAAGAACATCAGTATTCATCGCACCTTGCTTGGCGCTGCCACCTGCTTGACTCTGCTTGGCTCGGCTTGGGCCCAAGTGCCTTTGGCAGACCGGCCAGTGCTCACCACGGTTTCTGTGCCCGGCAATTTGGCCTTGGCTTTGTCGGTGGAGTTCCCTACAGCCGTCAGCGTGGCCCACATTTCTGGCTATGACAGCACCAACGAGTACCTCGGCTACTTTGACCCCAACAAGTGTTACCTCTACAACTTCTCAGCCACCGAAGCCGACCGCCACTTCTACCCCACCAGCATCACCGGCACCCGAACATGCAGCAGCGCCAGCAAACAATGGAGCGGTAATTTTCTGAACTGGGCCACGATGCAAACCATCGACCCGTTTCGCTGGGCACTGACAGGTGGCTACAGGGTGGCAGACACGGCGGGCAGTGGCGCCACACCGGGCGTGACCATCATTGAAAAAGCGTGGGCCTCTGGTCAAGGTGGCACGGGCAACTTTCCCAACCGCGAGATTGGCGGCGCAGCGGTGGGACTGGCCACCCCAGTGACTTTCGGTGACTTCCGCATGCGCGTGGAAGGTTTGGGCAACAAACTGCGTTTCACTGAATCGGGTGACAGGTACGGCGCAGCCACAGCCTACAACCCAGCCGGCACCCCTGACCCAGCCACGGTCTACGAGGTCAGTGTGCGCGTGAAGGTCTGTGATGCCACCGTGGGTTTGGAAACCAACTGCGTGGCTTACGGCACATCGCCGAACTTCACCCACAAACCTGAAGGTCTGTTGCAAAAATATGCAAACCGCATCCGTTACAGCGCATTCGGTTACCTGAATGACGACGATATCAATCGAGACGGCGGTGTTCTGCGTGCGCGCATGGCCTTCATTGGGCCGATTCAACCGATTCCCTTGCTGCCCAGCATCCCCAATCCCTACCCTGAATGGAATAGCAGCACCGGCGTGATGACGGCCAACCCCATAGTCTTAGACGCCTCTGATACCGCCGCAGCCTTTGGTGTGGCGGTGACCAACAGCGGGGTGATGAACTACCTGAATAAATTCGGGCAAATCACCCCTGGAACCTACAAGAAATACGACCCTGTGGGTGAGCTGTACTACGCTGCCGTCCGTTACTACAAAAATTTAGGGAACGTGCCCGAGTGGACCAATATGACCTCCGCGTCGGTGGCCCAAAAGACCACCTATGTGGATGGTTTTCCGGTCATCACCACATGGGACGACCCCATTTTGTATTCGTGCCAGAAGAACTTCATCTTGGGCATTGGTGACGTGAACACGCACGCTGATAAAAACGTGCCGGGCTCGTCGATCGCAGGTGGTTCCGACGAACCTGGCGTCCCCGGCAGTTTGTCAACTGATCCGGTAGACGCCAGCACCATGACCACCAGAGTGGGCGTGATGCAAGGAGTCGGGGGTGGATCATTGGGAACAGTGAATCCGTTCAACGGTTGCTGCAGCCACAATTCCGCCTTGATGGCCGGCGTTGCCTATGACTCCCACACACGCGATATTCGTCCTGATGTAGCCACGTCGGCGCAGACTTTGGGCAAACAAACCATTGATACATACTGGCTGGACGTTCTGGAGTTTTCCAACTACAAGAACAACAACCAGTTCTACATGGCCGCCAAGTTCGGTGGTTTTAAAGTGCCGGTGGGATTCAACCCGGACACTGCCACCGCCCTGCCATCGGTGGCGTCTTGGTACAACTCGAGTCGGGTGTCTCCATCGGGGCAGCCGTTGCCCGACAACTATTTCATAGCGTCTGACCCCAAGTCCATGGTCGACGGTTTGTCCTCTGCCTTCTCCAACATTGCCGCCGCCATCGAACAAACCACCACAGGCGCGGCAACCTCGGTGCCGCAGGTTTCTTCGGCCGGAGCGGTGAGCTACTCTGCCTCCTATAAATCGGCCGACTGGTCGGGTGACGTCATCGCGTCCAAACGAATTTTTGGATCCACCGCCACACCAGTTGAATACTGGAAATTCAGTGACAAACTGGCCGCCCAGCTGGCCGCAGATGGTTGGAAAACCGTCGGCTCTGGCGGTAACCGGGTCATGGTGACGTGGAATAGCACATCGGGTTCAGAAGGCGGCATTCCGTTTCAAGCCACCTCGCTGACTACAGCACAAAAAGCAGCGCTCAACACAACATGGCGACCGGGTGACGACAGCACCGATTTCGCCAACTACCTCCGTGGCGAACGAACCAATGAGTCATCCGTGCCCAACTACCGGGTAAGAACTTCTTTGGTCGGAGACATCGTGGGCTCCACACTTAAAGCGGTGGGGCCCCCATCATTCAACTACACCGACTTGTACAACCCCGGCTACACCGCGTTCAAAACCACATGGGCCAGTCGCACCACGGTTTTGTACGTGGGCACCAACGCTGGCGTTTTACACGCCATCAATGGCACTGCCTGCAGCTCCACAGCCGCGCCGAATTGCGGCTCTGCCACGACCGTTGACGCTGATGCCGGCAAAGAAGTGTTTGCCTATGTGCCCAGTGCTCTCTTTGAAGGGCCGACCACCCCTACCGCGACGCCATCCGACGATGGTTTGGCCACATTGGGCAACCCTTCTTACGTACACAAAAATTTCGTCAATGGTTCGCCACTCGATTTCGACATTGATTTGTCGAACACCAAAAAAGGCAAGAGCGGCTCGCCGGGCTCGTGCGCCAACCCTGACACAACACAAACAACTTACTGGAGGACCGTGTTGATTGGCGGTTTGGGAAAAGGCGGCAAGAGTTTCTTTGCCCTCGACATCACCGACCCTTTGCAAACAGACTCTGCCAGTCCAGGTTTAACCGAGAGTAAACAAGCGGCCAAAATCCTTTGGGAATTTCCGCGCGCCGCTGACTTGGCCGTCACATCCTACGACCTCAAGAACAGGCTCGGCTTCTCATTTGGAAAACCAGTGGTCGTCAAGACCAAACAACATGGGTGGGTGGTGGTCTTCACGTCCGGCTACAACAACAACGGCGTAGGTTATTTCTTTGTTGTGGACGCTTGCACCGGCCTGCTGGTTCAAGAACCCATATCCACGGGCGTAGGCACTGCGACCGTCGAAGCGGGCCTGACACACCCCACGGCCTACGTGAAAAACTTCAAGGATGGCACTGCGGACGCTGTGTATGCCGGCGACCTGTTGGGCAACGTTTGGCGCTTGGATGTGCGCAAGGCCACTGGCGACTTCGACCCACCGGAGCGCATTGCGTTGTTGAGGGACGCGCTCACCAGCCTCCCTCAACCCATCACCACACGCGTTCGCGTGGAATACTGTCCCAAGACCCTGGATCGATTTGTGATGATTGGCTCAGGCCGTCTCTTGGATGGCACCGACATCGGCATCACCCAAAGGCAAAATCTTTATGTATTCAAAGACGGTACGAACGACTTGTTCGATACTGCGTTGACATCAGCCAACTCGGTGGTTCGCAGCGATTTGGTCGATGTCACGAGTGACCTCACCAGCGGGACTGCGGTGTTCACCACCGGCAAGGGTTGGTATTTGGAGTTGGGTCCCGGTGGGGCCAGCAACGCAGGCTGGCGGATGGTGAACGACACCTCCTACTTCAACGACGGGGAACAGGGAATCGTTGTATTGGCTGCCACATTGCCTGACAGCAGCGATATCTGCGCTCAGTCAGGAGTAGGCTTGCTCTACGGTATCAACATCTGTGACGGCAAGTCGGTTCTGCGACTCACGTCATCAGGTGGTTTGGTTGCCAACATGGATTTGACTGGGCCAGCCCTGGGCGGAGGCGATTGGTGGAAAAACTCGGGCGGCAACCCAGTGATTTCGGTGTGTTCGACAAACGGGACTTGCGTGAGCCCAGCACCTTTGCCTGTTCCAACCGTCTCAACCCAACGTCTGAACTGGCGCGAGATTCCTATCGCTGAGTAGTGGCACAAGCGGGTTCTACCGCTTTTCTTCGACTTAAAAAGAGCGCCCTGGAGGCGCTCTTTTATTTTGTTTATCAGTTTTGAATCCGCGGCCACCAATCAGGCCCGTATACGGAGAACAGTGGTGGTTTCGACCAAGTGAAGGCACTCGCACGACGTGACAGCACGTCTGCTCGACCCCTCCCTCAACACCATTCCACTGGCGAGGCATCGATGTACGCGAACTTGCGCTGCAAACCGAGTCTGGCACCGTGCGGCACCATTTCCCGGTTAGGAACCTCCATAAAGACGCTGATGCTCGTGTTCTTGTTGCTGCGTGCGCCAACGCTGGCACTGGGCATGCTGAGTGTGGACAGATTTTTCGCACTGCTTCGCCAGGCAACTGTTCCGTGCGAAAACGCCCAGGTTGGAGCACACGTCATGAGGGCTCGGCACCGTTTGCGTCGCAGCGACCGGTGCCTGCGTGACAGCGCCAGTCGCCGAAGCAGGCGGCGATGACAGTGTCGGCCTCACGGCCGAGGCCGTTCCTGGCGCTGAGGTCTTTTCTCTGTCGTTGGCTTTCTGATTGACCGCTACACCGGCTGTTTTTTTGGGCTGCATGGCAGGCACTTCCACCTGCACGGCAGCAGCGGGGGTGGCAAGCTCTGCAGAACTCGGCTGCGCCGAACCATTTGATTCGGCAGTGGCCACTGGCGGCGCGGGTTTCGCAGCTACAGGCGTCGACTCCGCTGTCCTCGATGGGTCCCGTCCAGACATCCACCATGCGCTAAGAGCCACCACAATCACTGCGGAACAAAACAACCCCAACCACTTTCCTGAGTGAGGCGTTGCGGCGGCTGAGTCGACGTTTGTTTCGTTTATGAGCTTCCCAAAACTCAAGATTGGTTCAACACCAGGCCTGGTATCAGCCATTCCGGCATCAGCTGAACTTTTTACTGTGCCCTGTTCGGATACGGTTTTGTTATCTCGACCCGTTGCTTCGGTGGGCAACTGCGGCGCAGGGGATTGAAGCGTTGTATCCGCGTTCGCGACAGGCGGAGACCACCGTTTGTTTGGAGGGTTGCTTTCCTTGGCAACAAACGCCGGCCACGCCGGCCCGCTCTGAGGAGCATCCGCAAGCGGGTCAACGTGTGGACAATCCTGTGACTGCCCTGATTCGATACCAATGGTGTCCACTGTGTGCACGGACGCACTTGAAGACGCCTTCGCCGAAGCCCGGGTGATGATGCCCAGGTCAGGCCATGCCGAAGATTGAAAAGGCTGAGTAACACCGTGCATGGCCTGCCCACAGTGCTGGCAAAAATTGGCGATGCTCGGGTTTTCGGTGCTGCAATTCAAACAGGTGCTTTTTTTCATTCGAAACAATGGCAATACGTGAGGAGCTTGCGCGGCATACGTCGCCGCCAGGCCAGACCGGCGGCACGGATCAGCCTGATTGCTCAAACCGATGGCAGGACAACCAGTCGGAATAGACTGCGCTGCCTTGCCCTTGAAGGATAGTGGTTGCGTCACGGTCTGAGGCGAAAAGGCGCCCCCCGGGCTGGGGGATACGGCAATCAAAATTTACCGACTTGATGAATGATTTGGCAACTATTTTCAAACGCGACATCAGCAATGGCAAGATCGGTGTTTTGCCGACTTCCGACAGCATCCCAATCACATGCCCATCTCCTTAGACGGCCAACTGGTGGTCGCCATCTCCTCGCGCGCTTTGTTTGACTTCGAAGAAGAAAACCAAGTCTTCGAAGCCGAGGATGACCGCGCCTATATGCAACTGCAACTTCAGCGACTGGAGCACGCAGCGAAACCGGGCGTGGCCTTTTCGTTGGTGAACAAACTGTTGGCCTTCAACCAAGGCGCCACATCACCCAAAGTGGAGGTGGTGATCTTGTCGCGCAACGACCCGGTCTCGGGCATGCGGGTGTTTCGTTCCTGCCAGCACTATGGCCTGCCGATTCAGCGCGGTGTGTTCACGCGTGGGGAGTCGCCATGGCGTTACCTCAAGCCGCTGAATGCGAATTTGTTTTTGTCGACCAATGAAGCCGATGTTCGTTCTGCCTTGGGTGCGGGCGTGCCGGCAGCCAGGGTGTACCCACACTCGGCTCGGGCGTCCAGTGCCCACCCGGACGAGGTGCGCATTGCTTTTGACGGCGACGCGGTGTTGTTCTCAGACGAAGCCGAGCAGGTGTTTCAAAGTGCTGGCTTGGATGCCTTTCAAGCGCACGAGAGGGACAGTGCGGGCAAGCCCTTGGCCGCAGGCCCCTTCAAGCCGCTGCTGGAGGCATTGAAACGTTTGCAGCACGAGCCCGCACAGGCCATGCGGCTGCGCACCGCACTCGTCACCGCACGCAGTGCACCGGCCCATGAGCGTGCCATCCGCACCTTGATGGACTGGGACATTGAAATTGACGAGGCCATGTTTTTGGGCGGCCTGCCCAAGGGCACTTTCTTGCGCGAGTTTGAGCCGGATTTTTTCTTCGACGATCAAACCGGGCACATTGAAAATGCATCCGCCCACGTACCGGCTGGGCATGTGGCTTCAGGCGTGACCAACCGCTAAGGCAACGCCGCAGACGAGGGCCATCGATGTCTTGCGATTCGCGGGGAACTTGCTAAGCAGCCGGGGGCCGCAACTGCTTGCGCAAGCCGTCAAGGTCCAGCACACGCAAGCCGCCGTACTCAATGCGTATCAATGCGGCGTCTTGCAAGTGGTGCAGGGCTTTGTTCACACGCTGGCGCGACAAGCCCACCAAATACCCCAGCTCCGTTTGGGTGATGCGCAACAAGCTGCCGACGCCCGGGTACAGCAAGGGATGAAACAGCGCAGCCAGGCTGCGCGCCACGCGCACATCGGGATCGCTCAAACGGTCAATTTCGCGGGCACCAATGAATTGACCCAGTCGTTCATTGAGCTGCTGCAGTACAAAACGGTTGAAGGGAATGCTGCGGTCCAGCAGCCAATGAAAAGTCTCGACGCTGATGCCCGCCACCGTGCTGTTGCGCAGCGCCTGGATGTTGTAGCGGTAGGCCTCGCGTTTGATGACGGTGCCCTCGCCAAACCATCCGCCTGGTGGCACGCCGGTGAAGGTGATGGGCACACCCATGGCGGTGTCGTTGCTCATCTTGAGCAAGCCATCGATCACGCCAAACCAATAGGTGGCGGGTCTTCCAACACGACACAAAAGCTCACCGGTGTGCACCTGCACCACACGCAGATCGTCCACTGCACGCTCACGCTCCTGGGATTGCAGCGTGTGAAGCCAAGGGATGTCGCGCAGTTCGGCGCTGCTGAGCGAGCGGGCGCGTGCGGCCAATGGAGTGGGCGTCGTGTCGTGAGACATAGGGAAACACCGGAGAGTGGTGACCCGAGGATTGTCGCTACAACGACAACTTGACGTCAAAGTAAGGCCTACATTGCATCGAATCGAGGTGCTAGAAGACAAAGCGCCCGCCAGGAGACAGTGATGCAAACCTTTCCTCGTCTGATGCTGGAGCATGCCGCCCGTCGCCCACAGGCCACTGCTTTGCGGGAAAAGGAATACGGCATTTGGCAGGCGACCAGCTGGGCAACCCTGGCCACCTTGGTGCGTCACCTGGCTTGCGGTTTGGTGGCCAGCGGCCTGCAGCGCGGCATGCATTTGGTGGTCGTCGGCGACAACAGGCCGCGCCTGTATGCAACCATGCTTGCCGCGCAATCGCTGGGTGCGATTGCGGTGCCCTTGTACCAAGACGCGGCGTCCAGTGAGTACGCTTTCCCGCTGCAAAACGCGGAAGTGGCTTTTGCCGTCGTGGAAAACCAGGAGCAAGTGGACAAACTCCTGGAGCTGCGTCCTGTGTGCCCCCAGCTGCAGCACATTTGGTTCGACGACCCTCGCGGCTTGCGCCACTACAGCGAGCCTGGCCTGGCCTCACTCGATGCGCTGATCCAAGCCGGTCAGGCCCACAACACCGCCCACCCCGCCTTCTTCGACCACGAGGTGAACCAGGGTCAGCGGGACGACGTGGCCGCACTCTTTTTCACCTCCGGCACCACCGGCAACCCCAAGGGCGTGGTGCACACCCATGCGTCGTTGATGGACAGCGCGCAAGCCGGAGCACGTTTTGACAAGCTGACCGAACACGAGGAAGTGCTGGCCTATTTGCCACCCGCCTGGATAGGCCAGAACGTGTTCTCTTTCGCACAGTGGTTGGTCTGCGGTTATGTGGTGAACTGCCCCGAATCGAGCAGCACCGTCAGCATTTGCTTGAACGAGATTGGCCCCACCTATTACTTCGCCCCGCCACGCATTTTTGAAGGCCTTCTCACCAGCGTCACCATCCGCATGGAAGACGCGGCGTGGATCAAACGGTGCGTATTCGACCACTTCATGGGTGTGGCCAGACGCGTCGGCGTGAAACTGATGGACGGGCAAGCGGTGCCTCTGCTGTCACGGCTGCACTATGGCTTGGGCAATGCCTTGGTCTATGGCCCCTTGCGCAACAACCTGGGCTTGTCTCGTGTGCGGGTGGCCTACACCGCCGGTGAAGCCATTGGCCCCGATCTCTTCAGCTTTTACCGCTCCATCGGCATCAACCTGAAGCAGCTCTACGGCTCCACAGAAACAGCGGTGTTCGTATGTCTGCAGCCCGACCATGAAGCACGCTCCGACACCGTGGGCATCCCCATCGACGGTGTCGAAATTCAACTCTCAGACAGCGGTGAGGTGCTGGTCAAGTCGACCGGCTTGCTCAAGGGTTACTACAAAAACCCGCAAGCCACGAGTGAGGTGTTGAGCAGCGATGGTTGGTACCGCACCGGCGACGCCGGCTTCATCGACCACAGCGGCCACCTCAAAATCATCGACCGGGCCAAAGACGTGGGCCGCCTCAAAGGCGGTGTTTTTGATGGCGCCATGTTCGCCCCCAAATATGTGGAGAACAAACTTAAGTTTTTCCCCACCATCAAAGAAGCGGTTGCCTTTGGCGACCAGCGCGACAAAGTCTGTGCCTTCATCAATATCGACCTGGAAGCGGTGGGCAACTGGGCCGAGAAACGCAACCTGCCCTACAGCAGCTACACCGACTTGGCGCAAAAGCCCGAGGTCTACGCCCTGATTCAAGACTGCGTGGAAAAAGTCAATGCCGACCTGGCCCAAGACAGCCTCTTGGCCGGCAGCCAAATCAGCCGCTTCTTGGTGCTGCACAAAGAGCTGGACGCCGATGACGGCGAACTCACCCGCACGCGCAAAGTCAGGCGTGGTTACATCGCCGAGAAATACCAAGTGCTGGTGGATGCAATTTATGGCGGTCAAACCCACCAGTACATCGAAACCGCAGTGAAGTTTGAAGACGGCCGCAGCGGCAGCGTGGCGGCCGATCTGAAAATTTTGGACTGCAAAACTTATCCAACCATGAAGAAAGCCGCCTGAACACCATGGGCATACAGACCAAAACCATAGGCGACGTGATCCTGCAGGTGCAGAACATCAGCCTGCGTTTCGGCGGCGTCAAGGCGCTCACCGACATCAGCTTTGATGTGCGCGAACACGAGGTGCGCGCCATCATCGGCCCCAACGGTGCGGGCAAAAGCTCCATGCTCAATTGCATCAATGGGGTGTATGCACCGCAAGAAGGAAAAATCACGTTTCGCGGCCAAACCTTCAGCCACATGAATTCACGCCAGGTGGCCAAGATGGGTGTGGCGCGCACCTTTCAAAACCTGGCCCTCTTCAAAGGCATGAATGTGGTGGACAACCTGATGACGGGCCGCAACCTGAAGATGAAGAGCAACCTCTTTCTGCAGGCCCTGCGTTGGGGCGCTGCCGAGCGCGAGGAAGTGGCGCACCGCGAGTTCGTGGAACACATCATCGACTTCCTGGAAATCCAGGCCCACCGCAAAACCGCCGTAGGCCGCCTTCCCTACGGTTTGCAAAAACGGGTGGACTTGGGCCGCGCTTTGGCGATGGAGCCGCAAGTGCTGTTGCTCGACGAACCCATGGCCGGCATGAATGTGGAAGAGAAACAGGACATGTGCCGTTTCATCTTGGATGTGAACGAAGAATTCGGAACCACCATCGTATTGATCGAACACGACATGGGCGTGGTCATGGACATCTCCGACCGTGTGGTGGTGCTCGACTACGGCAAAAAAATTGGCGACGGCACGCCCGACGAAGTGCGTGCCAACCAGGATGTCATCAGTGCCTATTTGGGCACCTCACACTGAGGCTGGAACGACATGGGTTTCTTTCTTGAAACGGTCATCGGTGGTTTGATGTCAGGCATGCTCTACGGCCTGGTGGCCTTGGGTTTTGTGCTCATCTTCAAAGCCAGTGGCGTCTTCAACTTTGCCCAAGGGGCCATGGTGCTGTTTGCCGCTTTGGCCATGGCGCGGTTCTCAGAGTGGTTTCCCTTGTTGCTGGGGTTCAACAACAAGTGGCTGGCCAACCTGCTGGCTTTCGCTGCGGCCATGGTGCTGATGGTGATCGTGGCCTGGTTGATTGAACGCCTGGTGCTGAGCAAACTCGTCAACCAAGAAGGCATCACCTTGCTCATGGCCACCTTGGGCATTGCCTACTTCCTGGATGGTTTTGGCCAAACCTTGTTCGGCAGCGCGATTTACAAGATCGACATCGGCCTGCCCAAAGACCCCATGTTCTTGCTGGACAGTGTTTTCCCCGGTGGCATCTTGGTCAACAAAGAAGACCTCTATGCCGCGGCCATTGCGGCCTCGTTGGTGGTGGCGCTGTCCATCTTCTTTCAAACCACCGCCACGGGCCGTGCCTTGCGTGCGGTGGCCGACGACCACCAAGCGGCCCAGTCCATCGGCATTCCTTTGCCCCGCGTCTGGGTCATCGTGTGGAGCGTCGCCGGCTTCTCGGCCTTGGTCGCGGGAATGATTTGGGGCAGCAAACTCGGTGTGCAGTTCTCACTCAGCGTGCTGGCGCTCAAAGCCTTGCCGGTGGTGATCCTGGGCGGACTGACCTCGGTACCCGGTGCCATTGTGGGCGGCCTGATTTTGGGGGTGGGAGAAAAAGTCTCCGAGGTTTACATCGGCCCGATGCTCGGCGGGGGCATTGAAATTTGGTTTGGGTATGTGCTGGTTCTCTTTGTGCTGCTGGTGCGGCCGCAGGGCCTCTTTGGGGAAAAAATCATCGACCGCGTATGAAAAAAATACATGATTTTTCGGCGCAGGCTCACTTGGCCTTGGCCAAGTTAAGCGCAGCGGCCGAAGTCAGAAGATCATTGACCGCGTTTAGCCCAAATCAACCGAGACGCCGTCATTCGCGCGAAAGCGGGAATCCAGGCAGTGCACCGGGCCGCATCCATCAATTCATTGGCGACCACCCACTGGATTCCCGCCTTCGCGGGAATGACAGGTGGGTGGGCCAATCCATGAAACACCCAGCCGACGCATCGTAAAAAAGACGCCCATGTTTTACAGAGAAAACGGCCAATTCAAAACCAGCTACCGGGCGGACGCTCAGGTCTTCCCCATCACGCAAGACCGCATCGCCATTGGTTTGTTGCTCGCCTTTGCCTTGGTGGGCGTGCCACTGCTCGCTGACGAGTACGTGTTCCGCGCCTTGTTGATTCCCTTTTTGATTCTGTCCCTGGCCGCCTTGGGTTTGAACATCCTCGTCGGTTACTGCGGCCAGGTCTCGTTGGGCACCGGGGCCTTCATGGCGGTGGGCGCCTATGCGGCCTACAACTTTTCGGTGCGCATTGACGGCATGCCCTTGTTGTTGGCGCTGCTGCTCGGTGGTGTTTGTGCCACCGTGGTGGGGGTGCTTTTTGGTATCCCATCGCTGCGCATCAAGGGGCTCTATTTGGCGGTGGCCACGCTCGCAGCGCAGTTCTTTTGCGACTGGGCTTTTCTGCGCATTTCCTGGTTCACCAACAACTCGTCGTCGGGCTCGGTGTCCATCTCCAACATGAATGTGTTTGGAATTTCCATCAACACCCCGCTGGAGAAGTACCTGCTGTGCTTGGGCTTTTTGATCGTGTTTGGCATGGCCGCCAAAAACCTGGTGCGTGGTCACATTGGGCGCGAGTGGATGGCGATACGCGACATGGACGTCGCTGCTGCCGTCATCGGCATACGGCCCGTCTACGCCAAGCTCAGCGCGTTTGCGGTGAGCAGCTTCATCGTCGGTGTGGCCGGCGCACTCTGGGGGTTTGTGCACCTGGGTTCGTGGGAGCCTGCGGCCTTCTCCATCGACCGCAGTTTTCAGCTGCTCTTCATGGTCATCATTGGCGGCTTGGGCTCCATCATGGGCAGCTTTTTTGGCGCAGCCTTCATTGTGCTGCTGCCCATATTTCTGAGCCAAGCCCTGCCAGCAGTGGGCAACCTGCTCGGCGTCACCATCACCACAGCCGGTGTGGCCCATGCTGAGCTGATGATTTTTGGTGCCCTGATTGTTTTCTTTCTCATCGTCGAACCCCATGGTTTGGCCCGTTTGTGGTCCATAGGCAAAGAAAAAATGCGCCTCTGGCCTTTCCCGCATTGATCCGTTTTTTTCAAGACCACTCGAGTCGGAACGCACTGACCGGCGAGAGACAAAAAACAAAAGAAGTGCAAACACCGATCCATCCACCGGAGACACGCCATGAAGTTCACATCCATCACCCGCGCCGCCCTGCTCGCCGCAGCAAGTAGCGCCGCACTGCTCACCTCACCTGCCCTGTGGGCCCAAGAGAAGGTGCAGTTTTTCCCCAGCCTGACGGGCCGCACCGGACCTGTCGCACCGAACGCCACCCCGTTCGCCAACGGTTATGCCGACTACATGAAGCTCGTGAACCTGCGCGGCGGCATCAACGGTGTGAAGACGCTGGTGGAAGAGTGCGAAACCGCCTACGCCACCGACCGCGGTGTGGAGTGTTACGAAAGGCTCAAAGGCAAACACGGCGGTGCCACGGTGTTTCAGCCGCTGTCCACCGGCATCACTTTTGCGCTGACTGAAAAAGTTCCCACCGACAAAATTCCAATGATCACCTCGGGCTATGGCCGCAGCGATTCCGCCGACGGTGGTGTGTTCAAGTGGAACTTCCCCTTGATTGGTCACTACTGGGTGGCGGGCGACACCGTTTTGCAGCACATTGCCAAAAAAGAAGGCGGCTGGGACAAACTCAAGGGCAAAAAAATAGCCGTCGTTTACCACGACAGTCCGTTCGGCAAAGAGCTGCTGCCCATCATGAACGAGCGCGCCCAAACCCACGGCTTTGAGCTGCAACTGCTGCCCGTGCCCGCACCTGGTGTGGAACAAAAATCCATCTGGTTGCAAGTGCGCCAACAGCGCCCTGACTTCGTGGTCATGCAAACCTGGGGCGTGATGACGGCCACCGCCATCAAAGAAGCCGTGGCCACGGGTTACCCCCGCGAGAAAATGTATGGCACGTGGTGGTCAGGTGCAGAGCCCGACCTCAAAGACATCGGTGCCGCAGCCAAGGGCTATAGCGCCGTGATGATGCAACACGGCTCAGAGTTCGATGCAACCGTGGTGAAAGACATCTTGGCCAAAGTGCATGGTGCCAACCAAGGCACAGGCCCGAAAGAGGAAGTAGGAACCGTGCTTTACATGCGCGGCGTGGTGGGCGCGATGCTGGCGGTGGAAGGCGTGCGTGCCGCGCAAGAACGTTTCGGCAAAGGCAAGGTCATCACCGGAGAACAAGCACGCTGGGGTTATGAAAACCTCAACCTCACGCAGGCCAAACTGGATGCCTTGGGCTTCAAAGGCGTGATGCGCCCGGTGTCCACCAGCTGCTCCGACCACATGGGCTCGGCCTGGGCCCGTGTGCACACTTGGGACGGCGCGAAGTTCACATGGAGCTCAGACTGGTTGCAGGCTGACGACCAAATCATCCGGCCCATGGTGAAGGCGTCGGCGGAGAAGTACGCAGCAGAGAAAAAACTTACCCGCCGCACACCGGCGGATTGCCAGTCTTGAGCCACTGCACAGCGCAGAGCAGGCGGTGGTGATGCCCACCCAAGCCCGTCATTCCCGCGCAAGTGGGAATGACGGCTCCGAATTCAATTTGGTGAACCTGGTATGAGCGCCAACATCCTCCTCAACGTCAACGGCATCGAAGTCATCTACAACCATGTCATCTTGGTGCTCAAGGGCGTCTCGCTGCAGGTGCCCGAAGGTGGTGTGGTGGCACTCTTGGGTGGCAATGGGGCGGGCAAAACCACCACCCTGCGGGCGGTGAGCAACCTGCTGGCCGGTGAACGCGGCGAAGTCACCAAGGGGTCGATCGAGCTGCGCGGCGAGCGCATAGAGAAACTCTCGACCGCCGACATGGTGCAACGCGGCGTGATTCAGGTCATGGAAGGTCGCCACTGCTTTGCCCACCTCACCTTAGAAGAAAACCTGATGACAGGCGCCTACACCCGGCGCGATGGCAAAGCCGCGGTGGCACAAACGCTGGAAAAGGTTTACAACTATTTCCCCCGCCTCAAAACCCGCCGCACATCGCAAGCCGCCTACACCTCGGGTGGTGAACAACAAATGTGTGCCATAGGCCGCGCCCTCATGGCCAACCCCCGCATGGTGTTGCTGGACGAACCCAGCATGGGACTTGCACCGCAAATAGTTGAGGAAGTTTTTGAAATCGTGAAAGACCTGAACCAACGCGAGAAGGTCACCTTCTTGCTCGCCGAGCAAAACACCCACATGGCGCTGCGTTATGCCGACTACGGCTACATCTTGGAAAACGGCCGCATCGTGATGGACGGCGCCGCCAGCAGCCTGCGCGAGAACGAAGACGTGAAGGAGTTCTACCTGGGCATGGGCAAAAGTAGCAGCGACAAAAAAAGTTTCAAGGACGTCAAAAGCTATAAGCGCCGCAAGCGCTGGTTGGCGTGACGGAGTGGTTCATGGTCGACGACTTTTTCGCCCCACCCTCCTTCAAACCCATGGACGCCCTGCAGCAACTCAAGCGGCATGTGCGCGATTTGCGTTTGCTCACCGAAAGGGGCTCGGGGTTTGAACTTCAAGGTGTCGCCGTGCTGGACCTTCAAGTGCAAGCCAATGTGATCACCGCACGCATTGCCAGACGGCGCTCGCAGCGCTGCGAGTGGGATGTTCAAACCCTCCAAAGCAGTGCCGACGTTCGCAAACTGCAAGACGAAATCAAACGACGCTTGTTGCGTTGGGTGGACGAAGACTAACCCGGTCGGACAACACATGAACCACCTCAGCCCAAACACTCACTACGACCTGCTGGAGACCCGCTTGCCCAACGAGCGTGAGGCGGCCTTGATGCAACGTCTTGCCAAACAAGTCCAGCACGCCAAACAGCACACACCCGCCTACCAACAGCGCTTGCATGGTCTGCGCACAGACAACATCAACACCCGTGCCGCGCTGGCCACCTTGCCGGTAGTGCGCAAACACGAACTGATGGAGAGCCAGCACGCGACGGCTGAACATGACGTGTTCGGTGGTTTTGCGGCGGTTGGCTGGGGACGCACCTCGCCACAAACTCAGCGCCCCTTGCGGGTGTTTGCCTCACCCGGCCCCATCCACGAACCCGAAGGCCGCGCCCCCAACTACTGGCGTTTGGCGCGAGCCCTGTTTGCGGCGGGCTTTCGGGCGGGCGACTTGGTGCACAACAGCTTCAGCTACCACTTCACCCCTGCGGGCTCCTTCATGGAAACCGGTGCCCATGCGCTGGGTTGCACCGTTTTCCCAGCCGGCACGGGACAAACCGAAATGCAGGTGCAGGCCATGCGTGTACTGCGCCCATCGGCTTATGCGGGCACGCCCAGTTTCCTGAAAATAATTCTGGACAAAGCAGACGAGGTGGGTGTGGCCTTGCCCAGCCTTCAACGCGCCGTCGTCGGTGGTGAGGCCTTTCCCAACAGCCTGCGCGACAGCCTGCTCGCGCGCGGCATACAGGCCTTTCAGTGTTATGCCACGGCCGATATCGGACTGATCGCCTATGAAACCGCGGCCCGAGAGGGTTTGGTCTTGGATGAAGAGGTCATTTTGGAGATCGTCCGCCCTGGCACCGGCGAAACACTGCCCGACGGCGAGGTCGGCGAAGTGGTGGTCACCACGCTCAACCCCGACTACCCCTTGATTCGTTTTGGCACGGGCGACCTGTCGGCGGTCCTTCCCGGCCCCTGCCCCACGGGTCGCAGCAATACCCGCATTCGAGGCTGGCTTGGTCGTGCCGATCAAACGGCGAAAGTGCGGGGCATGTTCGTGCACCCGTCCCAGGTCGCCACCATCGCCAGCCGCCACTCCGAGGTGAGACGCGTGCGTTTGGTGGTGGACAGCGAGATGGCGCAAGACCGCATGACCCTCTGGGTCGAAACCGCAGCGTTGCCCCAGGAAACCAAAACCCAACTGAACGAGCAACTGATCAGCAGCATTCGCGACATCACCAAGCTCAGAGGGGAAGTTCAGTTTGCGGACTTGGGCAGTTTGCCCAACGATGGCAAGGTGGTGGACGATCAGCGTCCGGTGGGCTGAAAAACAGTCCGCCTGCTCGCCCTCCCAAAAAGCCAGGAATAACTAAGTAGTTTCCGTTACGCACGGATGCGGCTACGGCTACACAATTGGTCAACATCGGCTTTCTGAGTTCGCATGGTGCAATCTCAGCCGGTGTCAAACATACTCAATCAGCGCCAGCAATTGACAAGGAGATCCGCCATGAAACGACTGCTTTTGGCCACCGCCGCCATCTTGGGTTCTGCCGCTGCGTGGGCAGACTACCCGGACAAACCCATCACCATCATCGTGCCCTTTGCCGCGGGAGGGCCTACTGACAAAGTCGCGCGCGATTTGGCCGAGGCGCTGCGCAAGCCGCTCAATAACGCCACCATCGTCGTTGAAAATACCGCCGGTGCGGGCGGCACTTTGGGAGCGTCCAAAGTTGCTAAGTCGAGCAATGATGGCTACACCCTGTTGGTGACGCACCTGGGTATGGCGACAGCGCCAGCCCTGTATCGCACCTTGCCATACAAAGCGCTGGAGGATTTTGAATACCTCGGCGTGATCAATGAAGTTCCCATGACCCTGATCGGTCGCCCGACGCTGCCCGCCAACAACTACCAAGAGTTGCTCAAATGGATGGAGGCCAACAAGGGCAAGATCAACCTCGCCAATGCAGGCTTGGGTTCGGCATCGCACCTGTGCGGCCTCATGTTTCAAAGCACCATTCAAATTGACATGACCACCATCCCTTACAAAGGAACGGGCCCGGCCATGACCGACCTGCTCGGGGGGCAAGTTGACTTGATGTGCGATCAAACGACCAATACCAGCGGCCAGATTGAAGCCGGCAAAGTCAAGGCCTATGCGGTAAGCACGTCAAAACGTTTGACCACACCGGCACTGGCCAAACTGCCGACCCTCGACGAGTCGGGTTTGAAGGGCTTCAATGTCAGCACATGGCACGCCTTTTACGCGCCCAAGGGGACACCCAAGGCGGTACTTGAGAGACTCAATGCCGCTCTGAAGCTGGCGCTGAAAGATGCGGACTTCGTTAAGCGTCAAGAAGCGCTGGGCGCAGTGATCGTGAACGACGCTCGCGTCAACAGTGCCGACCACAAGAAATTCGTGGAAGCCGAAACCGCCAAGTGGGGGCCAATCATCAAGGCAGCGGGGCAGTACGCGGACTGACCTGAACATCTTCAACCCCGTTGAGGAGCTCCTACCTTGAGAAAAGGCCGTCCATCGTGGCGGCCTTTTTTGTTCACGACAACAGCAAACGAAGTGCGGAGATCATCAGCGCAACCACTATGATTTGCCGCAATGTTTTCGTGTTGAGCCTGCGAGACAAACGAACACCAATCGAAGAGAAAACAACACCGCTGACCACCAACAAGCACATGCCCCACCCTGAGATTGGACTTGCGGCAACCGCCTCGGTTGATGGATTGCTGTTTTGGATCAACGAAACCAAGTAACCTGTCACCGACAAGGCGCCGATCAACAGCCCCGTCATGTTCGCGGTGGCAATGGCATCTTGAAATTTGCTTTTTGTCGCATAGACAAAATAGGCAATGGTGTACGTCCCACCACCCACACCAATCAAGGTGGACACAACGCCAATCAGCCCACCAAAAGTAAAGTCCATTGCCTTGTTGCGAGTTTTGACACCTTCAGACTCGGCAATCGGCCACAGCATTACTGCAGCAAGACACAATTGCAATACCGCCACAACCCCAGTTGTCACCAGATGCTGAGCGCTGCCCAGCATCACAGCAACTAAAGGTGTGAACAGCGCGACTCCAAAAACAAAACTGCGCGCACCTGCGAAGATCGCAGATCTTTCTTCCATCGTGCGAATTCGATACTGTTTCGCCGCCGCGCCGATGGAATTGAAAAGCACAACGAACCATGAGATAACGATGGCGTCGTGCAGAACCTCGTTGCCATACAGCCACGTCAGTGTGGGTATAACAACGATTCCTCCTGCCAAACCGACTAAGCCCGCAATCAAACCGGAAAGGGCCCCGGCGACAAGCAAAACCACAGTTTCCATCTGGGAGAGGTGGGCCCACTTTTCGGCCACACACATGTTGTAACGGCCGCGGAGTATGTCACGACTGTGCGACACCACGGACTCAGGTACACCAGCCCTTGTCTCACTCCGAAGGATGGCTCGCCCATTCTATGGGCTTGGAGCGCCGAAAGGCGGTATGCAAATCCTCCTAGTTGGGGCGCAGCAGTCGCCGATATGGTCTCCCGACCATTTGCGCCCCCGATTTACGCGATCGCCTCTGCGTGCTGTGGAGTCAGCTCAAGTCTGTTCAATATTTGGTGCCCTGGGCCTTGGCCGCATGAATACGCGGGGCCACGCGGATATTGCCGTTTTGAACGGAAGCAGGGGCTCGGTAAAACGGGAAATGTTGCAAAAGCACTGCTTGCGTATCGTCTACTGATGAATCAGATCGGGATGACGAAGCCTCCCGCAGAAACTGTACGAAATGTGCATAGAACGTGTTGATTGGCTTGAACATCTCAAAGCCCCCTTCAAGTGATGGCCGCACACAACAGTCAACACGGTGGATGATGTGTCTGCATGTAACTTGATGTTGTACTCCGACCTGCATGTTTTTACAGTGGGGAACACGCGCGAATGCCCAGTGCGCGTGAAAAAGGTCACGGCAACAATGCCCAAAACTCCCTGATCTCGGTCCGATGAACTTTGATCTTTCAACAGACGGACCCCTCAGGCTGGACTGCCTTCCCATCAAAAAGTCGCAGATGGCAGCCACAATCGCTGGCTGTACGGCTCCCAGTTACAACACCCACCGAGGAATTGAATTGAAACTCTCAGTCAACCTATTTGTCTTGGTTTTGGCAGCTGTGCTGACCTCCGGCAACGTTCAAGCCCAAATCAAAATCGGACAAACAGCGGGCTTTACTGGAACAGCCGCAGCAGGCGTTAAAGAGATCACAGCGGGTGCACAGCTCTATTTTGACGCGATCAATGCGCAGGGCGGCGTCAATGGCCAGAAGATTGAATTGGTGTCGATGGACGACAAGTTCGACCCGGCACTGGCTGCTGACAATGCAAAGCAGCTGATTGCCGACAGCAAAATTGTTGCCTTGTTTCTGAATCGCGGCACGCCCCACACCGAAGCCATCATGCCTTTGCTCAAGGACGCAGGCATCAGTTTGATTGCGCCTTCCACGGGGGCCATGTCACTGCACAGTCCTGTGCATCCCTGGGTGTTTAACGTGCGTGCCACTTACCAAAAAGAGGCGGAGCACCTCACACGCCATCTGTCCATTTCTGGGGCGCAGACGGTGGCGGTGATTCAAGTGAACGACTCTTTCGGCGCTGACGTTGCACCAGGTGTGATGAAGGTTTTCAAGGAACTTGGCAAAGAGCCAGCAGCCTATGAGCTCTTTGACCGAAAAGCGCCCGACTTCACGAAAATTGCTGCCAAAGTCGCCGCAGCCAAGCCACTTTCCGTGATTTTCATCGGCACAGGTTCAACAGTGGCCGAGGGTGTGAAGGCATTGCGCGCGGCAGGATCAACAGCCACCGTGGCCACGCTGTCCAACAACGCGTCAGCGGGTTTCATCAAACAAATGGGTGAAAACGCCACCAACATGATCGTGAGCCAGGTATTTCCTTCGCCACGCTCTTACAAAGTGGCCATGGCAGCAGAAGCATCGCAGCTCGCCGAAAGAAAGAAGATAGCCGAGGTGACACCGCAAATGCTTGAAGGTTTCGCGGCGGCCAAAGTGTTGGTGGCGGCACTGAAGCGCTGCGGCAATGACATCACGCGCAGCAATATCAAGAAAGCGCTGGAAACCTTCAACAAGGTGGACATTGGCGGCTTGGAGGTGAGTTTCACCCCCACCGATCACACAGGTTTGCGTTTTTCCGAACTGTCTATCGTGAGCGCTGAAGGCGTGTTTCGGCGCTGAGCAGTTTTCCGCAAAGTCACACGCCACACGGTGTGTGTCACCGAGTTGGGTTTGAAAGCTTTCGATGTGACGATTTGGCACGCACTTTATGGCTGGAAAAGGCGTTTCCAAGCCTGTGGTGGACAAACTCAACGCGGCTTTGAAAGCATCATTGAAGGACACCGAGTTCATCAAACGTCAAGAAGCGCTGGGCGCTGTGGTCATGACCGACGCGAGTCAACATGGCCGAGCACAAAAAATTCGTGGGAACCCAGATCAACAAACTGAGCACGGTCATCGAAGCGGCGGGACAGTACGCAGACTGAGAACCGCGACAGGTCAGCCGACACATAGAAAAAGGCCACCCTCGGGTGGCCTTTTTTTCACGGCCCTGCAGCTAAAAGGCCAGAAAATCCCGGCCTCAGAATCTCAAACGACCACTCAGGTCCACCACCCCCATGTCGACAAACTTTGAACCGTCATGGTTGGTCTTGGAAAAGTTCATGTAGTAACCACCAAGGTTCAAGTTCGAAATGCTTTCCAATGCAGCCACCAACTTGGCGCGATCGATGTCTTTGCCCGCACGTTTGAGCCCTTCGACCATGACACGAGCAGCAATGTAGCCCTCCAGCACGGTGTAGTTGGGTTTGAGGTTGGGCGCCACGCGCTGCAGGTCCGCATGAAACTCTTGCTGGAATTTCAAATGATCCTTTTGCGGCTGCGGCAACACTTGAATCATGACCAAACCGCGTGCGTTTTTTCCCAGGTCAGCCACCACACGTGATCCGGAGAATGAACTGGTCGCAAACTGCCCTCCAAATCCCTTGGCCCGCATGCCTTGCACGATCTTCACAATCGGCTTGGCGTTGCTGATGAAAATCACCATCTCGGGCTTGGATTCCAACAGTTGGTTGACTTGAGGGGTGAAGTCTTGGGCATTTCTATCCAGCGAAACCACAGAGACGGCGCTAAGAGAACTTGCCGCCAATGCGTCCTGCATGGCCTTCAAGTTGGCCGGTCCTACATCACCGAGATAGGCCAAGGCGAACCGTTTGTAGCCCAGGCTGGCCAGGTTGCCGATGATTTTGCTCATCTCCTCGCGGTAACCCGCTCGGGTGTGGAACAAATAGGGGTTGTGGGCGGAACGGATGCCCATGTTGCCAGTCGCTGGCGACAGGATAGGAATTTGTGCCTTGGTGATGTAGTCGAGGCTGGCCTCGGTACCCGCGCCACTCGTATAACCAATGAGGGCCAACACCTGGTGGGTTTCATTGAGTTTTTTGGTATTCGCGAAGACCGACTCTTTCTTGCCGCCGTCGTCCTCGGTGATCAGCTTGATCTGGCGGCCGTTGACCCCACCCGTTCGATTGGCCGCGGCAAAAGCAGCATCCAGGCCGGCCTTGATGTCTTTGCTGTATTCCGCCTGACCCCCGCTGAAGCCGGCGCTTTGGCCAATCAGAATGGTGTCGCTCGAGACACCCACCTGGGCCAACACAGGAACACTCGACATCAGGAATGCGACAGCAAACCACCCGCCATGGAAACGTTTCGAAAGCATTAAATTGGCCTCATAGATACACAAAAAAGCTCAAGCTTGGTTCGCGGACCAGTCAAAAACTCTTTCCGTTGGTGCACTCTTCTACACCGGGCAGCGTAGCTGCTTGCATGGGATTGATGTACTGAACTACTTAGCAGGACCAGCACCCACCAATTGCGCTGGTGCAGCGTAGTGTTTGGGAATGTCGCCGGTCAACGAGCCCAAGAACGCAACGATGTCCGCGACGTCAGCGTCCGGAGCCTTGCGACCCAACTGCACCTCGGCCATCACACGCACCGCGTCTTCCAGCGTCGCCACCGAACCGTCATGAAAATAAGGCGCAGTTTTGGCAATGTTTCTCAACATGGCCACACGAAAAACTTGTTTGTCTTCGTCCTTCTTGGTCACCGCGAACCGGCCAGGTTCGACCTTCGCAGAGCCGGTCGCTAACCAGTAGTCTTTCACCAGACCAAACTTCTGGAAGGCGTTGCCGCCCAACAGTGCACCACTGTGGCAACCGACACAGCCATAGGCCACAAACTTTTCCAAGCCAACCACCTGCTGCGGGTTGAGCGCCTTGGTCTCGCCGTTCAAGAACTTGTCGAACGCCGCAGGGGTGCGCAGTGTGCGCTGGTAAACCTCCAGAGCCTTGGCATAGTTTTCGGGTGTGACGGGGTCCGCTTGACCTGGGTAGCTGGCGCGGAACATGTCCTCGTAGCCCAAACCCTTCAGGACGGGGATCACCGCCTTGGCATCGTCAAAACCCATGGAACCAGTGATGGAGCCTAGCGCTTGATGCGCCCCGTCACGGCGGTCCCCCAACCAGCGCAGCGAGGGCTGCTCTTGAGACAGGAAAACAGGCTGGGAGTGCATGGTGGTGGGCACGCCACGGGCGTTGATCGAGAAACGACGTTTGTCCGAACTCCAGTCCACCGCCTCGTGGCAACTGGCGCAAGCGGTTTTGCCGTCACGCGACACCCGTTGATCCCAGAAAAGGGCACGGCCTAGAACGGCTTGGGGGGTGTTGACCTCTTGCTCGCTCACCGGTTGTACCGGCGCAAAAAGCGCCTTCGCTTGGGCCTGAAGCTGCGGACTGACCGGGTCTGCAACCCATGTGGAACAAGCGGCAACCAGGGCGGAAACGCTCAAAACAACGAGCAAGTTCAGTTTTTTCATCTTGAGGTCCAAGGTCACACAGAAAAGATGGGGGAAGCGGCCGTGCTGTTCATCACGCTAGTGCTGGGTTTGAACCAGCCAAGGCGACAAATGACGCTCAGTCGTGAACTGTATCTCGCAGGGTTGAAAGCCCAAAGGCTGACAATTGATACACGCTGTAACGACCAAGGCCCGCAGCGTGTTCGCCGGCCGAGTTCAAAAGGTGGCGATCGGCTTGCAGGCCTTGTTTGCAAAGGGTTTCACATGAAAACGATATTGGCAGTTTTGTTGTTCTGTTCAGTTACAACTTCTTACGCGAGCGATTTGTGGGAACGCAGTCGCGCCGCTCAAGTGTTGGTTTCTGAGGAAGCCGCGCAGAAACTGAGCCGTGCCGACTTGGTCAAACTCATGGCCTCGGTCGAAAAGGTCGCCATGCTGTTGCCATCTCCGGGCAACACGGGTGCCTACTTGGCTCTCGAACGGGAATTGGCGCGTCGCGACCAAAAGCCGCAGCAATACGCAACAAACGCAAAACCCTGACACCTTGTCCTGGTGTGGGATCAAGGCCTGGCATCGGGTCGGACAAGCAGCGGAATCGTCACCGGCCCATCGTTAATCAAGTGCACACGCATGTCGGCACCGAACTGACCGGTGGCAACAGGGGCATGTTGGCTGCGCGCACAAGCCACCACACGTTCGTAGAGCACTTGCCCGAGCAACGCCGGTGCGGCGCCAGTGAAACTGGGGCGGTTACCACTGCCGGTGTCCGCAGCCAGCGTGAACTGGCTGACGATGAGCAGTCCGCCCTTCACGTCCACCACGCTGCGATTCATCTTGCCCTGCTCGTCGTTGAAGATGCGCAGCTTCAGCAACTTGGCGACCAACTTGTCGGCCGTGAGTTCGGTGTCTTGCGGCTCAGCGCAGACCAGCACCAACAAGCCGTGCTCGATGGCGCCAACAACGCACCCTTCAATTTCCACATGGGCCTTGAGCACCCTTTGGATCAGCGCAATCATGCAATAGCCTTTGGCGCCAGCATGGCGAATCAGCGGTCCATGCGCTTGAGTTCGTCGGCCAAGAACGCCGCCACCAGCACGGTACGGCCACCCGCGAGCCGTATTTGATAGGCCTGGCCCGTGGTGCTGGAGGCGGATGCAATTTGATCGATAAAGTCTTGCGCCGTGTTCACATGCTCACCCATTTTGGCAAGCTTGCCACGCAAGAAGCGGCCTGCCTCACTCGGAGAATAAGCTTTGCCACTGCGCACGAACTGAGCGCTTGGGTGGGTCTCAATCAAACGTATCAAACGCTCAATGCGTGCCTGCTCCGCAGGCGGAGGAAGGGCCAGGCTCCCTGCGCTGGCAGTGAGCAAAGACCAAGCCAACCAACTTCTGCGGCGCATCAAGTCACCAACACCCGCGCAAACTTACGTTTGCCCACCTGAACCACATAGCTGCCCGGCCCCAAGCGCAGACCGCGGTCGCTCACCACCGCACCATCAATGCGCACACCGCCGCCATCGACCAGACGCAGCCCCTCGGTGCTGGACGGGGCCAGGTTCGCTTGTTTCAGCAAAGCCCCGATGCCAATCGGGGAGCCGCTGAGTTGCACCTCAGGGATATCGGCGGGAACGCCACCTCGCGAGCGGTTGATGAAGTCTTGTTCTGCTGCGTCCGCCGCCGCTTTGCTGTGAAACCGCGCCGTGATTTCTTTGGCCAACAGGACTTTGGCGTCTTTGGGGTTGCGCCCCAGCATGACCTCGGCTTTCAACTCCGCGACGTCACCTTCACTGCGAAAACTCAGCAGCGGGAACCAGCGCCACATGAGGTCGTCGCTGATCGACAGCACCTTGGCGAACATGTCGTTGGCAGGTTCGGTGATGCCGATGGTGTTGCCCTTGCTCTTGGACATTTTTTCGACGCCATCCAGGCCCTCCAACAAAGGCATGGTCAAGATGCATTGCGGCTCTTGCCCTTTTTCTTGTTGCAGATGACGCCCCATCAGCAAATTGAACTTTTGGTCCGTACCGCCCAATTCCAAATCGCTTTTCAGCGCCACGGAGTCATAGCCCTGCACCAGGGGGTACAAAAACTCGTGGACCGAGATGGGCGTGTTGCTGGCAAAACGCTTGGAGAAATCGTCGCGCTCCATCATGCGCGCCACCGTGTACTGCGCGGCCAACTGAATCATGCCGCGTGCGCCGAGCGCGTCGCACCATTCACTGTTGTAACGAACCTCGGCACGGTCGATGTCGAGCACCAAGCTGATTTGATTGAAGTAGGTCTGGGCGTTGGCCTCGATTTGCTCGCGTGTCAGAGGCGGCCGCGTGGCGTTGCGCCCAGAGGGGTCGCCAATCATGGATGTGAAATCGCCTATCAGCGGAATCACGGTGTGCCCTAAGTCTTGCAACTGGCGCAGTTTGTTGAACACCACCGAGTGACCCAGATGCAAATCCGGCGCAGTGGGGTCCAGGCCAAACTTGATGCGAAGAGGCACCCCCAAAGCCGCAGCACGCGCCAATTTGAATTGCCATTCAGGCAAGGGCAGCAACTCCTCGCAACCGCGTTGGCTGATGGCCAGAGCCTCCTCCACAAGCTCTGTAATGGGGTAGTTTTTTGATGAATCCGTGCTGGATGCCATGTTTATTTTTTTAATGTGAAATTTGAGGCCGGTTTCCTTGGCAGAACTCGGGCTATTGCCGACGTGTGGGACAGCCGGGGCCGTTATACTCGGCCCTCGTTTTTGTCAGGATCGACGCCTGGTTTACGGCCAGTCGCATCCCCGGCAAATTGAGCCAAGACCTGATTTTAGTGGCCAGGTCTTCGCCGCACCGCAATCTCGGCTGGGCATTGTTTTGCTCGGCCTGCTGATCGGGCCACCGTGCTCGCATAAAAACTGATGCCGTTGGATACTGCCCGTCGCACCAAATTGCCAGCCAGCCAAGCGCTCAATACCCTGAGCGGCTGGCTGCAGCACCACCCTCGCAGCATCACCACTGGGCTGGTCGTGGTGCTGATTGGCTTTGCCGCAACTGCGTTCGGTTTGGCGCCCATGGTGCCGGATGCTTCCGACCTGCCAAGGCGGCTTGTGGCTCAAACGCTGCCGTCTTTGGACCTCAGTCCGCAGTTGGAACAACTGGCCGGCCAGGATCTGCAGCTGTTCCGTGGCGATGTGACACGAGCAAGTGACACGGCGGACAGCCTCTTGCGGCGACTGCAGGTATCTGACCGCGAAGCCGCCGCCTTCGTGCGCAACGATCCCACCGCACGCAAACTGCTGGCAGGGCGTGGCGGCAAGATGGTGCAAGTACGCACCGATGCGCAAGGTCAGCTGCAAGAGCTGGTAGCGCGCTATCCGGCCGAGCGCAGCGATTTGGTGGCCACACACTTCACCCGGCTATCGATTCGACCCGATGGTTTGGGCTCGTTCACCAGCACCTCGGAGACCATCGGTTTGAGCAGCCAGTGGCGCTTGGGCAGCGGCAGCATCCGTTCGTCCTTGTTTGCTGCCACCGATGCCGCCAACATTCCCGACCCCATCGCGGTGCAAATGGCGGAAATTTTTTCCCCCGACATCGACTTCCACCGCGAGCTGCGCAAAGGTGATTCGTTCAGCGTGGTCTATGAAATCCCAACCGCAGACGGCGAGACTATTTCCTGGAACCAAGGCACAGGAAGGGTACTGGCGGCTGAGTTCATCAACAAAGGCCGCAGCTACTCTGCTGTGTGGTTCCAAGAAGGCAGTGCCAAGGGTGCTTACTTCGACTTGAACGGCCAAAGCAAACAACGCAGTTTCTTGGCCAGCCCCATGGAGTTCTCGCGGGTGACCTCTGGTTTTGCCATGCGCCTGCACCCCATTTTGAACACCTGGCGCCAACACAAAGGGGTGGACTACGGTGCCCCCACTGGAACCCCCGTGCGGACGGTGGCCGACGGTGTCGTGGATTTTGCCGGCTGGCAAAACGGTTACGGCAACGTGGTGTCCATTAAACATGCGTCGGACAAATCTACGCTCTACGCACACTTGAGTCGAATCGACGTGAAAGTGGGTCAAAAAGTGGGGCAAGGCGACCACATTGGCGCAGTCGGCGCAACAGGCTGGGCCACCGGTCCCCATCTTCACTTCGAACTGAAAGTGAAGGACGAACATGTCGATCCGATGATTTTGGCCAAGGGCGCAGAAGCATTGTCTTTGTCGGGCGCCGCCCGTGTTCAGTTCCAGCAATTGGCACAGGCGTCCAAATCCAAACTGGCCACCGCCCAAACCTTGGGTGAGAACGGCTGGATCGCCGAATAGGCCCCCACTTGATTCCGTCTGCAACACGGCCCAGCGCAGTCACGCCAGAGCAAATGCAGGAGCTGTACATCGGACTGATGTCTGGCACTTCCATGGATGGTGTCGATGCAGTGCTGGTGCAAATCACCCCCCCGTCAAAGCAAGCCGGTGCCGGAACATCTTCGCCCCTCGCCGTCATCGGCCATGTGCACCGTCCCTACAACGCCATGCTGGTGAACGAGCTGCTGTCGCTCAACCGCACAGGCGACGACGAGTTGCACCGCGCCGCCTTGGCCGCCAACGCCGTGTCCCGGGTTTATGCACAGGCCGTCCTCGGTCTCCTACAAGACACGGGGATCAAGCCTGAGCAGATCACTGCCATTGCAAGCCACGGACAAACAGTACGCCACCTACCTCGTCTTGCAGATGGTTCTTTGGGCTACACGCTGCAATTGAACCAACCAGCCTTGCTGGCCGAGTGGTGCGGCATCGACGTGATCGCTGATTTCCGCAGCCGAGATGTGGCCGCTGGCGGGCAAGGCGCGCCCCTGGTGCCCGCCTTCCATCATGCGCTCTTCGCGGAGCCCGGCGTGGACCGTGCCGTGCTGAACGTCGGAGGCATCAGCAACCTGAGTTTGCTCAAGCGCGACGGCACTTGTTTGGGCCTGGATTGCGGGCCCGGCAATGTGCTGATGGACCATTGGTGCCAACAACACACCGGTGCGCCCTACGATGACGCAGGTCGCTGGGCTGCACAGGGTCAGGTCAATCAAGCGTTGCTGGATATTTTCCTCAGCGAACCTTACTTTGCGCGGCCAGCCCCCAAAAGTACCGGTCGAGATCTGTTCAATAGCGAGTGGCTGCATCAGAAGCTGACAGCTGCGGGCCCCGTCGGGTCGGTGCCCGCAAGTGATGTCCAAGCGACCCTGTTGGCCCTGACCGCACGATCCATCACCCATGAATTGCGGCACGCCATGAACGAGGTTCAAGCCCTCTATGTTTGCGGCGGTGGCGCATACAACAAGGCATTGATGTCTGCGCTGACCCAAGCGCTTCCCGGCACCCGCGTCGAAACGACCGCCGCACTGGGTTTGCCCCCAGAACAAGTCGAAGCCGCGGCTTTTGCGTGGCTGGCCTGGGCACATCAACACCGGATACCGGGCAATGTGCCCGCCGTGACTGGGGCGAAGGGACCGCGTGTGCTCGGAGCGCTGTATCCGGCGCGTTGATCACACACAGGCACCACCAATACAAAGGCCACCTTGCGGTGGCCTTTTTTTAAGCGTGAAGACTCAGACGGAAAAACTTGAACCACAACCACAGGTCGTGGTGGCATTGGGGTTTTTGATGACGAACTGTGCGCCTTGTAGATCGTCTTTGTAGTCGATCTCGGCACCGGCCAGGTACTGCAAGCTCATCGCATCGATGAGGAGTGTGACGCCGTTCTTGTTCATTTGGGTATCGTCTTCGTTGACGATCTCGTCAAAGGTGAAACCGTACTGAAAACCTGAACAGCCGCCGCCCTGCACAAAAACCCGCAGCTTCAGTTCGGGGTTCCCCTCTTCATCAACCAGCTCTTTCACTTTGGAGGCGGCACTGTCGGTGAACACCAACGGCACCGGTGGTGCAATCTCCGTGTTCGGTGTGGAGGTTTGTTGTGCAAGTGCGCTCATGGCATTTCCTTCAATTCAAGTCTTTAACGATTCTGTTCACGGTTCAATCAAACATCAGCCGCAGATGCAGCCAACTTCAGCACGGGGGCGGCATCAGCCTTGATGGGGTGCACCTCACCATCAATGGAGGCACCTTGGTGCATTTCAAGCACGCCATAGCTGATATTTCCAATAACCCGGGCTTTGGGCTGCAACTCCAACAGCTCGTCGGAATGCACCGGGCCCACCACCTCGCCACTGATGATCACATGCCCGGCCATGACCTTGCCGGTAACGCGGGCATTTTCGCTGATCACCAAGATGCTGGCACCGTCTCCCACCGCGGTCACATCGCCATTGACATGGCCATCAATGCGCATGCCCTCGGAAAACTTCAGTGCCCCTTCGATCACAGTTCCTTCACCAATCAAGGTACGAATCGGTGGTTGTTTTTTCTTATTGAACATGTGCGCACCTATGGAGTTGTCTGACTCAGAGGTTGAGAATTATTTCAACGGGCATGAACAACATATGCCCAGCCTCTCAGAGTTTTGTGGTTTGGCTCGCCTTGACCGCACCCTGCGCGTCAAGCACCTTGACAGTCACGCTTTTTACCACGGCAACGGCGGGAAATTCAATCATTCCCTCCAGTCGCAAATACTGCTTGAGAACAAAGTTCGTTTTGGTCGGCGGCGGAACCCAGGTCCAGGGCTTGCCATCGAGCTGGCCAGCGAGGGTGAGTTCGTAGCGTCCTTGAAACTCAGGCAAGGTTTTTCCAAGTTGCATCAACAGCAATTGAAACCTCATCTGACCTGGCGCTTGTGGCTCAAGCTGCAGTCCACGAACTGAGATTCCTTGGTTGTCTGATCCGCTGGAATTCGCGGGCATCAACCGTTCGAAAAACCCTAAATCGGCCTTCAAGGCCATGACCTCGGTTTGCGACGCCTTGAGCTGCTGCACCAAGCTGTCGTAGGAGGCCTGATCTGTTTTCCACTTGCTTTCAGCAATGTTGGCAGATGACACCGCGGCATCACGCTCGGCCTTGAGCTTGTCAGCTTGAGATCGCAGCTCCAGCAACTCCGCCTTGGCGTTGCGATCCAGGCCCGCGATCTCCTTGCCAAATTCAAACGCCCACAAGGCCAAAGCCGCAGAAAAGCCAAGCATCAAGGCCAGGGCCACCCAGCGCAACGGCCAAGGCAGATGACTGCGCACGATCATCCGAGGTGCGCTCACTGACAGTCGCCGTCGCAGTAGTTTCCAGCGCATGGTTTAGAAGGAAAACCTGACGTTCAAACAAAACAGGCCGCAATAAAGCGGCCTGTCGTGATGTGCTGCAAGAGCTTCTTTCGCGCGTTAGGAAATTAGCGCTTGCTGAACTGCTTACGACGACGAGCGCCGTGGAAACCAACCTTCTTACGCTCAACTTCACGCGCATCACGCGTGACAAAACCAGCGTGTTTCAGTGGTGGCTTCAGTGCCGCGTCATAGTCGATCAATGCGCGGGTGATGCCATGACGAACTGCACCGGCTTGGCCCGATTCGCCGCCGCCATGCACATTGACTTTGACATCAAATGCCGCTTCGTTGGAGGTCAGCATCAAAGGCTGCTTCACCACCATGATCGAGGTTTGACGACCAAAATACTGCTCAACGGGTTTGCCGTTGACAATGATTTGACCCGTGCCCTTTTTGATGAACACACGCGCGACCGACGATTTGCGCCGACCCGTTCCGTAATTCCAATTTCCAATCATCACGGTTCCTTAGATGTCCAGCACTTTGGGCTGCTGAGCCGTATGCGGATGCGAGGCACCGGCATAAACCTTCAGCTTCTTGATCATGGCGTAACCCAGCGGACCCTTGGGGAGCATGCCTTTGACGGCTTTCTCAATCGCACGGGTAGGGTGCTTGGCTTGCATGTCTTTGAACTTGGTGGCATGGATGCCACCAGGATGACCAGAGTGACAGTAGTACACCTTGTCATTGGCTTTGTTGCCAGTCACGCGGATTTTGTCGGAGTTAACGATGACGATGAAGTCGCCGGTGTCGACGTGAGGCGTGTAAATGGCTTTGTGTTTGCCGCGCAAGCGGAGGGCGACTTCACTGGCCACCCGTCCGAGAACCTTATCGGTCGCGTCAATCACAAACCACTCATGCGTCACTTCGGCCGGTTTGGCGCTGAAGGTTTTCATGGTGTTTCGATGAGTTAATTTTGTCCTGTACCACTGAACTGCACACGGTCGGTACCGCTTCTTAAGGATGGCGGCCTCTTAGGTGGCAATACAGTGACGCAACAACTCGTCGCTGCTGCAGCTCCCCCGGACACATCAGGGAGAACCCAGAATTATATCAGCTTCGCCGCCAAAAATGCCACTCGGCAGTTTCCTTGGGCCTTCGAGCGGTGCCGCGCCGCAGACCATCGCGTGGTGACGACCGCCAATACGCTTCGAAGCGAGAGCACATTAGTGGCGTCAGCCTAGGGTAAACCCGATATGATGCAGCAACCCAGGCATTGCCGGAGTAACTACCCCATGGAAACACCAAGCCGCCACGCGCCATCCGATTTGGTTGCTGAATTTGAACCGCTCCAAGCCGAGGACAGCGATGCCGTCAGTCCACAGCCCAAGGACGGCCCGACCCCGCCGCCCAAGAAGGCGCCGCTGTACGAACGTTTGTGGACCTGGGTTCCGATACGGGCATTGGCACCGCGCCACCGTGATCGTATTGCGCAGCACCTGCTAAGCCTGCCGGCACACGATCTTTATTTGCGCTTTGGATACATCGCGAGCCCAGCCCAAGTTCGCAAGTACGTAGACATGCTGGACTTTGAACGCGACGAGGTATTTGGGATTTTCAATCGACACCTGGCATTGATTGCCATGGCTCATCTGGCCTACCCACCCTCCAGTGCGGGACATGTGACCAACCGAATGGCGGAGTTCGGGGTTTCGGTGTTGCCGAGCAAACGCGGGCGAGGCTACGGAAGCCAGCTATTTGATCACGCCGTCTTGCACGCCCGCAACCGCAATGTGGACGCTCTCTTCATACACGCGCTGTCGGAAAACGACGCCATGCTGAAAATTGCCCGTCGTTCGGGTGCGGTGGTCAAGCGGCAGGCCAATGAGAGCGAAGCATGGCTGGCGCTCCCCGATGACAACTTGGCATCACATCTCGAAGAGGCCTTGGTGGATCAAGCAGCCGAGCTGAACTACCAGTTCAAGGCGCAGGCCAAAGGCTTGCAAGACCTGTTGGGATCGGCATGGGGTGTGACGCATGACGACACCCCCGGCGTCCCGACAGACCTCAGTGGCTTGCACCAACCCGACCGTCTTGGCTCAAATGACAAGAAAGCCTGACCGCTCCCTACTCAGAAACGAGGGCTTGATTCCCGCTGTTTGGCCTCAATCACCTCGCTTAGGGGGATGTTTTCCGGGACCAGACCAAGTAACATATTGTCACGTTAGGTGAACCAATGCCCGCAAGCAAAGTTTGTGATCACTGCGAAGCTATGAGACAGTCTCTAACGCTTTCCATTTTGATTAATTGCAGTACCGCCCCCCGTAGATGAGTAATTCGACCTGGATCTTGGCTGGCGCAGCAATCTGTTTGCTGATGATGGCCGTCACCTACTGGGGCCTCATGGGCCGGCGCAAACAGCCGCTGCCGCTGCCCACCGATTGGGCCCTGACGCCGCGGCCCGTGTTCAACACCAACGAGCGCCGCGCCTACCGTCTGCTGCGGGACGCACTTCCCCAGCATGTCATTCTCTCCAAGCTGCCCTTGGTTCGTTTTTGCCAGCCTGTGGATACCAGCCAAACCCGATACTGGTACGACCTGCTTGGCGCCATTCACGTCGGTTTTGCGATTTGCAGTGCCAACGGGCGCGTCTTGGCGGCCATCGACTTGGAGTTGGATCGCGGCACCTCGCGCCGCATCATTCAGATCAAACAGTCTGTGCTGGCGGCGTGCCGAATTCAGTATCTGCGCTGCCCCCCCGACCAGCTACCGTCCTTGGACGAGCTGCACCAGCTGGTGCCGCAACAGGCGGGCACAGCGCCGCTCAGTCCAGCACAAAGCCTGCCTGTTCCGGCTGGTTTGAGCCAAGCCCGTGAATCCTTGGTGACAGCGGTGGCCTCGCGCAGAGCACAGCGCACCCATTTGTGGCAGGACACCAACGCCTTCCAAGACTCTTTCTTTGCACCCGACAGTCGTTTCGACAGCTTGCGCGGTCTGGAATTCGCTGCTGAAGACCCTCCAGAAGAAGCGATGCAACACACCGCACCGCCACGCGACCAACGCCCCCACTACCGTGACGACGACGTCGCGGGCGTGGTCGACGACATGCCAGGCAGCAAACCCCAGTTACGCGGCGCTTGAGTGCGCTCCTTGCAGCTTGGGCAGGGTTCAGAAATAGCGGGATAGCATCGGGCCATGCCCAATGAAACGACGCCCGCCGCGACACGGCACCCAGAAAGTTTGGACAACCACACACCCTACGAGGGGCTGACGCCAGACGTCGTGCTCGACGCTTTGGCTGAAGTAGGCTGTTTTGGTGATGGCCGACTGATCCAACTCAATTCGTATGAGAACCGTGTCTTTCAAGTGTTCTTGGAAGACAAGTCCGTCGTCGTGGCCAAGTTTTACAGGCCTAACCGCTGGTCAGACGCACAAATTCTGGAAGAACACGCTTACGCTCAAGAGCTGGCCGAGCAAGACATCCCTGTGATCGCGCCGCTCGTGCTGACACCCGCAGCCCAGGCTGCCGGCGCAACGACGGTGTCAACTGGGCCCAATACCTTGGCGACCGTGCGCACCGCTGCTGGGCCGCATCGGTTTTCTCTCAGCCCACGTCGATCCGGTCGATCTCCGGAGCTGGAAGATCCTCAGGTGTTGGAATGGATAGGCCGCTTCATCGGACGCATGCACGCCGTCGGCCGCAAGCAGCCGTTCAAGCACCGTCGCACGCTGACCGTGGCGGAGTTTGGACTGGCCTCACGCGACTACCTGCTGGCTCACAACGTGGTGTCACCCGAATGGCAAGAACAGTGGACCACTTTGGTCAACCAAGTCCTCCAGCTCACTCAAGAACGTTTCGACGAACTGCAAAGCGCAGGCAGTGCAGCAGCCATTCGATTGCATGGCGATTGCCATGTCGGCAATGTGCTGTGGACTGAAAGCGGGCCACACTTCGTGGACCTCGACGATGCGGTGATGGGTCCTTCAGTGCAAGACCTGTGGATGCTGCTCTCGGGTGATCCGCAAGCCGCCAAAGGCCAGCTGCGCGCGCTGCTGGCCGGTTATGAGCAGTTCATGGACTTTGACGACCGCGAGCTTTCGTTGATTGAACCACTGCGCAGCCTGCGCATCATTCATTACAGCGCCTGGCTGGCACGCCGCTGGAGTGACCCTGCTTTCCCAGCCGCTTTCCCGTGGTTCGGTACTTCCGCCTACTGGTCCGAACAGATCACCCAGTTGCAGGATCAGTTGGATGCGATGCAAGGGGCTTGAGCCCTTGCATCACAACTGGCCCATCAAGCCGCCAACAACAGCTCATTCACCCGCTTCACATACGCCGCTGGGTCTTCGAGTTGCCCGCCTTCGGCGAGCAAGGCTTGGTCGAACAAGATGTGGGCCAAGGCATCGAACTGGTCGGACTTCTCCAAACGTTTGACCAGGGCGTGCTCGGTGTTCACTTCCAGGATGGGCTGTGCCTTGGGTGCGTCTTGCCCGGCCTGTTTCAGCATGCGCGCCAGGTGGCCGCTCATATCACCTTCTTCCATCACCAAACAGGCGGGTGAATCGACCAAACGGGTGGTGATGCGCACGTCTTTGGCGCGGTCTTTGAGAGTTTCTTTCAAACGGTCGAGTACGGGTTTGAAAGCGGTCGCGGCTTCTTCGGCTTGTTTTTTCTCGTCTTCGTCTTGCAGCTTGCCCAGGTCGACAGCGCCCTTGGCCACGCTTTGCAGGGGGTGGCCATCGAACTCGTAGAGGTGGCTGAGTAACCACTCGTCCACGCGGTCGATCAGCAGCAGCACCTCGATGCCTTTTTTGCGGAAGACCTCTAACTGGGGACTGCTCTTGGCCGCGGCCAGGCTGTCGGCGGTGATGACGTAGACGGCGTCTTGGCCTTCCTTCATGCGCTGGACGTAGTCGGTGAGCGAGACGCCCTCATCAGCGTGGGTGGACGCAAACCGGAACAGTTTGGACAGCCGTTCGCGGTTGGAAAAGTCTTCGCCTATGCCTTCTTTGAGCACACTGCCAAAATCTTTCCAGAACTTGGCGTACTTCTCCCGGTCGGCTGCGTCTTCACTGTCGGCCAGTGATTCGAGCATGCTCAAGACACGTTTGGTCGAGCCTTCACGGATGGCTTTCACGTCGCGGCTTTCTTGCAGCAGCTCGCGGCTCACGTTCAGCGGCAAGTCGCTGCTGTCGATCACCCCTTTGACGAAACGCAGGTAGACGGGCATCAGCGCCTCGGCATCGTCCATGATGAAGACACGTTTCACATACAACTTCACACCGCCGCGTTTGTCACGGTTCCACAAGTCCATGGGCGCTTTGGCGGGAACGTAGAGCAGTTGGGTGTATTCGCTGCGGCCTTCCACTCGGTTGTGGGTAGTGGCCAAGGGCGCCTCCGTGTCGAAGCTGATTTGTTTGTAGAACTCGTCGTATTGCTCTGGGGTGATGTCGCTCTTGGCGCGGGTCCACAGGGCCGCTGCTTTGTTGACCGGTGTCCACTCTTCTTGTTTGACCTGCTTTTGCGCCTCGGCGTCCCATTCTTCTTTTTGCATCAAGATGGGCAGCGAGATGTGGTCGGAGTATTTGCTGATGATGCTGCGCAGTTTCCAGCCGCTCAAATACTCTTCTTCGCCGTCGCGCAAATGCAAAATCACGCTGGTACCGCGCGCGGCACGGGTGATGGTTTCCAACTCGTACTCGCCGGCGCCTTCGGAACTCCAGCGCACGCCCTCTTCGGGCTGCAAACCGGCGCGGCGCGACTCCACGGTGATGCGGTCGGCCACGATGAAGCCGCTGTAAAAACCCACGCCAAATTGGCCGATCAGTTGGGCGTCTTTTTTCTTGTCACCTTCCAGCGCCGCCATGAACTCACGTGTGCCGCTCTTGGCAATGGTGCCCAAATTGGATGCCGCTTCCTCGCTGGACAGGCCGATGCCGTTGTCCGTGATGGTCAGCGTTTTAGTCTCGGCATCAAAACTCACCCGCACTTCCAGGTTGGGCGTGTCTTCAAACAACTCGGCGCGGTTCAGCGCCTCAAAACGCAGCTTGTCGCAGGCATCCGACGCGTTGGACACCAACTCGCGCAAGAAAATTTCCTTGTTCGAGTAGAGCGCATGCGTCACCAGGTGCAGGATTTGTTTGACTTCGGCTTGGAAGGAATGGGTTTGTTTGGTCATGGTGGGCAACAGATGTGAATTCAAAACTGGGTTGGTGCAAAACCGACTCAACCTTTACGGTCACCGGGCGCAGCCGTTGATTATCTGGTGGCGAAAACCGCCACTTCAAGAGGTGTAGTGCACCACCTGCTCGCCCCGGCAAAAGCCGTAGAGCTGAATGCCCGCCTGGCGCGCGACCTCCACCGCCAGCGATGTGGGTGCGGAGATGGCGGCCAAAGCGCCTACACCGAGGTGGGCACATTTGCGCACCAGCTCGACGCTGGCGCGACTTGAGACGATGACAAAACCCAAGGCTGCCAACTCACCCGCCCAAGCGCGTGCGCCCAACAGTTTGTCGAGCGCGTTGTGGCGGCCCACGTCTTCACGCACCTGGGTCAAATGGCCATCTTCTCGCACCCAGGCGGCAGCGTGGCAAGCGCCGGTTTGGGCATTGAGGACTTGGCGTTCGGGCAAGGCGGCGAAGGCGCGTTGGATCAGTTCAGGCGGCACAACGGCAGCAGCTTGGCTGCGGCGCGGCAGCGCGTGCAAATCGAGTTGCTGCAAACTCTCCAGCCCGCACAGGCCACAACCGGTGCGGCCTTCCATGCTGCGTTTGCGCTGCTTGAAGGCGGCGAAGGCACCCGAGGCAATTTCCAGTTGCACTTCAAACCCTTCGGTTTGGTGGCGCACATTCACATCGCGGCACTCGGCGCGGCTTTGAATCAAACCTTCAGACAGCGCAAAACCCAGGGCCAGGTCTTCCAGGTCTTGCGGTGTGGCCATCATCACTGCATGGGAGATGCCGTTGAACACCAGCGCCACCGGTGCTTCAACGGCCAGCTGGTCGTCGTCGGCTTGTGATGTTTTCCCGTCAAACCTGACCACGGGCAAGCGGCGTATCGCATCGCTGGGTTCAAGCATGATTGATCTCGTTGCCCTGGCGCGTGGCTGGCAACGAAGACGCTGCGGCCCACAACACCACGGGGATGGCCTTCGAGGTCGGCGTGCCTACGCCATCGGCCACGCTGGACAGCGGCAACAGCGCATTGGTCTCGGGGTAGTAGCTGGCCAAACAGCCGTGCGGAATGTTGTAGGCCACGAGCACAAAACCGTCGACTTGCCGAGGGGTCTCTTCTGCAAACACGCTTTGAATGTTGACGATGTCGCCCGCTTTGAAACCCTGGGCTTGCATGTCAGCCTCATTCATGAACACGACCCGGCGCTGGCCGTAAACGCCTCGGTAGCGGTCGTCCAGCCCGTAGATGGTGGTGTTGTATTGGTCGTGCGAACGCACCGTGGCAAGCGTCATCACCACCGCACCTTTCGGGGCGACCGCGCGGGCGCGTTGTTGTTGGTCGCCTTGGGGCAAGGCATGGCAACGGAACTCGGCCTTGCCGGACGCGGTTTTCCAGATCCGCTCGGAAGCGGTGTTGCGCAACCGAAAGCCGCCAGGTTCTGCAACCCGCGCATTAAATCCATGAAAGTCGTCGAACACCGCTTCAATCTTGTCGCGAATGCGGCCGTAGTCTTCCACGAGCCAAGCCCATGGCACGTTGCTGTGGGGGAGAGTCGCCTGCGCCAACCGCGCCACGATCATGGGTTCGGACAACAAGTGCTCAGACGCCGGTGCATTCAAGCCCGACGACAAATGCACCATGCTCATCGAGTCTTCCACCGACACGCTTTGGGGCCCCGCGGCTTGCACATCAATTTCGGTGCGCCCCAAACACGGCAGGACCAAGGCTTTGCGGCCATGCACCAAATGGCTGCGGTTGAACTTGGTGGCCACGTGCACGGTGAGCGCGCATTGGCGCAGACCGGCCCAGGTGGTGGCGGTGTCGGGTGTGGCCGCAGCGAAGTTGCCGCCCATGCCGAAGAACACTTGGGCGCGGCCGGCGTGCATGGCGGCAATCGCACCCACGGTGTCGAAGCCGTGTTGCCTGGGTGGATCAAACCCAAACACCTGTTGCAACCGGTCGAGAAATGCCGGGCTGGGTTTTTCATCAATTCCCATGGTGCGGTCGCCCTGCACATTGCTGTGGCCACGCACCGGGCAGGCACCTGCGCCGGGCCGACCCAGGTTGCCGCGCAGCAGCAGCAGGTTCAGCAGCATTTGAATCGTCATCACCGAATGCTGGTGCTGGGTGATGCCCATGCCCCAACAAAAGATGGTGTTGTTGGCTTGGGCATAGACGTCGGCAGCGATGCACAACTCGCCGTAGCTGAGGCCAGACGCGGCTTCGAGCAGCGCCCAAGGCTGGTCGCGTAAGTTGGCGGCCAAAGCCTCGAAGCCCGTGGTGTGGTCTTCGATGAAGCCCACATCCAGCACACGCGCCCTGCCCTCGGTCTGCGCCGCATCGTCCAACTCCAACAGGCGTTTGCACAAGCCCTTCACGGCGGCGAAATCACCGCCGATGCGCACTTGAAAGTAATGCGAGCTGATGGCGGTGGAGCCACCGGTGGCCATCTCAAAAGCGTTCTGCGGATTGGCAAACCGCTCCAAGCCGCGCTCGCGCAGCGGGTTGAAACTCACGATGCGTGCACCGCGTTTGGCCGCCGAGCGCAACTCGCCCAACATGCGCGGGTGGTTGGTGCCTGGGTTCTGGCCGAAGATGAAGATGGCATCGGCCACTTCAAAGTCGGCCAAGGTCACTGTGCCTTTGCCCACGCCTATCGTGGGCTTGAGCGCCACACCGCTGGGCTCGTGGCACATGTTGGAGCAGTCGGGGAAGTTGTTGGTGCCGAACTCGCGCACAAAGAGTTGGTACAAAAACGCCGCCTCGTTGCTGGTGCGGCCCGAGGTGTAGAACAGGGCTTGGTTGGGGTGCGCCAGCACGTTCAGCTCTTGCGCGATCAAAACAAACGCAGCGTCCCAGGTTATGGCCTCGTAGCGATCAAGGCTGGCGTTGTAAACCAAGGGACGCGTCAGGCGACCTTGTTCTTCCAGTTCAAAGTCCGAGGCCTTGGCCCACTCGCTCACCGTGCGAGAACCGATCACCTCAGGCGTTGCGCGTTTGGCTGTGGCTTCAGACGCCACGGCCTTCACGCCGTTTTCGCAGAACTCAAAGGTCGAGGTGTGGTCACGGTCAGGCCAAGCACAGCCGGGGCAATCAAAACCATCGGGCTGGTTGGCCGAGAGCAAGGTGCGCGCGCCCTTGGCGGCAATACGTTGGCGTATCAGCTGCTTGGCCACACTTTTGAGAGCGCCCCAACCACCAGCGGCATGGGGGTAGACCTCGATTTTTTGCTCGGTCATGGACGGGGTGGGAACAAAGTCAAGTGATGGAGCTTGACTCTATCGGAATGGTGGGGGCCGCGCTTCGATAAAGTCGGTCACTGGCGATGGCATGGCTACGTCATTTGACGAATCCTGACCGCACCCACAGCCTCCGAGATCTTCATGGCACACACCATCACCCCCTTTCTCGACCACCACCGACGCCGAGCTGGACACCGCCTGGCAGTCCGACGAAAAGCGTAAGGAAACCACCAAGTCAAGCGACGAAGCCAATAGCCAGCTACAGCTGGGACCAACCGACAGCACCCACAAAAACCCCAGCGGGGACATCCCAAGGAGTCGAGATGGCGATCGAGACAAGCGCAGTGCTTGGTGGGCGCATCTGGCGCCAGTGGTCGGGCCGACGGCAGTCCATCTTGCTGTTGACCGCTGCGCTGACCCTTTGTGGGTGCGGCAGCTTGCCCATGATCGACCGCAGTGCCATCGCCAGCCATGCAGTGGCCGCCGATGCAAAAACGCCGTTGGCACGTGCGGCGGCTGTGGGGCAACCTGCGGCCGATGCCAGCGGTTTCAGACTGATGCCGCTCGGAACCCTTTCATTGGATGCCCGCGGGCAATTGGCGCGGCGCGCCCAAGCGACACTCGACGTTCAGTACTACCACTTTGCCGATGATCAAACCGGCCGGTGGCTGTTGCGGCAACTGCGCGACGCCGCCGAACGAGGCGTTCGAGTTCGCCTGCTGATTGATGACCTTTACACCGGTGGGGCAGACGCTTTGTTCATGGGTTTTGCGGCTCACCCGAACGTGGAGGTGCGTCTGTACAACCCCTTCACCATGGCACGGGGTGCCGGCCCCGGCGGGCGCTTTCTGGCTGCGCCCTGGGAGTGGGGGCGGATCAACCACCGCATGCACAACAAAATGTTCATCGCCGATGGGGCCTGGGCCGTTATCGGCGGGCGCAACATCGCCGACGAGTATTACTTGCGCAAGGAATCAGACAACTTCATTGATGTCGACGCCCTGGTCGCCGGCCGTGTGCTGCCCGCGCTGCAGGCGCTGTTTGACCGGTACTGGAACAGCGAAGCCGTGTTTCCTTTGCAGGCCATCGTTGGCCCCAGCGGAACGCCCGAGCAAAGACGCGCCAGCTTTGCAACGGCCACCCAAATCGACAACACGCCGCCACCCGGGCCGCTTCCAGAACGCGATGTGCTGGGATATGGGCCAATAGGTCCAGATCTGGACGCCGGTGCGCTGCGGTTGGTTTGGGGCTCGGCCTATGTGTTTGCCGACCATCCCGACAAGCCCTTCGAAGGCGCTGCCGGGGGCGAGCTGATGGAAACCAGCGTCACCTACAACGTGTTCGAGGCCATGCGGATGGCCCGGCAGGAGGTTTTGGCTTCGTCGCCCTACTTCATACCGGGTCGTGTCGGCATGGGCCTGTTTGCCGAATTGCGTGGCAAAGGGGTAAAGGTCAGTGTGCTGACCAATTCACTAGCGTCCACCGACGAGCCACTGGTGCACCTCGGTTATTCGCGCTACCGCGAGCCCCTGCTGAAAATGGGCGTCGAACTTTACGAGTTGAGCCACCGACGTGTGAAAGACAACATGCGCATGTTCCTCTTCGGCGCATCGTTGGGGCGCTTGCATGCCAAGTCGCTGGTGATTGACCGGCGGGTCTCCTACATCGGCTCCATGAACCTGGACCCACGTTCAGCCACCATCAACACCGAGCTGGGTGCAGTGATCGACAGCCCGCAGTTGGCCGAGGAGCTGATGCGACTGATCGACATTGATCGTTTGCACGGCGCCTACCAGGTGCGGTTGCGGGCCGACGGCCAAGGCTACGAGTGGGTGGCACCGGACAGCGACGGCCAAGTGGTTCTCACCGACGAGCCCGATTCGTCTTGGTGGTTGCGCTGGTTGGGCACGTTGTTGGAGCCGCTCACACCAGAGAATCATCTGTAGCGGCGGTTGTTGGCCGCGAGTGACAAGCTACAAAACCTTGCCCGCCAAGGTGGCAACCCACGCTGCACTCAACCTCGCTTTGCAACGCCTGCGGGCTCCCTATGAAATTCATCTGGACCCGATACCGGGCCTCGTGATCTGCAGCTCGAATCGGTTTCACCAACCCATGACTCGGCTGTAGGAATGAGGATCTATTGAGCGTTACCAAATTCATGACACGCCACCCCCCTCACACCATGACGAGCCAGAGGCGGTGCTAGCCCACATATCTCACCAGGGACGCGCCCATGCGGCGGTGCATGGGCGAGACGGGGCGGTCGAGACGGCCGCTGCCAAGGCCCGTCGGCCTTGGCGAGGAGTTGAGGCCGTATCCGGCCGGCCAGGCGCCGTTGCATGGGTGCGTCGCGCTCGGACCAAATTGGACTTGGCACTCGAAGCCACCACGACAAGCATTCATGCGGTGTTGCGGGACTCAAGAAAAGCGACCTGGTGAAATATTCGGGCCAGGAGTCTGCTCGGCAGAAGGCGCCGAAGCGTTCTCGAGGAGCGGCGAAGCCGAACGTGAGAAAACCGAGGACAGTTTGGTAGCACCGACAAACTCAGGGTAGCCCCCTGGGCGCAAGAGGTGATACCAAAATGGACCGGTTTCTCGCACGTTGCAGCTGACGACCTTCTGCCGCGCAGGCTCCTATGCGCTCTTCGTCGCCAAGAGTGCGACCAACCCCTCAATACCTTGCTCATAGGGTCGAATGGATTGGGCGGCGCGTGCCAAGACATACCCTCCTTGGCGCACAGCCAGGATGGTGGTCGCAATCTCTTGGGCATCCAATGCCTTCGACAATTGGCCGCTGGCCTGCGCTTCGTGGATCAAACCCGCAACACGGTCTGTCATCCAGGCAAATGTCTCGTCCAGCGGTTTGCGCAACGCTTCATCAGCGACAACCTCAGGATCAGCCACAAGGCGTCCGATCCGGCAGCCTTTGAGGATGTCACGCTCCAGCCGAAGAAACTTCACCAGACGGGTCATCGGGTCCGCTGGTGGGCGTGACAAAAGCGTGTCCATTTCTGCCTTCAGTTCCGAGGCTGTGCGCTCCTCTGCCGCCACCGCCAACGCCGCCTTGGAACGAAAGTGGTGGTACATGCTTCCTTGTCCTACGCCGGCACGATCCTGTATCGCCCGTGGACTCATGCCGATGTATCCCCTCTCCCACAGCAAGGCCTGCGCAGTCTCAATCAGCTTATCAATGGATGTGCTCATTTGTTGATTGTACCTACTGGTCGGTATCGTGTTACAGTAAACCTACTAGTAGGTACAAAAGGCAGCCAATGTCATCTTTTAAGTTATCAAGTCACTCCACGCTCGGCACCGCAATCAAGCACCACGGCTCGCACCACAAGTGGGTCGTTCTCGGCGTCGCCTTTGCGGCACAAGCCAGCTTTGCGGCGGCGTTTGCCGGCGTGCCGGTCACGGCCGTGCTCATGCGCAGCGCCTATCAGATGACGACTGAGCAACTGGGGTTGATACTCGGTTGCATCGCGCTCGGAGTGACGTTCTCGGAGCTCATCTGGGGGTTGCTCACCGATGTATTCGGAGATCGAAAGGTGTTGCTGACCGGATTGTTGACGACAGCATTGACGCTGACGTCGATGGCATTGTTCGTCGTACCAGACCAGCAGCACGTGCCGAGCAGTTTGTTGCTTGGTGCAAGTCTGGCGCTGGTCGGCGTTCTGGGGGGCAGCGTCAATTCTTCTTCTGGGCGCGCGATCATGGTCTGGTTTAGCGACAGCAAACGCGGATTGGCGATGAGCATTCGGCAAACGGCGATCCCTGTAGGCGGCGCCATTGGTGCCGCGTTGTTACCGTGGTTGGCCCAAAACCACGGCTTCCGATGGGTTTTCGCGGCGTTGGCCGCGTTCTGCGCGTTGAGCGCATTGATGACATGGATCTGGCTACACGAACCGCTGGCCACTGCGCAAACCGCTCCCGCACCGGTCACCACCGAGGCCCGCTCCCCGCTGCGGCGATTCGACATTTGGCGCTTGGCAATCGCTTCAGCTCTGCTGACGGCGCCACAGCTGGCCGTTCTGACATTTGGCGGTGTGTTTCTGCACGATCTAAAGGCTGCGAGTCTTTCCACCATCGTCGCTGCCATCGTGGCGGTCCAGATCGGTGGCGCCGTCGCCCGAATTTTGGTCGGACAACTTTCTGATCGAGGACATGATCGACGGACACTGGTGCGCTGGCTTGGACTGTCGACGGGTGTCGTGGCCATTGGTCTGGCGGCGTCCACTGATGCCGACCTCCAACGGGTTGTTCCGCTGCTCTTCCTGGTCGGGCTTCTCGCCAGCGCGTGGCACGGCGTGGCCTACACAGAAGCCGCAGCAATGGCTGGAGCGGACCGCGCGGGAACGGCGCTGGGAATCATGGGAATGACAATCTTCGGTTCGGCCTTCCTGACCCCTGCGCTGATACCCGTCGTCTTGGCGGCCAGCTCCTGGTCCGTTGTTTGGGGGCTCATCGCCAGCGCTGCCTTCTTGGCGGTCATGATTTCTCCGAGTGCGAAATCACGTTGAGTCTTTTCGATCCACCGGTCAATACGTCCGACTGGGTGGTGGTTGAATTTCAAACGGTTAACACCATCGCGCCGCCATTGCTACAACGTCCCCAACGCCTCACGGACCAGCCCAAAGGTCAACACCTCAGGCAACAGCAAAGGCGCTTTGCCAGGCCGGTACAGCACATAGACCGGCACGCCGCTGCGGCCCAGGCGGGCCAGGGCTTCGGTGATTTTGGCGTCGCGGTTGGTCCAGTCGGCGCGCATGAGCACGACGCCTGCCTTGGAGAACGCCCGTTGGGTGTCTGCGGTATTGAGCACCAGTTTCTTGTTGACCTGGCAGCTGACACACCAAGCCGCCGTGAACTCCACAAACACAGCTTGACCCTTGGCAACGTGAATGTCGATTTGGGCCGGGTCATAAGCACCCCAGTTGGCATCGGCACTGCGGCCGTTGGCACCACCAGCCCCCCCAGCCAACCCGGCGCCTTGCGCCACCGTTGGGGACTGCTGGGAGCCTTGCAGCGGAGAGGCCAACCACAGCGAGAACACAACCACACTCAGGGCCAGGCCACGCGCCCAAGCGGGATGACGCTTCCACACACCCAACAACCACAGCGCAAAACCCAGGGCCAACAAACACAGTGTGGCCGCGATCAAACCGTCCACCCCCACCTGCTGGCCCAGTACCCACAACAACCACAACACGGTGAGGAACATGGGAAATCCGAGCAGTTGCTTGAGGTGCAGCATCCACGCCCCTGGCTTGGGCAAACGCTCGCGCCAGCCGGGCAACAACACCAAGGCGGCATAGGGCGCGGCCATGCCGGCGCCGAGCACCGCAAACACCAACAAGGCGGTTGCTGCCGATTGCGTGACGGCAAACCCCAACGCCGCGCCCATGAAGGGCGCCGTGCAGGGGCTGGCGGCCACCACTGCAAGTACACCCGAAGCAAAGGCATCGACCCCAGGTTGTCGTGCGCGCCAACTGGAAAGGCCCGAGGGCAACCACAGGCTCCATTCAAACGTGCCGAGCAAGTTCAACCCCAACAGAAAGAACAACATGGCCTGGCCGAGCACCACCCAGGGCTCTTGCAACTGGAAACCCCAACCCACGGCTTGCCCCGCAGAACGCAGGGTCAAGAGCAAGGCAGCCAGGGCCAAGAAGGTGAGCACCACGCCCAGGCTGTAGGCCAGTGCGTGTTGGCGTTTGTTGCTGGCGGCGCCCTCCCCTTGCTTCGATGCCGACAGCAGTTTGATCGACAGCACAGGAAACACACAGGGCATGAGGTTGAGCAACATGCCGCCGACAAAGGCCAGGGCCAAGGTCAGCAGCCACGACAGCAACCCGGTACTCGCAAGTCCACCGCCGCGCAGTGAGACAGGATCCCCCTGAGGCCCGGTGTCGGCGAGCTTCTCCGCGCCTTGCGGCCAGCGCAGTGCAGTCACCACTTCCACAGGGGCATTGAATTCACCCGCCTTTTGCGGCAATGAGGCCCAGGAAAACGGCGGTAAGTCATCGCCCTTGGTTTGGGCCACCACGACGCCACTGAAGGCGGCAGGCAAGCTGGCACCATCCATCAAAGCCAGTTTGATGGCGTAACCCGTTGCGGTGCGGTAGGCCTCATGGCGTGCCGGCACCAGCACTTGTTCGGAATAAGGAAAGACGTGAACCACGGGCCACGGTGCGCTGGCCACGGTCGTGGCGCCCACGGGCCTGGCCTGGCTTGTCGCGGCAGGTGTTGGCGCATCGAAGGTCAACAGCAGCTCATTGCCAGCGCGCTGCAAGCTCGTGGTCCAGCCTTGCAATGCCCGAGGCGCGGCGGCCTCCAATTGGTCAAAGGTGGGCAATTGGGCTGTGGAACCGGGCATGACCTCCTTGCCGACCACGGGCAGTTGCAAACTCAACTCGCCGCCTTCGGGAATACAGACGTCTTTGCACACCAACCAGTTGGCCTGAGCGCGAAGCACAAGGGTGGTGCCTGGCACGGCATTCATGGGCACGACCAGGGTCTGCGGCAGCAGCAGCTGGTCTTCATAGCCGTAGTTCACCAAGGGCCCCACCGGTAAACGTTTGGGGACAGGCCACTGGATGTCGCTGATCTGCGCCCCCGGCGGAAGCATCCAGTTCACCGTGGTCGGCAAACCAGAATCGCCAGGGTTGCGCCAGTAGGTATGCCAATGGGGTTGGTGGTCAATCTTCAGGCCAACCCGCACGGTTTGGCCAGGCTGCACGGCCGTGTGTTCGGCGACCAACTGGGCGGTGACGTGGTCGGTTTTGAATACGGCGGCCTGCGCCAGCGGTAATACCAACCATGTGGCCAGCAGCAGGGCAATACGCTTCATTGAGAACTCCAAAACACCAGACATTCGGCGAACGACAAGCTTGGTCGTGCCCATCGGTACCAACCTAACAAGCGCTGGCACGCAGCCGCACTGCATGGACAATTGGCGTCTATGTCCGCTGACCACACTTTCATTGCCGCCACCCAAACCTGGCTCACCCGCGCCGTGATCGGCCTGCAACTGTGCCCTTTTGCCAAAGCGGTGCATTTGAAAAACCAAATTCGCTATGTGGTGAACCACGTCACTGAACCGCAGGCCCTGTTGGAGGCGCTGGTGAGCGAATTGCAATACCTGGTGCAAGCGGACCCGCAAGTTGTCGAAACCACGCTCTTGATTCACCCTGACGTCCTGACTGATTTTTTCGACTACAACGATTTTTTAGACTTGGCCGATGCGGCTTTGCTGGAACTTGATTTAGACGGTGTGTTGCAAATCGCCAGCTTCCACCCCCACTACCAGTTCGCAGGCACTGCACCCAACGCCATCGAAAACCACACCAACCGCTCGCCCTACCCCATGCTGCACCTGCTTCGCGAGTCCAGCATTGAAGCCGCCATGCAAAACTTTGACGGCGCAGACGCCATTGTCGACCGCAACATCACCACCCTGCAGCAACTCGGTTTAGAAGGCTGGCGCAAGCTGTGGGTTTGATGGACTGTGCTCACGCAGAGGCACAGTTCAAAACGCCGCGATTCCCGTCATGGCCCGCCCCAGTATCAGGGCATGAATGTCGTGTGTGCCTTCGTAGGTGTTGACCACTTCCAAGTTCACCAGGTGCCTGGCCACACCGTATTCATCGGAGATGCCATTGCCCCCCAGCATGTCCCGGGCCGCACGCGCCACATCGAGTGCTTTGCCGCAAGAGTTGCGCTTGAGCATGGAGGTGATCTCGGGTGTAGCGCTGCCTTCGTCTTTCATGCGACCCAAACGCAAGCAAGCTTGCAGGCCGAGAGTGATCTCGGTTTGCATGTCGACCAGCTTCTTTTGCACCAGTTGGTTCGCGGCCAATGCCCGGCCAAATTGTTTGCGGTCCAGCACGTACTGGCGCGCGCGGTGCCAGCAGTCCTCGGCGGCACCCAGCGCGCCCCAGGCAATGCCATAACGCGCCGAGTTCAAACATGTGAACGGGCCTTTGAGGCCACGCACGTCGGGCAGCGCATTCTCTTCGGGGCAGAACACCCCGTCCATCACGATTTCACCGGTGATGGAAGTGCGCAGCCCCACCTTGCCCTGAATTGTCGGCGCACTCAAGCCCTTCCAGCCCTTCTCCAGAATGAATCCGCGAATGGAACCGGTATCGTCCTTGGCCCAGATCACGAACACGTCGGCGATGGGCGAATTGGTGATCCACATCTTGCTGCCGCTCAGTGAATAACCACCGGGCACTGTTTTGGCCTTGGTGGTCATGCTGCCTGGGTCTGAGCCGTGGTCAGGCTCGGTCAATCCGAAACAACCGATCCACTCGCCGCTGGCCAGCTTGGGCAGGTATTTTTGACGTTGCGCTTCCAAGCCAAAGTCAAAAATGGGGCCCATCACCAAAGAGCTCTGCACACTCATCATGGAGCGGTAGCCCGAGTCCACACGTTCGATTTCTCTGGCCACCAGTCCATAACAAACCTGGTTCAAACCTACGCCCCCATAGACGGTGGGGATGGTGCAACCCAAGAGCCCCACAACGCCCATGTCTCTAAATATCGAAGCATCGGTTTGCTCATGGCGAAAGGCCTGTACGACCTTTGGCGCCAGTCGTGTTTGCGCGAACGCCCGGGCGGCGTCGCGCACCGCCCGCTCATCGGCGCTCAGTTGCGACTCCAGCATCAGTGGGTCGTCCCAGTGGAATTCAGGTTTGGAGTCAAGCATGATTCAGGATTTTGGGCTGCAAGGGAGTCGCGCTATTTCTGCGCGACCACACGCGGAGTATCTCTAAACTCGCAGCATGAACGATATCTCTTTCATTGGTGCGGGGCGGGTGGCGCGGGCTTTGTCGCAGGCGCTCACGAACGCAGGCTGGTCGGTGAAGGCGATAGCCAGCCGAAACACGGACTCGGCCCAGGCCTTGGCCTGTCTTTTGCCTGGCTGTCAGGCGGTCACGGTGGCTGAGGCCAGCCAGCATGCTTTCGTATTCTTAACGGTCACGGACGATGCCATTTCGAAAGTGTGTTCTGAACTTGCCTGGCACGCAGGTCAGTCCGTTGTTCATTGCAGCGGGGCCACCGAGCTGCTCGCGCTGTCGGCTGCCGCCGCGCAAGGGGCGCAGGTGGGAGGATTCCATCCCTTGCAGATTTTTTCAGACCCACAGTCTGCGCTGCGCAATCTACCCGGCAGCAGCGTGGCGATTGAGGCGGGTCCTGCCTTGTCTACGACGCTGCACGGGATGGCCCATGGGTTGGGCATGCATCCCTTTGTACTGCCCGCGGGAGCCAGAGCGCTCTATCACGCCAGCGCCGGTTATGCCGCCAGCCTGCTATTGCCTTTGCTACACGAAGCGGTGCAGCTATGGCGTGAGTTTGGTGTTGATGAGGCGCAAGCGCTGCAAGCGCTTCTCCCTTTGGCGAGGGGCACCTTGGCCTCGGTGGACCAGCGCGGCCTCGCAGGAGCGTTGTCAGGTCCGCTTTCTCGCGGCGATGTGGGCGTGCTACAGACACACTGTGACGCCCTGGACACCCTCGGTGGCGAGCATTTGGCGTTTTACAAGGCGCTCACGCTTCGGCAATGGCCTTTGCTGCAAGCCTCAAACCGCGCTTCGGAGGATTCCAAACAGGGATTGGAAGCGTTACTCGGCAAGTTGCCGGCGTCGCTGGCTGCCGAAATCGGACTGTCGAATGAAAACCGAAGGAAACCCTGATCGGCTTGAACTAGCCGGGAGGCCTTAAGCGCAACTCAACAATCAATAGATGCTGACGGTGTCGGGAGCGCCCAAATCCACATCCAAGGGCATAGGCGCTGAGTTCAGTCCGCCAAAACGTGAAGCCCGCTCTTTGCGCGCCTCGGCCAGTGCAGAACGTGCGTCGGAAACGCGGCGAGCGACGTGTTCAGATTCGGCGGCTTGTGCATCCACTTCATCAGCCGGAGCACACACGAAGCCGCCGCCCTTCCACCACACATACACCCGCACACCTGCATTCAAAGGATTTTCCGCTGAGGAAAACCGCATTTCCACTGGCTCCATCCCATGGTTCAACACCACAGAGCCAAACGCGGTCACCTCCGTCTCATGCCGCCCCCTCGAAAGGGCCTGCAATTGCGCGGGTGTGACGGTGTTCAGCGGCAACGACAAGATTCGATTCACAGCAGGTCTCCTAAGAAGCAGCAGGTCTGCCTGTATATCGTCTGAATCGTCCGTTGCTCAATCTGATTTACAAAAGCTTACCGATGGCATCAGCTACTTTTGTAGATCTTCGTCCGTCTTCAACGTTCAGTCACTCCGATAACAGGCGTTTTGAGTCACACCGTCGATATCGATATCTAAGCCGCTGACTCCGTAAGGCGATACGATGAATGGCGGATCCACTTCTACCTGTTTCAGCACGTCGTTCGGTACACGAACCGGATCCTCCAAATAGCTGGCCCGGCCCTCAGTACCGAGAATGCCCGACGCAGATACTGTGATCTTGGCAGCCACCCAACTGGCGAAATTCTTGGGGTATTCGATTTGCAGCACTGCTTTTCCGTCTGCTCCGGTTTTGAGGTCTAGCAATTGAATCGATACATCGGACTTGCCCGGCTCCAATCTCACATCCCTGTCAAGATCTTCACCCACTTCCAGCACACCGTTGCGATTCAAATCCTCATTGTTGCAAGTGGCTCTTAGTTGTTGAGTCCAGAGGACAGTCACGGCTTCGCCGACTCCAGTCGTACTAAGGATATAAAAGCCCTTATAGAACCGTGGCAAATCAACAGAGGCGGCAATGTTGACATCGGCCTTTGCCAATCCCGCCGAATCTACAACTTGAACTACGTATTTTCGTATATAGGTCAGTCTTGCGGCATTATCAATGATTCTATTGTCAGTGCCGATGGTCACGCCCAGTGCATCGTTGATCACGGTCAAAGAAACAAATGCTGCATTGGGGCAGGCGCCGTTTGCCAAGCCGGCATCGGTTGTCGCGTAACAGACACGGATCGACAAACCGTCTGTCGGGCTGGTTCGCGATCCCGGTATGTAAGCTGTCGTTGCAATGCCGTTCGAGTCGGAATAAAGAACGCTGCCGCCACTGGCGATAGTTCCCCCGATCGAGTTCCCGTCTCCGTTTATGTCGAACCTGGTTCTGACATTTTTCACTGGGGCATTTCCAGCACCCAAAAACAACGCTCGGATTTCGGTGCGGTTTGCCGTGCCGCTGGTATTCACTGGAACTACGCTCGGATTTGCCGACACCGACGCAGAAGTGATCAGACCCGAGGCAGCAGGAACGGACAAAGCCGATTGCACATTGACAATCTGTTCGCTGCTGGCGCCAGCGATGGTCGCGGAGATGGTGTAGGCACCTGAATTCGAAGACCCGGTGTACCGGTAGACGTATTCTCCATTCACGTCGGTGACACCATTGACGGATGCGGGATTCAGCCCTGCAGCATTGACTTGCACGGGTTGTCCTGGCATTGCGTTGCTTGTTTGGTCCACCACTCTGTACCGCACAGTTCCTGCAGCGCCCGGCTCCAGTACCGGCGGAGAAACAGTGCTGGTGATGGTTGCGCCGACCACTTGCAGGGAAGTCGTTTTCGTGATGCTCCCACTCGTGACCACGATATTGACCAATCGATTGGCCCGGTTGGTGCCAACTGAGATATCAGCGGTGACCTTGCCTTGCGCGTCCGTGTTCGAGGTCAACTGCGTGACCACTGCGTCGCTACCCTGATCGACTGAAATTTTCACAGGGACTTCTGGCACTGCACGTTTGCCGCTGTCAAGTGCGGTGACGGTAAGTGTTACCTTTGATGAAGGGGTATTGCCCAGCTGGGCGGCGCTTGGCACGATGCTGAGGTCGGCAGCGGCTACGGTCCCGGTGTTTGGATTGAATGGTGAGTTTCCCGTGCTTCCACCACCGCCACCACAGGCGGTCAACAGAATTGCGCATGCCGAAGCGCTTGCGACGAGCCAGTTAATAGATTTCATGTTCGGTATCCGTTGCATCACAGTCTGGGTAGGTCTATTCAGCATCAATCTTATCTCGATGACTCACGTTCGCTGATGATTTTCGGCGTGAGGAAAATCAACAGCTCGGTGCGATCGCGCACTCTGTCCTTGGACTTGAACAGGTTACCCACGTAAGGCAAGTCGCCTAAAAATGGGACCTTGGTGGTGCTCTCGCGGTCGTTTTGTTCATAGATACCGCCGATCACGACCGTACCACCGTTTTCAACCAAGACCTGTGTTTTGATCGCTTTTGTGTTCACTGCGCCCCCCAACGAGGTAGCGGCTGCCGCAATGCTGTCCTTGGTAACTTCAACATCGAGAATCACATTCCCTTCAGGCGTTATCTGCGGGGTTACCTCGAGTTTCAATACGGCTTCAATGAAGGTGGCCGCCGTTGCACCACTTGAAGTGGCTGTTTGGAACGGCACCTTTTGACCTTGCTTGATAAAAGCTTTGACCTGGTCGGCGGTAATGATGCGAGGGCTTGAAACTACTTTGCCCCGTCCATCTGCCTCCAAAGCCGAAATCTCCAGATTCAAGAACCGGTTGGAACTCGCTCCAAACAACGACAAAGCGAAAGTGGCCACCGAACTGCTTGCTGAAGCGCTGCCGGGTCGGTTAGCGGGCAAACTAACGAACTGAGTGTCATTGAACGGCACGGTCGTTGCCGTGGTTTGCACCGTTTGTGCACCGATGGCATTCATGTTGCCACCCACTGTGATCCTGTTGTCACCACCCACACTGTATCCGGGCACACCTCCGCGAATTCCGCGGAGATCCGAGGTGCCCAACCGAACCCCGAGAGAACGCCCGAAGGTGTCTTCAGCCTCAATCACACGGGCCTCGATCAGAACCTGTCGAACTGGGATATCGATCTTGGCTATAAGGCTCTGGATTTCCTCAAGCTTGGACGGTATGTCAGTCACGAAAAGCTGATTGGTGCGGGTTTCGAACACCACGCTGCCTCGCGGTGAAACGATTTTCGAGGTTGTGTCGCCCCCGTTACTCTGCCCCGTCAATCCTTTGGCCACCGCTTCCGCTTTGGCGTAGTTCAACTGGAAAGCTTGCGTTCGCACTGGCTCCAGTTGGGTTATCTGCGCCTTGGACTCCAAGTCAGCTTTTTCTTTCGCTGCCAACTCGTCCTTCGGAGCAATCAAGATCACATTTCCGGACTTGCGCAAACCCAGCGACTTGGATTGGAGGATGATTTCCAGCGCTTGATCCCAGGGTACATCTTTCAGACGCAAAGTCACGTTGCCTGTGACCGTATCGCTAGTCACCACGTTGAAGTTGGTGAAGTCGGCGATCACCTGCAGCAGCGCCCTGACCTCGATGTTCTGGAAATTCAAAGACAGCTTTTCGCCAGTGAAACCCGGGCCTTGGACCAGTTTGTTCGGGTCCACAACCTGGTTGCGAACTTCGAGCACAAACTGATTGTCTGTTTGATAAGCACTGTGCTCCCAATTTCCGCGCGACTCAATGACCATCCGGACACGGTCGGCGCTTTGGGTGGTAGAGATCGCTTGCACCGGCGTACCAAAGTCCGTCACGTCCAAACGGCGACGTAGGCTGTCAGGCAAACTTGACCGCAAAAACTCGACCACAAGTCCTTGGCCCTGTTGACGAATGTCTACGCCGACTTGGTTGTTGGGCAAGTCAACGACAACCCGGCCTGATCCGTCGGGTCCGCGCCGGAAATCGATGCCTTGCAACGGCAGCTGTGTCCGGTTGAGGTTTTCAGCGAATCGAACCGTCTCAGGTTGCGCAGGCGTTACTGGCCCTGCAACCCCTGATCCAGTGGCTTCCACTATCAGCATCAGCACCTTGCCTTGCAATTCAGCGCGGTAATTCGCCGCTTGTTTGAGATTGAGAACCAAACGTGTCCTATCACCAGACTGAGCGATGTTGATTGACCGCACATTGCCTTGATTGACGTCCACCATGGGTTTCCCAACCCCGTTCGAGACACCCGGCAAATCAATCGCGATACGTGGTGGCGATTGAATGGCAAAACCTTTTGGAAGTTCGGTCAAGGCCTGCGTCAGCTCAACACGAATCACATCAGCACCAGCCTGCTGGCTGCTGTTGATAGATTGAACAGCGTTTTGCGCCCATGCTGAGAAGGATGCGCCGAGGAGTGTCGCCAGAGCGACCAAGCCAAAACGCAAACTGCTCCACCCACTAGCCCGCTGAGTTGCAATCATGTCATTTCCCATGTTCTTCATTTCGCCTTCTCCTGGAGCTCCAGCGTGGTATTTCTCTCGATCCATTCGCCCGCAGCGTCCTGAACGATTTCTCTCAGAGCTATGTCCGTCTCGGTAATCTTGGTGATCTTTCCGTAGTTCTGCCCTAGATAGTCACCCAATTTGACCTGGTAAAGCAGTTTGTCCACCCGCAGCAAAGCGGTAGGTCTTGCTTGTTTGGTGACGCTTCCAACCATTTCCATGCTGTCCAGCGGATAGGCTTCCAGCGGTTCCTTGCGTCGATTGATTTCCGAGGCCAGCAGTGAATTGGGTTGCCTCGTCTCCTGCTTCAAAGCGACGGTCAGCTTCTGGGTGCTGAAGGGCTCTACGGAGTCGAATGCCGCATAAGGTTCAGGGATGAACTTTTTGGGAGGCAACAGCGGCGTGACATTGGGTTTGACTTCACGCCTTTGAAGCTCCATCCACTCTTGAAGCTCTTCTTGACCACCACTGCATCCAGCCATATTCATGACGATGAACGCTGTCGCAGCGAACGCGAAAAAGGTTGATGCGCGTTGTTGGAGACTCATTTATTGCCTCCCGCCTTGGCTTTTGCTGCGGCATCCTTGACCTGCTGAACTTCGGTCTGATCAAGATACCGGTATGTTCTTGCGGTGGCCTCCATGGTCAGCGCCGAACCTGACTCTTTGGTGGCCGCGTTGATTTGCATGTTGTGCAGGGTCACGATTCTCGACAAGTTGGCGATATCAGCCGCAAACGCACCAATGTCGTGGTAGCGCCCAGATACCTTGACCCCAATCGGCTGTTCTGCGTAGTAGTCCTTGACCACCACTTGACCGGGCCTGAAAAACTCGAATTGCAAGCCGCGCCCCAAACCGGCCTGGTTGATGTCAGACAACAGGGCATCCATTTCCGCCTTGCCCGGGAGTTGCTTCTCAAGCTGTGTAACGTACTCTTCAACTTGAAGCTTTTGCTTTCGAAGCTCACTGAGATTGGCCGCCTGCGCAAGCTTGCCTCGATAGTCCTGTTTCAAATTCGGCTCTTTGGCACGCTCCGCGTCAAGTGCATCGTGCGTATCCGACAGAATGAACACCCACCCCAAAACGACCAACATGACTGCCAAGGCCAACCACATGGCCAGTTTGGGCATGATGGGCCATTGACCCGGCTCCTTTGGATTGAGTCCACGGAACTGTGAGGCCGCGCCCTCAAAAACCGAGTTGAGGTCCATGTTGAATGATCGACTGTTCGCCATGTAAACCTCAGACCTTTTTCGCTGCCACTGGCGCTGCCGACGGGGTAGGAGCGGAAGCTCCGCCTTCTGGCACGACGGCCTGATCCTGCGGCCGCTTCACGCTGACCTTCATAGAGAAATCAAACAGGCGACGTTGGTCGCGGTTGGCTGCTTGCACGGTCGCCACTTTGATCTCAATTAGCTCCGGCTTCACCAGCCACGGAGAGTTGTTGTTGGTATTTCGGAGCAATTCGGAAACACGTTCATTGGTCTGGGCGATTCCACTGACCGTGAGCACCTGGCCGTCTTGTTTGACGCTTGTAAAGTAAATGCCTTCAGGTGTTTGGCGCACCAACTCGTTCAACAAATAAACTGGTACGTTGCGATCAATTTGCAAGTCCTCGACCGCCTTCTGGCGGGCCTTCAGGGACTCGATGTCGCTGCGCAGCGACGCGATGTCCTTGATCTGCACTTCGAGCTTTTGAATTTCAGACGTGAGGAAGGAGTTGCGTTGCTGCTGGCCAGCAATCATTTGCTGAAGAATCATGTACCAAACACCAACCACAACCAAGCCAAGAGCCGCGGCAACGACGAGACCGGCAATAAAGGCTTTCTCACGCCTTTTGCGTCGCTCCTCACGGTGCGGAAGTAGGTTAATCAGAATCACTGCAAAAACCTCCGCATGGCCAAGCCACAAGCCGTGAGGTAAGTGGATGCCTCTCGACGCAGCTTGCTTTCGCGCACCGCAGAACCGAGCTGCATATTGTCAAAAGGGTTGACCACCATGGAGGCAAAGCCGGTCAGCTCCGTCACGCGGTCCTTCAGGCCTGGCAGTGCGGCCGTACCACCAGCCAACATGACGTAGTGAACCTTGTGGTGCGGCGTACTGGTAAAGAAATACTGCAGCGCCCGGCCAATCTCCTGAGACAGGCTGTCGACAAACGGCGCAAGAATCGTCGTTTCGTAGTCCTCAGGCAAATCTGCAGCGAGCTTTTTCTGCTCCGCTTCCTCGAAAGAAAAGCCGTACTGGCGCGAGATCAACTGAGTCAATTGTGCCCCGCCAAAAGCCTGGTCACGGTCATAAAGCATTTCGTCGTCACGCAGCACTTTGAGGCTGGTGGTGTCTGCCCCGATCTCAAACAATGCGACGAGGGCGTCCTTGCCCTCGTTGGGCAAGGCCGATATGACTCGCCCCATGGCCAGACGAGAGGCATGCGACTCGATATCCAATATAGCTGGCTTGAGGCCAGCAGCCTCGGCCAGACCTTGTCGGTCCTGAACGCGGTCTTTTCTGGAAGCCGCAATCAAAACTTCCACATCTCCGACCGACGTCGGGCTCGGGCCAATCACGCAAAAGTCCAAACTCACCTCATCCAAAGAGAATGGAATGTATTGGTTGGCTTCTGATTCCACCTGCATCTCAAGCTCTTCTTCCCGCAAACCGGCGGGAAGCATGATCTTTTTAGTGATCACAGCCGACTGAGGCATGGCGAGCACCACCTGCTTGGTGCGGGTTCCGCTTTTTGAGACCACGCGCTTGACTGCCTCGGCCACCTCGTCGAATTTTTCGATTTGGCCGTCAGTAATCCAGCCCTTTTCAAAGGTTTCCGAGGCAAATCGCTCCAGCACATACTCGCCCGAAGCGTTTTGACTCAATTCAACGAGTTTGACGCTGGACGAACTAATGTCCAGCCCAATCATTGGCGGGTGTTTTCGGCCTAACAACGTGTCCAGCAAGCTCACGACACCTTCTCCCAACGCGCCAACAAAGGCGCTGGCTTGTTAATAGTTCACTTGAATGCTAGCAGTAAAGTCCTTGTTCAACAAAGAGAAATCCTGTTTCGAGCGATACGGCTCGTTGCGAAACACTGACGGAAAACGCTTTCGAACTTCGACAATTTCGGGTGAACCCTTAGGGAATACGCCAACTGTTTCAGAACTGTTACTCCTGACTAATGGGATGGCGGTAACGGATGCGGACCCTTTCTATAATCCGTTGCGCACTGCGGTGTTTCGCACGCCCCTCCTGTATCCCCTCGCCGGGATCCCACCGACCCCAACCCTTACCCAACCATGTCAATATCCTCGTCGCCTTGGGTTAGGGGTTTGCTCTGGTTAGGTGGTTGGCTCTGTGGGCTGGTCGCTGCGGGCATGCTGGCCACCCTCTTGTTGGTGACCATTGCTTTGGCGGTGGCCTATCCGAATTTGCCCGAAGTGTCCGGCTTGAGCGACTACAGGCCCAAACTGCCTCTGCGGATTTACTCTCAAGACAACGTGCTCCTGGGTGAGTTCGGCGAAGAGCGGCGTGACTTCACACCCATTGGGCAAATTCCCAAGGTGGTCAAAGATGCCGTGCTCGCCATTGAGGACGCTCGTTTTTATTCCCACAGCGGTGTCGACTACAAGGGCATCGTGCGGGCTGGTTTCTCCCAGTTCGGTGGTATGGGTCGACAAGGCGCATCGACGATCACCATGCAGGTGGCGAGAAACTTCTACCTTTCGAGCGAAAAAACCGTCACGCGCAAGATTTACGAGATTCTGTTGGCGCTCAAGATTGAAACTTTGCTGAGCAAGGATCAAATCTTGGAGGTCTACATGAACCAAATTTTCTTGGGTCAGCGAGCCTACGGATTTGCATCGGCAGCAGACATTTATTTTGGCAAGTCGTTAAAGGAGCTGACCGTTGCCGAAGCAGCCATGCTCGCGGGATTGCCCAAAGCGCCCTCGGCCTACAACCCTGTGAGCAACCCAAAACGCGCTTCGCAGCGGCAGCAATACATCATTGATCGCATGCTGGAGAACGGTTTCATCACCGCCCAGCAACACGAGGATGCGAAACAACAAGTACTGAAGTACCGCACCCAGCCTGAAGTCCCGGTGCATTCCGAGTACGTGGCCGAGGCGGCGCGTCAGTTGATCTTCAGCCAATATGGCAACGACACCTACAGCCGAGGCTTGAATGTTTACGTGACGGTCAACGCCAATGAGCAGCTTGCGGCCTACCGTGCACTGCGCAAAGGCATCATGGATTTTGAACGGCGCCAGGTTTACCGTGGCCCAGAAGCAACCGTTGAATTGCCCGCGAACACCGCAGATTTGGATGCGCGAATTGCCGAAGCCCTGGTCGAGCACCCTGACAACGACGAGCTCAAAGCCGCCGTCGTGCTTGAAGCCAACTCGCGCAAAGTGGTAGCCGTGCTGCAATCTGGTGAGAACATCACCGTCCAAGGCGAGGGCCTCAAGCCGGCAACTTCCGGCTTGGCAGACAAAGCCAACCCCAAGGTACAAATTCGCCGCGGCGCCGTCATTCGATTGATTCGCGGAAGCAAAGGTGACTGGAGCATCACACAACAACCCGAGGTCGAGGGTGCTTTTGTGGCGCTTCACCCCAATACCGGCGCCATACGCGCCATGGTGGGTGGCTTTGATTTCAACCGCAACAAGTTCAACCGGGTCACCCAAGCCTGGCGTCAACCGGGCTCCAGTTTCAAGCCATTCATCTATTCGTCGTCGTTGGAAAAAGGCTTCACACCCAGCACCGTTATCAATGATGCGCCTTTGTTTTTCGGCGCAGACGTCACCGGCAGCCAACCATGGGAGCCGAAAAACTACGACGGCACATTCTCGGGACCGATGTCGATGCGCACAGCGCTGGCCAAATCCAAGAACATGGTGTCGATACGCATCCTGCAGTCGGTCGGAACGGGCTATGCCCAGCAATGGCTCACACGATTTGGCTTTGAAACCGCCAAACACCCTGCTTACCTGACCATGGCCTTGGGCGCGGGCTCCGTCACGCCCATACAAATGGCTTCAGCTTATGCGGTGTTTGCCAATGGCGGCTACTTGCTCGATCCCTTGCTGATCCAAAAGGTGACCGATTCCAAAGGCCGCATCATCAGTCAAACAAAGCCTGTGGTGCTAGACGAGTCGTTGCGCACGCTGGATGCCCGAAACGCCTTCATGATGAACAGCTTGCTGCAAGAAGTGACCCGCAGCGGAACGGCAGCAAAAGCACAAGCCGCCCTCAAGCGCAGTGACATCTATGGCAAAACCGGCACCACCAATGACTCGATGGACGCGTGGTTTGGGGGATTCCAGCGCGAAGCAGTGGCTGTCGTTTGGATGGGTTACGACAACCCGCGCAAACTGGGCGACCGCGAAACCGGCGGAGGGTTGTCACTGCCGGTTTGGATTGACTACATGATGACCGCTCTAAAAGGGGTGCCCATCGCGCAAGCCACGCCACCCGAGGGCGTGGTGCAACTTGGCGGGGAGTGGTATTACCAGGAGTACTCGCAAGGCCAGGGTGTCAGCAGCTTGGGACTAGAAGACAAATTGGCACCCACTGCAGCAGAAGAGCGCAAGAGCATTCTCGATTTGTTTTCGCGCTGATGAAGGTCGGCCGCGTTCAGGCGCTCGCAGCGAACTTCAGTTCCTGTCCCGCTTGCTCGGAAGCACAAACAGACAAGGCCTCGAAAAAGTCTGTGCCGTCGCGTGTGTCGCGCCACACACCACCGACAAACTTATAGTGAAAGCCGCCCGAGCGAGCAGCGAGCCAAAGTTCGTGCAAAGGAGGTTGCGTGTTGACCACCACTTTGCTGCCGCCAGGGAAACTCAGCTCTAACAGGCCGCCGGTTCGGTGGGCATCGATGTCCACCACGTCGCTTTGCAGCCATTCGTCCACGGTGGCTTCAATTCGTGCCAACAGTGTGTCGGTGATGCGGCGGTAGTCAGCGTCGGTGAGCGGCGTGGGTTGCAAGTCAGTCATTAAAATCAGCACCATGAATCAATCATCAAGCAGTGTAGCCATCCCGAAAAGACCCTGGGTCCGGCGCCGTGAAGGAAGGCTGGCCGAAATCCTTTCCCTGGTGTCGCTCGTGGCTGCATTGAGTTTGCTCGGTGCCTGCGGTCAAAAAGGCCCTCTAAGCCACCCCACCAAATCCGCCAGCGCACCAAGTGCGGCGCCCGCACCTCCAGCAGCGGCCAGCGCAGCGCCTTCGTCGCAGCGTTGAAATCCACCCTTGTCGGCGACAATCTCGCCCATGTATGTACTTTTTGAAGAGACAGGCAAGTTCCTGGCGGGCCGCATCATGTCGGAAGCAGACAGCTCGATGCAAATTGAACTCGACTCGGGCAAACGCGTTAAGGTCAAGTCAAACAGTGTGATGCTGAAGTTTGCAGCGCCTGCGCCCGCGGAATTGATTGCGGCGGCCAAACAAATTTCAAGCGACATTGATTTGGACTTGGCTTGGGAGTTCGCATCCGACGACGAATTCGGTTTTGCCGAACTGGCGCGCGACTATTTCAGCAAAGACGCCGACCTGCCCCACCAAGCAGCCGCCCTCTTTCGGCTGTTCGATGCGCCGCATTATTTCCGTCGCCTGGGCAAGGGGCAGTTCAAAAAAGCCCCTCAAGAGATCGTGAAGGCGGCGCTGCTCGGCATCGAGCGCAAAAAACAACTGGCAGCACAAATCGAAGCCTGGGCGCTAGAGCTGATGGCCGGCGGGTGCCCCGCGCCAGTGCGTGATCAGCTCTACAAAATTTTGTTCAAGCCCGACAAAAACGCCGCCGAATACAAGGCGGTGGTGGAAGCATCCAAACAGTCGCAGAAAGCACCGCTGGATCTGCTGACCCAAGCGGGGGCCATCACATCGCCCTACCAGTTCCACTGGAAACGTTTTCTGTTTGAGGAATTCCCCAAAGGCACCGGCTTTCCAGCCCTGCAAGCGCCAGCGATCAAAGAAACCTTGCCGCAGGCGAGTGTGCAAGCCTTCTCCATTGACGATTCTCAAACCACAGAAATTGACGATGCACTGTCGGTGCAAGGCTTGGGCACAGGCACCGTGGTGTTCGGCGTGCACATCGCCGCACCCGGTTTGGCCATCACGCCTGACAGCCCGGTGGATAAAGTGGCCCGTGACAGGCTGTCCACGGTCTACATGCCCGGCCATAAGTTGACCATGCTGCCCGACGATGTCGTGCAGAGTTACACCCTACAAGCCGGGCGCCACTGCCCCGCCGTGTCGCTTTACGTGACCATGGATGAAACCACACTGGCGGTGACGGGCGCGGAGACCAAGCTCGAACAAGTGTGGATCGCCGCCAACCTCAGGCATGACCAACTGGATGCCGTGGTCACGGAGAGTTCACTCACAGGCGAGTCGGCTGCCGCTTACGAATTTGCGTCCGAACTGGCCTTCGCATTTCGTTTGGCCCGACATTTGAAAGCCGCGCGCGAGGTGGTGCGGGGCAAACCAGAAAACTTCAACCGCCCTGACTACAACTTCAACCTGGAAGGCATCGAGCGCAGTGACAGCACCGAGCCCGCAGGCGACGAAATCGTTCGCATCAGCACGCGCCAGCGCGGCGCACCGCTGGATTTGATCGTGGCCGAAGCCATGATTCTGGCCAACAGCACCTGGGGCGGTTGGCTGAACGATTGTGGGGTTCCTGGCATCTACCGCAGCCAGGCCAGCTTGGCGCCTGGCATCAAAGTTCGGATGAGCACCAAGGCCCTGCCCCATGCGGGCATGGGCGTGGCACAGTACACCTGGGCCACGTCACCGCTGCGACGTTATGTGGACTTGGTCAACCAGTGGCAAATCATTGCCTGCGCCAAACACGGCCGCACCGCCGCCTTGGTGGCGCCCTTCAAACCCAAGGACACCGCACTCTTTGCCATCATCTCGGGTTTTGATGCGGCCTATACCGCCTACAACGGATTCCAGTCGGGCATTGAGCGTTACTGGACGCTGAAGTACCTGCAACAAAACGGCATACAGGAACTGACTGCAGCCGTCATGAAAGACGGCCTGGTGCGCGCGGATGAGTTGCCCTTGGTCTTTCGTGCGACAGGGTGCGAGGGCTTGCCGCGCAACGCACAGGTGCAGGTTCGCGTGACAGGCTGTGATTTGCTCACCCTGGATCTCCACGGGCAGCTTTTGGCCCGTTTGGACAACGAGTCCACAGATGCCGCACCCGAGACGGAGGCCGACGACAACGACGACGCAACGGCTTCGGCGGGGGGCTTGACCCTGGCCATTGATTTGCAGGACAGTGCTGAGGCGGAGCCCGCTGCCACACCCGCCTCCTGAGTTCATCACAGCGACCACGCGATGTCCTTCTTCAAGCGTTTCAGCACCCTGCAGCTAGCCCTTGGTTTTTCGTTTGGGCTGCACGCCTTGCTGGCATTCGCTCGATTCGCCAACCCGGAAGGATTCAACCGTGTGTTCCAGGACACGCCGCTGGAGGTGATTCTGGTCAATGCCCGCTCATCCGAAGCGCCGCCCCAGGCGCAGGCCATTGCACAAGCCAACCTCACGGGTGGTGGCGAGGTCGAGCGTGGCCGTGCGACTTCTCCTTTACCGCCCGCACCCACGATGACCTTGGGCAACGCGGAGGAAGACGCCAAACGCCAGGTCGAGCAGTTGCAGCAAGCGCAACAGCAGTTGCTCGCCCAACTCAGGCGCGACCTGGCCCTGCTGCCACCGCCAGACCCCAAACAAGACAAAGGCTCGCCGCAAGACACGGCCCTGGAGGACAAACGGCGCAAGTTGGTGGAGTTGTTGGCCGAGATAGAAAAACGCGTCAACGAGGAAAATTCTCGCCCGAAAAAACGATATGTCAGTCCCGCCACGCGAGAAGAAATTTACGCCCAGTACTACGACCAGTTGCGCAGGAAGATCGAAGATCGCGGCACTCGCAACTTCCCCACCCACCAAGGTCGGAAAATTTATGGCGAACTGACGATGAACATCACAGTGGACGCGACGGGGCGTGTGGTGGAAACCGAAATTGTCCGTTCGTCCAAATCCAAGGTGCTGGATCGCCAAGCCGTCGCCATCGTGATGGCAGCCTCTCCGTTTCTCAACTTTCCCGCCAAGATGCGCGGGCAAGCGGACCAGTTGGTGTTGACTTCACGATTTCGCTTTAGCCGAGAGGATGGCATGGAAGCCATTCCGCTTGCGCCCGTGCTTTCTGGCACAACACCGCCATGAATCTGCCAGCAGCTGACCGCTACGCCGTGGCCGGTAACCCGGTCGCACACAGCCAGTCCCCCTATATCCACCAGCAGTTCGCACAACAAACCGGGCAACTGCTCCGGTATGAACGTTTGTTGTGCCCGCTGGAGGCGTTCTCCAGCACCGTCCAAACTTTTGCGAACAGCGTTGAAGATGGTGCCGTCGCACGCGGCTGCAATGTCACGGTCCCGTTCAAGTTTGAGGCGTTCACATTGGCCCATTCGCACACCCCACGCGCTCGTTTGGCTGGTGCCGCCAACACCTTGCGTTTTGACAAGGGCGGCTGGCTTGCGGACAACACCGATGGTGCTGGCCTGGTCCGCGACATTCAATACAACGCGGGCGTTCCGCTGGCGGCTGCCAAGGTGTTGTTGATAGGCGCAGGCGGTGCGGCGGCAGGAGCGCTTGGCGCCCTCTTGGCAGAACGGCCGCACACACTCGTCGTGACCAACCGCTCCTTGGACAAAGCACAAGCCCTCAACCAGAGCCACCAAACCTGGGCTGACGACCATGGCGTGCAACTGCACGCACAGCCGCTCAAACACTGCGGCGAACAATTTGATGTCGTCATCAACGCCAGCAGCAGCAGTTTGCAAAGCGGCGAGATTCCCGTTGCTGCCAGCGTATTGCGGCCAGGCGGCTTGGCCCTGGACATGATGTACGGCCCCGCAGCCCAAGGATTCATTCAATGGGCACACCAACACGGTGCACAGGGCCGCGATGGCCTGGGCATGTTGGTGGAACAGGCCGCCGAAGCCTTCAGTTTGTGGCGCGGTGTTCAGCCGCAAACCGCACCCGTGCTGGCATCGTTGCGCGCCAAGTTGGCAGCACCATGAATGCCGCGGCGCTTGCCTTGATGCGCCTCTTGGGCGTCTTTTTGCTCGCTGCCCTGGCGTTGCAGCTTTATTTTTTTCTGCGCATCGCCATGATGACGGTCGTCGCGCCTGAATCGACCACCTTCGAGCGATCCGAGCTGGTGCGATTGGCGGTAGAGAAAAAACTCGCCTTCACCTGGCAACAAAGCTGGGTGCCTTACAACGGCATTTCCACTCAACTCAAACGTGCCGTCATCGCGTCTGAGGATGCCAAGTTCGCCGACCACAGCGGCGTGGAGTGGGACGCGATCGAAAAAGCCTGGGAGCGCAACATCAAAGCGCAGGAGTGGGCCGACAAACGCAACGAGCAACTCGAAAAGCGCCCGACGCCGGTCAAGGTTGAGGCCAAAGTGGTCGGTGGCTCCACCATCACCCAACAACTGGCAAAAAACCTTTTTCTCAGTGGTGAACGCAACCTTGCCCGCAAGGCGCAAGAGTTTTTGATCACCGGCATGCTGGAAACGGTGCTCACCAAACAACGTATCTTAGAGATTTACCTCAACCATGTGGAATGGGGTGAAGGTGTTTTCGGTGCACAAGCAGCTGCGCAGCACTACTTCCGACAAAACGCAGCACAACTTTCAACCATGGCAGCTGCCCGCATGGCGGTCATGTTGCCCGCCCCCAAACGGTTCGAAAAACGACCTCAATCAGCCTATGTGAATGGCCGCGCCGGCACGGTCGCCGCACGAATGAACGCGGTGGAAGTCCCGTGAACGCCTCATTGCTCGCCCAAGAGATTGCCGCCACTGCCGCCCGCCTCGTGGTGGAAGAAGGCATGGAGTACGGCCCCGCCAAGCGCCGTGCGGCCAAAGCATTGGGGCACAGTGGCAACCGCAAGGCTGAGCTGCCCAGCAATCAATTGCTGGAAGAACAGGTGCGCGAGTACCTGGCTTTGTTCTGTGCCGACAGCCAGCCTGCTGAGCTAGTCGCGCTGCGCGAGGTGGCTTTGGTGTGGATGGACAGGCTCGCTGAGTTTCGCCCCCACCTCACTGGCGCCGTGTGGCGAGGCACGGCAACACGACTGAATTCCGTGCATTTGCAGCTGTTTTGCGACGACAGCAAAACCGCTGAAATTGAACTGCTGAATCAAAAAATCAGCTACGACGTGGGCAGCATCGACGGTCCGCGCGGTCAACCCGTGGATGTGCTCACCTTGGCCTGGCCAAGTAGCGCCCTGGGCGAGCCAGTCACCTTGCATTTGTCCATCTTGGACCATGACGACCTGCGCGGCGGCCTCAAACCTGATGCCGATCGCCAAACCCAACGCGGCGATGCCGTGGCCCTGCGCCGCCAGATGGCCGCAACCAACGGACCGCCATGAAACGCCGTCATCTCACAACCGGACTGGTCGCGACCGCGGCAGCAGCCAGCGGCCTGGGCTGGGCCTGGTGGCATCGATCAACGGCGCTGTCCACTGCAGCCAGTGAGCTGCCGTGGTGGCACACACGTTTTGAGCAACCCCAAGGCGGGGACCTGGCTTTGGCCGACTTTCAAGGTCAGGTGCTGGTGGTCAATTTCTGGGCAACCTGGTGCCCCCCTTGCGTTGAAGAAATGCCGCTATTGGACGCCTTTGCGCGACAACAGCTTTCAAAAGGATGGCAAGTCGTCGGGCTAGCGCTGGACAACATCAGCGCCGTACAGTCTTTCCTGAAGCGTGTTCCGGTTGGTTTTCCTGTGGCCATCGCAGGACTGCCTGGTTTGGACTTCAGCCGTCAGTTGGGCAACATTGGCGGTCAATTGCCCTTTACTGCCGCGTGGGATACGCAAGGTGTACTGAAACAGGTGAAATTGGGGCCACTGAAACAGAGCGATCTGAACGACTGGGCAAACAGAGGTTGGCATTGATGTTCAGCCAGGACCTGAAAACGGCAAAATTCAGGCCATGGAATTAAATTCCCGTCAACCGCTGTGATTTGCACTCAAGTCGACATAAACTGCGCGCCTCTTGACACACAGAATGTCACAAAGTGGGTGCGGGATGGGTTTGATGGTGCGTTGTCATAACCAGCGCCTTCCTTGCCGATCGCTACAAGGTGAGCCCGTGTTTCGTGCATGGCCCCAGTTTTGCCCCTCAACAAAAAACCGTTGTTCGTATTTCGTTGGAGACCTTTGATGGACCTGCGCAAACTCAAAACACTGATCGACCTGGTTTCTGAATCCAATATCTCTGAGCTTGAAATCACCGAAGCGGACGGCAAAGTCCGTATTGTGAAATCCGATCCGGCTGCGGCTGTGGCGGCACCCATTTATGCCCCCACGGCGGCGGCACCCGTTCCTGCCCCTGTTCTGACCGCACCCGTTGCCGATGTGGCAGCACCCGCGCCTGTGGTTGATGCCGGGCATGCGGTGAAGTCTCCGATGGTCGGCACCTTTTATCGCTCGTCCAGTCCGGGCTCCAAATCGTTTGTTGAGATCGGCTCGGTGGTGAAAGAGGGCGAACCCATTTGCATCATTGAAGCCATGAAGATCATGAACGAGATCGAAGCCGACAAGTCAGGCACGGTCACCAAGATCAATTGCGAAAACGGCCAAGCAGTGGAGTTTGGCCAGCCTTTGATGATCATTGAATGACGGGTGACTGAGCGCCTGACCTATGTTTAAAAAAATATTGATTGCAAATCGCGGAGAGATAGCACTACGGATCCAACGCGCCTGCCGTGAAATGGGCATCAAAGCGGTGGTGGTGTATTCCGAAGCCGATCGCGAGGCCAAGTATGTGAAACTGGCGGAAGAAGCGGTGTGCATCGGACCTGCATCGTCCGCGCAGAGCTACCTCAACATGCCGGCCATCATTGCCACGGCCGAGGTGACCGACGCTGAAGCCATCCACCCTGGCTACGGTTTCCTGTCTGAGAATGCCGACTTTGCCGAGCGCGTAGAACGCAGCGGATTCGCCTTCATTGGCCCCACACCAGAATCCATCCGCATCATGGGTGACAAGGTGTCGGCCAAACAGGCCATGATCAAGTCGGGCGTGCCTTGTGTTCCGGGTTCAGAGGGTGCACTTCCCGAAGACCCGAAAGAAATCATCCGCCAGGCCCGCGCCATTGGCTACCCGGTGATCATCAAGGCCGCTGGCGGTGGTGGCGGGCGCGGCATGCGCGTGGTGCACACAGAAGCCGCCCTGATCCATGCGGTGCAGACGACTCGTGCTGAAGCTGGCGCAGCGTTCGGTAACTCAGCGGTCTACATGGAAAAGTTCCTGGAGAACCCACGCCACATTGAAATTCAAATTTTGGCCGACCAGCACCGCAATGCCGTTTGGCTGGGTGAACGCGACTGCTCCATGCAGCGCCGCCACCAAAAAGTCATCGAAGAAGCACCGGCACCCGGCATCCCGCGCAAGGTGATTGAGAAGATTGGTGAACGTTGCGTGGCCGCCTGCAAAAAAATCGGCTACCGCGGTGCTGGCACCTTTGAGTTTTTGTACGAGAACGGCGAGTTTTTCTTCATTGAAATGAACACGCGTGTGCAGGTGGAGCATCCGGTGACAGAACTGGTCACGGGGATCGACATCGTGCAAACCCAAATTCGCGTGGCGGCCGGCGAAAAGCTGCCCTTTGCCCAGCGCGACATTCAATTGCGCGGCCACGCCATTGAATGCCGGGTAAATGCGGAAGACCCCTACAAATTCGTCCCGTCACCGGGGCGCATCACGATGTGGCACGCACCCGGCGGCCCCGGTGTTCGCGTTGACTCTCACATTTACACCAACTACTTTGTGCCCCCCAACTACGACTCGATGATTGGAAAAATCATCACCCATGGCGACACCCGCCAGCAGGCGATGGCGCGCATGAGCATCGCGCTGTCGGAGACGGTGGTGGAAGGCATTCAAACCAACATTCCTCTGCACCGCGAGTTGATGGTGGACGCCAAGTTCATGGAAGGTGGCACCAGCATCCATTACCTGGAAGGTTGGCTCAGCAAACACCAGCGCTGAGCTCACTGACCATCATGTTTGAGCTGTTGTTGTTGGCCCCAGAAGCCTCGGTCGAGTGGGTGTCTGATGCGCTGATGGACGAGTTGGACGCGCTGTCGGTGTCGGTGGAGGATTTCGATGCCGACACACCCGAGGAGCGCGCACTCTTTGGCGAGCCCGGCATGCCGGTCAACCAGCAGGGTTGGCAACGGTCCGTCGTCAAGGCGCTGTTTGCGACCGAAGCCGCGGCCACAGAAGCCGCTACCTTGCTCTTGGCACAAGAGGACGGCAGCGAGCTTCACGTACAGCAGTTGCAGGCCGTACCGGAGCAAGACTGGGTGCGTATCACGCAGTCCCAGTTTGCGCCTGTGGAAATCACACCAACGTTTTGGATCGTGCCCACTTGGCATGAACCACCGGCTCAGGCCCAGCAAGTCATCCGTTTGGATCCGGGTCTTGCGTTTGGCACCGGCACCCACCCCACTACACGCATGTGCTTGCGCTGGATTGCCGCGCAGGGCCGGTTTGCTCAAGCGGGCTGCCGGGTGCTCGACTACGGCTGCGGCTCGGGCATTTTGGCCATCGGCGCCGCACTGCACGGTGCCACCGACATCGACGCCGTGGACATCGATCCGGCCGCAGTAACGTCCAGCCTGGCCAATGCCCAGGCCAACGGTGTCACCCTGAAGGCCGGTCTGCCTGACGCTTGCGCGGGGCACTACGCCGTGGTGTTGGCCAATATTCTGGCAACGCCATTAAAACTGCTTGCTCCCCTGTTATGCGGTCACGTCGCCCAAGGTGGTGATTTGGTTTTGGCCGGCATACTGGAGCGACAAGCCGACGAGTTGATGCAGGCCTACGCGCCATGGTTGTCGCTGCAAGTCGCGGACAGCCAAGATGGATGGATTTTGATGACGGGCCGCATGGCATGATTCCGGTATGAGCAGCCTGGCCACCCGTTGCACCGCTTGCAGCACCGTCTTCAAGGTGGTTCAGGACCAGCTCAAGGTCTCCAAAGGCTGGGTGCGCTGTGGACGCTGCGACACGGTATTCAACGCGCTCGAAGAACTCTTTGAACTCAATGGCGACACCATCATCGGCGGGGTGCGCCAACCTGTGGTTCGCCCCACCCTGCCGGGATTGCCGCAGCAGCCGCGCACCGATGTCATTGACAGCCACGAGAGGTCATTGCGGGGAAGTGACGATGTCGGGGACGATCCACCACAAGCGCCCGCTGATGCCCACGATGAGTTTTCACGCAGCTTGTTCGGGCCGCACCGAAAAAATCCGGATCAAACGCCATCGGATTTGGTCAAACGCCGCGATCGCAACGAGTTCGCCGATGCGCAATTCGACTCCGATCTGATGACGGAAGAGGACGCACTCCCAACACCCAACCCATCGAGCCCCAAGTCGCAGGCCGACTACACCCCACCCCTGCCTACTGACGAAACACCGGCTTTTGTTCGCCATGCGGACCGCCAAGCCCGCTGGAAATCTCCACGTGCTCGCTGGTTGCTGTCTTTGGCATCCGTGTTCATGGCGGTCACCTTGGGGCTACAGCTCACCCACCATTGGCGTGACCGTTTGGCAGCGGAAATTCCTGCGAGCACGCCCTACCTCGCCCAGTGGTGCGGGTGGTTGAGTTGTAAGGTGGAAACCTTGCGCTCTATCAAAGACATCACGGTAGAAACCTCGGCATTGAACCGTTTACCTCAGAGCAGCGATGCCTATCGTTTGTCTGTCACGCTGCGCAACCGCGGACATGTGAGTTTGCGGCTGCCTTCGGTGGACTTGAGTGTCAACGACGGCGCGGGTCAGTTGCTTGCGAGGCGTACATTGCATCCTTCAGATTTTCAAACTCGCCAAGACGCCGTCGCCGCCAACAGCGAGGTGACATTGGCGCTGGTGCTCAAATCCATCAACCCACGCGTCAACGGCTACACGGTTGAGGTGTTCTACCCCTGAATTTCGCTGCCTCTTGTCCGCTCAGCACTTGAAATGTTGAGCGAGTTTTCAATCGTTCTGGAGTTTTCATGTCGGCACTCATTTGTGGCTCTCTTGCCTTCGACACCATCACCATGTTTCCCGGAAGATTTGCGCAGCAAATTTTGCCGGAGCAGGTGCATATCTTGAATGTGTCATTCCTGGTCCCCACGCTGCGCCGCGAGTTCGGGGGCTGTGCGGGCAACATTGCCTACAACCTTGCTGCGCTCGGCGGGCAAGCGGTGGTCATGGCCGCGGTCGGCAACGACGGAGCCGAATATGTAGAGCGTCTGCGAAGCTGGGGCGTCAACACCGACCATGTACGAAGCGTGGCCGACCACTACACCGCGCAAGCCATCATCATCACGGACACCGACAACAACCAGATCACCGCGTTTCACCCCGGTGCCATGCAATCGGCCCACCTCACCCCGGTGCCTTCTGACTCCAGCATTCGTTTGGCCATCGTCGCCCCGGACGGACGCGACGCCATGCTGCAGCACGCGGCGCAGTTGAAAGCAGCCAACATCCCCTTCATCTTCGATCCCGGCCAAGGCTTGCCCATGTTTGACGGGACCGAACTCAATAATTTCATTGCTCAGGCCACCTGGGTGGCGCTGAACGACTACGAAGCTCGCATGTTGTGCGACAGAACCGGACACACCTTGGAGTCGCTGTCGCGCAGCCATTTGCGCGGCGTGGTCGTCACCTTGGGCGGCGACGGATGCGAGCTTTGGGAGCAAGGCCAGCGCCAGCATGTGCCCGGTGTGAAGGCCACCGAGGTGCTTGACCCCACGGGTTGCGGCGACGCGTTTCGCGCCGCGCTGCTCTATGGCCTGGAGCGTGACTGGGATTTGCAGCGATGCGCCAAGTTGGGCAACCAATTGGGTGCGCTCAAGATTGCCTCTCGCGGTGGTCAGAACCATGCTCTGGTTCGCACACAACTCGGTCTTTAGAGACTCGTCCAAGACCGGGGTTCAACCTCACATGCAGTCGAGTCGCATCACGACCGAACAAAAAAAACCCGGCCAAGGCCGGGTTTTTGACGGGTACCAGCAAGCTTAAGGCTTGTTGCCCGTTGGGAAAGGCCAAGCCGCTTGGGGGCTGAGAGCCGTCTTCGCAGCAGGGGCAGCAGCAGGGGCAGGCGCCTTAGCTGCGGGCTTTTTCGCCGCTTTTTTCGCTGCAGGTTTTTTCGCAGCAGGCTTCTTCGCAGCAGCTTTCTTAGGAGCGGCCTTCTTGGCAGCAGCTTTCTTAGGAGCGGCTTTCTTGGCAGCAGCTTTCTTAGGAGCGGCTTTCTTCGCTGCAACCTTCTTAGGGGCAGCCTTCTTCGCTGCAGCTTTCTTCGGTGCAGCTTTCTTCACGACTTTCTTGGCCGCTACTTTCTTAGGAGCCGCTTTTTTCGCTGCTGCCTTTTTCGGTGCTGCCTTCTTCGCCGCTGCTTTTTTCGCAGGGGCTTTTTTCACTGCCGCTTTTTTAGCGGGTGCTTTCTTGGCCGGAGCCTTCTTTTTCGCAGTTGCCATTACATTTCTCCTTGATCAAGTTACAAGAGAACTGTCCGAGCACCAGCGATTGCCTTTTGAAGCGCTTGCCATTGCCAGACAGCTATTCATCACCCGAAAGTCTGCCCAGGAGGGGCGCCCCGGTGCGATGAATGGGGTTGCAAGTCGTGGGCAACGCTTCTTTGTCGTTGCTTCACGCCTTGCGAATCTTGACCGCTCACACACGACCTTGGAGCCTTGTTGGCCCCAGGAGTCATCAATCCCAAGAGAGTGCGCCACCGGATTGGTATTCGATGACACGCGTCTCAAAAAAATTGCGCTCCTTTTTCAGGTCGATCATTTCGCTCATCCATGGGAACGGGTTTTCCTCGTTCGGGAAGAGCTCTTCCAAACCAATTTGTGTTGCACGCCGGTTGGCGATATACCGCAAATAACCTTTAAACATGGACGCATTGAGCCCGAGCACACCACGCGGCATGGTGTCTTCCGCGTAGCGGTATTCGAGTTCCACCGCTTTCAAGAACAAGGCCTTGATCTCGGCTTTGAACTCGGGCGTCCACAAATGGGGGTTCTCGAGTTTGATCTGGTTGATCAAGTCGATACCGAAATTGCAGTGCATGGATTCATCACGCAAGATGTACTGGTACTGCTCGGCAGCACCGGTCATCTTGTTCTGGCGACCCATGGACAAAATTTGCGTGAAGCCTACGTAAAAGAACATGCCTTCCATCAAACACGCAAAGACGATCAAACTCTTGAGCAAGGTTTGATCGGTTTCGGGTGTTCCGGTGTGGAAGTTCGGGTCCATGATCGCTTCAATGAAGGGGATCAGGAACTCGTCCTTGTCGCGAATGGACTGCACCTCGTTGTAGGCGTTGAAAATTTCGCTTTCATCCAAGCCCAGCGATTCCACGATGTATTGATAAGCGTGGGTATGGATCGCCTCTTCAAATGCTTGGCGCAGTAAAAACTGTCGGCATTCCGGCGCGGTGATGTGGCGGTAGGTACCGAGCACGATGTTGTTGGCGGCCAGTGAATCGGCCGTCACGAAGAAACCCAGGTTGCGCGTGATGATGCGACGCTCATCGGGGGTGAGGCCATTGGGATCTTTCCACAAGGCAATGTCGCGAGACATGTTGACCTCTTGCGGCATCCAGTGGTTGGCGCAGGTGGCCAAATACTTTTCCCACGCCCATTTGTATTTGAACGGCACCAACTGATTGACATCGGTTTGGCCGTTGATGATGCGTTTGTCTGCTGCTGTGACCCGGCGGCGTACTGCCCCACCAGCTGCTGCCTCTGTCTTCAATGGCGCTGAGGCGGCCACTGGTGTTTGAACAGAAGGTGCAGAAAACGGCGCCGACGGAGAAGCTGCTCGCGCAACCTGCTGGGCGTTAGCCAAGCCTTGCGCGGGGATCGTTGCTTGCGATGACGAGGGGCTGATTTCTTCTTCCCAGACCAACATGGTGTTTATTTCCTGAACGTTTGAATTATCTGAGTGTTGTGTCGAAACACCAAGCACTTGTTGACATCAGAGCCACTTCGATGTTGTCCATTGTTGCGTCATCGCATCGTTGGTCGATTCATTTGGGCCGCATTGAAGAGCGTCAACAGTGCCAGGTGTGCTTCCCTTTTTTTATTGACAGGCTTCGCAACCGGGATCGTCAATGGCGCAAAATTTGATGTCGGTTGCTGGGTCTGTCGACACGTCCATCACGGCCACTGCGGTTGGTGCTGAACTGGCTGCAGAGGAAGTCGATGCATGACTCGACACCGAGTTGAGCTGCCCTCGACTCACTGTGGATTTCTCGGCGTGGGTGGCGCCTACGGTGCGCAGATAGTAGGTGGTCTTGAGACCGCGCAGCCAAGCCAGTTTGTAGGTCTCATCCAGCTTCTTGCCCGACGCGCCGGCCATGTAAATGTTGAGCGACTGCGCTTGGTCTATCCATTTCTGGCGACGCGCACCGGCCTCCACCAACCACTGCGTTTCCACTTCAAACGCAGTGGCGTAAAGCGCTTTGAGTTCTTCGGGCACGCGGTCGATGCGGCGCAGGGAACCGTCAAAGTGCTTCAAGTCCATGACCATGACATCGTCCCACAAGCCCAGGCGCTTCAAGTCGCGCACCAGGTGCTCGTTGACGATGGTGAACTCGCCTGAGAGATTGGACTTGACCGAGAGATTGCCAAACGACGGCTCAATCGAAGCGGCCACACCGATGATGTTGGAGATGGTGGCCGTTGGCGCGATGGCCACGCAATTGGAGTTGCGCATGCCGTGCTCAGCAATACGTTCACGCAGTGGTGTCCAGTCGAGCGTGGACGAGCGATCCACCTCCACATAACCACCACGCTCTTGCGCCAGCAGATCAATCGAATCAATGGGCAAGATGCCACGGTCCCACAAGGAACCGCGGTAGCTGCTGTAGCGACCACGCTCTTGCGCCAGCTCGGTCGAGGCCCAATAAGCGTGATAACAAACCGCCTCCATGCTGCGATCGGCAAACGCCACTGCGGCGTCCGAGGCATACGGAATGCGCAGCTCGTACAGCGCGTCTTGGAAACCCATGATCCCCAAGCCCACCGGGCGGTGGCGCATGTTGGAATCACGGGCCTTCTTGACCGCGTAGTAATTGATGTCAATGACGTTGTCCAACATGCGCATCGCCGTGGCCACGGTTTTCTTGAGCTTGACCTGGTCGATCACTTTTTGGCCATCGGGACCTTCGGTCAGGTGATGCACCAAGTTGACCGACCCGAGGTTGCACACGGCAATTTCAGTGGGACTGGTGTTCAGGGTGATTTCGGTGCACAAATTGCTGGAGTGGATCACGCCAACATGTTGCTGGGGCGAGCGCACATTGCAGGCGTCCTTGTAGGTGATCCAAGGGTGGCCGGTCTCGAACAGCATGGAGAGCATCTTGCGCCACAGGTCTTTGGCGGCGACGGTTTTAAAGAGTTTGATCTCGCCACGTGCAACTTTGTCTTCATAGGCGATGTAAGCCAGCTCGAACGCTTTGCCAAACTTTTCGTGCAAATCAGGGCAGGTGCTGGGCGAGAACAAAGTCCAGTTGCCGCCTTCCATGACCCGCTTCATGAACAAGTCGGGAATCCAGTTCGCCGTGTTCATGTCGTGGGTACGGCGCCTGTCGTCGCCGGTGTTCTTGCGCAGCTCCAAGAACTCTTCAATGTCGAGGTGCCAGGTTTCCAAATAGGCGCAGACCGCTCCTTTGCGTTTGCCGCCTTGGTTCACGGCGACGGCGGTGTCGTTGACTACCTTGAGGAAAGGCACGACGCCTTGGCTTTTGCCATTGGTGCCTTTGATGTGGCTGCCCATGGCGCGCACATTGGTCCAGGCATTGCCCAGCCCGCCAGCGAATTTGGACAGGAGTGCGTTTTCTTTGAGCGCTTCGTAAATGCCGTCCAAGTCATCCGCCACGGATGTGAGATAGCAGCTGGACAGCTGTGAGCGGCGTGACGCGGAGTTGAACAGCGTCGGCGTGGAGCTCATGAAATCAAAACTGGAGAGCACCTCATAGAACTCGATGGCACGCGCCTCGCGGTCGATCTCGCCCAGCGCCAAGCCCATGGCCACCCGCATGAAGAAGGCCTGGGGCAACTCGATGCGGCGGTCTTCTATGTGCAGGAA
>JANPCX010000041.1:0-97770 GCA_031431125.1 Burkholderiales bacterium
CATGGCCCCAGGTTGCTCGCGCGCTTCACGGCGCAGGGCAAGAGTCACGATGCTGAGGTGACTCAAACGGATCAGCGCTTGGCTGCGTGAGCATCGCCTGTACCAACGGGGGGCTAAAAAGCAGCGAAGAAAGGGGGGGGGCCTGCGGCGCCCTGGAAGGGGCCTTGAGGGCATAAAAAAACAGACAACAGAACACGCCAAAAATGAACCGCGTAAAGCGGACAATCTACTTGCTACAAAAGCGGACAGTTCTATTTGCTCTCAACAGTGCATGCGGCCACCCTACCGAAACAGAACCACACCGTGCGGGGTCAAGCGTCGTAACTCTCTCTGCCTATCAAATGACCGAAAGGTCTCGATCAAGGTGGAGATTCACTGCACGGCACACCCTCTGGCACCGTTACGGGTCAGCTCGTGGCAGTGGTTTCCAGATGGAAAGTTCTCTTCAGGCAACAGGATTGAGGCCTGACCCCGAGACCCCAGACCCCGAGACCACACGTGGGGTTCGTGCAGCGCTGGTGGCGGCCTTGGTGCCGTACCGTTTGCCTGAATCGCAATCGGCTTGACCTTGATCGCTTGCGCCCGTGTGTTCTGGGCCACAGCGCGGTTCGTTCAGTGCGGCGCAAGTCCTCGATGTCCCGTTTCGGACTTCACTGTGGAGGCCCCATTGCCCGACTATCCCAGCAGGGGCGATATGTATGGCTTCCAAGCGAGAAGCAATGCTGCTGCACAGACCCCCACAATCACAAAGCCCCAATAAAAACGTTTCTCGGATTGAGAGTATTTTTTGTAGGCTTCCTTGTTCCCCGGAACCACCATTTCATTTCCTCACCTATTTGGCTTACTCACGACTCAGGATTCAAGGGATTCAGGCACTAACTTTTGCGCCCCAACCCCACCAGAAGCACCGCACTCCAAGCGCAGATCATAGACACCTTGACACCTGTTGACGGATCTTGAGTCGCTCTACAATTCGCCCAATTCACCCAATTTACCGCCCATGCTCGCCACCACCACCAGCCCCGCCTTGTTAGAAAGCCACCTCAAATCCCTGCCCCTGCTCGCGCGCGGTAAGGTGCGTGACAACTATGCGGTGGGCAGCGACCGCATCTTGATGGTGGCCAGTGACAGGCTGTCGGCTTTTGATGTGGTGATGGGCGAACCCATTCCGGGCAAGGGTGCGTTGCTGACCCAGATGGCGCTGTTTTGGTTTGAGCGTTTGGGCCACATCGTGCCGCACCACTTGACCGGTGAATCGCCGGAGACGGTGGTCGCGTCCGACGAAGTGGCCCAGGTGCGTGGCCGCTCCATGCTGGTTAAACGTTTGAAGCCGCTGCCAGTCGAGGCCGTGGTGCGCGGGTATTTGGCGGGCAGTGGCTGGAAAGAGTACCAAGAGAATCAAGCGATTTGTGGCGTGAAGTTGCCGGCTGGTTTGCGCAATGCCAGCCGATTGCCATCGCCCATCTTCACACCGGCGACCAAAGCCGAAATGGGGGACCACGACGAGAACATCAGTTTCGAGCGCATGGTGGACATCATTGGCCTGGACTTGGCCACGCGTGTGCGCGACACGTCGATCAAGCTCTACCAAACTGCTGCCGAGATGGCCTTGGCCAAGGGCATCATCATCGCCGACACCAAATTTGAGTTTGGTCTGGATGACCAAGGCACGCTCACACTGATGGACGAGGTGCTAACGCCCGACTCCTCGCGTTTTTGGCCGGTAGAGGGTTACGAATCAGCTTTGCGCGAAGGCCGCAACCCGCCGAGTTACGACAAACAGTTTGTGCGCGACTGGTTGGAGCAAGCCCAAGTGGGCGGCCAGCCTTGGAACAAACAAGCCCCCGCACCGACCTTGCCCGTCGACGTGGTTGAGCACACCGCCGCCACCTACCGCGAGGCCTTACAACGCCTCACCACATGACCGTTTCGGGACACCGTTTGCACTCCAAGCTGCTGCAGCGGCTGGACGCAGGCATCGCCCGATCGGTGCATTCGGTGGAAAAAGGCTGTTTGCGCGCCGACCGTGCGGGCTACTTTGCGCGCCAAGGGTATTTCGAAGAAGCACGCTGCGAAATCCGAGATGTGCATGCCTTGTTCTATGCGCAGCCACATCCTGCTGTCAGCGCCAGTTTAGCCATGGCTGAGGGTTTGCTTGCGTTTCACGAGGGCAAGGACAGCGCTGCGCGTGACAAGTTCAAGCGCGCCCAAGCCCTGAGTGCCGCCACCGGTTTGCCGCAGTTGCAGGCCCAAGCCTGTGCGTGGCTGGCCCACACCGACTATGTGGCGCTTGAATTCCCCGCGATGGTGGCGCATGCACGAGAAACCCTGGCCCTCGCGGACGCCGACCAGCACGCCGCCCGCGCCCGTGTTTGCCTGGTGGTCGCCAATGCGCTGTATTTTGCGGCCAGGTTGGATTTGGCTCAGCCCTGGTACACCCGTGCGCGGGACCACGCCAACGCAGACGGCGACGACGCCACGCTGAGCGCGCTGAACACCGACATAGCCTCTCAGCTGTGTGACCATGCTTTGCGAGACAGCCTGTTTGGCGGCGCCGTGAACGATGCCGCTCGCCGCGCTTTGGCCAGCGCCAATTCGGCAGAAAGTTTTGAGCAATGGGTCGGTACGGCATCGCTGACCGCGTGGGTGCCCATGCTCAGGGCGGTGGCGCTGTCAGTGGCGGGTGAGCCTCAGCAGGCATTGGCGCTGTACAAGACCCATCTGCATCACGCCGAGCAACAAGGGCTTGCACGTTTGGCATCGACCTACTTGGCCGACATGGCTTGGTGTGAGTGGCGTGTGGGTGACAGCCATGCCGCCCGGCAGCGAGCGCTGGCCGCTGTGGACCGTATCGCCTCGACGGTCCACACCGACGATCTGGCCGTCGCCCACGCTCGTTTGGCTCAGGTGTTTCGCGCTTTGGGGGATGAAGCGGTTGCTTCGGCCCATGATGCCCAATCGCACACCCTTTGGGCCCAGCACCAAGCGGTGCAAGGCGAGGTGGTGGCGCTGTTGGGCGACTGGACCGTTGCCTGACTGCTTCTTTAAAAAAGCGCCATGCTGAGCTTGCGCCGGTAGCCATCAACCAGCGGATCGGCTGGCGTGGTGTCGACCTTGCCGGTGATTTCCAGCGCTCCCTTGGTCGGGGCCGCCACGGCCGCCTTAGGCGGTGAGGTGGGGGTCATGATGTCCAAAATGGCGACATAGGTTTTGCGGGCCAACTCGTCCTTCCAAGTTTTATCGCGCATCAAAATTTCCAGCAACTCGTCCATTGCCTGGGTGAATTGTTGGGCTGCGAAGGCATGTTGGGCCAGCGCAAAGCGGGCTTCAAAGTCGCGTTTGTTGGTGGCAATGGCGGCCGCCAAGGTTGCTGCAGAAGGCGTTGTCGGCGCCTGTTCGCAAGCGGACAACCAGTGGCCACAGGCGGCCAGGCGGGCATCCAACATCACTTTGCTGGCCACGGGGTCAAACGCGGCGCGCGCCTCCTGCACCCGACCGGTGCGCAACAAGGCGCGCAGGTAGTCGACCCTCGCGGCGTCGTTGCCGGGGTTGATGGCCACGGCTTCTTGCAGCTTGACCAAGGCGCTGTCGTCGTCACCCTCGGCTAGCAGCTCGGCCGCTTCCTCCACATCTTCTTCGGCGGCCAGTTCGTCGGTGGTGGGTACGTGTTTGTCCAGGAACTCGCGGATTTGGCCCTCGGGCACCGCACCCACAAAACCGTCCACCGGTTGCCCGTCTTTGAACATCACACAAAACGGAATGCTGCGAACGCCAAAGAGTTGCGAGAGTTGGCCCGCAATTTCAGGTTGTTCGTCCGAATTGAGTTTGGCCAGACGGAAGCGGCCGGCATAGGCCACTTCCAATTTTTCGAGCACAGGGCCCAGCGATTTACACGGGCCGCACCAAGGGGCCCAAATGTCCAGCAACACGGGTTGTTGGGTGGAGGCCTGAACGAGCTCGGTCTCAAGGTTCTGCAGGGTGATGTCGATCATGGCAATGGTGTGTGTATCGGCCTGTGGGTCAAATCAAAGCGCTCGCAAAACAAGCTGGGCGCAATGGAAATGAGATGGTGACGTGCAGCCTACAATTCAAGCCAGTTTGAGGAGCACAGTGGCATGAGTGGTGATGCAGTGTTGGTGGGTGTGGTCATGGGGTCGAGCAGCGACTGGGAAACCCTGCGCGTTGCGACCGACATTCTCGCTGAGTTCGGCATTCCGCATGAAGCCCGTGTCGTTTCGGCCCACCGCATGCCTGACGACATGTTTGCCTATGCTGAAACCGCGGCTTCGCGTGGCTTGATGGCCATCATTGCCGGTGCGGGTGGCGCGGCACATTTACCTGGTATGTTGGCTGCCAAAACCACGGTTCCTGTCCTCGGAGTCCCAGTCGCCAGTCGCCATTTGTCAGGAGTGGACTCCTTGCACTCCATCGTACAAATGCCCAAAGGAATTCCAGTGGCCACCTTTGCCATTGGTGCGGCAGGCGCGGCCAATGCAGCCTTGTTTGCAGTCGCCATGCTGGCCAACCACAACCCGGCCTTGCGTGCTCAACTGGATGCCTACCGCGCGCGCCAAACCGAAGCTGCCCGCGCCATGAGCGCTGATTTGAAGTGACGACTCCTAACTGGCCGATTCTTCCTGGTGCCACGCTGGGCGTGATGGGTGGCGGCCAATTGGGGCGCATGTGGGTGCATGCGGCGCAGCAAATGGGTTACTTCACGGCGGTGCTGGATGCCGACCCGCACAGTCCTGCCGGAACGGTTTCGCATCACCATTTGCAAGCTGGCTATTTGGACGAAGCGGCCTTGGCGGCCTTGGCGCAGTGTTCGGCGGCCATCACCACCGAGTTTGAGAATGTTCCGGCGGCGGCCTTGCAGTCCTTGGCTGCGCAGCGCCCGGTCTCACCGCCCGCGCAAGCGGTGGCCATTTGCCAAGACCGCGTTCTTGAAAAAACCCACTTCACGCAATGCGGCGTGCCCTGCGCGCCCTATGCAGTGATTGAAACCGCGCAACAACTTGCAGCGGTGTCCGGCGACCTTTTGCCCGGCATCCTCAAAACCTCGCGCCTTGGTTACGACGGCAAAGGCCAGGCCCGTGTGAGCACACGCGATGAATTGGTTGCAGCGTGGTCAAAGCTTCAACGAGCGCCCTGCGTGCTTGAAAAAATGTTGCCTTTGGCCCTGGAGGTCAGTGTCATCGTGGCGCGTGGGCACGATGGCAAGGTGGTGCATTTGCCGCTGCAACAAAACTTGCACCGTGACGGCATTTTGGCGGTCACCCAAGTGCCCGCGCCCGACGTCAGCGCGAGCTTGCAAGCCCAGGCTGTGGCGCAAGCCACGGCAGTGGCGGCGTCGATGAACTATGTGGGTGTGTTGTGCGTGGAGTTTTTTGTGCTCAAAGACGGCACTTTGGTGGCGAACGAGATGGCACCCCGCCCCCACAACTCTGGCCACTACAGCATGGATGCTTGTGATGTGTGCCAATTTGAGCTGCAAGTGCGCACCATGACGGGCACCCCGTTGACCGCACCTCGTTTGCACTCCAGTGCGGTGATGCTGAACCTGCTGGGTGATTTGTGGTTCGAACCTGAAGGCTGTGAGCGGCCACCGCCTTGGGCCGATGTACTGGCCCTGCCTGGAGCGCATCTGCACTTGTATGGCAAAACCGAGGCCCGAGTCGGACGCAAGATGGGGCACCTCACCGTCACGGCCGGCTCCTCCAACGAGGCCAAAAAAGTGGCCTTGCAAGCGGCGGCCTTGTTGGGCTTGCCCGCTTTTTGATCCAAGCCTCTTGATACGTCACCATGCTGCTTGACGGTTCAACCGCAGAGGTCATCCAACGCGCCGCGGAGCGCCTCGCCCAAGGCGAATTGGTCGCATTTCCGACCGAAACGGTTTATGGCCTGGGTGCGCGTGCCGACAGTGACGCTGCGGTGGCAAAAGTTTTCGCCGCCAAGGGCAGGCCCAGCGACCATCCTTTGATCGTTCATGTGGTCGATGCTGCGGCGGCAATGGCCTTCACACCGCATCTGCCTGAAACCGCTCAAAAACTGATGCATGCGCATTGGCCCGGTCCGTTGACCCTGGTGTTAGATCGCCATCCTCACACCGGAGCGGCCGCGGCCGGCGGACAAAACAGCATTGGTCTGCGTTGCCCGGCCCACCCTGTGGCCCAAGCCCTGCTGCGTGCAGCGTTTGACCTGGGAGTGCCTGGTGTAGCGGCCCCCAGCGCCAACCGTTTCGGCCGCATCAGCCCCACCACAGCGGTGCATGTGGTGGCTGACTTCGCCCCTGATCTGTGGGTGCTCGATGGTGGGCCTTGCGACGTGGGCATCGAATCGACCATCGTCGACTGCCGACCCCAACAGCCGGTGCTGCTGCGGCCGGGGCAACTCAGCCGCTTTCAGCTTGAATCGTTGCTGGGTCAACCACTGGGCGTGCGTGATGCGCATTCCCCGCGTGTCTCTGGCAATTTGGCCTCGCACTATGCGCCGCGTGCGCCTTTGCGCTTGATGACCGCACCCATGATCGGCCAGGCACTGGCGGTGCTGTTGGGTGATACGAGCCAGGTGCCATTGAAGCTGGCGGTATATTCCCGCCATCCCCCCACGCGCCCTGCGCCTGGGATGCTGGTGCACCGCATGCCCGATGTGCCGGATGCGGCAGCACACGAACTTTTCGCCGTGCTGCGCAGTTTTGATGAGCAAGGTGCTCAATTGATTTGGGTAGAAGAGCCCCCCGACGCACCCGAATGGGAAGGTGTGCGTGACCGTTTGCTGCGTGCTGCAGCGAGTTGAACTGGAGTTTTTATGTTCGTATTGCGTGAGATGGTTGAATCCTTGGTGGCACGGCAGAGATTTTTTTGGGGCACGGCAGTGATGTGCGCGCTGCTGGGGGCTTGCGGTGGGGGTGATCAAGTGAAAAAGTTTGAGCCCGTGCGCATTCTTTCTTTTGGTGACGAGAACAGCGTGATCACCAGCAGCGGCCAGAACTACACCATCAATGGACTCAATGCGGACAAAACCGCCATCGATTGCGGCCTGAACCGCATCTGGAATCAAATTCTGGCGAACTCTTATGGCCTGAGTTTCCCCCAGTGTGCGGGTACAGCCACGGTGACCAACAGTCGCATCTTGGCGGTGCCCATGGCCAAAGTGGTGGATGTGAAAAACCAAATCGACCAGTTCCTCACCGTCGACCGCTTTGGCAGCAACGACTTGGTGTCGGTTCTGGTGGGCCAAAACGATTTGTGGGCGCAGTACGCGCTCTACAACGGCAGTAACGAGGCGACTTTGATTGCCGCGATGGAGACGGCAGGCGTCCTCTATGCAGAGCAAGTCAACCGCATGGCCAACGCCGGTGCGCGCGTGATCGTATCGACCATGCCGGATCAAAGCCTCGCACCCTTTTCCTTGGCCCAGAAAGCCGCGCTGTCCGATACCGACAGGGCGGCTTTGATTAAACGTCTGATGAGCGCATTTCACTTGAAATTGCGCATCACCCTCATCAATGACGGCAACCGCATCGGCCTGGTGCTGGCCGACGAGCTGGTCCAACAAATTGTGCAGTTCCCGGCCAACTTCAGCTACACCAACATCAACACGGCAGCCTGCTTGAGTACTGCTGTGCTCCCCAATTGCACCAGTGCAACCTTGGTCAGCGGTGCCGATCCGAGTGGCTGGTTGTGGTCCGATGCGACGCACTTGTCCGCTGGCGGCCACAGTCGTTTGGGCGAAGCGGCAAGGGTGAGGGCGACGGGCAATCCGTTCTGATTTTTGGGCTTTAAAAACCGAAGAGCAACGCCGATGGCCTGAATGACCGAACCGGCGCGTATGTCCGGCGAGAATCGGGGGTGTCGGAGTATTTGATCAATTGTTATTGACTATAAAATGGAGCTGCCGATTTTCGGCAAAACTTCAATCGACAGGGAGATACTTTTGGTAACAAAAAAAATAGCGGTAGCCACGTCTGCCGTTCTCATCGGACTTTCATTTGCCTCGTCAGCGAACGCTGCGCTTTCATTTGATGTCACCTTCAATGATCCCGGCAATGCATATTCCAGCTATTATTCAAATATTCAGAATAATATCGTTGCAGCCGGAAATCAGTGGGCTTCGTATTTTAACACGTCGTCAATTAATAGCGTTCTCACCGTAAATGTTGGATTTGCGTCGATTCCAACAGCAAATGGTGGGAGTGCGACGACGAGTTTTTATAATACTCAGGGGGGAATTTTTACCTATGAACAAGGGGCTGCTTATGAGCTCCGAACAGGTATTGACCCTAATGGTGCGGTAGCTGATATCAATTTTAATATTGGCATCAATGGCTATCTACAGAGTGAGCTTTGGTTTGATCCAACGCCAAATAACCTACTTGATGATATTGTTCCAATTAATCAGACTGACGCCCGCTCCGTTTTCTTGCACGAGTTTGGTCATGCGCTTGGTTTTAATGGTTGGCGTGATGGATCGACGGGTTTGTTGCCTGGAAACTATCAGTCAACGTTCGACTCTTTCACCACCTTGATCAATACCCCGCAGGGCGACACTCTGTTTTTCACTGGACCAGAGGCCCAGGCAGTTTATGGTGGCCTTGTTCCCTTGAGTTTCGGTAACTATGGGCACGTTGCCAATGGAGATGGGCGTGCTGGATCCAGTTTGATTTCCGATCTCATGAACGGCGTGGTGTTTTTCAGAGGCACCCGATACGAGGTGTCTGCTCTGGATCTGGCCATCTTGTCCGACATTGGATTGCCTGTGAACAACGGCCCCTCCGTTGTGCCTGAACCCAGTAGCTATGCATTGATGTTCGGTGGACTGGGGTTGATGGCCTGGGTTAACCGTCGCCGCCGCAGCCGCTGAACTCTATACGGCTCGGTCAAGCCGTTAGCGGTCAGGTAGACAACCGCCCATCCCTGTCTTGCAGGGGTGGGCTTTTTTCATGGGCGCCCAGCTTGGGCGCACTCCTGTGGGTGCAAGTCCCGCCACGAGCTGGTCACAGCGAGTGAAGTGAAGCGCAACTGCATGAGGGTGACCGAGTGTGGGAAGGAAGCGCGGAGCGTAAATCGTGAGCCGATGGACAAGAACCGCATAGAAGGCGTTGCCAAGCAAGGCGAGCGGGCATGAAACCGCAAAGCTTTTGTGACCAAGGCTTCGGTGGCGTAAATGCGGCGGTTGTGCGATGAAGGAGTGCGACTCTTACCTGGGGAGATCTCGCCTCGTTTCTGAAAGGAAGACGGCGTGGCCGGAGCGAGAAGTCAGCAAAGGTCGTAGTAGCCGTGTAGCGGGGCCGCCAAGGCCACAAGCGACAGGCGAAGGACCGAACGAGAGTGAGTGAGTCGAGGACATGGGGATGTCAAAGGCCATGCGTCAGATGCTGGAGCAATCCGGGCGGGCGGGGGTAGCACGCGGTGAAGCTGCGTGCGAGCCCACCAGCGACGAAGCCAGCGGCCCGCCCCATGAGCACCCGGACACAGGGTTGGCAAAGCAAAAGGCAGGCACCGGCGGCTTGTTGGAGGCGGCGCTGACGAGACAGAACCTGCAAACCGCATGGAAGAGGGTCAAAGCCAACAAAGGCGCAGCCGGGGTCGATGGGCTCGATATCGAGCAAACCGCCCAATGGATGTGCACACACTGGCCCGATACCCGCCAAGCGCTGCTGGCAGGCTGCTACCGGCCCAGTCCGGTACGCTTTGGTGTGATTCCCAAGTCCGATGGGAGCCAGCGGGAGCTGGGCATTCCCACGGTGCTGGATCGTTTGATCCAGCAAGCTACTCTGCAAGTGCTGCAACCGCTGATCGATCCCACCTTCAGCGAACACAGCCACGGGTTTCGTCCCGGCAGGCGAGCCCATGATGCGGTCAAGGCTGCCCGGGGTTACGTCCAATCGGGCAAACGTGTGGTGGTGGACGTCGACCTGGCCAAGTTCTTCGACTGGGTCAACCACGACATTCTGATCGACAGGCTGCAAAGACGCATCGAGGCTGCTAGCGTGATCCGGCTGATTCGGGCGTATTTGAACGCAGGGATCATGGACGGCGGGGTGGTGAGCAAGCAGGATCAGGGCACGCCGCAAGGCGGGCCACTGATCCCATTGCTGGCCAACGTGCTGCTCGACGAGGTGGACAAAGCGCTGGAGGTGCGAGGCTACAGCTTCGCCCGCTACGCTGACGACTGCAACGTGTATGTGGGCAGCAAGAAGGCTGGGCAGCGGGTGATGGCGTACCTCAGGAAGCAGTACGCGGGCTTGAAGCTTCAAATCAACGAAGCCAAGAGTGCGGTGGCGAGCGCCTTTAGGCGCAAATTCCTGGGGTATGAGCTGTGGGTGGCCAAAGGCAAAGAAGTCAAATGTGCCGTGGCCCACAAGGCCAAGGTTATCTACCGGAAACTCAAGGCACTGGGAGCGAAACAGAACGTGGCAAAGCGGGTGGCAGGCAACAGCCGCTGCTGGTGGCGCAACAGTGACGGATTGCTCAAGACGGTGTTGACCGTTGCGTACTTCGATCGGTTGGGGGTACCCAGGCTGTCATGACCTCAAACTCTCGAACCGCCTGGTGCGCACCCGCATGCCAGGTGGTGTGGCAGGGGCGCCTCCGACAATGGAGGCCCCCTATGCCGGTGCCCTTGCCGATACAAGCGCCCCTAGGAGCTCGTGGCTGCCAATAGGGCTGCGATTCTCAACTGGCCAAAATCATGCGGGTTAGGACTGCCTGGTGCGATTCAGAATTCGTATTGGTTTTGGTTTGTCATTGCGAGGATTGTGCGAACGTGCATGGTGGCGGCCGGGAAACCAGCGCTAGGTCAACCTCGCGACAAAACAGTGTTGTCTGTCTTTTGGGGTTTGCCCTGCTTCTGGTCGGGTGCACGCGGTTCTATAGTCAAGCAAGAAAACGAACGGTCGTTCTTTTCTTGCTGTGGGCGGCGTTGATCGCTTGTCCTTGGCGCCAAAAACCAATCACGCTGCACTCCACAAGAAGGGGACTCCATGAAACTGATTCGTACCTGGACGGCCGTTGCCGTTGCTTCAGCACTTTTGGCCGCATGCGGCGGCGGTGGCTCCGACACCCCAGACACTGTGGCCCCAGCAGGGGCACCGACCACCAAAGGCAACTTTGTATCGGTGGTCTCTTTCGGTGACAGCTTGAGTGACGCCGGAGCCTACACACCGGCCACGTCAGCCACCGGCAACGGACAAGCGCCATTCATCGGTGGACGTTTCACCACCAATGCGACGGGTTCGACGGTGTGGGTGGAAAACCTGGCCACATCGCTGGGTTTGGTCATCACACCCCATGAAGTAGGTTTTGCTGGCGCATCGGCCAAATGCCCGGCGGCTGCCAATCCGGCGCTGGCCAATTCTTGTACCGCCTACGGCATGGGCGGGTCGCGGGTGACCGACCCCAGCGGCATTGGCAAATCGGGCGGCGCGTTGACCGTGCCAGTGAAAACGCAAATCGCCAACCATTTGACGCGTTTCGGAAACTTCAAGGGCACGGAGTTGGTACTGGTTTTGGCGGGTGCCAACGATGTGCTCACGCAGTTCGGTGTGTTTGCCGCCAAAGCCACGCAAAATGGAATCGATGTGGCCGCAGGGCGCTTGACACAAGCGCAAGCCGATGCCGCCAACCAGGCCAACGCGTTTGCGGCACAGGGCGAAGTGAAGAAGGCGGCCCAGGAGCTGGCGGGTTATGTCCGTACGGAAATGCTGGCCAAAGGTGCGAAGTACGTGGCGGTCGTTACTGTCCCCGACTTGGCTGCCACGCCATTTGGCGCATCGGTGCCTGCGTCGGCGCGGCCACAGTTGACCGCCATGGTGGATGTGTTGAACCTCTGGATCAAAGACGGCTTGAACGGTCAACCGGTGGGCGTCATCGACGCCAACGGCATCTTCAAGAACATCACCGCCAACCCGACAAGCTTTGGCATCACCAACATCACCTCGCGGGCTTGTGACGTGGCCAAGATTCAAGCCATTACCGCGGGGGCTGTGACCGATGGTACTTCCTTGTTCTGCAACAGCACGGCTGGCGCGCCGTTCAACGGATTGGCCACCGACGCCAGCGCCACCACATGGTTCTTCGCCGATGGTGTCCACCCGACCACTGGCGGGCACAAGGTGTTTACCGATGAAGCGGTGAAGGTGTTGCGCGCACTGGGTTGGATCTGAGCTGATTTGACCTTTGAGGGCCCAGGTACTTCATCAAGTACCTGGGCCTTTGGTTTTTGTAGATCCTGTGGCTGTCTCTTTGCGCAGCACCCCGAGGTTCAGGCGCAGAAGGTTGGTTTTGCCTTACTTCGGCGGTCGCGGGCTGATGAGCAATTTCATCAACAAGATGCTGATTGCCAACAGCAGCGTCACGAAGTTCGCCACCACAATGGGCCATGCCTGCAGCGCCCAGCCGTAGGCCAGCCACAGTGCAATGCCCACGGTGAACACGCTGTACATGCTCAGCGAGATGCCGCTGACATCGCGGCTTCGAAAAGTGAGCCAGGCCTGCGGTACGAAGGCAGCTGTTGTCAGCGTCGCGGCTGCGTAACCGAGCCATTCGGTCCAGGCCGGCGTGCTCATCGGTTCTCTTGCCCCGTGGCGCCGTTGGGGTTGGCGGCCCAGTGCACCAAGGCATCCAGGGCAGGTCGGGCGGCATTGGCGTTGGGGTGGTTGATGATGCCCACCAGGACGAAACGCTGCCCGTTGGGAGCGAGCACGTAACCGGCGATGCCCGCCACGTCCCGCAGCGAACCGGTTTTGAGGTGGGTGCGGCCGGTGGCAGATTTGCTTCTGCGCAGCGTGCCGTCCACACCACCTATTGGCAAGGAGCTGACGAGCTCTGGCATGGTGGGGCTGTTCCAAGTTCGGCGCAGCAGTTGCGCCAGCAGTTGCGCAGTGACGCGGTTGTTGCGCGACAACCCAGAACCGTTGTCCACCACCAGCGAGCGACCGGCCTCGCCCACTTGTTCTTGCACCCAGGCCTTGAGCACCTCACGCGATGCTTCCAGCCCGGCGGGGCTGCGCTGCTGAGCAGCCAGGGTGAAGAAGAGCTGCTGCGCCATCACGTTGTTGCTGTACTTGTTGATGTCGCGGATGACCTCAGACACCGCAGGCGAAGCGAACTCAAATGTGGGCGCGGTGTTCGGCGCATTGCCGTCCCGTACCACACCCGTGAGTTTCCCGCCCAAGTTTTGCCACAGACCCAACACCGCGCGCTCGTTGTAACTTTTGGCGTCGGTGTAGGCCACGGGCCAAAACTTTTCGCCGCAACTGCTGGGGTAGCTGCCGCCCAAGCGCCATTGGCTGGCGCTAGAGAAGTCCGCTTTCAGGCCACCACGCCAGTCACCACAAGCGGCCGTGCTCAAAGGCAGGCTGGCGGGTAGGCTGTGGCCTGCCAAGGGCAAATCGGGGCTGACCCAGGCCACGCCGCGTGCCGCATCGGGCGTGAAGGTCATCACCATGGCTTTGTAGTTGATCAACAAGGCATCAGCCGACGCGTTGTAGGGCCGCAGCGGTTCACCATCGAAGTCGGCTGGGTTTTGCTCGGGCACCACAAAGGCGCTGCGATCCAGCACGATGTCGCCGCGTATCTCTCGCACACCCAGTTGCTGAACACGGCGTAGCAGCAACCACAGCCGCTCCACCACCAGCTTAGGATCGCCACTGCCTTTGATGACCAGATTACCCTCCAGCACGCCATTGGGCTGCACCGTGCCGGTCAACCACACGGGTGTATTCCATGTCCATGCGGGGCCCAGCAAATCGAGGGCTGCCGTGGTGGTCAGCAGTTTCATCAGTGAAGCGGGGTTGACCGGCGTTTGGTTTTGCCAGGACAAACGAGGCTGCGAGGCGCCCAAATCGTGCACCACCGCCACCATGGCTTCTTTGGGTACCTGGGCGCGCTGCAGGGCGGATTCAACGGCAGCGGGCAGGTTGAGTTGCTGCGCCATGCACGGGCAGCATGCCAACAATGCCAAGGTGGTCGCAATCAGGCAGGTGCGACTGGCCGAGTAGGGGCCACGGAGCGAGTAGAAATTCATAAGCAAGATCATCGCACGCGAACAAGCACCGCCACAGCGGTGGCCAGCGCTTGTCCGCGGGTGCGGGCGATAAACTCAACCCTTCCTTCCCTGTCACCCACGATTGCGATATGAGCTGCTTGTTGGCCTTTGATACCTCGACCCAAACCATGAGCGTGGCGCTCTGGATGCGCGGGGAAGTGTTGGCATTCGACGGGGAAGGCGGCGCGGCCGCCTCTACGCATCTGATTGCCAAGACCCAAAGCTTGTTGGCGCAGGCGGGTATCGGTTTGAGTGCCCTGGATGCGATCGCATTTGGCCGCGGCCCTGGTGCCTTCACCGGTTTGCGCACCGCTTGTGCGGTCGCGCAAGGCCTGGCTCTGGGGGCGGACAAACCGGTGTTGGCCTTGGATTCACTGTTGGTCGTTGCCCAAGACGCTTGTCTATCGCAGGGGGCTTTGGCGCAACACAATGAACACCCGATCTGGGTGGTGAACGATGCCCGCATGGGTGAGGTCTACGCCGGGCAATACGGTTGGACGCTGGCCACAAAAGAGTGGCGGCAAATCACCGCCCCCTTGCTCAGCCGACCCGATGTGCTGTGCGCGCTTTGGACCAACAACCCACCCTGTGCCATCGCCGGAAATGCCCTGACGGCGCTGGCAACCGAGTTCGCGCAGGCATTCACACCATCGCCGCAGTTGCAGACGGTTCCGCAGTTCCCTCAAGCCCAAGTGCGCGCTCAAGCGCTGGCACTATTGGCCGAGCAGGCGTGGAAGCGCGGTGAGGCGATGGATGTGGCGCTCGCACTTCCTCTTTACGTGAGGGACAAAGTGGCGCAAACCACCGCCGAACGACAAGCGGCACAGTCGACCACCAGGGAGGAGCGCATCACATGAATGCCTTGCTGCGCCCCGCGGCGACTGATGGTCATCGCCTGGTTCCCATGACCACTGCATCGTTGGATGCAGTGGTCGAGATTGAGCAGCGCGCTTACGCCTTCCCGTGGACTCGCGGCAACTTCATTGACTCGCTGGCGGCGGGATACACCGCACAGCTGTTGATCAACGAACAGCAGCAGCTCCTGGGTTATTTCGTGGCCATGGAGGGTGTGGATGAAATGCACCTGCTCAACATCACCATAGACCCCCGCTTTCAAGGACGCGGTCACGCATCGACGCTCTACCGCGCCTTGCACGCCCACTCGCTTGACCTGGGCGCGCACAAGCTGTGGCTTGAAGTGCGGCAGAGCAACCTGCATGCGCAGCAGATTTATCGGCACTTCGGATTTGAGCCTGTCGGCGTGCGCAAAGGGTATTACCCCGCAGACTTGGGTCAAAGAGAAGACGCCGTGGTGATGGGATTGCAGCTGTTTCGCGCAGACCGAGGTTTGCCATGAGTTGGACGCCACGACAACGCGCCATGCTCGCCGAGATGGGCACTCCCCTGTGGTTTGCACCAGCGGCCGCGGCCGAGCCAATGACGCTTGCATCACCCCCTCTTCCAAAAAGCACGACTCAGCGTGTATCGGCGGTGCCCGAAGCACTCGGCCCTGCGGGCACAGCGACCTCACGCTCACCTGGTGTTGCCACCATGGACTGGCCCGCCTTGCGTGCGGCGGTTGCGGATTGCCGGGCTTGTGGCCTTTGTGAAAGCCGCACTCAAACGGTGTTCGGTGTGGGGCACCTGCAGGCGCATTGGATGATTGTTGGTGAAGCACCGGGTGAGCAAGAAGACCTCCAAGGGGAACCGTTTGTCGGCAAGTCGGGCCAGTTGCTGGACAACATGTTGCGCGCTTTGGGTTTGTCCCGCCCAACCCCAGGTGACCTGGATGATCCCGCCAAACAGGTGTTCATCGCCAACACCTTGAAGTGCCGTCCACCTGGCAACCGCAATCCACTGCCCCAAGAGCTGAGCGAGTGCGAGCCCTATTTGGTGCGCCAGATCGAACTGGTGCATCCCAAAATCATTCTCGCGATGGGTCGCTTTGCCGTACAAAGCCTCTTGCGTACCACCGAGCCCATCGGCAAACTCCGTGGACGCGTCCATCAGTTCCAGGGTGTGCCGCTGATCGTGACCTACCACCCCGCCTATCTTTTGCGCAATTTGGAAGATAAAGCCAAGGCTTGGGATGATTTGTGCCTGGCCCGTATCACCCACGAGGGGGTATGAAGCGCGGGCTCCTGTGTGTAATCTCACAACATGCTCGCGATGACCGTCGTCCAAAAGCCCAGCCCTGCTGCTCCGTCTCTCACAGAAGCGTCTCTGTGGGACGCTTTGCCCAGCATGGCCGTCATGCTGTCGGACGATGGTCAAGTGTTGCGCAGCAACCGCGCGTTTGACCTCTACCTGTCTGAGCGGGTTTCCTCCATCGCCGCACGCATTGAACACAAGTGCCAGTGGCTGAACGAGGAGTCGTGCCAAGCTTTGCTGGAGGCACTCGCGCAGCGTCAAGATTTTCGTTTGTTGGTTTACCCGCGCGGGGAAAGTGCGCCAGACGATGTGCCCCCGTGTTTTGAGTGCGAGGCGCGGTGGTTGCCGCAGGAGGCCATCTACAGCTGTGTACTGCACGATGTCGCGCGCGCGCACCACACGGCCCAATTGTTAGAGGCACAAGCCCAGCAGTTCCGTTTGTTGGCCAACAACGTCCCCGTGTTGATCGCCTACTACGACGCCATCAATTTCACTTGCCAGTTCGCCAACAGCCAATACGCCTGTACTTTCGGTTGGGACGAAAACAGCATCATCGGTCGCACGTTCGCGGAAATCATTGGCGAAGAAGCAGCTGCGCAAATTCAGCCCCAAGTCAACCGCGTACTGCAAGAACGTAAAGGTGTTTCTTACGAACGGCAACTGCCTATTGAGGGTGGTGGCACCAAACACATCGAGGTCAACTTGTTGCCTCACTTGGACAGCCGAGGTGTTCCCGTTGGCGGATATGTCCTGATCTCCGACATCACCCGACACCGCGTGGCTGAACAAGCGCTGCGCGAATCGGAAGAACGTTTGGCGAAGTTCATGCAAGCCAGCGCTGAAGGCATTGTTTTTCATCAAAACGGTGTGGTGACCGACGCCAACCCGCCAATTTGCGAACTCTTGGGCTATGAGCTCAATGAGTTGCTGGGCCGCAGAACGCTGGAGTTCATTGCGCCCGACCATTTGGCCAAAGTCGCCACGGTGATGGCCGCAGGCCAGGAGACGACCTACGAGAGCGTGCTCATCGACAAACAAGGACGGCGTCTGCCGGTGGAGTTCATTGTGCGCACCATCATGCGTCACGGTGAAAAGCTGCGCATGACCATCGTGCGCGACTTGCGCGACCGCGAAGCGGCACGTGCACGCATTCACTACCAAGCCCACCACGATGCGCTGACCGGTTTGCCCAATCGCACCGCATTCATGGAGAGGCTGGATCACCTCATCGCCGCCTCGCGCAGCAACAGCCGAAAAGGTGATGCCGTGCAGTCCATGGCCTTGTTGTTCATCGACCTCGACCATTTCAAACGTGTCAACGATTCGCTGGGGCACCTCGCCGGCGACGTCTTGTTGCGCACGGTGGCAAAACGTATCACCGGTTGTTTGCGGCAAAGCGATTTGGTGGCGCGTTTTGGCGGTGATGAATTCATGGTGCTCTTGCCTCAAATGAGCAGCCGCGCTGAGGTGGAAGAAGTGGCGAGCAAACTGCTCAGCGAAGTGGAAGCGCCGGTGTCCGTGGAAAGTTGGCCGCTCTCCGTCACACCTTCCGTGGGTATCGCGTTGTTCCCAGAGGATGGCACCACTGCGGATGCGTTGATCAAAAACGCCGACACCGCGATGTACCAGGCCAAAGCGCGGGGCCGAGCCAGCTATTGTTTCTTCACCCCCGAGATGGCCAGCAACGCCTATGCCGACTTGGTGATGGAAGGTGAGTTGGCCCAGGCACTGGCGCGTGGCGAATTTGAGCTGTACTTTCAACCGCAAGTCAGGGCTGACAACCGGGCACTTGTCGGCGTGGAAGCTCTGATTCGTTGGCACCACCCGACTCGTGGGCTGCTGATGCCAGACGACTTTATCCCCGTGGCCGAACAGCAGCGTTTGATGTTGCCTATCGGGCAGTGGGTATTGCGTGAGGCTGCGCGGGCGGCCGCTTTGTGGCAGCAGCAAGGCCTGCAGCTGGGGCCTGTGGCAGTCAACCTCTCCAACATGCAGTTCCAGTCAGGCGGCTTTGTGGATGCGGTTGCGAACATCCTGGCGGAGGAAGGTGCGGAAGGATCTTGGATCGAGTTCGAGCTCACCGAGCGCATGCTGATGGATGACTTGTCTGGAGTTCAGCGGCGTTTGAGGCAACTCAGTGCGCTTGGAATTTTGATTTCTGTCGACGACTTTGGCACGGGTTATTCATCTCTCGGACACTTGAAAGAGTTGCCCATCGACAAGATGAAAATTGACCGCTCCTTTGTGCGTGATTTGCCCGTGGACACAGACTCCGCCGCGATCGCCTGCGCCATTGTCCAGATGGCGCGCAGCCTCGGCATCACGGTGATGGCCGAGGGCGTGGAGACTGAGGCACAGCGTGCGTTTCTGGCCGGACAAGGTTGCCACGAGCTCCAAGGTGATCTCATCAGCAAGCCCCTGTGTGCCGCTGATTTAGTTCTTTGGGTGCAGGCACGGGAGACAGCCTGGCACCAGACCGCAGCAACCGCACCTGCCTGAAGATCGCACGCTGAGCTGGCATCAACGCTGTGTCGCTGACGCAGCCGACTGCGGTAAGGCGAGGAGCGGACGTTGCTCCGCTTCTATCACCTTTACCGCAGGCAGGCTGGCTTGCTTCGTTCTGTTGGTTTGCATGGCCTCTTGCAGCGTGGGCCCGAACAGGTCGGCGCTGGAGGGCAGTTCACCGGCTGCACGGGCGCGCACGAACTCGGCCTTGACTTCGGCGCGGCTCAGTGGCGTGGTCTGAGCATGCGCTTGGCTTGGGAGGCATGCCACCAGTGTGAGCAGCCAAGTGGACAGGGAGAGGGCGTTTTTCATGGTCTTTCCTTTTCTGCTCAAGCCAACGCGGCTGGCAACAGAGCCAAACCATCAATGGCAGGAGCATGGCGCCCACTCTATTGCTATCAATAAATAAGATAAAGGATTAAGGAAGGAACCGTGAATTCCAATTTCTGCAACAATCCGGCAGCGCCACACCTGGTTTGTTGCGTCAGGCTCAGCGGGTGCAGGAACGAGAAAATCTGGGAGGAGCCCGGCGTTTTCTCACGAGGCCAGAAAACTTCTCATTGGGGGCACTCTTGGACCGACTTCACTCCATGCGGGTTTTTGCCCGCGTCGTCGACGAGGGCAGTTTCGCCGCGGCAGCCAGGGCGTTGAATCTTTCTGCTGCGGTGGTCACACGTTTGGTGGCTGACCTGGAAGAACACCTCAGCACCCGGCTCATCAACCGCACGACAAGGCGTTTGGCACTGACGGACACCGGGGAGCTCTATTTGGAGCGGGTTCGGCAGATTTTGTCCGAGGTGGAAGAGGCCGAAGCGCTGGCCAGCGCCGCCACATCTGAGCCGCGGGGCATCGTGCGTGTGTTGTCGCCGCCCGCGTTTGCGGTGCACCAACTGGCGCCCTCTTTGCCCGCGTTCCGAGCGCGTTTCCCCAAAGTATCGGTCGAGTTGTCTGCTCCTGGCCCCGTCTCCACGGTGGATGAGAATTTCGACATCAGCATCCTGATGACGCAGCGGCCGCCGGATGGCGAATTCATCGCTCGGCTGCTGGCCAGAACCGCTTGGATTGTGTGTGCGGCGCCGAGTTATTTGAATGAACGAGGGCGCCCCGCACACCCGGCCGATTTGATGCGGCACCGTGTGATGGCACCCAGCACCGTGCGAGAGGTGTCTTTCCGGGCGGATTCGTCTCATCCTTCGCACGGACAAACAGACGCCGTCGTAGCCGACGAAACGGTGACGCTGTCATCGGTGCGTGCAGCACTGTCCACCAGCCACATCGACACCTTGTTTGCCGCCGCCCGGGCCGGCTTGGGCATTGCAGGTTTACCGTCTTTTGTGGTGCATGGCGCTTTGCGCGATGGCAGTTTAGAACGCGTGTTGCCGCATTGGCGTTTGCTGACCGCGTCGATTTATTTGGCCATGCCGACACGCAAGTACGTGCCAGCGCGCACCCGCGCACTGTGGGACTTTTTGCTGGATTCCCTGGGCGGACAAGATCGAGACCCGTGGTTGGACGTTTGAACCCACCGCCGTGCATGACTGATACAGAGCATCCTCAATAGAACGCCTCGACGCGGGTTGTTCCCATCAAGGGCTCCAGCAAACGTGCGAAGGGGCGCAAGCTGTTGTAGCGGTCAGCTGCTTTGTGGGCATAAGCGAAAAAGCGCGGCAGGTCTTCGCAGTACTTGGGCTTGCCGTCGCGGTGCTTCAAACGGCAGAAAATGCCCAACACCTTGAGGTGGCGCTGTAGGCCCATCCATTCCAGTTGTTGCCAGAACTCACCGAAGTCTGGATTGACAGGCAGTTTTGCTTTTCTGGCGGCCTCCCAGTAGCGGACTGCAATGTCGATTTCTTGTTCTTCATCCCAGCTGAAAAAAGCATCACGGATGAGCGAGGCGATGTCGTAGGTGATGGGGCCACGAACCGCATCTTGAAAGTCCAAGACCGCCAATCCTTTTGGCGTGACCATGAGGTTGCGTGGCATGAAGTCCCGGTGTACCGCGACAGTGGGCTGGGCCAAGGCGCTTTGAACCAGCAAGTCGCAGGCGGTGTTCCACTGCGACTGCTCATCCGCAGTCCAGGTGACCCCGCGCTCTTGCTGGACGCACCACTGCGGAAAGAGGGCCAACTCGCGACGCAGCAGGCTCTCGTCATAGAGCGGCCAGGCCTCACAGACCATGCCCACTTGCCACGCCACCAAGGTGTCGATGGCCGAGCGCATCAGCGCCAGGTTCTCTTGGTGCCGCTGCTGCGATGACTGCGTTTGCAGCTGATTCAGCATCAAGCTGTGGCCGAGATCGCTGAGCAACAAGAAACCTTGATCCTCGTCTTGTTCGAATACCTGCGGCCCCAACAAACCGGCTTGCCGCATTTCATGGGCTCGCATAACGAAGGGCCGAACATCTTCCAGGGGCGGGGGGGCGTCCATGACGATGAGGCTGCTCCCACTGTGTTGGTCGAGTCGCAAATAGCGCCGAAAACTCGCGTCGCTGGAAGCCGCCCGCAGCGTTCCGGGCAGTAGGCTGTGCACGCTAGTCAGGGGTGCCAGCCACTGTTCAAACGCGGCTTGGCGCTGTGCATTGGGCCAAGAAATAGGGTGGATCGGATCGGCGTCGAGGGGCGTGGATGTCATGATGGCCTTTGCGCAGAGCTACAAGCAAGCCCGCGTGGAATAATCAATTCTACAAATTACCTCTCTCGGCGCCGCCGAGGTCCAGTCGGTTGTCTGCGCCCCTTGTTGCTTTTCTCTCATTCCCCTTCTGCAGCCAACCATTGGCGTGACTGGCTTTGCCAAGGCGGGCCAGTGGCGTTTGTATTGCTTTGTGCGACTGTTCTGGGCAGCAGTGCCCGTGCGCAAGAAACGGCAGTGACCCAAGAGCGAGCTGCTCCATCGGCAATGACGACACCAGCGCCGACGCACTCGCCTAAGCTCAAGCCGACCGAGCGCTTGCCTCTGGCTCGGCCCAAGCAACCGGGCCCAGCCTTGCCGATTTTCCTGTCCGCCGGTGAGGTGCGTGGACGACCTGATTTGGACGTCAGCGCAGAAGGCAATGTGGAGTTCTATCGGGGTAGCTTGTTCGTGCGCGCTGATCGTTTGCACTACGACATCACGCAAGATCTGGTGCGTGCGACTGGCCAAGTTCGCCTTGAGCGCGACGGGGACCTTTTCACTGGACCCGAGTTAGAGTTTCGAGTGAACCAGTTCGAGGGCTTCTTTTTGAACCCGACCTATCGTTTCGCAGCAACTCAGGCAGGCGGGCAGGCCAAAAGACTGGATTTCATCAACGACCAGCGTTTAGTGGCCACAGGGGCGACCTACAGCAGTTGCCCTCCCGATGGCTCGCAAGACCCGCCGTGGCTACTCAGCGCTGACCGTGTTCGTCTGAACATGGATCAGAACGAGGGCATTGCGGAAGGTGGTGTGCTGCGATTCTTTGGCGTCCCCATTTTGGCTGCTCCCGTGTTGAGCTTCCCTGTGTCCGATGAGCGCAAGTCAGGTTGGTTGCCGCCCAACTACACCTTTGATACCCGAAGTGGGGTTCAGCTCGGCGTGCCCTACTACTGGAACATCGCCCCGCAGCGAGACGCCACATTCACGCCATCCATCGTGTCGCGCCGAGGTTTTGGTCTCGAGTCTGAGTTTCGCTACTTGGAGCAACGGTATGCGGGCGAATTGCGCCTGAATCTGTTGCCTGGCGATCGAATAACGCGGAGCAATCGATATGGCTTGAACATCGGCCACGAGTCTGACGCACTTGAAACCACCCAATATGGGTTGAAATTGCTGCGTGTGTCTGACGACGACTACTGGAAAGACTTTCCTCGCAATCTTGGAAGCGCCACGCCTCGCCTGTTGCTTTCTCAAGCGCAGTTTTCAAAGCCTTTCGGAGAGTGGACGGCCTATGCACGTGCCATGAAGTGGCAGGTACTTCAGGGCATCGATCCGCTGGCAAAGTTCGAGACCCCCTATGAACGCGCTCCGCAACTGGGTGTGCGAACCTTGCAATCCGTCGTGGGCGGCCTGGAGCTGACCATGGAGGCCGAGGTCAACCGTTTCGTTAACCCCACCGGCACACTGAGTCCGACACGCGTGACCGGTACGCGCGCGCACAGTGTTGCGAGTCTGAGTCGCTCCTGGCAGAACCCCGGCTGGACGTTAACGCCGCGTCTCTCCGTCAACGCCGCGAGTTATGACCTGGATCAAACCATGGCCGTCGGGTCGTGGGCGGGGAAACGCACGGCCACTCGTGCGATTCCGACGATCAGCTTGGACAGCCAATGGGTCTTCGAGCGCGATGCCAGCTTGCTCGGCCGGTCTCTGCGTCAAACGTTAGAGCCCAGAGTCGTCTATGCGCGTACGCCTTACAAAGACCAAAGCGGCCTGCCAGTGTTCGATACTGCGCTCAAGGACTTCAACTTGAATGCTGTTTACGCCGAGAACTTGTACTCCGGTGTCGACCGTGTGTCCGACGCCAATCAAGCGACCGTCGGCGTGACAACACGATGGTTGGATCCCTACAGTGGTGCCGAAGTGCTGCGACTGGGGTTGGCGCAGCGTTATTTGTTCGCGACTCAGCGCATTACCGCAGAGGGCACCCCCAGCACGCAGCGTTTGTCTGATATTTACTTTGAAGGCGCGACGGGGTTGATTCCCCATGTCATCTTGTCATCGTCAGTTCAGTACAACCCTGAGTCAAACCGAGCGGTCCGCTACTCCAATACCGCAATCTATACGCCAGCACCATTCAAGGTGCTGAGCCTGCGCTACACCGGTCAGCGAGACGCAACGGAACAAGTTTCCATCGGTGGGCAATGGCCTCTCTATGGTCCAGCCACGGACAACAGCGGTAGCACCCCGCTGATTCGTCGTTCATCAACAGGCGGATCTTGTACCGGGACGGTCTATGCCGTCGGCAACGTCAATTACAACCGCAGGGACAGCCGTGTGACCGATTCCTTGCTTGGGTTGGAGTACGACGCCGGTTGTTGGATAGGTCGTCTGGTGGTGGAGCGTTTGTCCACCGGTCTGAGTGAAGCCAATACACGCATCTATCTGCAATTGGAGTTGGTGGGTTTGTCGCGCCTGGGAACCAACCCTTTGCAGCGCTTGAAGGACAATGTGGTCGGCTACCGACTGTTGCGCGACCGTGCCAATCCGCAGACGACCCCTGGGCCTTATGACTGAAGCGACCACTTTATCTCTCAAATCTTCGCTGCCAACCGTGTTGTCCGCGCTGGTGCTTGCGGCTGGACTTTGTCTTGTTGGCACTGCAACGGCTCAATCTGGTAGCGCTGCGACGCGGCAAGGTGACTACATATTGGCTGTTGTGAATCAAGAGCTTGTCACCGCGGCCGAAGTAGATCAGCGTATCGCCGCTGCGCGCGCGGCCAATCCTGGGCAGCAGCTCCCACCGATCAATGAGTTGCGTCAGCAGGCGCTCGACTTGTTGATCGAAGAGCGCGTGCTGGTGACCTACGCTCGGGCCAGCGGCATCAAGATTGAGGACTCGGAGCTGGATCGGGCTGTTGCCAATGTAGCCGCACAAAATCAGATCACCGGTCAGCAACTGCGGCAACGCTTGCAACAAGAAGGCATCCCTTACGAGCGTTTTCGCAGCAATTTGCGCGATCAGCTGTTGGTGGAACGGGTGCGTGAACGCGAAGTGCAAGGCCGCGTTCGCATCAGCGACAGCGACGTGGAAAACTGGCTGGAGGCCAAGAGGCGCGAGCTGAAGGGGCAAACCACCTTGGACATCGCGCAGATCTTGGTGCGTGTGCCCGATAGTGCTAACCCCTCTCTGCTTGCCGAACGCAAAGCGCGAGCGGAAGAAGCATTGGCGCGGCTGGCCGCCGGTGAGCCCTTTGAGGCGGTGGTTAAACAGTACTCGGACGACGCCAGTACCAGGGAGCAAGGGGGACGTCTCGGCCCGCGTACCATTGATCGTTTGCCGGATTTGTTTGTCCAAGCCGTAGCAAAATTGAATGTAGGGCAGCGTACCCAAGAATTGGTGCGCTCGGGCGCGGGTTTCCACATTCTCAAAGTCAGCGAACGCAGTGATACCACGGGTTTCGCCGTGACTCAAACAAGGGCGCGTCACATCCTGCTTCGGCTGTCACCTCAGCTCAGTCGTGATGCCGTGGTGCGTCGTTTGCAAGAATTCAAACGACAAATCGAATCGGGAAGGCGAAGCTTCGAACAACTGGCCAAAGAGAACTCTGAAGACGGCTCTGCCGCGCAGGGTGGAGATCTTGGTTGGGCGTCGCCCGGTACTTTTGTACCGGAGTTTGAGCAGGTCATGAATGCCTTGCCGTTGGCGGGCATTTCAGAGCCCGTCGTTTCTCGTTTTGGTGTTCACCTGATTCAAGTGCTTGAGCGGCGTAACCAGGCGCTGGATGTCAAACAGCAGCGCGCATTGGCACGCAATGCACTTCGCGAACAGAAGTTCGAAGAAGCCTATGTCGAGTGGATTGCCGAGTTGCGCGCGCGCGCCTATATCGAATTACGCGAGACGAATCAGTGATGCATTCTTGGGGAATTGCCCCCTGTGGGTCATGATCGCAACGGCATGAAACACGCGCCGCGCAAACGCTTCGGACAGCATTTTTTGGTCGATGGGGGCGTCATTGACGCCATCGTCCAAGGCATAGAGCCCCGTCCTGACGACGCCCTCATTGAGATCGGTCCAGGGCTCGGCGCGCTCACCAACCCGCTGCTGCGGGAGTGCCAGCGCCTCACCGTGGTGGAACTGGACCGAGACTTGGCGGCCCGCCTGCGCAAACGAGCGGAATTGCGCGTGGTCGAGGCCGATGTTCTCAAAGTGGATTTTGCCGCTTTGGCAGATGAACTTGGCGCGCCGCTGCGTGTGGTGGGCAACTTGCCCTACAACATTTCTACGCCCATCCTTTTTCATCTGATGGACTTTGCACACCGTGTGCGCGATCAGCACTTCATGCTGCAAAAAGAAGTGGTCGACCGCATGGTGGCCAAGCCTGCTACCAAAGACTACGGCAGGCTCTCTGTCATGCTGCAGTGGCGCTACGACATGGAGACGCTGTTGCAAGTGCCCCCCGAAGCCTTCGATCCCCCACCCCGGGTGGACTCCGCTGTCGTGCGCATGCTAGTGCGGCCAACACCAGCAAAAGTCGACCCTCAGCTGCTGCGCGAAGTGGTTGCGGTGGCTTTTTCGCAGCGGCGCAAGCTCATGCGCCATACCTTAGGGGCGCATCTGCAGACCCTGGGTTTTGCCGGTGAGTTCGACTTGCAGCGTAGAGCCGAAGAGGTTCCTGTGGAGCAGTACATCGCGTTGGCGAGAACACTGTCGGCGGCGAACCCGAAACAGGCATGAAAAAAGCGGCGCAAGGCCGCTTTTTTGACGACGTCGCGCAATGCCACCATCTAGGCTGCATTGAGCCACATGGATGTATCAAACGCGCTGCTCATCATTGGCATGTTCATGCCGAATGTGGCTGCAGCCGCAGCACTCTTGGCCGCTGCCTTGGCGGCGGCTTTGACGGGCTTTTCGCTCGTCTTGTCGCTGCTGCTGTGGGTCACCTCAGTGGCCCGCTCCCATGACCCTGATTCTTGGGAGCGGGCTACTGAAAAGAATAGAAACACCTGAAGGGGATTTTTCGTTCAGCCCAAAAGTCGGCCGCATCTCGAAAAACATCCAGCAGCTGCTCGCGTGCTTCGCGGTCAAAACGCGGGTTGTCGGGCAACTGTTCCAGCACCACGACAAAGCCCGTTTGGTTGCCAGACTTGTGAACCAAGTCGGTCATGCAGTCGTAGAGCGCATCCAAATTTTTGCCGAAGTGCGCCGGGAACAAAAATGCACCTGCGATGGCTTCGAGAACGTCCTGCTTGGACTGGGCCGCACCCAAACTCGCATAGAGAAAATGCTGCTCAGCAGCTTGCGCTGCCTGCTGCAAATCCTCCACGCGGTAAGCGCGGATCGCTTGAACAATGTTCGGACGCACGGTCTGCAACTGCATGGCCTCGTTCCTTCGTTTTAAGTCAAAAAAAATCGCACAACAAAACTCTTACCATCGGTCACTGCGCCAAATCCGCTGACGCGTCACGGTGTGATGCGGCGAAAACTGGCGTAGTGGTCGTCGGTGTAAAAACACGCGTCGGGGCGCTGAACCTCTTGTCCGCCGCAAACAATTCGTCTGGCACCTCGGTCACGCGACCTCGGTGTTTTGACGGTGTATTCGCGGTAGTAGCCACGAGGCTGCGCTGGGAGAATCCGTTCTCGGTTGCCAAAAACCGATCCATCCTTGCGGTATGGATGCGGCCCACCGGCCCGAATGGCACGTTCAGTCGCCTGGGCTTCCTTGGGCAACTCCGCCAGGCTGACTTGCGCCAGCGGCGGCGGTCCCTTGGCCCAAGCGGCTTGATCCGCCCCCGCTGTGGTGAAGATCAGAGCCGTCACAAAGACGGTGAGTCCCCACTTACTAACAGCAGCACGGGCCGCAAACAGGCCAGAAAGCATCACGGGTTTTCCCAGTTCCACAAGCCGATATGGTACCGAATTGACCCGGAAACCTCAAGCCTTTCCTTGACATGAAGGCGCCCACAAGACTCAGTTTGTGTGCGCTCGCATTCAGAAAGACGCCTTCTAAACATGGTTTATGACAATTTTTTATATTCTGGCGTAGCAATTTTTGGCAGCACCAAACTGCCCTGTGAAGGCGGCTCATGAAGAGAAAGTCCCCAAATTGGTGCGTGCCTTGCGCGCTCAACGTACCGCGTTGGCGTCTGCCACCGTGAGCGCTGTCATGTTGACGATGCGACGGACTGTGGCCGACGGGGTCAAGATGTGAACGGGTTGTGCCGCACCCAGGAGCACGGGCCCGATGGCGATGCCACCACCGGCAGCCGTCTTTAAGAGGTTGTAGCTGATGTTGGCGGCGTCGATATTGGGCAGCACCAGCAAATTCGCTTCGCCCGTCAAGCGGCTGCCAGGCATCACATCACGGCGGTAGGCTGCGTCCAACGCGCTGTCTCCGTGCATCTCCCCATCCACTTCCAGCCACGGGGCTCGCGCTTGTAGCAGTGAGAGGGTGTCGCGCATCTTGACAGCCGACGGTTGGTTGCTTGAACCGAAATTGCTGTGTGACAGCAAGGCCGCTTTGGGCTGAAGACCAAAACGCATCATTTCCTCGGCGGCCATGGTCGTTATTTCTGCCAACTGCTCTGCGTTTGGGTCGTAGTTGACATGCGTGTCGACCAGCATCACCTGGCGGCCGGGCAATATCAAGCCGTTCATGCAAGCGTAAGTAGTTGCACCCGCACGCAAGCCAACGACTTGGTCAATGTAGTGAAGATGCAGTGCGGTGGTGCCCCAGGTGCCGCACAACATCCCGTCGACTTCGCCTTTCTTGAGCAGCATGGCGCCGATCAACGTCAAGCGACGACGCATTTCAATTTTGGCCAGCTGAACAGTGACGCCTTTGCGCGCGGTGAGTTGGTGGTAGGTTTGCCAGTAGTCGCGGTAGCGGTGATCGTTTTCGGTGTTGACCAGGTCATAGTCACGGCCGGCTTCCAAGCGCAGGCCGAACGTCTCGACACGTTGCGCAATCACCTCGGGTCGACCGATCAAGGTCGGACGTGCCAAACCCTCGTCGACCACCACCTGCACCGCACGCAGAACACGCTCTTCTTCGCCCTCGGCATAGGCGACACGTTTGTTGACGGCGCGTTTGGCGATGTTGAAGATGGGCTTCATCGTCGTGCCCGAGGCGTAGACGAAGGCCTGCAGTTTCTCCCGGTAGGCGTCGAAGTCTTGGATGGGTCGCTGCGCCACGCCAGACTCGGCTGCTGCTTTCGCAACTGCCGGTGCAATCTTCATCATCAGACGTGGGTCGAAAGGCTTGGGTATGAGGTACTCAGGCCCAAAGCTCAAAGTCGCGCCGATATAAGCCGCGGCAACGACTTCGCTTTGTTCGGCTTGAGCCAACTCGGCGATCGCATACACCGCAGCGATCTCCATTTCCACCGTGATGGTGGTGGCCCCGCTGTCCAGCGCTCCCCGGAAAATGTAGGGGAAACACAGCACGTTGTTGACCTGGTTGGGGTAGTCGGTACGGCCGGTGGCCATGATCGCATCGCTTCGCACCTGCTGCACTTCTTCGGGCGTGATTTCCGGTGTGGGGTTGGCCAGTGCAAAGATGATGGGCTGGGCTGACATCGCGGCCACCATGTCTTTCTTCAGCACGCCAGCCGCAGACAAACCCAAGAACACGTCAGCGCCTTGAATGGCTTCTGCCAGAGTTCGCTGCTTGGTTTTCTGAGAGAAGACGATCTTGTCCTCGTCCATCAGTTCGGTTCGGCCCTCATAAACCAAGCCCGCCAGGTCGGTGACCCAAATGTTTTCGCGTGGCACGCCGAGCTTGACCAGCAAACCCAAACAAGCCAGTGCTGCCGCGCCCGCGCCTGATGTGACCAGCTTGATTTTTTTGATGTCTTTGCCGGTGACCTTGAGTGCGTTGAGCAAGGCCGCACCGACCACGATGGCGGTGCCGTGCTGATCGTCGTGAAAAACGGGAATCTTCATGCGTTCGCGCAACTGGCGTTCGACGTAGAAACAATCGGGTGCTTTGATGTCTTCCAGGTTGATGCCGCCAAAGGTCGGCTCCATGGCAGCGATCATGTCCACGAGTTTGTCGAGGTTGTTCTCGGCCAATTCAATGTCAAACACGTCAATGCCGGCGAACTTCTTAAAAAGTACTCCTTTGCCTTCCATCACTGGTTTGGCGGCGAGGGGGCCGATGTTGCCCAACCCGAGCACGGCCGTGCCGTTGGTGACCACGGCCACCAAGTTGCCGCGCGAGGTGTAGCGGTAGGCATTGGCAGGGTCGGCCACGATTTCTTCGCAGGCCGCGGCCACACCGGGGGAGTAAGCCAGTGCCAGGTCGCGTTGGTTGACCAACTGCTTGGTCGCTGCGATGGCGATTTTCCCCGGGGTGGGGAACTCGTGGTACTCCAGCGCAGCTTGGCGAAGTTCGGCGGCTTTTTGTTCTGAGTTCGGCATGGGGTGTCTCTTGGGGTCAGAGGGGTGGTGGTCGGTCGAGATTGACACAGCCAACTGTCGACGGGCTGTCAATCCGCTTACCATTTTTGACAAGGCAACGGCGTGGTCTGATTCTAGGAGTCGCTTGGGGTGATCGGTGACATTTGCACATGTGAAGCGTGCATGGTGCCATGTTGCTACCTGAATACGCCGGTATCTATGCGCGAAACTGCGTATGTGTTTTGACACGAAACCGGCAATACTGGGGCCCATGCATCCTGCCACCTCGGCTGCTTCTCACCCAACACCACGCACCCGGCGCGTGCGCCGGGTGTGGCTTTGGATGGCTTTGGTGGCGCTGTTGGTGGTGGCGCAATCACTGCTGGTCTGGCTGACCTTGCGCTACGAAAGCGCGCGAACGCAAGAACAGGTGGAAAACACGGCGGCCAGTGTGGCGCTGGAGGTCAAGCAAGACTTGTCTCGGGTATTGCAGAGTTTGCAGACCTTGTTGTGGAACGACCCGTCTTTGTCGCAATGGCGGATGGACACAGCCGAGCTGCTGCGGCGTTGGCCCGCGCTGCTGCGGGTTGAATGGCGTGATCAGCGGCACGGCATTTTGACCGCTGTAGACAGTCCGTTTCGCCCACCTATTTTCACGCGCATTGCGCGCACAGACATCGATCTGGAGGCTGAATTGGCTTGCGTGTCGGCGGCCCGACTGGCCAGCCCGTCTTACTCTCGCAGCTACTTTGTCCCCTTGCCAGACGGGTTGGGGCTGGAGGTGATTGATGTTTGCATTCCCATACAGAACGGCGGGCGGACAGACTCTTTTTTGATTGCCACACTGGGTTTGAGCGCCCTGTTGACCGAAGCGGCCAATGCCGAGCAGCTTCGAGACAATGAAGTGACCTTCGTCGAGGGTGATGGCACACGACTGGCGCGTGCGGGCTTGCCTCGTGGCGCGGGCGTCTATCTGTCAGATCGCATGGTTGACCTGCCGGGCAATGCGCTGCAACTGCGTGCTGACAGCCGAGCGGGCGGACCGCGATTGATCCCCAATCTGGCCGTTGCCTTGGTGTTGGGCTTATCGCTTGCGCTGGGCGGGGTCGTGGTTCTTTTGGTGCGCGATGTTCGTAAACGGGCTGGTGCCGAGGCCGCTTTGGCGGAATCTTTGGCGTTTCGCAAAGCGATGGAAGACTCTCTGGTGACCGGACTGCGCGCGCGCGATTTGCAAGGCTGCATCACCTACGCGAATCCCGCTTTTTGCAAGATGGTGGGGCGCCCGCCCCAGGAGTTGCTGGGGCTGGCCGTCCAGCCCTACTGGCCGCCAGATTTGGTGGACGACTACACCCTGCGCCAAGAACAGCGCCTGGCACGGCTGGTGGATGGCAATGCCAGAAAAGAGCTGGTTCAAGAAGCGCGTGAAGGTTTTGAGACGGTGTTCATGCGCGCCAATGGCGAACGTTTCGAGGTGCTGATTTTCGAAGCACCTTTGGTCGATGGCGCAGGCGTGCAAACCGGGTGGATGAGTGCGGTGGTGGATGTCAGCGGGCAGCGCCGTGTGGAGGAGTTGTCGCGGCAGCAACAGGAGAGGTTGGCCGCGACTGCACGTTTGGCCACCGTGGGCGAGATGGCCTCATTGCTCAGCCATGAGTTGAATCAACCGCTTGCCGCCATTGCCAGCTATGCCACAGGTTCCTTGAATTTGATTCAGACCGAAGAGGCCACAGCACGTTCCAATTCGAGTGCCGGCGATGTAATGAGCCCCACCAGTGAGTTGCAGCAACACCTCCAACAAGCGCTGCAACGAATCGCTGAACAGGCAGACCGTGCGGGACGGGTGATCAAGAGCGTTCACGATTTTGTTCGCCGACGGGAGCAAGCCCGCGAACCCACCAGTGCGCAAGCTTTGCTGGATTCCGTCTTGCCTCTGGTCCGACTGCAAGCGCGCAAAAGCGGAACACGAATTGAGGTTGCAGTGCCGCCGGATTTGCTGCGCGTGGTCTGCGACCGCACCATGGTGGAGCAGGTGCTGCTGAACCTCACGCGCAATGGCATTCAAGCCATGGAAGATGCCAATACCGATTTGTCTGCACGAGAGTTGCAGCTGGTGGTGCATCAATCGCATCGGGACTGGCTGCAGTTCCATGTCATCGACCGAGGGCCTGGTATTCCCAGCGACGTAGCGAAACTGCTGTTCACCCCGTTTTTCACCACCCGCAGCGAGGGCATGGGTTTGGGTCTGAGTTTGTGCCGCACCGTGATTGAGCAACACGGCGGTGCACTTGATTTTCAAAGCCCTGCCGCCCGAGGCCACAGCCCCGACTGCGGCACTGCCTTCAGTTTCACCTTGCCCACGGAGCGAAAATCGGCTCCCAAAAGTCTTCATGCCAGGAGTGACAACCCACCATGACACTGCAATTGGACCCCCAACTTGGTTTACCCATGGTCTACCTGGTGGACGACGAAGACGTGGTGCGTGATGCGCTGGCATGGTTGCTTCGGTCACGTCGTTTGTTGTCTGAAACCTTCAGCAGCGGCGAGGCTTTTGAGGCCATGTTGAAACCGAAAGTTGATGTCGAAGGCGCCAAGGACTGGCCGCGGTCGCCCAGTTGTTTATTGCTGGACGTGCGCATGCCTGGCATGAGTGGCTTGATGTTGTTTGACGGCTTGGTGCGTTTGGGTCTGACGCATGTGATGCCGGTAATTTTTTTGACTGGTCACGGTGATGTGCCTACGGCCGTTGCCGCCGTCAAACAAGGGGCTTTTGACTTTGTAGAGAAACCGTTTGCCGACAATGCGCTGGTTGACCGTGTGGAGCAGGCCCTGATGCACAGCGCACAAGCCATCTCCGCCCGACGCCATGATGGGCTCATGGCCAAACGTTTGGCCGAACTCACCGAGCGCGAACGCGAAGTGATGCGTTTGGTGATGGCAGGGCGCCCCAACAAACTCATCGCCGACGAACTGGACATCAGTGTGCGCACGGTCGAGGTTCATCGCGCCCGGGTGTTTGAAAAAATGGACGTCAAGTCGGCGGTGGAGTTGACCAACGTATTGCGGGCTGCTGGTCAGTTGTAGCGGGGACCACCCGCGCGCTTGCGCCAGTCGGGGGCAGACCTTCCGAGCAGCGACAATCGCACCATGCCGAACCCTACTCCTTTGGGCGAATTCGACCTCATCGCCCGCTACTTCACCCGCACTGGGCAACGTGCCACTTTGGGTGTGGGCGATGACTGCGCCTTGTGGACGCCCGAGCCTGGTTTGCAGCTCGCCATTTCAAGTGACATGTTGGTGGAGGGGCGGCATTTCCTGTCCACCGTTGACCCCGCGCGTTTGGGGCACAAAGCTTTGGCGGTGAACCTGAGCGACTTAGCGGCTTGCGGCGCTCGGCCAGCAGCGTTTACTTTGGCCCTGTCCCTGCCGCGTGCAGATCCCGAGTTTTTAGAAGGCTTCTCGCGTGGGTTGTGGGCCTTGGCCGATGCGCACGGATGTGAGTTGATCGGTGGTGACACCACCCATGGTCCGCTCAATGTGTGCATCACGGTATTCGGCGAGGTGGTCCCGGGCCAGGCCCTGCTGCGGTCAGGCAGTCAAGCGGGAGACGACATTTACGTGAGCAACACCGTGGGTGATGCGCGTTTGGCTCTGGAAGTGTTCCGGGGTCGTTTGTCTTTGGATGGCGGTGACTTTGATGTGGTCCGCCAAGCCATGGAACTGCCCCAACCGCGGGTTGCCTTGGGTCAAGCACTTCAGGGCTTGGCGAGCAGCGCCATCGATGTGTCCGATGGCTTGCTCGGCGATTTGTCGCACATCCTGAAACGCTCCAAGCTGGGCGCCACGGTGAATGCAGATGCGGTGCCGTGCAGCAGCATATTGCGTCAGCAACCACTGGACATCCAGCGTCTTTGTACCTTGGCGGGTGGCGACGACTACGAATTGGTGTTCACCGCGCCCACCAGCGCTGCCGCCAAATTGCAAGTTCTGGCGCAAGCGCTGAATCTGCCTTTGACTCGAATCGGCCAAGTGGAAGCTGAACCCGGGCTGCGGCTGGTGGATGAACAAGGTCGCAGCATGGCGAGCAGCTTTCCGTCGTTTGATCACTTCCGATCATCCCATTCTGTTCATGAATGAAGCACTGACCCCACCGGCCACTGGCAGCACAACGCGGCGCCCCAACGTGCCTTTCATGCTGTCGCACCCCGCCCATGTGTTGGCCTTGGGCTTTGGCAGTGGACTGTCGCCCGTGGCGCCCGGCACCGTCGGCACCTTGTGGGCCTGGCTGGCCTTTTGGGCGCTGGATCCGTACCTGAGCACCGTCCACTGGGGCGTCGTGCTCCTGGTCGGCTTGTTCGTGGGCTGGTGGGCGTGCACCATCACCGCCAGGAATTTGGCCGTGGCCGATCCCAGCGCCGTGGTCTGGGACGAGGTGATCGCCTTCTGGATCATTCTGTGGCTGGTGACGCCCGCTGGGTTTTGGGCGCAGTTGTCGGCTTTCGTTTTGTTCCGTTACTTCGACGCCGCGAAACCCGGCCCAGTGGCGTGGGCGGACGCCCTCTTCAAGGCCCGCAGCGGCGCACCCGTGGGTTGGGCCCAGGGTTTTGGCATCGTGCTCGACGACTTGGTGGCGGCCTTGTGCACCTTGCTTGTCATCGCTTTGTGGTGGCGGCTGTGGTGATTTCGTCGCCTGTTCCATGGCCTGACCACGTCAAGCCTGATGTGGCGCCGCTGGCAGACCTGCTGCGTGCCCGGGGGTGGCTTTTAGCGACCGCCGAGTCATGCACCGGCGGTTTGATTGCAGCAGTGTGCACTTCTGTTGCCGGTTCCAGCGATTGGTTTGATCGCGGTTTCGTGACCTACAGCAATGCCTCAAAAACCCAGATGTTGGGCGTGTCCGCCAAGCTCATCGAGACCCATGGCGCCGTGAGCCAAGAGGTCGCACTGGCAATGGCCCAAGGTGCTTTGGTGCAGTCGTCCGCCCAACTTGCCGTGGCCGTGACCGGGGTGGCGGGGCCGGATGGGGGCAACCCAGACAAACCCGTGGGCACTGTATGGATCGCCACGGCCCGGCGCGGTGCGGCTGCCCATACCGAATGTTTTTTGTTTGCGGGTGACCGTGCCAGTGTGCGTATGCAAACCGTGGTGCAGGCATTGTGTGCCGTGCGAGCGTGTGCCCTTGGGGTGTGACCTTCTTGTCCTGTGATCAACACTGAACCCGTGCTACACTGATCCTGTGTTAAGCTGGGGCCAGTGCCATGAGTAACCTCACCATCACGATTGACGACCAATTGCTGCGCGCCGCGCGCATCAAAGCCGTTCAGCAGGGCACCAGCGTGAACGAGGTGTGTCGACAAGCCATTGCTGCCTTTGCCTTGGACGATCCCAGCCTGGCCAGCGCCCAGGCCCATGCACGCGCCCAGGCGTTTGTGACGTTGTCTGAGCAAGTGCGGATGGCGAGTGGGGGCAAAGCGGGCCGCGCCCCCAAAGCCCAGGCCACACCAGACACCCGCGCGCCGTCCCGGCGAACGCGCTATCCGGCGGGTTTCGCAGAGAAGTCCGCAGGCGCAGTGCCGCGCGGAGCGAAACGATGAACGTCCCGGCCAAACCCGCAGCGCCCGGCGGGCGTTTTTTTGACACCAACATCTTGATCGCCAGCCAAGACCCGGTGGAAGGCTACAGACGAATGTGCGCCTTGGCCGCGGTCGAAGCAGCCATGAAGGCCGGCTGTTTTGTCATCAGCACCCAGGTCATGCAAGAGTTTCACGACTTCATGCTGCACAAAAGGTGGATCCAGGCAGACCAGTCGATGGCGTTATTGCAGCAAATGACCGAACACACGGTGGTGCCCGCCAGCAGCGAGTCCGTCTTGCGCGCAGCCGCCTTGCAGCAGACCCATGGCTTGTCGCTTTGGGACGCGTTGATCGTCCAAGCGGCGTTGGATGCCCGATGCGCTCTCTTGTTCAGCGAAGACTTGGAAGCAGGCAGGCGCTTTCCGCCCATGCTGAAAAACGATCCCGACCTGGTGGTGGTGAACCCCTTCACCGCCAATGCGGCAGGTTCAGTTTGGGCCTTGCACGAGTCACCGGCACGCTACGAAGTTGTCTCGCCCAAGCGCAAGGCGAAAACAGCGCTGGCCGACAAGTAGCGCTATCAGGACGACGTCGAAACCGTCAAGGCCAGCCGCTGCTTCGTCGCTTTGGCAGGCGGGTTGGGCTTTTGCGAGTATGCGGATGCGCCGCCCGCCAGTTCACACACCATCAACACCAAACGCCGCAAGGCGGCCCAGGGCTCGGCGGGCCAGTGGGGGTGACGCAGGCCCTTGACCAGGCCGTCGCAGATGTGGGCGGCTTGCACCAGCTCGGTCAAGGCCTTGGGTCGCAGCAGCGGCACGATGCGCTCAAACAAACGTTCTTTGGGGCCCCACACCCGGGCATCACGCAGTGCCATGGGCAGTGGCTGGCCGCCGACCACGGCATCTTGCACACGTTTTAGGGTGCGAATGTCTTCACTCAAGGTCCAGTGCACCAACACCGCCGCCTCGCCCTCGGCTTGCAAACCTTGCAGCATGCGCAGCGCCCGGCCAACCTGGCCCGCCAGCACCGCTTCACCGAGTTTGAAGACGTCGTAACGCGCCACGTTCAGCACGGCCGCTTCGATGTCTGCGGCGCTTAACTCGCCGGCGGGGTAGAGCAAACCCAGCTTCATCACTTCTTGGTGGGCGGCGAGCAAGTTGCCCTCCACCCTGTCGGCGAAAAAGTCGAGTGCCTGTTGTCCTTCAACGCCACCTTTCACGCGTTGGTTTTGTTGGGACAGGCGCTGTGCAATCCAGGCGGGCAGCGCTTTGCGCTCTACCGGGTCCACACGCACCATCACCCCCGCTTGATCGAGGGCGATGAACCAGGCGCTTTGTTGTTGTTGGCGGTCGAGCTTGGGGAGCTGCAACACGGTCAGCACATCGTCCGACAAGGTCTCGCAATAACGCTGCAAGGCCACCGAGCCGTCTTTGCCAGGTTTGCCTGACGGAATGCGAATTTCAATCAACTGCTTGTCGGAGAACAAACTCATTTCCTGCGACGCACCCAGCAAGGCACTCCAGTTGAAATGGGCGCCTGCGACCGTGTGAACTTGACGTTCGTTGTATCCGAGGCTGCGCGCAGCCATCCGCAGCAGATCGCCCGCTTCTTGTGCCAACAAGGGCTCGTCGCCCCATACGGTGTAGAGGGGCCGCAGGCCTTTGCTGGTGGCTTGCTGCAGGTGGGCAGCGAGCTGTTCGGCCTTGATCTGCATCGCGTCAGGAAGCAGGCAGCTTGAGCGTGGCCAAGCGGCGCATCACTTGCGCCACGATGTCGCTTTGCATCACGCGATAAAGCTGCGCCTCTTCTTGTTCCTTGGCCAGGGCTTGGCTTTCGTTGTAGCTCATGTCGCGCACGAGCAAGAGCTCAGCGGGGGGGTGCAGCACCGCCCCACTGGGCGTGCGCACGAGGTATTTCAAACGCACGCGCAGTTGAAAGCTGCGCACCAAACCAGCCGATGTGCTGGCCGAGGCCACACGTTCGCGCGCATCGTGAAGCGCTTCAAATACGACCTGGGCTTGGGCCATCGATTCCACCATGGTGGTGGTTTTGCTGCCGCTGAAGTTGAGTTTCAACTCTTCCAGCATCAAAGAGCGGGGCGCAAAGCCGGTGAAAGCTATTGTGCTGAATTGCAGCTCGGGGACGCGGCGTAGCTCAAAGCCGCAACCTGCGAGCAACGCTGCGTAAGAAGCCGTGCCCAACCAATGGCGACGCGAGAGGAAGCGGTTCATGCGGTGCTGCGTCAGACCACCACGTTGACCAAGCGGCCGGGAACCACAATGATCTTTTTCACGGGCTTGCCTTCGCAGAATTTGATGCAGTCTGGGTGGGCCAGGGCCGCCGCTTCGATGGTGGCCTTGTCTGCCGCTGCCGGCACTTTGATGGCGCCGCGCAGCTTGCCGCCCACTTGCAACATGAGTTCGATCTGATCTTGTACCAGGGCGGATTCATCCACCTCAGGCCATGCCGCATCCAGCAAGTCACCGCCTGCAGCCGCGTAACCGAGGTCGCGCCACAGCACCCAGGTGATGTGGGGGCAGGCGGGGTAGAGGGCGCGCAGCAAGATGCCGTAGCCTTCGCGTAAGGCAGCTTGATCGGCACCGCCGCCATTGCCAACGTACCCTTCCAGCGCGTTGAGCAACTTCATGGCACCTGAGACCACGGTGTTGTATTGCATGCGCTCGTAGTCGTAACTGATTTGACGGAGTATGTTGTGAACGGTTCGCCGCAACTCCTTGGCACTTTCCGACAGGGTTTGCGTGTTGACCGGTGCTTGTTCGCTTAGAACATCTGTGTTCTTTGTCGCGCAGGCCCAAATTTTGCGCAAGAAACGGTGTGCCCCTTCGACACCAGCATCGTTCCACTCCAGTGTTTGTTCTGGAGGCGAAGCGAACATGACGAACAAACGCGCCGTGTCGGCACCGTATTGGTCAATGAGGGCTTGCGGATCAACGCCATTGTTTTTGGACTTGGACATGGTCGTCATTTCGAACTCAAGAGGCATGCCGTTGCTCTTGAGTTTTCCTCCAACCACTTGGTTGTGCTCGTTGGTGTGGACGTCTACTTCATGTTCCCAGTAGTAGTTTTTCCCAGCGGATTCGGGCTTTTGAAAGAAAGCGCCTTTGAGTACCATGCCCTGGGTGAGTAGCTTGGTGAAAGGCTCGTCGACTTTCACCAATTTCAAATCACGCATCACCTTGGTCCAAAAGCGGGCGTAGAGCAAATGCAAGATGGCATGTTCAATGCCGCCGATGTACTGGTCCATCGGCATCCAGTAGTCGCTTCCAGCGCCCACCATGGCCTCGTTGTTGCCCGCATCGCAGTAACGCATGAAGTACCACGACGAGTCCACAAAGGTGTCCATGGTGTCGGTTTCGCGTTTGCTCGGTTTGCCGCAAATGGGGCAGGGAGCGTTTACGAATGCCGCGTGCTTGTGCAGCGGGTTGCCTGAGCCGTCGGGAATGAGTTCTTCCGGAAGCACGACGGGCAAGTCCTTCTCCGGCACCGGCACCGCGCCATGTTCATCGCAGTGGATGATGGGTATCGGTGTGCCCCAGTAACGCTGGCGGCTGATGCCCCAGTCGCGCAAACGCCAGGTGGTTTTTCTCTCGCCCAGGCCTTTTTCCGACAAAGCTGCGGCTACAGCGTTAACTGCCAGGCCGTAGGGCATGCCGCTGAAGTAGTCGGAGTTGATGGTGACGCCGTGCTCTTTGTCTGCGTACCAGTCTTGCCAGTGGTCGTAGCTGAATTGTTCGCCATCCACATGCACCACTTGCAGCAAGTCGATGCCGTATTTTTTGGCAAAGGCAAAGTCGCGTTCATCGTGGGCGGGCACACCCATCACGGCACCGTCGCCGTAACCCATCAGCACATAGTTGCCCACCCACACGGGCACTTTCGCCCCGGTGATGGGGTGCTCCACGGTCAAGCCTGTGGGGACCCCTTTTTTCTCTTGCGTCGCCAACTCGGCTTCGGTGGTGCCACCTGCTTTGCACTCGGCGACAAAGGCAGCAACCACCGGGCTCAAAGCGGCGGCATGCGTGGCCAAGGGGTGCTCTGGTGCCACGGCGCAAAACGTGACACCCATGATGGTGTCGGCCCTTGTGGTGAACACATAGAGTTTGCCACCGCCTATGGTTTGGCCTTGTGCGTCAACAATGTCGTGCGGGAATGCAAAACGCACGCCCTCGCTCTTGCCGATCCAGTTCTCCTGCATCAGCTTGACGCGCTCTGGCCATCCTGCGAGGTGGTGCTGCACGTGGTCCAGCAGCTCGGGTGCGTACTTCGTGATGTTGAGGTAGTAACCGGGAATCTCACGCTTTTCAATGACGGCGCCGGAGCGCCAGCCACGCCCGTCTATTACTTGTTCATTGGCAAGCACGGTTTGATCGACCGGGTCCCAGTTCACCACTTGGGTGCGGCGTTCGGCAATGCCGGCCCCCAACATTTTCAGGAACAGCCACTGGTTCCACTTGTAATAACTCGGTGAGCAGGTGGCGACCTCGCGGCTCCAATCGATGGCCAAGCCCATGGCCTGCATTTGGCCTTTCATGTGGGCAATGTTGTCGTAGGTCCACTTCGCGGGTGGCACCTTGTTCTTCATGGCGGCGTTTTCAGCCGGCAGCCCGAACGCATCCCAACCCATGGGCATGAGCACGTTGAAACCCTTCATGCGCAGCTGGCGGGCCAGCATGTCGTTGATGGTGTAGTTGCGCACATGGCCCATGTGCAGTTTGCCGCTGGGGTAGGGCAGCATGGAGCAGGCGTAGAACTTGGGCTTGGTTTTGTCTTCGGTGACGCGGTAGGCGTCAGCCTTGTTCCACGCGGCTTGCGCAGCGCGCTCGATCTCTGAGGGTTTGAAGTCGGGATTCATGAGAAGTGCCAGGCGCGCGAAAGATTCGCTGGGGGACTGAAGGGGACGATTATAGAAACCAGGGGGCTCGCCTATCCGCGAGCGGGGCTACTAGGGTATGTCAACAGACCCGAGGCACATCACCCTGGATGGGTTCAGCGAGCACTGGAAGCGGCGTTCGGCTCTGCCACGAAGGCAATCCGGCTCAAACCAGCCTGCTGCACCTGGCCGATGAGCTGGGCCACCTGACCGTAGGGCACGGCCTTGTCGGCGCGCAGTTGCACCTCGAGCAAGGCATTTTTCTTGGCTTTGTCGGCCAGTCTGGCGCTCAAGGTCGCGGCATCCAACAATTCGTCACCGAGGTAGAGCTTGCCTTGTGCATCGATGGCCACTGCAATGAAGGGGCTGGCGTCCGAGACCTGGGCAGCGCCACTTTGCGGCAAATCCAGTTTCAAACTGCTGGTCATCAAGGGCGCAGTGATCATGAAGATGACGAGCAGCACCAACATCACGTCAATCAACGGCGTCATGTTGATCTCGCCCATGGGCTGTGGGCCAGTGGTGCGCTCTAAACGACCGAATGCCATGGGGCCTAGGCGACGGAATCGCCAGTGTGGGGCAGCTTCAGGGCGTCAAGGTGGAACTCGCGCAAATCGTGGGCAAAACCTTCGAGTTCCGCTTCGCAGGCGCCTACCATCTTGCCAAAGATGTTGTAAGCCAAGACCGCAGGAATGGCCACCGCCAAGCCCGCAGCCGTCATGATGAGTGCTTCCCCCACCGGACCGGAGACACGTTCAATGCTCAGGGTGCCTGCAGACGAAATACCCACCAAGGCATGGTAGATGCCCCAGACCGTGCCAAACAAACCGATGAAAGGGGCGGTGCTGCCGATCGAGGCCAACAGGACCTGGCCCCACTGAAGTTGGGACAGCACGGCGTGCAGTGCGTCGCGCAAACGGCGGGTGAGTTGCGAGGCCGCGCCGCTGCTGGAGGCCAGCGTCGCGGGCCCGGCTTGTGTTGTGGCTGCTTGCAGCAAAGGCGAGAGCACAGCGCTGCGGTCAAAAGCAAGAAGCTGTGCGTGCCCGGCTTGCAAGTCCGGGGCCGCCCAAAACGCCGCCACGGCACGGGTGATGTCGGCGCGTACACGCCGCAGCAACCAGGTTTTCCAAAGAATGAGCACCCAAGCGCTCACCGACATCAGCAGCAGCAGCAGGGCGACGGCTTTGATGACGCCATCGCCTTGCTGCCAGAAATGTTCAAAACCGTTCATGGAATAAAGCGTGGTGGGTCAAGCAGTGCCAAGCACATCGTTCATGTCGAACAGACCATGACCATGGTTCATCAAAAACCGCGCCGCACGCAAGCTGCCCTGGGCGTAGCCGGCGCGGCTCGAGCTTTTGTGGCTGATTTCAATGCGCTCGCCGATGCCCGCGAACAGCACCGTGTGGTCGCCGATCACGTCGCCGCCGCGTATCGTGGCGAAACCGATGGTGGAGGGGTCGCGTGCACCGGTCACGCCTTCACGGCCATAGACCGCGCACTCGTCCAGGTTGCGGCCCACGGCCTTGGCCACCACCTGGCCCATTTGCAGTGCGGTGCCGCTGGGCGCGTCGACCTTGTGGCGGTGGTGGGCTTCAATGATTTCAATGTCATAACCTTCATTGAGGGCCCGCGCGGCCACGTCGAGCAAACGCAGCATCACGTTCACCCCGATGCTCATATTGGGAGCCATCATCACGGAAATGTGCTGTGCGTATTGGGTGATGCTGGCTTTTTGTTCTGGCGAAAACCCCGTGGTGCCAATGACGGCTTTCACGCCCAACTCACGGCATACCGCCAAATGGGCCAGCGTGCCTTCTGGCCGCGTGAAATCAATCAGAACCTGGGCATTTTTGAGCCCTTCGTTCAAGTCAGCCGTGATACGAACACCACTTTGTTGACCCAAAAACGCCGCGGCATCTTGGCCCAGGCTTGGGCTGCCAGGAACATCCAAAGCACCTGCAAGCACCATGTCAGAGGCTTGGTCGACCGCTTCGATCAGAACCCGACCCATGCGGCCCGAAGCGCCGGCAATCGCGACTCGGCAGGGGGCTGCCATCAACGAGCCTCCAGTGGCGGGTAGTCGCGTGCCGGTGGATTCACCGCGACATTGACCGGCGGCGTGGAGACCGCCTTGGGCGCTGGAAGGGCTTTGATTTGCTCGTCTGTGAGTGACAGCACAGGCACCTTGCCGACTGTTTTTTTGGTGTCGATGGACGTCACAAAGTCGCGCTCAGTGGGTAAATCAGGGGCTTCAATGGTTTTGAGTGCATCGCCATCAAATGTCAGCACGACCAAGCGCTGTTGCGATGGGGTGCCTTGGCGGCGAATGGTGAAGGGATAGTCCCAGCGGTTCGCGTGAAAAATATCGGTGAGCATGGGTGAACCCAAGATGTCACGTACCTCGGTACGTGACATGCCGGGTTTGATCAAAGCAGCCTGTTCCTTGGTGACCACATTGCCCTGCACCACCTCCAAACGGTAGGGGGTGATGAATCCAAGCAAATTGCCCGACGATTGAAGCGATTGGCAGCCGACGAGGGGCCCAGACAATGCGACACAGCAAATCAGCATCGCACGGCGCGGCATCCCTTTGAACGAACCCGATGGCAAAGACAGTGAGAGTGGCATGGCGATCTATTGAAACGTCGGCTCCGCAGTGCCGACTGGTTGCCAGGATGCCACGCGGCAAGCGGCATCAACCTCGATATGATGGGGCATTCTAGCGGCAGCAAGCTGAGCGCCAGCTCAGCTGCTACAGGGACCTGATAGGCTTGCACCATGCCCCCACACAGCACCAACCACGCGGAAGAACTCAAGAGCAGCGGCCTCAAGGCCACGCTGCCGCGCATCAAGATACTGGAAGTGTTCCAGCAGTCCACCCAGCGCCACCTCACCGCAGAAGACGTCTACAGAATTCTGCTCACCGAAGGTGCCGATGTGGGTTTGGCGACGGTCTACCGGGTGCTGATGCAGTTTGAACAAGCAGGCCTGCTTTCGCGCAACCATTTTGAGACGGGCAAGGCCGTCTTTGAGTTGAACGAAGGCCAGCACCATGACCACCTGGTCTGTCTCAGTTGTGGCCGTGTGGAAGAGTTTTTCGACGGTGAGATTGAAAAACGCCAAAGGGCCGTTGCCACATCACGTGGTTTTGAACTGCAAGACCACGCATTGTCTTTGTACGCGGTGTGCACCAAAAAAAACTGCGAGCACAAGCCCAAATAGGGTCAGTTGCCTGAACCTTTAGACAGTGCTTTTTGGTGGCGTTCGATGAACTCGCGGTAGGTGTCGATGCCGCGCAATTGCAAGATGGTGTTGCGCACGGCCGCCTCGACCAACACGGCCAAGTTGCGGCCCGCATCCACGGCGATGATGGCCTTGAGCACTTGCACACCCAGGATGTCCTCGTACAGCGGCTCATAGGGCAAACGCTCAAATTCCCGTTCCAGTGTTTCTTTGCGCACCAAATGCACGATGAGTTTGAGCCGCATTTTTCGGCGCACGGCCGTTTCACCAAAGATGGCTTTGATGTCCAGCAAGCCGATGCCGCGGACCTCCAGTAAATTGATCAGCAACTCGGGGCAGCGCCCTTCGAGTGATGTTTGCGACACGCGAAACAGGTCCACCGCATCGTCGGCGACCAAGCCGTGGCCGCGTGAGATCAGCTCCAGGCCCAATTCACTCTTGCCCAAGCCTGATTCGCCGGTAAGCAGCACACCCAGCCCAAGAATGTCCATGAACACACCGTGGCGCGTGGTGCGTTCGGCAAACAGCTGGGCCAGGTAAGTGCGCACCACATCGATGACATGGCCCGCGGACTCATGCGTGACAAAGAGCGGGATGTCGGCCCGGTCGCACATGGCCACCAACCGATCAGGTGCCACCTGGCTGTCAGCCACGATGACCACGGGAGGTTCCAGGGTGACGATGCGCTGAATGCGGCGTTCTTGGTCGTCGTCGTTGCAGTCGAGCAAATAGGCAACCTCCCGGCGCCCCACGATTTGCACGCGATAGGGATGGATGTAATTGAGGTAGCCGATCAAATCCGCTGCCGACTGCGCGCTGCGCACCGCCGCTTCATCGAAGCGGCGCTCTGGATGCGCATGGCCTGCCACCCATTCCCAGCGCAAATTGGGTCGGTGTTCTTCAAACAGCGCTTCGGCGCTGATGACGGTGGGTTTCAATCGTGTCGCCCGTGCATGTTTCGGAGGTGGGCGTCAGGCCACCGATTGCAGTGGTTCCCAACGCGAAATCAACTCGTGGACCAGTGCAGCATCGGATTCCGTTTTGAGTCGTTCCCGGAGTTCGCGGTCGCTGAGCATTTCTGCGATTTCGGACAGGATCTCCAAATGCCGCTGTGTGGCGGCTTCGGGCACCAGCAGAAAAATCAACAACCCGACGGCCTCGTCGTCGGGCGCATCAAAAGGAATGGGTTGCCTCACACGCAGCACGGCGGCCAGGGGGGTTTTCAAACCTTTGATACGGCCATGGGGAATTGCCACGCCATGCCCCAGGCCCGTTGAGCCCAAACGTTCGCGCGCGAACAGATTGTCGGTGACCAGCCCTCGAGCCAATGCGTGTTGGTTCTCGAACACCAGGCCGGCATGTTCAAACGCTCTTTTTTTGCTGGTGGCATCCACGTCCACCAGGACATTGGCTGCGGGCAAGATGGCGGCAAGACGGTTCATCGGTACTTCCTGCGCGCCACAGAAGTGAGTTGATGCGGCGCTGTGTCGTGTGGCAAATTATAAAAACCTGCGGCAAAGCCCCAACTTCAGTGGGCTCGGACCTTCGAACTTGATTGTGCACAGGCTGTTGCGTCGCAGCAATGCCCTGATCCGGGGACGGTGTTGCTTTTTGAATAACGTTTGGCGACAAAAAAGCGGCCACACAGGCCGCTTTGCACTTGCTGAAACCGTGATGGAGTTCACATCAGGCTGGCGTCCAATCGTTTTGCCGACGCGTGGTGGTGGTTTTGCAGCTTGTCTTTGTGACGAAGTACTTGCCGGTCCAGCTTGTCCATCAGTTGGTCAATGGCGGCGTACAGGTCTTCGTGGGAATGTTCAACGAAGATTTCTTTGCCTTTGGCGTGAAGTGTGACCTCGGCGCGCTGGCGGCGTTCTTTCTCTTTTTGTTTCTCGACCGACAACAACACGCTGACATCGACCACTTGGTCGAAGTGGCGGGTAACGCGGTCTAGTTTTGTGAGCACATACTCTCGCAGAGCTGGCGTGACCTCGAGGTGATGACCACTGATCGTCAAGTTCATGAAGACTCCTTTTCAACGGGCTGGGGGAAACGCTGGAAGGTCAAACAAGTACTTCAAATTGCCGTAATTTCTAAGAGCTGTCCGGGCCAGTGTGCACCTCTTTTGTTGGCCACGCAAGCGGCTTTTCGCACTCGCAAACCGGCAGTTACGAAAATGCGCTTGCCCGTCCAAGACCGCACGTTTCTGGGGTTTTGCTGACTCGCGCCAGTGACATAATCTCGCATCCAAACTTTGGAGCCTGTTTTGGACGTCCCGCCTAGTCGCTGACCGTCCGCTCCTAGGGTGTTGCGTTTCTTGCGCACGCCAGCATGAAGGGAGTGAGACGGTCGCGTGTTTTTCCCGCCACCTTCACCCCTGCCGCACTTGCTGCGCTGCTGGAGCCCCCATGCTCAACGTGTTTTCGCTGGCCAACGGCCGCTTGTTCCAAGAAGAAATTGAAAGCCTGGCTGAGTTGGCCCAGGCGCAGCCGGTTTGGGTCGACCTGGAGTCCCCGACTGCTGAAGAGAAGAGCTGGATCACCCAGCGCTTCGAGCTCACCATTCCCGAAGACGCCGTGGACGACGACTTGGAAGAGTCGGCGCGTTTTTACGAGGAAGACAACGGCGAGCTGCACATCCGCTCCGACTTTTTGATCGACGACGACGTCACGCCACGCAACGTTCGTGTGGCTTTCATCTTGCATCGAGGGGTACTGTTCTCGGTCCACGAAGAGGACCTGCCGGTTTTTCGCTTGCTGCGTTTGCGTGCAAGGCGCATTCCCGCGTTGATTGAAGATGCGAAAGACGTGCTGCTCAAGTTGTATGACGCCGATGCCGAGTACAGCGCCGATGCCTTGGAAGGCATCTACGACAGTTTGGAATTGGTCAGCCGTCGTTTGCTCAAACAGGATGTGAACGACACGGCCGCTGGCGAAGCACTCAACGCCATTGCCAGAGAAGAAGACTTGAATGGGCGCATTCGCCGCAACGTGATGGACACCCGCCGCGCGGTGAGTTTCATGATGCGCAGCCGCATGCTGGGGGCCGAGCAATTCGAAGAAGCGCGGCAAATTTTGCGCGACATTGACTCGCTCGATAGCCACACCACTTTTCTCTTCGACAAGATCAACTTCTTGATGAACGCCAGTGTGGGTTTCATCAACATCAATCAGAACAAAATCATCAAGATTTTCTCGGTGGCCAGCGTCGCGCTGTTGCCGCCGACGCTGATTGCAAGCGTCTACGGCATGAACTTCGCTGCGATGCCCGAGTTGAGTTGGAAGTATGGGTACGCGTTTGCCATCTGTCTCATGGTGGCGTCCGTGGCGGCCCCCTTCATTTATTTTCGGCGCAAGGGTTGGTTGCGTTAAGGGTGCTCTGCAAGGGTTATGCAGAGCATTCTTACTTAAAGGTTCGCGTTACGGCTTTGGCTCAGCTTCAAGTTAGGGATTGCAAAATGCCAAATATTCCCGGACGACTTGTCGAGTTTCTTTACGTCATACTCCCTGGGGAATCGATTGTCGTTAAAGTACCTTATAAATCAATGACTTAAAATATGGCCTGAAAGTTGCTAATGGTTGAATAGTGCCGCTGGGCGCCTCAAGAAAATCGGTATCCACCTCATTCAAGAATCAATAAGGAATCACATGTCAGTTCGTAATGCAATCGCTTCAGCAATTCTGGGCTTGGGTTTGGCAGGTGCTGCCATCGCTGTGCCCGTGGTCACGGTCGGTGGCACCGCGGTGGCAGGCCAAGGTCAAACCTCTAGCCAATCTGGCGTCACGGTTTTGGACTTCAACACCAATGTGTTGCCTGTTGGCGTGACCCTCACTGCTGCTTCCAGCAACCTGGTGACGGGCGACTTGGCCGGTGTTTACGCTGCCCCTCCCGGTGACACTTCTCGTTACTTGACGGTGAGCCCAGCGTCCGGTACCCCTGTGAGCATCACCCTGGCCACCGCCGCGAACTACATCGGTTTTTACGCCGGTAGCTTGGATGTCTTCAATTTGATCCAGTTCTACAACGGCGCAACCTTGGTGTCCTCCTACACGGGCTTCGACCTGGCACTTCTCGCCGGTGTGCCTGCATCAGGCGACCAGTCTATTGGCCGTTACTTCAATGTGTTTGAGTCGGGCAATAGCTTCACTACCGTGCTGCTGACCTCAAGCCAAAACGCGTTTGAGTTGGACAACTTCGCCATCGGTGTTGCGCCTCCTCCTACAGACATTCCCCTGCCAGGCACCTTGTCTTTGTTCGGTTTGGGCCTGATTGCCGCCGCTGTCGGTCGCGCCAAAGCGAAGAAGTAAATCGGTTCGTCGGCTCCTGGAGCAAAAAGAGGCTTGAAGATTTCAAGCCTCTTTTTTTGCACCCGCAGCTTAGAGGGCGTGTCGTTGGATCGCAGTCAAGGGTTGTTAGACAGCACTGACTTGATGTGCTGCCCCAATGCTGTCGCGCTGAGCCAAGCGCGTTCTAATCCCAAGAGGTCTTTGCCCGCGTGCCACGCGTCACCGCAGGCACCCAATTGAAGTTCCGAGTCCCATCCGAAGGGTTCAGATCGCGGCGTGGGTACTTGTGCATAGCGCCAGAGGTGTGCCGCAGTCCAAGACGGGCGGGCCAAGCGCACCCCCGTGGTCTGTGCAAACGCGTCCAACAAGCGCTGCGTGACGGCATTGGGGCTCGCGTCTAGATTGTTGGCGGACCAGTCCGCACCCGCGTGCAACACCCACCCTGTACCACCCTCGTGCGGTGCCTCGGGCGCAGCAGCACGGCCAGGGCGGTGGTCCTGGCAAATGGCCAGAGCCAAAGGAGCCAAAGGTTCGTCGCTGCTCAGCATCGACTGCCTGACCGGCAATGGATTCGGCCAATACGCCATGACGGTCCAGCACGGGTCGCTGCGCGTCAGTCGCATGGCTTGGGTCAGAGTTTCCGAAGGGGCAAGCAAGGGGGCGGCCTGCTCCGCGGGTGTTGCGACCACCACCATGTCGAACAGTCGCGTAGGCGCCGCTTGTAAATCGGGGCCATCGAGTGCTCGCAGCCGCCAGGCGCTGCCCTCTCGTTCCAGGGCCGCAATGTGGGTGGCGGTCTTCACAGCCAATCCCTGGGCTGCATGGCGCATCCATGCGTTCATGAAGGGTTGGCCGACCCAGGAACGGCCGCTGCCGATGCTGGCGACGACGCCCATGTTTTGCAGCTGATTCAGTTGTTCTGTGAACTGCGCGCTGAGGGCCTGGGTGTGAGGGGCACCGTGGTCAAACCAACCGGCTTGGTTGCGGCGCGTTGCACAGCGTCCGCCAGGGCCTTTGCTTTTGTCGAATACCGCAACCTGATGGCCTTGGCTTTGGAGGTGAGCAGCGACTGTCAGTCCAGCCAGACCAGCCCCAATGACGGCGATGGATTTAACCTGGCCCGGCCGGTGGGTCACGACCTGGCCTTCTTCTTGAGCCAACGCATCAGACTGCCGAGCACGGGCAACTTCTCATACAACTCTTCGGCGGCGTCCCAGTAGTCTCGGTGCCAGGTGATGAGTCCTTGCGCATCCATTTTGAGATGGGAAGCCCCGTGTATGGTTTGGAGCACGTCGCGGCTGCGCTGAAAGCGGAACAAGAAGTCCCAGGTCAAAAAACACTCGTGACCTTGAACCAGGGCTTGGTTCACGACAAAACGTGGTTCGTGCAAGGTGCTGAACATGTGCTGAAACACGCGCTGCACGGCTTTCAATCCTTGCGCTTCGTTGAACGGGTCTTTGAATTTGACCTGTGCGTGGTAGATGCGGTTCAGGTGTTTCAAGTCTGAGGGACTGAGGGTTTCAAATTGCATGATGATGCGCGCCACACGCGCATCGCTGCACTCTACGGTCATGGTGTTTCTCCTGCGGAACTTCGGGCTTGAGGCGCGGTTGACTACAACCCTGTGAATCTGCGCACCACACTGAAATACACGGTGTAGGGCAGATGACGCAAGGCTTTCATCCACAGGGTAAACCGTTTGGGAAAGTGAATCTCAAACTGTCCCTTGGCCCAGCCCTTTAATATCGCCTGCGCAGCTTCTCGGGTGCTGATCAGAGCGGGCATTTTGAACTTGTTTTGCGCCGTCAAGGGCGTCTCCACAAAGCCCGGATTGACCAGCGATACGCCGACGCCCAGAGGTTGTAAGTCGAGGTACAAGGTTTCCGCCAAATTGATGAGTGCCGCCTTGGTCGGGCCATAGCCCAGCCCCTGGGGCAGGCCGCGAAAGCCGGCCACGCTGCTGACCAAACTCAGATGACCTTGGCGGCGTTGGGTGAAAACGGGCAACACGACGTCGAGCAAATGCAAAGCGCCGATCACGTTGATGTTTTGGTGCTTGAGCATCTCGTCCAGGTCGTAGGCATCGGCGCGCATGGCTTTGTAGTGGCCTGCGCAGTACATGGCCAAATCCAGGTGGCCGTAGAGCGCGAGGATGCGCCGCATCGCCGCTTGCATGGACGGTCGATCAGTGGCGTCCAGCGGCAAACCAACGCTGCCGGGGAAACGCTGCTCGAACTCTGCCAGGATGGCCTCGTTGCGTGCCGACACGATGACTTGCGCACCTAAGGCATGCAACTGCTCTGCCAGTGCCCGGCCGATGCCGCTCGAAGCACCGACCAGCCACACCACCTGACCGCGCCAGTTGTTCAGTCTAGGGTTCAGCGCCATGGATTACTTCTTATAGAACGCGAGGGTGACTTCACCCAGGCGAAAGCCGAATTTACTCATCACCGCTTTGTTCAGCATGACGCGCTCGTCCATCAGATACATCCAATCGTCGAATTGCACTTCGTAGACCGTTCCATCGACGGGCAGGTTCAAGGTGTACTTCCACTGGAAGGCATTGCCCGCCACTTGGCCTTGGGCCTGCCCTTTTACATCGTCTGCGGTGCCGGTGTAGCGGCCGTCTGCCAGTCGAGTCAGGCGCCAAATGCGGCGCTCTTTTTTGCCGTCGCTGTAGGTGAAATCTTCATCCAGCACACCTTGGTCACCTTGCCAGCTGCATTTCATCAGCACCGTGAAGCGCCGTACGACTTTGCCTGAGCGGTCGGTGAACAAGCCGTGTGCGACCAACTCGCCGTTGAAGTAGTCACGCAGATCGAGCAGCGGCTTCTCGGCCGCGTAATCGCTCGGTTTGGGGTCGGCCGCGCATCCGCCGAGCAGACCTGCGGTGGCAACCACGGCCAGCGTTGGCAGTGCAGTGGTGCGCAGCCACTGGCGCCGCGCAAGACTCTGTTGTGACATTCGATTACTCCGGAGTTCTAGGGTGTATCCAATAGCGCCAGAGCAAGCCTGCGGCCAATAACTTCAAGGCGCAAGGCAAAAGGCAATAAGCCCAGGTCAGCGCTGCAAGTGCCTGTGCCGACTGGTTGCCCGGCGTGTAACCCCACCACTGCAGCAGCGGCAGTGCCAGGCCAGCGGCCAAGGCCAAATTGAGTTTGGTGGCGAAATTCCACCAACCAAAGTAAGCGCCTTCTGCCAAACCGCCATGGCCTGCACGCTGGATCACACCAGCCAAGAGCGCGCTGGGCAAGGTCAAATCGGCACCCAAGGCCAGGCCACTGAGAATGCAAACGGCGGTAAAGCCGGCGACATCGCCCGCCCCCAGGGCCGTGGCCCATACGAATACCGCCACCGACAACCCCATGCCCAGCAGCCAGCTGCGTGACAAGCCCAAGGCCTTCACCGCACGCACCCACAGCGGCACCGACAGGCCAGCGGCCGCAAAGTAGCTCGCCAGGAACAAGGCCTCGTGCTGCGGCGACTGCAGTCTGTCGGCGATGAAAAAAAGCACCAAGGTGGCGGGTATGGCGCTGGCTGTTCCATTGACCAGGTATACCGCCAACAAACGCCGAAACGCCGGTGTTTGGAAAGGCAAGTTCATGGACACCGTCTGGGTCGCAGTGACAGGCGACGCCAGCGGGCGCGGTGAGAACCACAGCAGGACCAGCCCCAAGGCCAAGGTCAGGGCGAACACAGTGGCTGTAACGGCCATGCCCGCTTGGGCACTGAGAACGCTGGCCAGCAGCACGCCCAGAAGTGCCAAGCCTTCGCGCCACCCGACGATGCTGGCGCGCTGCGCACTGTCACCGCCAAGTCGCGCGCCCCAACTCTGGTGAACCACGGTGACCACACTGAAGCTCAAATACGTCAGCACCAAACAAAAGGCGCACCATACGAGCACGGTATTCGCATCCGCGCGCGCAGGCGGTGGCGGGAAAAATAGCAGGACGAATCCCAGGGCGAGCAACACAGCCGCGCCCAACGCGGCGCGCCACGCTTGGGTTGAAGACCGCCCCAACAACCTGTCTACCCAGCGGCCGATGAAAGGGTCGGCCACCGCGTCGAGCAGCCGTGTGAGCAGCAGCACCACACCCAAGGTGGCCAAGGCCACACCAAACTCGCGGGCGTAATAGGGTGGCAGCACGACATACAGCGGCAGCGCCACAAAAGCCAATGGCAAACCCAAACCACCATAAGCCAGGCCTTGCTGCGAGCCGCCTCGCCACAAAGGGGTGGTTTGGATTTCAGCTGGCGTTGAAGCCGTCTTCAACGCGGCGGTCATGGCCGCCCCAAATGGGGCTTGAGCAAAGCCAGTCGCAGCTTGGGTTCACTGGTGCGCGGCGACAACCAAATGGAGAAAAAAGCGCGGGTGAAGTCGGCATCACGCACTTCGCCGCGCAACTTTCCATTGAAGTAAACGCGGGTGGACTCACCAGGAAACTGCAGGCCGGTGATTCGATCGCCAGCGGTGACGTCAGGGAACATTTTTTTCATCTCCACCAACCACAACTCCGCCTGTTGTGGAGAGACGTCGCTGTGTTTGCGCATTTCCACCAAAGAGCGTTCGGCGATCAACTCGCCTTTGAGGCTGCGGGCGTATTCCAGCTCCAGCGCCAAAGCGTGTTGTTCAAAACCCTCGGGGATGAAGTTGCCCTGTACCCAGAGCCTGGCGTCGTACACATGCAGACGAAGAAAGGTGAGCTTTCCACTGCCTCGGTAGTGGGCATCGGGCAGGGCGGCCAGCACTTCTGCGGGGGGCTTCTTGGCGGCGGTGGTAGACGTGGCCCAGGACCATGGCGTCGCAACCGACAGACCGACAGCCGCCGCAGCGTGAAGCCAATCACGGCGGTGGGTGGATGCGGGCAGGTTCATGCCTTCACCTCAATCGCGCTGCAAAGTGAACTGCATGACCGAGGTGCTGCCACAAGCGAAAGCCGCTTCGCAGTAGGCCAAGTAGAACTCCCAAATGCGTATGAAACGAGTGTCAAAACCGAGGTGGCGCACTGCGGGGTCTTGTCGCAGAAAACTGTCTCGCCAGCGTTTGAGTGTCTCTGCGTAGTCCAAACCAAAGTCAAGTTCGTTGACCACACGCAATCCCGCTTGGCCCGCTGCCTTGCGGAATTCTGTTGGACTCGGCAACAGGCCGCCGGGGAAGATGTACTGTTGGATGAAGTCGGTGGACTTCACGTAACGCGCGAACAAATCGTCGCGGATGGTGATGCTTTGGATGCAGGCTTTGCCACCTGGTTTGAGCTGACGATGAATGGTTTGGAAATACCCGGCCCAGTACTGCCTGCCAACGGCCTCAAACATCTCGATGGACACCACGGCGTCAAAAGGCCCGTCGTTGATGTCGCGGTAGTCTTGAAAACGCAGGGTGCCGGGCAGCTTGGCACTTTTCAATCGATCTTGTCCCCAAGCCAGCTGTTCGCCAGATAGCGTGACGCCGGTAACTTCGGCGCTGAACTCTCGTGCGGCGCACTCCGCCAAGGCACCCCAGCCGCAACCAATTTCCAGAACCCTGTCGCCAACGCGCACGCCGGCCTCTTGCAGCGAGCGGCGCACTTTGGCCCATTGCGCATCGATCAAGGGCCGGCTGGTATCGCCCTCGAACCAGGCGCTGCTGTAGTTCATGCTGGGATCGAGCCACAGCCGATAGAACGCGTTGCCCAAGTCGTAGTGCGCGTGGATGTTTTTTTTGCTGCCCCGGCGCGAGTTGCGGTGCAGCAGGTGTTTGGCGCGGTATAGCAAAGAGCCCCACCAGGAGCCAAACACCAAGTTGTCGATTTCCTCGCGGTTGGCCAGGAAGAGTTTGAGCAAACGGGTCAGATCTGGACTTGTCCAATCGCCCGCAATGAAACTTTCAGCCAAGCCAATGTCGCCTGACTTCAACACGGCAGAACAAACGTTCCAGTTGTGCAGCCTCAGAGCGGCGTGCAGCTCATGGCTGGTGCCGCTGCTGGCGTCCACATGGGATCCGAACCGCGCATGACTGCCATCGGGAAGTTGCACATCCAGCACACCGTGACGCAGCTTTTTGAGCAAGTGGAATACAGCGTCTGCAGCAGCGGGCGCGTTGGAGGGCAGGGTGATGGGTGTGAGTGTGGCTGAGTTCATGGCGACGTCGGGACGGGGTGCGGGCTAGGGTGTACGGATATCGTCAGCGTGTGACAAACACATCGGGCGCTGGCGGTTTGTTCACAAACGGAATGCGTTTGGCCCACAACTTCATCGCCTGCCAGTGGATGCGTGCGATCAAGCCCCAGGTCATGAGCGGCATGCCGAAGAAGGCGGCGAGCAGGCTGCGGCGTGTCAAGGGCTGTAATTGACCCGACACGCTGGTTTGAATCAAAGGTCCTAGCGCGTCATCATGGTCAATGCGAACCACCGTGCGCTCGTTGGCGGTGCGCATGAAACGGAAGCGATAAGTCCCGGTCACGTGGCAAAAAGGGGACACATGAAAGACCTTGTTGGCCTGGCATTCTTTGCCCCAAGCGAGTTGCGAGCCTTGCAGCAAATAACAGTGTTTTTCGCCAAAGGTGTTGTTCACTTCGACCACGACAGCGGTCAAGCTGTTGTCGGCGCGGTGGCAGTACCAAAAACTCACGGGTTTGAAGGTGTAGCCCAATACACGCGGGTAGCAGTGCAACCAGACCTCACCTGAGGCGTCTCGAATACCCTCTTGTTGCAGCAACTCGTCCAACCATTGCAGGCAATCGGCGCGCCCGTCGCCGTGGTCGCCGTCCGAAAAGCTGATCAACCCCCAACGGTTGCGGGGCAAATCTGCCGCGGGCTGTTGGCGCAATTGCCGCAGTGGCAACATCAAAAAATACGTGGGGTAAGAAAAGGCATGGGTCTGGGGGCGCAAACGCCGGTGCCGCACTTGGCCACGGCCGAGCAGCGCTTGGGCAGGCGCTGCGTCCAAGGTTTGCCGTGTTTTCAAGCTGCCTCCAGATGGGCGGTGCGATCCTGCGTGGCTTGAGACCAACTTTTACGCAAACCGTCCAGTACCGCCAGGCCTGACATCAAGCCATCCTCGTGAAAACCATACCTCGTCCAGGCACCACAAAACCAACGGCCGCCCGCGCCTTGAAGCGACGGCACCCGGATTTGTGCTGCGATGGCGGCTGCGTCAAAAACGGGGTGGGCGTAGTCGTACTCGCCTTGGATGGTGTCTGGGCGCGGTTCGGTCACGGGATTGAGTGACACGACCACAGGGGTCTCAAAAGGCAGTGGCTGGAGTTTGTTGATGAGGTAGTGCAAACACACGCTGGACCGTTCTTGGTCGGGGTGCTGGGCGCGTTCGTAGTTCCAGGCGGCCCAGGCCAAACGGCGCTGGGGCAAGACAGCGGTGTCGGTGTGCAGCACGGCGCGATTGCGGTGGTAGCGAATGGCACCTAGTACCTCGTTTTCGGCCTGGCTCGGGTCGGCCAACAGTTTCAGGGCGTGGTCGCTGTGACAAGCCAGCACAACATCATCAAAACGTTCGCTGCCTGTATCGGTGCTGACCACGACAGCCGTGGCAGCTGTGTCTGGCCCCAAGCGCGTGACACGGCGCACCGGGGTGTTCAGCCGCGCATCGGGAATCTTTTGCAACATCTTGTCCACATAGTGTTTGGCCCCACCCACCACGGTGAACCAACGTGGTCGATTCGCCACTTGAATCAGACCATGGTTGTCGCAAAACCGGATCATGGTGTGGACAGGGAACTTCAGCATTTGTGCGGTGGGGCAGGACCAAATGCAGCCGATCATGGGTAGAAAATACCAGTCGCGGAACACCTGGTTGAATCGATGTTCATCCAAGAAGTCGCCGATAGACTGCTCCAGCAGCGCCGCGGAACTGGATTGCGCCAATGCTGTGCACAAACGGTTGAAGCGAAACACGTCAGCCAGCATGATCAAGAAAGCAGGCCGCGCCAGATTGCGCCGCTGGGCGAACACCGTGTTGAGCGTGGAGCCGTTCCACTCCAAATTCGCTTGTGGTACTTTGACTGAGAACGACATGTCCGAGCCCGCTGTTTCCACCTTCAACTCTTTGAAGAGGCGGATCAGGTTCGGGTAGGTGCGCTCGTTGAAGACCAAAAAGCCTGTGTCCACGCCGTGGCGCATGGCCCCTTGAGGCGTGTTGACCTTGACATCGACGGTGTGGGTGTGGCCACCGAAATAGTCTCCGGATTCAAACAGGGTGACCTGGGCCAGTCCCGCCAATCCGTGGGCGACCGACAGGCCAGAAATGCCTGAGCCGATGACGGCAACGCGTCGCATGGCTCAGGGCGCCGCAACTGCGGGAATAAAGGTTGCTGCACAGCGCCCCGCGGCGAACTCGGGAGGGAGGGAGGAGGAGGAAAACCGCCTCGGGATTTCTGACAGACAGGCTGTCAGGCTGTGCAACAAAAAAACGTCGTGGGCACCGAAATGCTGCGCCAACCAACTTACTGTCGTTCGATGAAATCGCTTGGACGGAGTTCCACCGCTGATACGTTTTTTTTGCGATTCAGCCGCGGTGCCGTGAGCCATCGAACCTCTCCTGTAGCCTGGTAAGTTCTGAATATAGACTGAATGGTATCAAAAAAAACCATGCAGTAGCACTTTCGGCGGCAGAAAAACAAATTTTCCGATCTGTCAATTTGTCTAGGACAAAAGATTTCTTTGTGCTCATAATAAGCTCCATGGACACATTAGTAAACAGTTTGTCTAAGACGATGTTGCCTCGCAACGAGCGCGGTTTGACTTTGTCGATCGCCGCCGTTGAACGTGACACTGGTTTGTCCAAGGACACGCTGAGGATATGGGAGCGGCGTTACGGCTTTCCTGTCCCGCTTCGTGATGAACAAGGTGAGCGTGCCTATCCGTTGGATCAGGTGAAAAAACTGCGGGTGGTCAAACGTTTGCTGGATGGGGGGCATCGCCCCGGCCGTGTGGTATCCATGCCCATGGAGGCCCTGCTGACGCTGAGCGAAAACAGCTTGGGCGCGGTGAAACAGGTGCCGTCCCAGGAACTGCCCGATGTACGCCCCTGGGTTGGTTTGTTGCGCAGCCACGATGTGGAGGCGCTGCGGCAGCAGTTGGTGCAAGCGCATATGCGTTTAGGTTTAAGCCGATTTGTGACCGATGTGGTCACGCCTTTGAATACGCTGATCGGCGACAGTTGGATGCGCGGCCAACTGGAAATTTTTGAAGAACATCTTTATGCCGAAGTACTGCAGGGCGTGTTGCGGTCCGCTTTGTCACAGCTGCCCCGGCCCGAACCCGGGCGCGGACCACGGGTGCTGCTGACCACTTTCCCCGGAGAACCCCATGGCTTGGGTTTGTTGATGGCCGAGGTGCTGTTCGTGCTGGAAGGGGCCGAGTGCGTGTCGCTTGGCGTGCAAACCCCCATATGGAACATTGTTTTGGCGTCCCAAGCGCTGCGCGTTGACATCGTTGCCCTGGGGTTCACGGGTTGTATGAATCCCAACCAGGTGGTGGATGGGCTGTCTGAGCTTCGCGGCAAGTGTTCACCCAGCACAGCCATATGGACAGGTGGTGCGGCACCAGTCCTGCATCGCCGCGGCGTTCAAGGCGTCGCGGCGCTGTCTTCATTGCGCGAAATTTCCGAGCATGTGGTGTCTTGGCGAGTCGCCCACAAACCGGCGATGGCCGCTTGATCTTCCGCTCTTCTTCATGGCAAAACCTGCTGTCAATGGGGGCTTGGTGAACCACCATCATCAACGGTGACTAGAATTACCGGAAATTACCTCGCGGAAACCCCCCCCCATGGCCTCCATGCTCTACCCGGAACTCTTCAAACAACTCGAAGCTGTGCGCTGGAGCATGGACACCGACATTCCCTGGGATCGTTTTGATGCCGGCCTGCTGTCTGATGAGCAAGCCCAAACGATCAAGATGAACGCCATCACCGAATGGGCTGCATTGCCCGCCACCGAAATGTTTCTGCGCGACAACCGCGACGACAGCGACTTTTCCGCCTTCATGAGCGTGTGGTTCTTTGAAGAACAAAAACACGCCTTGGTGTTGATGGAGTACTTGCGGCGTTTCCGGCCCGAGCTGGTGCCCACCGAAGAAGAGCTGCATGAGGTGCGTTTTGAGTTTGATCCAGCGCCAGCGCTGGAAACGCTGATGCTTCACTTCTGCGGTGAAATTCGACTGAACCACTGGTACCGCCGTGCTGCGGAATGGCACAACGAACCGGTGATCAAAGCCATTTATGAAACCTTGGCCCGCGATGAAGCCCGCCACGGCGGTGCTTACCTGCGTTATATGAAACGGGCGATGCAAAAGTTCGGTGACGAAGCCCGTGCCGCTTTTGCCAAGGTGGGTGTGTTGATGGCCAGCGCCCGCCGTACCGCGCAGGCTTTGCACCCCACCAATTTGCATGTGAACGAAAAACTATTTCCCCGCGACACCGTGCAAAGCCGCGTGCCCAACCCGCTGTGGTTGGAACAGTGGCTGGATAAACAGATTCAATTCGACGCGGTGTGGGAAGGCAAAGTGGTGGAGCGCATCCTGCACAACATGAGCCTGCTGATGGAGCGCAGTTTTGCCAGCGTGCAAGAGTTGAATCGTTTTCGCAAAGAAGTCACTGCGGCGGTGGCCGCCAAAGCCCTGGCGACCGGCGGCCTGCAGCCTGGTTGATACCCAGGTAAAACAAAAAAGCCCGCGTCATGCGGGCTTTTTTTTGTCCATCACAGCGACTTCAACCGACCTTGCCCTTGGCGATCATCGCCCTTTGCACCACTTCGCGTTCCGTCTTCACCCGCTGCGCACTGCTTCGCTGTTCGATGAGCTGGGTATAGGGTTTGATGTCCAGGCCTTGCGCCTGCAAGAAGTTTTCTCCGTACACCGCTTTCGTGGCCATCCCCAAGAGCGGCAGTGAAACCCAGGCGCAGCAATCTGCGAATGTGAATTGGTCACCTGCGACGTAGGGGGAAAAAAGTGCCAAACGTTTGAATCCCGCCAGGTTTTTTTCAAGCAGGGGGCGTATGCGTGCGGCCTGTGCTGCGTCGGCGTCGCCACCAAAAAACGCCTGTGCATAGAGGGGCCGCACCACCAGCTCCAAGTTCAAATCGATGAAGAGGCAAAGCTCCCTGACCTTGGCCGCCGCATAGGGGCTGGAGGGCAACAGCGGAGCTTCGGGTTGCAACGCTTCCAGGTAGTCCAGGATGGCCTGGCTTTCGCTCAGCGGGCCATCGGCGGTCAAGAGAAAGGGAATTTTCCTCACCGGAGAAGCTTCCAGAACGGCCGGGTCGGTCGCGCCGGGGCGCACCATGTGCTCGGAGAATTCAAGACCTTTCTCCAGCAACGCCAGTTTGACCTTGTTGTAGTAGTTTGAGAGCGGAGTGCCGTGAAGTTGGATCATGAAGTGCCTTGAAGCCGTGATGACAGTCGGCCAGTCTAGGATTGAAAGCGCTTGGCCATTGCACTCAATTTCAGCAATGCTGCGTTCCAACTGGCGCGCGTTGACCCGACAAACGCAGCAACGCCGCTACGCCAAGCGCACACAGCATGCCAGCGACCACGCCACTGGCATGGGCCCAAGGCACCACAGCGATGTCCCAGCCTGCGACCACCCGCAATCCCTCGCCCCACGGCGACTCTGTCCCTATTTTTGCGACCAATCCCAGGCCCAAGAGAGCGGCAATGCGCCGTTGCATCGGCCGGCCGTGTATCAACAACCAAGTCACCACCACCGCCACGCCGCCATGGGAGATGCCGGACAGGCCACCGTAGTGCAACACCTCAGGCAGCGCCAACAAAGCCAGGTGACAAAGCGGCATGCTTAAGAGCCAAGCGAGCGTGGCGGGCCAGCGCATGCGGGCGGCGACACCCAGCCACGTCACCAGGGCCAGTGCCAACAAATTGCCGCCCAAGTGCATGGGGCTGTAGTGAACCCAAGCTGCGGTGTAGAGCCGCCAGGGCTGTGACAGCCACAGCGTTGGTTGCCAGTCTAAGTTCGTGTGCGACAGGCCCAGGTGGACGAGCAACCAGCTTGCCAGGCTGCAGGCCCCCAACACGATGGCGACAGCACACCAGGAGCCGATGGGCTGGGCCCAACGATTGTTTCCCCACATGGGCGATCAACCAAACACCGCGTGCCACAAGGCCAATATGTGGCCGCGCTCTGACGCAAGAACGTCGGGCGTTACTTGGGTGGGTTTTTCGTCCAACCTGGCCTTGTGCTGGGCCCGGCGCAATTCGCGGTAAGCGTCGGCTGCGTGACTGCCGATGCCTGCGGGCAGCAAGCCGCAGCGCTCGCACGTGCGCAGCAGGGCAATGTTGCCGGCATTGACCAGCAATTCAGGATGCTGCTGGGCATGTGCCAGCACCAAGAACTGCACGCAAAACTCCGCATCCATCATCCCGCCCGGGCTGTGCTTGACGTCAAAGAGTTCGCTTTTGATCGGATGGGCAGCGCGAACCTTTTCGCGCATGGTTTGAATTTCGGTGCGCAGCTGCGTTTCATCACGTGGTGCACACAAGACGCTGCCCCGCACGGCTTCAAAACGGTCACCCAATCGTTTTTCACCCGCGCACAGTCGGGCACGGCTCAAGGCTTGGTGTTCCCAGGTCCAGGCCGTGTTGCTGCCACGGCCGGTTTGGTAGTTCTCAAAAGAGGTGATGGATGTGACCAAGAGGCCGGAGTTGCCATTGGGTCGCAGTGCCGTGTCAATGTCGAACAACTCGCCCGCCGAGGTGCGAACGGTGAGCCAGGTGATGAGTTTGCGAACAAAAGCCCCATAAACCTCGGCCACATGGTCGGGGTCGTCTTCACCGCTGTCGTCGTATACAAACACCACGTCGAGGTCGCTGCCGTAACCCAGCTCTTTGCCGCCTAACTTCCCGTAAGCGATGATGGCAAATTGCGGGTCGGGGCGATGTGCTTGTTTGAGGTGGCTCCAAGTCCACTGCAGCGTGCAGTCCAAGGTGGCATCGGCCAAAGCAGAGAGATCGTCGGCCACTTGCTCGACCGTGATGTGGCCTTCCACGTCCCGCACCAAGGTGCGAAAGAGTTCGGCATGGTGCGCACGGCGCAGGGTGTCAATCAGTGATTCTTCATGGGCCTCGCCGCTGCGCTGCCAGGCGCGGTGCCGCTCTTGAAGTTCGGCCGTGAACTCGGCAGCAATGAAACGGCTGTGCAACAGACGTTCGTCCGCCAGTTCATCCACCACGCCGGGATAACGCATCAAATAGCGCATAGGCCAACGTGCCATGCCAAGCAAGTGCAGCAGCCGGCGTTGTACCTCGGGACGCTCTACGAGCAGTGCCAGGTAGTTCTCGCGCCGCAACAAGGGTTCCAACCAATCGACGAATCGAAGCGCTGCGTCCATGTCGCATCGCCCTTCGGCAACCGCTTGCGCCGCCCGCCCGACGAGTTTGGCCAAACGCATCTTGCTTTCGTCGCGCAGCGACTGGATGCGGCTTTGTTCAGCCCAGGTTTGCACCCGGTTGCTCAAACCCGGCGGCAGTCGTTCGATGAACTCTGCGCTGTCGACAGGCACTGGGGGTAGACCGCAGCCCTTTCCTTTGCACGCTGCAGCGGCAGCGCCTGTTTGGCCCACGCTGAGCAGGGCGTCGAACTCCATGGCCACGAACTCGCGCACTTCGCCCAGTTTGTCCAGTAACTCGCAGGTGTCGGCCTTGCAGGGCAAATCAAGGCTCAGGGCGATCCAGCGCAAATCCAAATCGTCGGTGGGCAGCAAATGGGTTTGTTGGTCATCCAAAAACTGGATGCGGTGCTCCAGGCGACGCAGGAACACGTAGGCGTCGGCCAGTTTGTGTGCCTGCTCTTGGCTCATCAAGCCACCGGCAGCGAGTTTGTCGAGTGCCTTCAGTGTGGAACGCGTGCGAATTTCCGGAAATTGCCCGCCGCGCACCACCAGCAGCAGTTGCACGATGAATTCAATCTCGCGGATGCCACCGCGCGACAGCTTCACGTCGTTGGCCCGCTCGGGACGTCCGGCGGCGCGGCGCTGGGCTTCATCGCGCACTTTGCGGTGCAGTTGGCGCAATCCTTCAAACACACCGTAGTCGAGGTAGCGGCGGTAGACGAAGGCGGTGATCAAGGGGCGCATGGGCGAGGCCCTGCCGCTGGTGACGCTCTCACGCGGCGCCACCACCCGGCTTTTCAGCCAGGCGAAACGTTCCCATTCGCGGCCTTGAACCTGCAGGTACTCCTCCAGCATGGCCATGCTGACCGCCGCGGGGCCAGAGTTGCCGTTCGGTCGCAGCGCCAGGTCCACACGAAACACCTGGCCGTCTTCGGTGGTTTCGCCTATCAGTGCATACAGCTGTTTGGCGACTTGTGCGAAGTACTCGTGGGCTGTGATGGGGTTCGCACCGTCGGTCTGGCCGTCTTCTTCGTAGACATAAATTAAGTCGATGTCGGATGAGACATTGAGTTCGCGGGCGCCGAGTTTGCCCATTCCAACGACCCAAAAATCGATGCGTTCTCCTGCTGCGTTGCACGGCACGCCGTGTTTGTCGTCCAGCCATTGGCGCGCGTGTTGCAGGGCCAAGTCAAGTGTGGTTTCGGCCAATTCCGTCATGGCCAAGGTGATGTCCTGCATCACCGTACCGTGTTCAATGTCCAGAACTGCCAAACGTTCCAACACCAGGTGACGGGTGATGCGCAAGCTGCTGGCGAGGGTTTGTCCTTGCGCCAGCAGGGCGTTGACCGCCGCGTGCACATCGTGCGTGCGCGGAATCGCAGCACAAGACAGCGGCAGGTGGCTCAACAAGGCCAGTTCATTCGCGTAACGGCGGCGAATGCGCTGCACATAGCGGCTGTGGGTGGCTAACGCAGCTGGGGGCTGGGCGACTGTGGCGATGGAACCGAGGGTGTCCATTGAGGGTCAGACCCGCTTGGGCGCGGCCAATGTGCCACCCCCTGTGCTAGATTGCCCGCCAGGCCATCCGACGGGTGGTCGTTTTTGCATTGCTGTCTTCATGTCTTCCCTCCCGTCGGCCCCCAAAGTTTTCTTGTCGCGTCGCTGGCGCTGGGCTGGCTGGTGGCCGCCTCTGCGACACGCTTTGCGCTGGTTTGTTCGGCTCGGTCTGGGCGTGATAGCGGCCGTGTGGGGTCTGTTGTTATTGGCCTGGTTGTCCCTGCACTGGGTGATTCTGCCCCATCTGGAGCATTGGCGTAGCACCTTGGAAACCCATGCCTCAAAGGCTTTGGGGATAACCGTGAAGTTGGGCCACATTCAGGTGCGCTCCAGTGGCTGGGTGCCTTCCATCGAGCTCAAGCAGGTTCAGCTATTGGACCCCGATGGACGGGTGGCACTGACGCTGCCGCTGGTGACGGCAGCCGTGTCGCCGCAGTCGCTGCTGCATTTGGACCTGCGCTTGGACCAACTCATCATTGATGGCGCACAAATGGAGGTGCGTCGCAACGCACAAGGTCATGTGTTCATTGCGGGCTTGGACACACGGCTTGCCCAAAACAAAGGGCGTGCCGCGCATGACTGGTTGTTCAAGCAGCACGAGGTGGTGGTGCGTGGTGGCAGTGTGCAATGGGTGGACGAGTTGCGCGGCGCGCCGCCACTGGCGCTGACCGATGTGCAGCTGGTGGTGCGCAACAGCTTGCGCCGCCATCAGATTCGTTTAGACGCGACCCCGCCAGCAAGCTGGGGCCAGCGTTTCTCTGTGCGCGGCCGTTTTACTCAGCCCTTGCTCGCACGCCCTGGGGACTGGCAGCGCTGGACTGGTGCCGGCCACCTGGACATGCCGCAGGCGGACATCAGCGAGTTGCGCCGGTATGTGAGCCTGCCCTTTGAACTCCAAGAGGGTCAAGGCGGGCTGCGCGCTTGGGCCACGCTCAAATCGGGTGCCTTCGAGTCGGCCACGGTTGATTTGGCCTTGCGTGCCGTGGAGGCGCGTTTGGCACCCGGTTTGGAGCCCTTGCGTTTGGAGCAGGTGTCTGGGCGTTTGGTTGGCAAGATCCACACTCGCCCCAGCAGCGGGTTCGCCAACAACGCGGACCAACAAGAACTGGAGTTGGCCAGCAAGGGGCTGAGTTTTGCGACCCACGACGGCCTGATGTGGCCGCGTGGGGATTTTTCTTTCAAGGTTCAGCAGCGTACACGGGCCGATGGGCAGGTGCACGTGACGGGGGGCGAGCTTCTCGCGCCCCAAATCAACCTCGGTGTCCTGGCCGACATTGGCAGCCGCTTGCCCTTGGGCAGCGCGGTCAACAAACTCTTGCAAGAGGCCAGTCCGCAAGGCGAGATGTCTGGCCTCGTGCTGAAGTGGCAAGGTCCGCTGGACGCGCCCAGCACCTACCAGGCGCGGGCCCGCATCTCGGGCTTGTCCTTGGTAGCAAAACCCTCGCCCGACGAGCACGGTGTCGGCCGACCTGGTGTCGTTGGCGCAGACGTGGAGATTGACGCGACCGAGGCCGGTGGCAGCAGCAAAGTGAGGCTGGACAAGGGACGTTTGCTTCTGCCCGGCGTGTTCAGCGACCCGGTGCTGCCCTTCGACCAGTTTTCTGCCAACTTGCAATGGCGCATCGACAAGGGCCCGTCTGCCGGGCCGCAGGTGCTTGTCAAATGGGATCAAGTGCGGTTCTCCAACGAGGATATGCAAGGCGAGGTGTCCGGGCAGTGGCGAACCGGGGAGGGCACTGCGTCGGTTGCCGATTCCGGTAGCTCGGCTGTGGGGCCAACGGAGACACGTGGCAAAGGACAACGTTTGCCGGGTCACTTGCTTCTTGATGGTCGACTGGTGCGCGGAGATGCTTCCAAAATCAGCCGCTACTTGCCTCAAAAAATACCCGAAAAAACGCGGGACTATTTGCGCCGCGCCTTGAATCAAGGGCGAATTACCGAGGCCACCGTGCGGATACAAGGGGATTTGGCGGATTTCCCTTTTGTCCATGCCAAGAACAAGAACGAAGGCGAGTTTCGATTCGCTGGAAAAGTTCAAGGGGCCACGTTCGCCTATGTGCCCGACATACCGGCCCGTGACGATCTACCCGCATGGACTTCACCTTGGCCGGCGCTGACCGAGATCCAGGGCGAGGTTGTCATCGACCGCAGTCAACTCGACATCCGAAATGCGCAGGCCAAGGTGTTGGGCGTGTCGCTGAGCAAAGTCAACGGCGAAATCAGTGACCTCGGTCAAAAGGGAAAAACCAGCGTTCGGATCGAAGGCCAGGGCCGTGGTGAGTTGGCCAAGATGTTGAATTTTGTCAATACGTCGCCGATCGGGGTGTGGACGGGTCAAGCCTTGGCGGGCGCCAGCGCCAGCGGAAACAGCGACCTGAACTTGCGTCTGAACTTGCCTATTTTTGATTTGCCCGCGTCCACTGTGCAAGGCAGCGTCGATTTGTTGGGCAACGATGTCCGCTTGCGCACCGACCTGCCCTTGTTCGCGGCCGCGCGTGGACGCGTCACTTTTTCCAATCAAGGCTTTTCACTGCCTGGGGGCATCACAGCGCAAGCACTTGGCGGTGAGTTGACGGTCACGGGTGGGACCCAAAACGACCGCAGCGTGAAGCTGTCTGGTTCCGGGCTGGCCACGGCCGAGGGCTTGCAGCGCACCACCGAGCTGGGTTCGTTGGCGCGTTGGGCGGCGCACTTCGGTGGGCAGACCCGCTACCAGCTCGACGTTGGTTTGGCAGGGGGGCGCAGCGAGATCGATTTGCGCAGCGACTTGGTCGGGTGGTCCTCTCAGCTGCCCGCCCCCATGCGCAAAGCGGCGGCCGCGAGTTGGCCCTTTCGGGTTCAAACCCGCTGGACCGAAGAGGCGCAGAGCAGCGCTGTGCGGGTCGAGACCGTGAAAGTGGAGGTGGGCAATGCGCTGCATGCGTCTTACGTGCGTGAGTGGCCTACCACTGCTGGCCAAGGGTCTGCGCGGGTCCTGCGTGGTGCGGTGGGATTGGGCGCTGTTCAGCCACCTCTTCCTGCTTCGGGTGTTGTGGCGCAGGCCGTGCTGCAAAAACTGGATGCTGACGAGTGGACTGCCGTTTTGCAGCCTCCCCAACGCGTCGCCGCCGCCTCTGATGCCGACTTGATGGCTGCTTATGCACCCACACAGTGGCGTGTGCGTGCCGATGAGATTCAGTCCAGCGGTGTGCGTTTGAATGATGTCGAGGCGACCGCGCTGTGGGAGCGCGGTGAGTGGCGCACTGCACTGAACGCTCAACAAGCCAAGGGACAGCTGGCATGGCGTCCCGCGACGGCGCTGCAAGCGGGGCGGCTGTACGCGCGGTTGTCTCGCCTGTCGTTGGGTGCCGCCCAACAGGGCCTAGCCACGGCAACGACCGCGCCGACCCCGGGCAGCACCGCCAGCAGCGTGCCTGCGCTTGATGTGGTGGTGGACGACTTTGAGTTGCGCGGTAAAAAACTCGGCCGCTTGGAAGTCGAGGCTGTCAATGCCGCCAGCAGCGTCCGCGGCGGCTTCGACTGGAAGCTGCAGCGCTTGGACTTGACCACACCCGAGGCCAAGCTGTCGGCCACAGGGCAATGGTCGATGGTGAACGACACCGCGGCAGGCACCAGCACGACGCTGCCTCGACCTGGGCGCCAAACCGAGCTGGACTTCACCCTTTCTGTGAGCGACGCAGGTGCGCTACTGGATCGTTTGGGGCAACCCCAAGCCGTGCGTGGTGGCAAGGGCGAGTTGGTAGGGCAGCTGCGCTGGAGCGATTCACCCTTGAGCCCCGACCCGCTGAGCATGAGCGGCCACATGAAGGTGGACATTGGCGCAGGCCAGTTCTTACGACAAGACCCCGGGGCGACACGCCTGCTGGGTGTGCTCAGTTTGCAAGCCTTGCCGCGGCGTTTGCTGCTTGATTTTCGCGACGTGTTTCAAGAGGGGTTTGCCTTTGACAGTGTCACTGGCGATGTCGACATGCGCCAAGGCGTCGCCTTCACCAACAACCTGCGCATGCGCGGTGTACAAGCAGCGGTGTTGATGGAGGGCCAGGCCAGTTTGCACAACGAAACTCAGGACCTGCGCGTGGTGGTGGTTCCTGAAATCAATGCGGGCACAGCGTCTTTGGCCTATGCGGTGATCAACCCCGCCTTGGGGCTGGGCACGTTTTTGGCGCAAATGTTTTTGCGCAAACCTCTGGCCGAGGCCAACACACGCGAGTTCAGGGTGACTGGTCCTTGGGCTGATCCCAAGGTGGAACGTGTGCAACGCTCGCTGCCACCGCAAGACAGTAGTCAAGACAACGCTACACCCACGCCCCACAGTGCGCCGGCCGCTGCATCACCCCGCGCGCTTCCTGCCAACAAGCCTTAAATGCCGAGAACACCATGCGAATCGCTGCCTTGCAAATGATCACTGGTGCCGATGTCCAAACCAATTTGGACCGCGCGGCTGCCTTGATTCAAGAAGCCGCCTCCCAAGGCGCCGCCATGGTGGCCTTGCCCGAGTATTTTTGTTTCATGGGCGCCCATGACAAAGACAAACTCGCCATTGCCGAAGTTGCGGTTCCGCTGGGCGCGAGGCCGGGCAACCAGACACCTTTGCAACAACATTTGTCGCAGTGTGCGCAAAAGTTCGGCGTGTGGATTTTGGGTGGCACCGTGCCCCTTGTTGGCAGCGATGCCGACCATGTTTACAACGCCAGCATCGTGTTCTCCCCCACGGGCCATGTGGCCGCGCGCTACGACAAGATGCACCTTTTTTGTTTCGACAACGGCCGCGAACGTTACGACGAAGGCCAGGTGCTGCAAGCGGGGCAAACGCCTGTGGCCTGCGACATGGCCATTGAAGGCGCAGCATGGCGTTTGGGTCTGAGTGTCTGCTACGACCTGCGTTTTCCTGAGCTCTACCGCCACTTGATGAAGCCGCCTTGCGACATCCTGGCCGTGCCAGCGGCCTTCACCTACACCACAGGCCAAGCCCACTGGGAGTTGTTGCTGCGTGCACGTGCGGTCGAGAACCAGTGTTATGTCATTGCGCCCGCACAAGGAGGTCGCCACGACAACGGCCGCCGCACCTGGGGCCACAGCATGGTGATCGATCCTTGGGGTGAGGTGCTGGCGGTGTTGCCTGAAGGCGAGGGTGTGGTCATGGCTGAAGTCCAGGCCGAAAGGCTGGTTCAGGTGCGCGAGCAATTGCCTGCACTGAGCCACCGACGAAGCTTTTGACATGCAGGCATCGGATTGGGCCTTTCGGTTTGCGACAGTGGCCGATGCCTTGGCTTACGAAACCTTCATGGCCGCCATGTTCGCCGAAGGTTTGGACACCTTGTGCCCTCGTTTTGAGACGCCCACTTTGCAGCAGGTCGAACGCTTGCTCGAAAAACACAACGGGGAAACATCAGGCGTCCTGCTGGCCGAACGCGGTGGTGTTTTGCTGGGCAGCGCGAACATGTTTCGGCTTGTGCGCCCCCATCTCAACCACACCGTGATGTTGGGTTTGAATGTCAAGAAGGGGTTGCGCGGTCAGGGCCTGGGTCGCCGCTTGTTGCAAGAAGCCCTTGAGTGGTTTGAACGCACTGCGCCGCTTGATCGCATGGAGTTGGATGTGGTGCACATCAACGCGCCAGCCATCCACCTGTATGAATCCTTGGGTTTCGTGGTCGAAGGCATCAAACGGGGTGCTGTCAAAAAAGGCGACCGTTACTTGGACTTGCTCACCATGGCACGGGTCAAGTCGCCTTGCGGTTCAGTCGAACCCAGAGAGAAACCGTCAAGCACCTAAAATTCACTTTTTTGTGCACCAAGCTACCGACAAGGCGACGCATGTCTGATTTGCCCATCGACGAGAACCAGCTCATCACCGAGAGACGCGAAAAACTCGCGGCCATTCGCCTGCAAGGCGTTGCCTTTCCAAACGACTTCAAACCCACCCACCATGCGCTGGACTTGACGCAGCAGTTTGGTGGATTCACTGCCGAAGAACTGGAGTCCAAAGCGGTGGCGGTGTCACTGGGTGGCCGCATGATGCTCAAGCGTGTCATGGGCAAAGCGAGCTTTTGTACCTTGCAAGATGGCTCGGGTCGACTGCAGCTCTTCATCACCAAAGAAGCGGTGGGTGAGGAACGCTACGAAGCCTTCAAACACTGGGACTTGGGCGACATCCTCGGTGCCCAAGGCACCCTCTTCAAAACCAAAACCGGTGAGCTCTCGGTGCGTGTCTCCGTGCTGCGCCTGCTCACCAAAAGCCTGCGGCCCTTGCCCGACAAATTTCACGGCATGGCTGACCAAGAGCAAAAGTACCGCCAGCGTTATGTGGACCTGATCACCGACGAACACGCCCGCGCTCGTTTTGTGGCCCGCAGCAAAGCCGTCAGCGCCATACGCAGCTTCATGGTCGAACACCAGTTCCTGGAGGTGGAAACACCCATGCTGCACCCCATCCCGGGGGGGGCCAACGCCAAACCTTTCGTCACCCACCACAACGCGCTGGACCAAGAAATGTTCCTGCGCATTGCGCCCGAGTTGTATTTGAAGCGCCTGGTGGTGGGTGGTTTCGAGCGCGTGTTTGAAATCAACCGCAATTTCCGCAATGAAGGCATCAGTGTTCGGCACAACCCCGAATTCACGATGATGGAGTTTTACGCGGCCTATTGGAACCACCACGACCTGATGGACTTCACCGAGACCGTGCTGCGCCACGCGGCCACGGTGGCCACCGGGTCTGCGGCCATCACCTACAACGGCCAGGCGGTGCATTTGGACCAGCCTTTTGCGCGTTTGTCGGTGCGTGACTCCCTCGTGGCCCATGCCGGTTTAACGGCCGAGCAGGCTGACGACGCACAAGTGCTGCACGCCAAGCTCAAGTCCTTGGGCGAAGAGCCGCCAGCCCACTGGAAGTTGCCCGAATTGCAGTTCGGCCTCTTTGAAGCGGTGGTGGAAGAAAAGCTGTGGCAACCGACCTTCATCACTGACTATCCCGTCGAGGTGTCCCCATTGGCGAGGGCCTCGGACAGCAACCCCGCGATCACGGAACGGTTTGAACTCTTCATCACCGGCCGCGAGTACGCCAACGGATTTTCCGAGCTCAACGACGCCGAAGACCAAGCCGCACGCTTCCACGCCCAAGTGGCCAACAAAGACGCGGGCGACGAAGAGGCCATGTTCTTTGATGCCGACTTCATCCGTGCCTTGGAATACGGCATGCCTCCCACCGGAGGCTGCGGCATCGGCATCGACCGCTTGATGATGCTGATCACCGACTCGCCCAGCATCCGCGACGTGATTTTGTTCCCCTCGCTGCGCAAAGAAGGCTGATCGAATGAACGCAGAACGGCTCACCACCTTGGATGCCGTTCTGGCCGAAATTTGGCACCAATTGACCCTGGCCGCAGCGGACAAAACCCATGCCTGGCGCACACCGGTGCTGGCCACACGAGACGGCGAGGCCGTCGATGCACGAACCGTGATACTGCGCCAGGTGCGAAGTGATGAGCGCCAAGTTTTGTTTTACACCGATCCTCGCGCTGGCAAAGTACAGCAGTTGCTCGCACAGCCTCAAGCCGTGTTGGTGTTGTGGTCCGCTGTGCTGGCTTGGCAGCTTCGACTGCGTGTGGACTTGACCCTTCAAACCCAAGGGCTGGATGTCACCTCGCGCTGGGCACGGGTCAAAATGTCACCTGCCGCGCAGGACTATCTGTCGCCCTTGCCACCAGGCGCGGCGTTGGAAGCCGGCCCCGGCGACCCCATTCAACCAATCCGCATGCCTGATGCCCATCCCGACAGTGACGTGTTTTTTGGCGTTGTTGTCGCGCAGGTGCACAGTTTGGATTGGCTGGAGCTGCGCGCCCAAGGCCACCGACGGGCGCGTTTTGATGCCCAAGGTGCACGCTGGCTTCAACCTTGATGGACCTTCACTCTACAAAACGGCTTGCCTTGAATACTCTCTTACCCGATGTCTCTCCCGCACCCTTGGCACTGCGCTTGGGTTATGTCGGCGTGCTGCCATTTTTGGTCGGCGCTGCGCTCGTGTGGTTGGTTGGCGGCCATGTTGAGGCCCACGCCTTTGCGACCTTGATGTTGTCTTGTTACGCCGCCGTCATCATCTCTTTCTTGGGCGGAATTCATTGGGGCTTGCTGATGCGGCAGGCTGTGGCGGGCGTGCCCACGTGGCTCTATGCGTGGGGTATCGTGCCGTCCATGGTGGCCTGGCTCGCGGTGGTGATGCCGCCCTATGCCGGACTGGTGGTGCATGGCGTGATGCTGGTCACTTGTTATTTGGTGGACAGGCGCACCTACCCCATGCTGGGTGCAGCCCCTTGGCTCACATTACGTTTTCGGCTGACCGTGGCGGCCAGTTTGAGCTGTTTCGTGGGTGCCGCGGGCAGTTGAACATCCATCTGCCGTATTCTTGTTGCGCCTCCCGTCAGTTTGGCCCCGTCCACCAGCAGCACCCTGGCCCCTTTCATGATCACTTACCGCGTTGACGTTTCAGACCTCCACCAACACGAGTTTCAAGTCACCTTGACGGTGCAGAACCCGCAAGCGCAGCAGACCCTGAGCTTGCCGGTTTGGATCCCCGGTAGCTACATGGTGCGCGAGTTTTCGCGCCACATCAGCCGTTTGCAGGCACAACAAGGGGGCCACGCTGTTGCGCTGGTGCAAAAGGACAAAGCCGCCTGGCTGGCCACCTGCACAGGCCGGCGGCCCTTGGTGCTGAGCTACAGGGTTTATGCCTTTGATACCTCGGTGCGCACGGCTTTTTTGGATGCCCATCGTGGTTTTTTCAATGGCAGCAGCTTGTTCCTCAAAGCACATGGCCACGAAGCCCAAACCCATAGACTTGAACTCAAGACCCTGCCCAAGGGCTGGGAAGTGGCCACCGCCTTGGGGGCCATCAAGGTGGATGCACGCGGACGCGGCTGGTACGAAGCGGCCCATTACGATGAGCTGATCGACCACCCCGTTGAGTTAGGCCAGTTTTGGCGCGGGCGTTTTGTGGCCCATGGCGTGCCGCATGACTTCGTGGTGACAGGCAATTGGCCAGACTTTGACCGTGAGCGTTTGCTTGCCGACAGCCAGCGCATATGCGAAGCGCAAATCACGTTTTGGCATGGCAAAAAGAAGCCACCCTTTGACCGTTACGTGTTTTTGCTCAATGCCGTGGACGAGGGCTATGGCGGGCTGGAGCACCGCAACAGCACTGCCTTGATTGCGGCACGCCGGGACTTGCCGCAATTGGGCAAACCCAAGGAGTCGACCGATGGTTATGTCACCTTGCTCGGGCTCATCAGCCATGAGTACTTCCACACCTGGAATGTGAAGCGACTGCGGCCCGCCGAGTTTGCGCAGTATGAGCACAGCCGAGAAAACTACACCGAACTCTTGTGGTTCTTTGAAGGGTTCACCTCTTACTACGACGACCTGTTTTTGCTGAGAGCGGGTTTGATCGATGTTCCGCGTTATTTAAAGCTGCTGTCCAAAACCTTGAGTACCGTCTTGGCCACGCCCGGTCGCCATGTGCAAAGCGTGGCACAGGCCAGCTTTGATGCCTGGGTCAAGTACTACCGCCAAGACGAGAACAGCGTCAACGCCAGCATCAGCTACTACACCAAGGGGTCGTTGATTGCCTTGGCCATGGACCTGCTGCTGCGCTCGGGGAAACAAGGCACGCTCGACGATGTGATGCGTTTGCTGTGGCAGCGCAGCCGTGGTGGTCCGGTGAGCGAGGCTGACATCCAACAAGCGTTCAACGAGGTGTCGGGTAGCGACGTCAGCGCCGCACTGCAAACATGGGTCCACGGCACCGAAGATCCACCATGGCAGGCCTTGTTGGAGCGTTTGGGTGTGACTTGGAAAACCGAGGCGCCCAGTTTGGCCCAGCGCTTGGGCTTGAAGGTCAGCGAAAGCGCGCTGACCGGCATCAAGGTGACGCACGTGCTGCGCGGCGGCGTTGCGGAAACATCGGGTGTGGCCGTGGGTGACGAGTTGTTGGCCCTGGACGGTTGGCGTTTGCGCCGTTTGGACGATGCTCAGAGGCTCTTGAACGTATCCCCGGAGAGCACCTTGTTGGTCTGCCGCGAACAGAAGGTGTTCGGCCTGTCCTTGAGCGTCTTCAGCCACCAGGGTGAGGTGGGCGGTGGTGTGCAACTCGCAGAAGCGCCGCTGGCACCTGCCCCGGTGGCGCTGCAGCGCAAGGCATGGCTCGCACCCTGATCAAAGCCAAGGGCACGCCCGGGCGGGGCAGCGCGCGTCAGCATGCGCCGACGCCAGGGCCGTCCTTGCTTCTGGGCAGCGCTTTGGTGGTGCTGGTCGTTCTGACCCATGTGTGGCTGGTTCATGCGGTGGGCGAGGGGTTGGCCCAGACGGAAGCGGAAACTGCCATGCCGCCGCGTGTGCAAGTTCGGTATGTGCGCGAGATGGTGGTGACCACCCCCGCAGAGATCGCACAAACAAAGCGACCACCCGGGCCAGTCAAGGCCCCGCAACCCACGGGCGCTCCACTGCCGCGTGTTGTGCCTGAAGTTGGTACCCAGCAGCGAGAGGAAGCCTCGACCGAAGCAGCGGCAGAGACTTTGCCCGAAGCGGTGACAGAAGCTGCGTCAGCGGCCGATGCCCCAGCGGTGGCTTCGATGGCTCAGTTGGAGCCCCAGGCGGCAGGGCTTGCTGCGGCCAGCGCGCCAACCAACACCAAGTTGCCGGAAGCGACAACAAAGACCAATTTGGCGGAACAAGAGATAGACAGCGTGTGGCCTCAAACCACGCGTGTGAGTTACTCAGCCCAGGGGTACTACAGCGGCGACTGGCACGGTGGCGCGACGGTGGAGTGGGTGCGCCAAGGAGATCGCTACCAGATGATCATGGACGTCAGCTTGGGGATGGGAATTCTCAAACGGTTGACCGTCAGCCAAGGCCGTATTACTGAGCAAGGCGTGCGACCAGAGCGCTTTGACGAAACCACCCAACGCTTGTTCTCCAAGCCACGCAAAGTCGCCGTCGTACTCGGTGAGCAGCAGATCGAATTTGCCCAAGGCAACAAAACCAGCCGACCTGAGGGCGTGCAAGACACCACCAGCCAGTTTGTGCAGCTCACCTATTTGTTTGCCAGCCGTCCAGAGTTGGCGCAAGCAGGCCAGCGCATCGAATTCCCACTCGCTTTGCCGCGCAACTTGCGGGCGTATGCTTATGAGGTGCAATCCCGGCAGGTGCTGCAAACTGTGCTGGGGCCGCTGGATACCCTGCATTTGGTGCCCTGGCGGATTCATCCCAAGGACAACGACCTGGTCGCGCAACTTTGGTTGGCACCCACGTTGAAGTATTTACCTGTGCGAATTCGTTTCAGCCAGGGTGAAGACGTCTACATTGAATTGAACATCAGCAAAGCGCCAGAATTGGCGCGTTGACAACCGCTTGGCTTCACAAGGACATCACATGAACTACGAGAATCTGCTCATCAGCGTGCACGGCGACGGCCCACTTCGCACCGGGCTCATCACCCTGAACCGTCCCAAGCAGCTCAATGCCCTGAACGACGCCTTGATGAGCGAACTGGGCCGGGCCATGCTGGCCTTCGAGGCCGATGACAGCATTGGTTGCCTCGTCATCACTGGCAGCGAAAAAGCCTTTGCCGCGGGGGCCGACATCACCGGCATGGCCCCACTGAGTTACATGGACGTGTACAAGGGCGACTTCATCACCCGCAACTGGGAAGCCATTCGTTCGGTGCGCAAACCGGTGATCGCGGCCGTGAGCGGTTTTGCGCTGGGCGGCGGCTGCGAGTTGGCCATGATGTGCGACTTCATCATTGCGGCGGACAGTGCCAAATTCGGTCAACCCGAAATCAAACTCGGCATCATTCCCGGTGCAGGCGGCACGCAGCGCCTGCCACGCGCCATCAGCAAAGCCAAAGCCATGGACTTGGTGCTGACGGGGCGCATGATGGATGCGCAAGAAGCCGAACGTTCGGGTTTGGTGTCGCGCGTGGTGCCGGCCGCGGACTTGATGTCCACCACCTTGGCAGCGGCCCAGCAGATTTGCGAGTTCAGTGGCCCGAGCGTCATGATGGCCAAAGAATGCGTGAATCGAGCCTTTGAAGGCAGCCTTGCCGATGGCATTTCTTTTGAGCGCCGCCTCTTCCATTCTTTGTTCGCAACGGAAGACCAAAAAGAAGGCATGGACGCTTTCATCAACAAACGCAAAGCTGAGTTCAAGCAGCGTTGACCCCTGAGGACTGCCACCATGCTTTACAAATTCAAATCCAAAGCAACGGGTGATCTGATCATGCTCGGCCCCCAGGGCGAGCAGTTGCTCAAGCTGCTGGGGCGCAGCCCCGCTGCACAAGGCATTTTCGAGCCCGACGACATGCCGCAAGCCTGGGCCCTGCTCGAACAAGCCGTCAAAGACGACGAATCTGCACGCCGCGGTGAACGGGAAGAAACGCAAGCGGATACCGAAGCCCAGGAGGGTGGCGCCAGTACCATCCCCCTCGTCAGTCTGCGCCAGCGGGTTTGGCCCTTCATTGAAATGCTCAAACGCGCCCATGCCCAGGGCCAGGCCGTGGTTTGGGGTGTTTGACAATCTGGCAGTGCTCCGCATCACTTCAACGGGACAATCAGGAGACCCCATGAAACTCACCAGCCAAAGCTGGGCCAATGGCGAGCGCATTCCCTCTGTGTATGCCTCCGGTCGTTTGGATGCTGCCAGCGGTGTGGCTTTCTCAGACAACCTCAATCCCCATCTGGCCTGGACCGAGGTGCCCGCAGGCACCCAGTCCTTCGCCCTCATCTGCCACGACTTTGACGTGCCCAGCCGCGGCGACGACGTGAACCAAACCGACCGCGAAGTCCCCGCCGACTTGCCACGCGTTGATTTTTTCCACTGGGTGATGGTGGACTTGCCGCCCAGCCTGAGGGAGATCGCAGAAGGTGAGTTCAGCCGTGGTTTCACGCCGCGCGGCAAAACCGGCCCTGCCACCTTGTTGGGCGCTCGCCATGGCCTGAACGACTACACGGGTTGGTTTGCGTCAGACCCCGACCGCGCAGGCTCCTACTTCGGTTACGACGGCCCCTTTCCCCCGTTCAACGATTCCCTCATCCACCACTATGTGTTCACCCTCTATGCGCTCAATGTGGCGCGCGCCCCAGTGGAGGGCCACTTCACGGGCATGCAAGTGCGCGAGGCCATTTACCCCCATGTGCTGGTCGCCGCGACGCACTCGGGCACCTACACTTTGAACCGCCGCTTGGCCGGAGGCTGACCTTTTGCCAAACAACGCCACCCGCATCCTGGCCATTCGCCACGGCGAAACCGACTGGAATCTGGACACCCGCATCCAGGGCCACACCGACATCCCGCTCAACGCCATGGGCCGCTGGCAAGCCAAACAACTCGCCCTGGCATTGACCCATGAAAAGATCGACGTCATCTATTCCAGTGACTTGTCACGTGCTTTTGAAACGGCCCGAGCGCTTGGCAGAGTCCAGCACCAGCGTGTCATCGCAGTTCCCACACTGAGGGAGCGGCACTTCGGCGGGTTTCAAGGCCGCCATTTCAAAGACATCGAAGTTGAATTACCCGAACAGGCCGAGCGCTGGCGCAAACGCGACCCGGAGTTTTGTCCCGAGGGCGGTGAATCACTGCTGACCTTCTACGAGCGCTGCGTTGGTGCTGCCCAGCAACTGGCGCACGCCCACCCAGGCCAAACCGTGGCCCTGGTGGCCCATGGTGGGGTGATGGATTGCCTCTACCGCGCCGCTCTGCGCATCGACCTGCAAGCTCCACGCTCTTGGCAACTGGGCAACGCCAGCATCAACCGCCTGCTGTACACGGGCGAAGGTTTCAGTTTGGTGGGCTGGAGCGATACGGCGCATTTGGACAATGCGGTGTTGGATGAGATTCCGGACTCATTGGGTCAGCAGAATCGGCATGTTTGAGGGGTGTCAGGCAGTCGTGCTGGCAGGAAGCACCTGCATCTTGCCACCGTGCATGAAGCATGCCTTGTCGAAGATAGAGAGATCTATCGGATTCGGCATTCGAACATCGCGCAGTGAGGGGAGGGCTTTTAAGCTTGGCCTGTACTCTCGCACTATCTGCGTTAAGCAGACAGTGATCGATTGGCACTCCCGGGCGTGAGCCTTGAGCTGCCGAACTTGCTGGTCGAGGTTCGGTTTGTCGCGGCGCTGATCAAGCAGCTGAAGGTAGTCAACGACGATGAGCGTCCTCGGTGGCTCAGTGGCAAGCCGCGAAGAGATATAGCCTGCCGACATATCTTCGGACGTGTCCAAGAGCCAACTGTCCTTGAAGTCTTGCTGGCTCCTGCCAAGCACCAGAAAAAGAGCTTCAACTTCTGCGGAGGTGAACTCAAGCGTGAAGAATGCGGCGCGGTGCCCCCGGGACATAGCTTCTATCGCCAGCCCAATGCTAAGAAGTGTCTTTCCCTGACCAGGGCGTGACCCCAGGAGTAGCAGGTCGCCCGGGCTGAGTTGCTCATACACCGAGCGGCAGGTGTCAGCTCGTTGCCAGGCCGAGGCCAGGTGACTCCAGGCTTTAAACCCTTCGCGAGTAGCGACTTGGTCAAGTGCAACATGAAGCCGAAGCTTCTCTCTTTGAGACAGTGCCTTGGCTTGTTGCTTGAGGATAAAGATTGGCGTGGATAGCTTCATGGAATCTCCAATGTACGACCAACGTCACGCTCTCTCCTTGCATGATGAGTCGAAACAAAGGATGAAGCTGCATGCAGCCAGCCCTGTACGGAAAGCACTTCCCCAGCGGAGAGAGGGAGGCACGGGCCATGTGCCTGGAGGCAGTATGGCACAGCGGATTCTCGTGGGAACGCCGACACCTCGGTTTGCGCCGCCCAACCAAGCTATTGATGTTTACCTTATTCACGACAACCTCTGGTCCGTTCGCCCTGAGCCTGTCGAAGGGCATTGCACCGAGGTCCACGCTGGCTCCGACAGGCTCAGCCCGAACGGTGTGTGGTGTCGCAATTTATGTAACTCTCAATAGAAGAGCGGCATGAGGGTCGGTTCTAACATTCAAGCATTCAACTCATCTTCTCTGTCGTATCCCTCGGCCCTCGGAAAAATAGCCTTGCGCACAGGTCTGGGATCAAGTCTCCCATTTCCCCTAGACGGCGCACATCCCGTTCTTTCAGCCAGAGTTCCGTCAAAGCCAGCCCCGCCCCAGTTTGATCGCCAGCGAGAAAAGGGGAAGTGAGGGACTTGACTCTGGGTCCGTGACCCCGGATTTGCCGACGGCGGTTGAATTTCACGATTCGGCGTTGGCTCTGAGGCCTTGTTGCAGGACGCCCAGGGCACACGCCTTGCCTTTGAACCACCCCACTAAACATGGGGCTGTATTCCCAGCTTGCCGTGGCGCGTGGTGCGCTGCTCAAACCATTGGCCACATCACCCTCGGCTGCGCCAGCGTGCGGCAGCAGACACGAGCAGCACCACGGCGGCAACGGCGAATGGAAACCAGAGAAGGAAATAGGGTGGCTTGTCGCGTTCGGGCGTGAAGCGCGCACGCACCGAGGCGTTCGGGTCTTTGTCGCCCGTCCACACGGTGGTGGGCGCTTTTGCGGCGAGCACGGCGGGAAGCGCGGCCTGGCACTGTGACAACGACGCGTAGAACACCTTGTTGTATTCCGTGTCCATGGGCTGAGGCGGCTTTTTTCCCGCTTCGCAGTTGTCCAGCAAACACGTCATGCCCGACTCGCGCACGCTGGTGGACAGGCTCGCAAATTCATAACCAATGGACATGTGCGGCCCCACAACAACCGATCTGCCGCTGCGCTCGACGCACTTGGCGCTGACGAAAGTGGCCGGCACAGCCACCGCATTGGGAATTTCGTTGGACAAGTGGTCATGCCAAAACGCCGCACCACCCGCGGCAACGAAGGCCAGCGCCATGAGCTCAACGGTGTAACTCCGTTGGGGCCGCGCCTGGCTTCTTTGATTGGCTTGCGCCGCAGCCTGGGCCGCGCGCCGGTCTGCCTCGGGATCAATGCTCAATACAAACTCGGTTCGGGCTGGGGCTGCGCCACGGCGTACTTCAGCTTCTGCTTGAGCCGCGGTGCGTTCGGCGCGACGGCGAGCCAGCAGATGGTCTATCAGCAAATAGCCGATGATCAACGCGGGTGCCGCGACCATGCGGTACCGAAAAATCTCGTGTTCATCCAAACGCGCCATGTCTACGCCTGACAGCGCAATGGCCACGAGCATGAGGCCAAGCACCACGACGGACACCTTGACCACTTTCACCGCGTAGTCGACAACGGCGAACACTTTTTCGCCGCGCGCCGCAGACGCACTGGTTTGCGCGGCCGTTGGCTGGGGGTTGGTGTCACGCTGTTTCATGGGGCCCGCATCCATCTGACGATGGCGTCAGGGTAACGCTCGCGCGCCGCGGTGTCCAGACCCGTGGTATTCAGCGAACGGTGGGCGGTGGGGCAGGCATGGCCTCTAACCGCCAGCACTCAAAAATCCGGCTGCACACCCAACTCCCCGTGGTACCCACAACGCGCGATCACGCTGGCGCAAACCTCATCGGCGCGCACCAAGTCGCACAGCAGTTGCATGGCGGCGCGTTGGATGCAAACACGCAGCTCCACCGAGTCGCCCAGTTCGTGGGGTGCGCAGCGGGAGGCCAGGGCTTGCAGTTTGCGGTCGCGCAGCAAGATGGACAGCAGGTGGTTTTGCGATTCGGGTGAGTCGAAGAACGATTCGTCGATGTTGAGTTGGTCTGCCACGGCGACCATGACGTCTTCAATGTTCATACCGACTCCTTCCAAGGCGGGGACCTTGCCGATCACATCGCAAACCGATGGATTTTGAGGCTGCCTTGTGAGGTCTATCGACCGCTTCGGTGATGACTTGAGGGTTGGAATGTGCAACAACGCACAGTGTCGGGCAGATGTGGGCCTTTACCCTTCAAACAACTCACCCACCACGCCGCCGTGGCCTTGCGGTGGCGTCACGCCCAGGTGGCGGTAAGCCGCCAAGGTGGCAATGCGGCCGCGTGGGGTGCGCTGCAAATAACCTTGTTGAATGAGGTAGGGCTCGATCACATCTTCGATCGTGCCGCTTTCTTCGCCGATGGCTGCGGCCACGTTGTCCAGGCCGACGGGTCCACCATCGAAGCGGTGGATCACCGCCTCCAGCAATTTGCGGTCCATCAGGTCGAAACCTTGCGGGTCCACATCCAACATCGCCAAGGCTTTGTCGGCCAAAGCTTTGTTGATGCTGCCGTTGCCTTTGACGTCGGCATAGTCACGCACCCGGCGCAGCAAGCGGTTGGCAATGCGCGGCGTGCCGCGTGAACGGCGGGCAATCTCAAACGCGCCTTCGGTGTCGGTGGGCACCTTGAGCAAACCCGCCGAGCGGTGCACGATGCGCGCAAGTTCTTCAGGCGAATAAAACTCCAACCGCGAGACGATGCCAAAACGATCCCGCAGTGGGTTGGTCAGCATGCCGGCGCGGGTGGTGGCGCCGACCAAGGTGAAGGGCTGCAAATCGAGTTTGATGGAACGTGCGGCCGGGCCTTCGCCGATCATGATGTCGATTTGAAAGTCTTCCAGTGCGGGGTAGAGGATTTCTTCCACCACCGGACTCAGGCGGTGAATTTCATCAATGAAAAGAACGTCGTTCTTCTCCAGGTTGGTGAGAATGGCCGCCAGGTCTTTGGGTTTTTCCAGCACCGGGCCCGAGGTTTGGCGCAGGTTCACACCGAGCTCGTTGGCAATGATGTGGGAGAGCGTGGTTTTTCCCAAACCGGGCGGGCCAAAGAGCAGCACATGGTCCATGGCTTCGGATCGCATCTTGGCCGCGCCAATGAAGATTTCCAACTGCTCACGCACCTTGGCCTGGCCCACGTACTCGGCCAGCCCCTTGGGTCGCAGTGCGCGTTCAATCGCTTCTTCATTCGGCGATGCCGCCGCCGCAGTCACGATGCGCCGCGCGGGCTCGAAGTCGTCGGTTTGGATGCTCATGGGCGCATTATCGCGAGACGGCTGTGCGAGGTGGCCCGTTTAGAATTGCGGCCGTGCAAACCATCCGCCGTCACCTTGAACGTTGGGCCTTCATTGCGATCTTCGCGGTGGTCGGCATGGCCATGGCACCGACGATGTCGCAAGCCGTGATGGCGGCGTCGGGCGTGCAGTGGGTGGAGGTTTGTTCGGCCGCCGGATCGCGTTGGGTGCAGATGGACAGCAGCCAAGCGCCAAGGCCGGATGCGCCTGGCGCGGTGGTGGAGATGGCCAAGTGTCCCGCCTGTTGCCATCTCGGCCACAGCGCCGGGTTACCACCAGCGCCATGGGGGCTGCTTGCCGTCGTTGGTGGCGCGCAAGCGGTGCCAACGCTGTTCCTGCATGCACTCCGCCCGCCATTTTCGTGGGCGACAGCCCAGCCGCGTGGGCCGCCAGCGTTCGCTTGACTGCATCACCAGCCGCACTGGTTTTTTATCTCGGGTTGCGCCATGTTTTCGCAACCGCCCACATTCATTGCACGACGGGGGTGAGCCCCGTTTCCTGTGCTCGTGTCTATATCGGATTCACACCATGAACTTCGCTCGTTTTCTCGCGCTCGTCGCACTGTCCTTGTTCTCGTTGTTCAGCCAGGCCCACAGTTTCAAACTCGGCGCCATCGACATTGGCCACCCTTGGGCGCGCCCCACGGCGTCGGGCCAAATGGCGGGAGGGGCTTACCTCAAGCTGACCAACGCCGGGGCGGCTGATCGACTGGTCTTTGCCAGCAGCGAAGTCGCCGCTTCGGTGGAGTTGCACAGCATGACCATGGACGGCAACGTCATGCGCATGCGCCAAGTCGATGCCATCGACCTGCGTGCAGGGCAAACGGTGGAACTCAAACCGGGTGGGTTTCACATCATGCTCATGGGCCTGAAAGCGCCGCTCAAAGAGGGCAGCAACTTTCCCTTGAAACTCAAGTTTGAAAAGGCGGGCGAAGTGACGGTGATGGTGAACGTGGAACAACCCAAGGCCGAAGGCGGCGAGCACAAACACTGACAGGGCGAGTCCGCGAGGGCGGGTCAGCTGTCGAAGTTCAGCTTGCCGGACTGGATCAGCTTTTTCCACTTCGCCAAGTCTGACGCGATGAAACGTCCTACGGCCTCGACATTCATGGTTTCGGGCTCGGTGGCATCTTGTAGCAAGCGGGCTCGGACATCGGGTTGGGCCACGATTTTGTTGATCGCTTGATTGAGCGCTTGGGTCAGGGCCAGCGGTGTTTTGGGTGGGGCCGCCAAACCCCAGTAGTTGTTCACATCAAAGTCCTTGAAGCCCAATTCGCGCATGCCAGGAACACCGGGCACGGCGGAAGCACGTTCTGCGGTGGTCAGGGCCAAGGCTTTGATGCGGCCATCTTTCACAAAGGGCATCAAGGCCGGAACGCTGCCTGTGATCAGTTGGACTTCACCTGCCATCAAGTCGGTGGTGGCCGCTGCAATGCCGCGGTAGGGGATGTGAACGATGTAGCTGCCGGTTTGTTGTTTGAGCAGCTCCAGGATCAAGTGGTTGACGCTGCCCACACCGGCCGAGCCGTAGTTCAGTTTGGCCGGGTTGCGCTTCACGTGGTCCATCACCTCGCGCAAGTCGCGGCCCGGCACGTTGACATTGGCCGCAAACATCAATGGACCTTTGCCCATGATGGCCACCGGTGCAAATGCAGTGGGGTCGTACTCCGGTTTTTGCCCAATGGCCGCGGCCGTCGTGAAGGGCGAGGCAATGAAGAGCAGGGTGTTGCCATCGGGTGCCGCTTTGGCCACTGCCTCGGTACCGATGGCGCCACCCGCCCCGGTGCGGTTTTCAACCACCACCTGTCGACCCAGCGCGGTGCTCAATGCGGAACCAAAGTAGCGTGCCATGGCGTCGCTGCCCGCGCCGGGGGCAAATGGCACCACAACTTTCAAGGCGGCGGATTGTGACCACGCGGACGACCAGGCGGTGGATGCACATCCCAGTGCAGCCAAGCGTTGAACAAAAGTACGGCGTTGCATGGGGGCTCCAAATCAGTGAATCATTCCAGCATGGCGCCATGTCTGCTGCATGACACCCCCATGACTTAGCGGGCCAACGCTTTCAGCGCCAGTTTGATTCCGTCACTCACCCCGACGTCCACAGGCAAAGCCTTGAGGCTGGCCGCCGCTTCGCGGTCGCTGTAACCCAGCGCGATCAGGGCCTGCAAGATGTCACCTTGAGCGTCGTTTTGAATGCTGGCACCCTTTGAAGCAAGGACGTCGCCGAGCTTGCCTTTGAGTTCCAGCAGCAGCCGCTCGGCGGTTTTTTTGCCGATGCCGGGCACTTTGATGAGGCGACCACTTTCTTGCAAGCTCACCGCTTGAGCCAGTTCGGAAACGCTCAAGCCTGACAGGATGGACAGCGCCGTGCGCGGCCCCACACCGGAAATTTTCACGAGCTGGATGAACGTGCTGCGCTCTTCATGCGTGAGAAACCCAAACAGCACCTGCGCGTCTTCCCGCACCACAAAGTGGGTGAGCAAGGTGACTTTTTCACCGAGGCCGGGCAGGTTGTAAAAACTGCTCATCGGCACGGCCACTTCGTAGCCCACGCCGTTCACGTCCAGCAGCACCTGCGGTGGGTTTTTTTCAGCCAAAAGGCCGGTTAGGCGACCGATCATGTCAGGGGCTTTCTGGGTATCAGTGGGGATGGAGGCGTCAGGCGGTGGCTTGTCGTTGAACGACCTTCGTGCCCGCCATGAAGTCGCCCAGACGCCTGCGCTGCTTGCCAACAATGGAGACAAGGTCGAAGAAACCCAGAATCACCATGGGCACGTTGCGCACAAAAGACTGCCAATAGGTGCAAGGTTGCTCGTTTTTCGCATGCACAACAGCGATTTTTGTGACTCGTTTCCCCAGACTTTGGCCATGGGTCATGCCGTCGCGAAACAAGGTGTAGGCCAGGCAGCCAATGAAGGCGAACCACAGCGGAAGTCCGGCTGCTTTGGCGCCGTAAAAGGTGGCCACGCCGACGGCCATGGCGATGATGCCGTCGATGAAATTGGCCGTGGAGCGGTCACCCACGGAGGCGAGCAAATAGGGCATCGTCGAAGAAGTTGGATGTGCAGGTCAAGGCGGGCAGCAAGAGCCCCAAGAATTCACCGCCGAAAGAGCCCCAAGCGCTGCGCTTCCAGCGCCGCTTCAGCGCGCGAGTTGACATTGAGCTTGCGGTAGATCTGCTTCACATAGTCGGCAATGGTGTGGCGCGACAAGTTGAGCTGCACGCCAATCTCGGGCAGCGTGAAACCCTTGGCCACCCGCAACAGCACTTCGTTCTCACGGTCGGTGAGGGCGACATGCGGAATGCTTTGGGGCAGCTCGGCAGGACGGGTGTGGGTGGCAAAGTAAGACAGCACCCGGCGAGCGATGGACGGCGACAGCGGCGGCTCGCCTTGACTCATGCGGTTGAGTTGCTCCGCGATTAGATCGCGGGCTTGTTCTTTCAGCAAATAACCAAAGGCACCGGCTTGCAATGCCGGGAAGAGGTGGTCATCGTCATCATGAATGGTCACCACCACCGATTGGCAGTCGGGCTGGTTGTCGCGCAGCGCGGCGACCACATCCACGCCTGAACCGTCGGGCAAACCCAGGTCGACCAAGGCCAGATCGAACTTGATGGCGCTGACCAGCTCCAGCGCGTTGTGAATGCGCGCAGATTCATGGATTTGCGCACTGGGAAACACTTGACGCACCAACACTTTGAGCCATGCGCGAATCTCGGGCAGGTCTTCCAAGAGCAGGATGTTGTTCATAAGGTTCTCCGCGAAGATGGGGTGGATCGTAGCAGTGGGGCCGTCAAACGCATTCGTCTTGGAAGGGTTAAAGGGGTAGTGTCAGTCGTATCACCGTTCCATAACCTGGGCCAGACTCCACCAAACACTGGCCTTGTAACTGCTTGGCACGGTGTTTCATGCTGGACATGCCGTGGCCGCGGTCGAGTTTGCCGTCGAGTTCCATGGGAATGCCTTTGCCATTGTCCTGAATGGAGATGCCGAACTCATGGTCTCCCACACGACAACGCACCTTGCACAAGGTGGCTCCGCTGTGTTTGATGATGTTGCTCACGGCTTCGCGCATGATGCGGGTGGTTTGCACGTAGGCACGGGCTGGCAAGAGCTGGTCCAGGTCTTCGTTCGGATGGCTCCAATCGGCCTCGATGTTGGTTTGACCCAAACGGGAGACGATTTCCGCGCGCCAGTCGGCCAAGGCGTCGGCCAGCCTCACTGGCTTGCCGGTGAGGCCGCGAACCGACAGCCGCATTTCTTCCAGGGCTTCGCGCGCCAACGTCGAGATGCGCTCACTCTCCGAGGTGTGCACGATGGTCAGCAGCTTGGCCCCCAGGTCGTCGTGCAGATCGGCCGCAATACGTTTGCGCTCTTTCTCCGTGATCTGTTCTACCCGTAGCTCGGCGAGTTGTTCGAAATTGCGTTCGATCTCGGCGGTGGCATCGCGCACCCTTCGTTCCAGCGTGGCGCGGCCCGCTTCCATCAGAGCCAGGTTGTGCTCAAAACCGTGCAGCAGTCGAAACGCCAACACCGTCAGTACCACCGGGAAACCCCACTGCGCATAGAGCATGGGGGGCAGAGGTAACCAGTGGTACTGGGTGGCAATCTCAAGCAGCATGAAAACAGCAAAACAAGCCATCAAAATGGACATCTCCCGCCACGGGGCTTGTTGCTCCTTCCAGGCAATCAGCAGGTAGATGGCGATCGCCCCTAGCACCTGGAGCGCCAGCAGCAAGTACCAGGCGGTGCTGACCAAGTAGGTGCGCTCCGGCCCGGCCAACCACAAGGTCAGTGGTACGAGGATCAGCTGTGCCCACAAACCCCACTCCAGAACGCGCGAACGCCTGCCCGCGTAGCTGAGCAAAAACTGCACCGCGGCGGCGGCAATCCAAGGCACTGCGCTTGCGGCCAACCACTCCACCCACTGGCTGGATATCGGCACATAGCGCCCCCAAATGCGCACCGACAATACGGCCCATCCCACGCACAGCAGACCAAAGTAGGTTAGGTAGGCTTCGCGGCGGTTGAGTTGACCCAACACCACCAAATACCCCCCCAGCACGAGCAGCGTCAGCGCCACCAGTTGCAAGGCGGTGCTGTTCCACCAGGCTTGTGTGGCGTGTTGTTTGGTCAGTGCCAATTGCGGGCCGATCGTCAGCTTGGAGAGGCCACCGCCCCGCAGCCGGGCAGATACCCGTTCTTGCGCGTGCCCAAACACCCGCAAGTCCAAGCGGTTGCCTGTTGCTGCCAATAGATGACTCGGCAAGAGCACCAGAAGCGGTTGGTGGCAGTTTCGTGTGATGGGCTCGTCCACTTGGCCGCTGCGCATGAGCAATTGCCCATTCAGCCAGACTTCAGCGTTGTGGCAAACGCGTTCAATGTAGAGGGCCAGCAAGTTGTCGGGTGTATTGCTGACCGATTCGGGCAGGGGCTGATCGAAGGACACACGGTACCAGCGGCTGCCGCTGTAGCCGGGGGTGGCGCTTGACCAGTCTTCGGGCAAAACAACCTCTTTGGGGTTCTCCCCGCCGACGTCAGTCGCGCGGGGAAATGCCCCGGTATTGGCATTGATGGCCAGCGCTCGGTCGATGACCATGGTTTGCGGCACTGCGCTAACGCCAAGGGGGGCCAGCAGGCACCACAGCAGCACTATCCGCCTGACCCAAACAGCACGCCAGCTCGGCCGCAGCAGCAAAGGCCTGCTGGCAAACAAAGGGGTCAACGCCGCGTTCAACATGGGCGCTGATTGTGCAGGAGCCTGAACCTGCTTCCTTCCACGGCTCGCCGGACTGCCCTGGCGGTTGCGGCGACAATTCACGCCCGTGCTGCTTTGTTGGACACCTGCCGTGATCGTGCGCCATGTTTTCTCTCCGCTGAACAACCAACGCCTGGCCCATTTGTGCGGGGGCATGGATGCGCACTTGCGTGCCGTTGAAGAAGGGCTGCTGGTTCGCATTCAACGACGCAACGAAGCGTTTCGGATTGAAGGCGACAAAGACGCCGCTGAGCGCGCCACCTGGTTGCTGCAGTCCCTGTACGAAAAAGCCGATGAACCCATTGCACCGGAAACCATGCAATTGGCCCTGGTGCAAGCGCGGGCTCTGGCGGTGGACCGACCCTTGCCTGCGGTGGTTGGTGCGGGAACCACCACAACGCAAACCAAACCTGTGTTGGCCGTGGTTCAGGTGGACGACTCGGTCACGGCTGCGGTGGTCGATCAACCCCAACTTCACACGCGCCGCAGTGACCTCATGGGCCGCACGCCAAATCAGCAGCTCTATTTGCGCAACATCCTGTCCCACGACATCACCTTTGGCATCGGCCCCGCGGGCACCGGAAAAACCTTCCTGGCCGTGGCCTGCGCGGTGGACGCCTTGGAGCGCAGCAGCGTGCAACGCATCATCCTCACCCGGCCCGCGGTCGAGGCAGGAGAGCGGCTTGGTTTTTTGCCCGGCGACCTGGCGCAGAAAGTGGACCCGTATTTGCGCCCGCTGTACGACGCGCTCCATGACCTCATGGGTTTGGACAAAGTCACCCGTGCTTTCGAGAAGGGGTTGATTGAAGTGGCCCCACTGGCCTTCATGCGCGGACGCACCTTGAACCATGCCTTCGTGATCCTGGATGAGGCCCAAAACACCACACCCGAGCAAATGAAAATGTTTCTAACCCGCATCGGATTTGGCAGCAAGTGTGTGGTGACGGGGGATGTGAGCCAAATTGACTTGCCCAGAGGCACCGAAAGTGGCTTGATCGACGCTGAACGCGTGCTGCGTCGTGTCAAGGGCATGGCCACCACCCGGTTTGCGTCGGTGGATGTGGTGCGCCACCCCTTGGTGGCCCGCATTGTGGAAGCCTACGATGCTGCGCGTGGCAGTGATCGTTCTTGACCATCGAACACCGGGATGGCTCAACCACCGCTCACACTGTCGCTGCAATTTGCGCGTGATCCGCAAGTGGCACCGCACCGCCAGGCCCTGCCACGCGCTTTTGTGAGCCGCTGTATTCGTGCGGCCTTGCAATCTCCCGCAGAAATCACGGTGCGCATTGTCGGTTTGGAAGAGGGCCGCAGCTTGAACCAAGGCTACCGAAAAAAAGACTACGCCACCAATGTGTTGACCTTCGACTATGCCCACGAGCCTGTGGTCATGGCAGATTTGGTGTTGTGCGCGCCCGTCGTTGAGCAAGAAGCGCTGGCCTTGGGCTTGACCTTGCCCGACCACTACGCGCATTTGCTGGTACACGGCGCATTGCATGCGCAGTGCTACGACCATGAGACCGATGCCGATGCGATGGAGATGGAGAGTCTGGAGGCCGCCGTGCTTTCTCGGCTTGGTGTGGGCAATCCTTACCAGCGTTAACAGTCTTCATCTGCACTTCACGCAGCGTTCTTCGCATGCGCCAAGAATGCTGGGATGCAAAGAAAAGCCAAACGTCAGTTTCTGGTCTTGATCGTTCTCCTGGTTGTTGCTGCGGCGGGCCTCTTTGTGCTCGATCGCCAGCAGCGCCATTGGATCTTTCAGCCTCGTGTCAGTCAGCAATCCACGACTGTCGCTTCCGGGGGAGCACCAAACGTTTGGATCGCCTACCGCTCGAAAGCCTCCAAGGAGGATGTTCAACTCCATGGCCTTTGGTTGCCACAAACCAAAGCAGGCGCGCCCGTGCTTTTGTATCTGCACGGGGCACGCTGGGATGTGCGTGCCAGTGCCGCCAGAATGCAGCGCATGCACAGTTTGGGGTTTTCTGTGCTGGGTATTGACTACCGTGGTTTCGGGCAAAGCTCACCCGCCTTGCCGTCGGAAAACCTGGCGCAGGAAGATGCCCAAGCGGCTTGGGAGTGGCTGGCGGCGCGCCACCCGAAGGCAAAACGTTTTATCTTTGGGCACTCTTTGGGCGGCGCCATTGCTGTGCAACTCAGTGCCAATGTCACCGACGACGCGGGCTTGTTGTTGGAGGGGACTTTTTCATCCATTCCCGATGTCGTGAGGTCCAGCCGGTGGGGTTGGTTGCCCGTGGATTGGCTGATTACGCAGCGTTTTGATTCGCTCTCACGCATTGACCATGTGGGTGTCCCGGTGCTGGTGGTGCATGGCAGTCAAGACAAGCTCATCCCGCCAAAGCTGGGTCGCGATTTGTACCAGCGCGCGGCAGAACCGAAACGATTTGAATTGGTACAAGGCGGCGCTCACCACAGCACCAATGTGTTGGGACAGGCACAGTACCGGCGGGCACTGCGGGACTTTTTTGGTCTGTCAGGTATTTGAGCTGCGACCGAGGTAGCGCTTGCGCCAAAAGAAAACGCTCAGGCCCACACCCAGCACCAGCATCAAACCCAAGATGATCCAAAAGCCCGTCATGCTGTGGATCAGCGGCAGGCCTTCAAAGTTCATGCCAAAAAAGCCCGTCACCAAGTTCAATGGCAAGAAGATGGCGGTCAGCACAGTCAGTGTGCGCATGATGGCGTTGGTGCGGTGGCTTTGTGCCGCGAAGTGCATTTGAACGGCGGTCTCGGCGGACGATTCCAGTCGCCGCACATGGCCGAGCACGCGTTCAATGTGCTCCAGCACATCGCGTGAACGCACCCTCAGCAATTCACGCTCTCGCCGCGCGGATTTGTCGGGTTCGTCGGGCCACTCGTCTAGCGCGTCTATCCACTCGGTGATGGCGCTGCGTTGGTCTTCGCAGGTGTCTTCCAGCACCGTCAAGGTGTTGCGCGCGTCTAACAGCATTTGCCAGTTGTCAAAGGGGCTGCGCGGGTTGAACAGTTCTTGCTGCACGTAGCCCAGCTGGCGCGTTAAGAGGCGGCGCAACTCCAGATATCCGTCCACCATGTGGTTGATCATGCGCAGCATCAGATCAGCTGAACTCGGTGGCAAACGGGCGCCGCTGCGGCTCTCGCCGCTCGATGGCGTCTGCAGCACTTGCTGCTCAAAGCGGTTGGCAAAAAAATCGCGCACCAGGCAGTCGGTCGGGTGTACGGTGATCAGTACCCGATCGAAGAGGGCAAAACCCACAGGGCTGGTGTCGATGGCTTGCAATGCCGCCCGCGCCGAGCTGGCGGTGCCTTGGGTGTCGTCCATGAACATGGCCGCACTGCCCGCGCCCGCCGCCAAGCGGCGAAACACCATCATGTCGTACCAGGAGGTGTAGTCAAAGTGCGAGGGCAGCTGGTTGTTCAGCAGGTCTGCGACATGCAGGTCCACCAGCTGTCCTCCAGTCCAGCGCTGCAAGGCGGCCTGCAACACGGGCGTTCCTACCTCGAACTCGCGTCGCGCACTGCCCACCCAAAGGTAACCTGCAGGCGGTAACGAATCTGGCAAGTCGGTCAGCTCTGTGAATTGGTCGCCTTGGATGTGGAAGATGCGCATGTCAACGGGGGTGTTTAGGTCTTCAATAGACGAGCAGCGTCGCGTGCAAAGTAGGTCAGGATGCCGTCTGCGCCAGCGCGCTTGAATGCCAGCAGGCTTTCCATCATCACCGCGTCGTGGTCCAACCAACCATTGGCTGCCGCCGCTTTGAGCATGGCGTACTCACCACTGACTTGGTAGGCGAAAGTGGGTACGCGGAACTCGTCTTTCACGCGGCGAACGATGTCCAAGTAGGGCATGCCAGGTTTCACCATGACCATGTCCGCGCCTTCGGCAATGTCCAGCGCCACTTCGCGCAGCGCTTCATCGCTGTTGGCGGGATCCATTTGATAAACCTTTTTGTCGCTTTTACCGAGGTTTGCGGCTGATCCGACGGCATCACGAAACGGGCCATAAAAGCTGCTCGCGTATTTGGCACTGTAGGCCATGATGCGGGTGTGAATCAGGCCCTTGGCCTCCAAGGCAGCGCGTATGGCGCCCACCCGGCCGTCCATCATGTCGCTGGGCGCCACGATGTCGACGCCGGCTTGCGCTTGCACCACGGCTTGTTGCGCCAGCACGGCCACGGTGGCGTCGTTCAGGACATAACCACTGTCGTCAATCAAGCCGTCCTGCCCGTGGCTGGTGTAGGGGTCGAGCGCTACGTCGGTCATGAGTCCGAGGCTGGGAAACTGCCGTTTGAGTTCGCGCACTACGGTGGGCACGAGACCGTCCGGGTTGAGGGCTTCACGGCCGTCCTCTGTTTTGAGTGAGGCGCCCACGACGGGGAACAGCGCCATCACCGGAATCCCGAGTTGCACACACTCCTGGGCCACAGGCAGGAGCTGATCCAGGCTCAGCCGCACAACGCCTGGCATGGAAGCGACAGGCTCTTGCCGTTGTTGTCCTTCGAGCACAAAGACGGGAAGGATTAAGTCACTGGATGTGAGCTGATGTTCACGAACCAAGGCCCGGGTGAATGCGTCACGGCGCAGTCGACGTGGGCGGTTGGCGGGGAAAGATGCAAAAGAATGCACGTTGATCTCTCTCATTGCTGGGGGCGGGACGAGGATGAAATGCGATGGCGAACTCGACCGCGAGTGTGACGCAATTCAGGCAAACCCGACCGCATCTGAGGGGGGGCGACGATGTTTACGTTCTGCAACATCTGCTAACATTTCGCTTGAGTCCTGACTGTAACGTCAGAACTCCCTGCTTTTCCTCCCTGAGCAGGTGCCTTGCCGTGATGACAGCGTTAAGGCATTCGCGCCCTGGTCTGAAAAGACCAGGGCTTTTTTTTTGCTGTTTTTTTCGATCAGACGGCCCCACGGATAATGCGCCATGCTCTGGATCAAAGCCCTGCACATTATTTTCGTGGCCAGCTGGTTCGCCGGCTTGTTTTACTTGCCGCGCATCTTCGTCAATCTGGCCGCAGTGCCTGCCGACAGCCATGCCGAGCGCGAGCGGCTTCTGCTCATGGCACGCAAACTCTATCGATTTTCCAGCCTGCTCATGCTGCCTGCCCTGGGATTCGGGCTGTGGTTGTGGCTGGCCTACTGGGGCAACGTGCATGCCGTGTGGCTGTACCTGAAGTTGGTGCTGGTGGTGCTCGCTGTGGGTTACCACCATGCCTGTCGGTCCTTGCTGCGCAAATTTGAGCAGTTCACCAACCGCCGCAGCCACCGCTGGTTTCGGGTGTTCAATGAAGTGGCCGTGCTGATTTTTGCCGCCATTGTGGTCTTGGTGGTAGTCAAGCCTTTCTAAGAACTTATCCGTGAATAAGACAGCCCTGCGTGTTGACGAAAAAGCGGACGACAAATCGATGGATGCAAGGCCGAGCCCGGATACAAACAGTCCCTGCGGACTGTTTGTGCCTGGCGAGGGCCACGGCCTCTGGTCGTGGCGCAAGCCGCAGCCCAGGGTCTCCCCCTGGGCAAGGGTTGCAGCGCGGCAGACGCGCTTTGTCGTTACAACCCTTCGGGCCGGGGGCCCACAGGCCACAGGCGGGTGTCGCAACCCGCTGTACACCACGGCGCGGCTCGCTCCTACGCCTGTGGCCTGTGGAACCCCGGCGCAGGGCTGTCTTATTCACGGATAGGTTCTAAAGCCATGACACATCGCAGTGCCGCTGTGCCCATGAGCCTGCTGGCTGCGGCTGTGGTGGTTTATGCGAGCCTCTATCCCTTCGAGGGATGGCGCTGGCCCTTGGGGACGTGGTGGTCTTTCGTGGCGGCGCCTTGGCCACGTTACTGGACAGGCTTTGACGTGGCCTTCAACTTGGTGGGCTATATGCCCCTGGGTTTGCTGCTGTGTTTTGCGACGGTGCGCAGTGGTGCAAGTCCTTTTGGTGGCTGGCGGCTGGCCGTCGTCGTTGGCAGCGCCTTGTCCATGCTGCTTGAATTGCTGCAGAACTTTTTGCCCAGCCGTGTGCCATCGAATGTGGATTGGGCACTGAACACGGCTGGCGCGGCGCTTGGAGCGCTGCTTGCGGTGGTGGTGTTTCGCCTCGGCGGGGCGACACGCTGGCAAAGCTGGCGCGACCGGTGGTTCTTGCCACAAAGCAGCGGTGGATTGACGTTGCTTCTCTTGTGGCCGCTGGCCCTGTTGTTTCCGCTGCCTGTTCCTTTGGGGGTAGGGCAGGTTGCTGATCGCCTTCGCGAGCTCATCACCGAATGGGTTGCTGGTACGCCAGCGCAAACGTGGTGGGTCTCTGGGTTCGCTCACGATGTACCCGCAATGCCTTTGACCGCTGCGACCGAGTTCGGCGTGGTGGTGATCGGCCAGCTGCTGCCATGTTTGGTGCTTTATGCGATCTCAACGCCAGGCTGGCGGCGTGTGGTCTTGGCGTTGGGTGCAGCGGTACTCGGATTGGCCACCACCACCTTGTCGACGGCATTGAATTTTGGTCCCGAACATGGACTGACTTGGCTCACACCTTTGACCCTGACTGCATGGGGGGCGGGCACCTTGCTCGCGCTGTTGTTGTGTTGGATCTCCAGCCGCGCGGCCGCCGCGCTGGGTTTGGTGGCCGCCACGGCGCTGGTCGGATGGATCAACCAAGCGCCGCCCGACCCCTACTTCGCCCAAAGCCTGGCCGCCTGGGAGCAAGGCCGATTCGTGCAGTTCCACGGCGCGGCGCAGTGGGTCGGTTGGTTGTGGCCCTATGCGGCCATGCTGCATTTGTGGGTGATGGCTGTGGCGCGGTTCAAGCGCTGAGTGCGGGTCTCAGTTCCCCCTCAAAACCACGCGCGAAGGGGGGTCACTAAAATGCAGACATGAGTTACTACGAACGCCATATTTTTTTCTGCCTCAATCAGCGCGAGAACGGCGAAGACTGCTGCGCCAACCATGGTGCCAAAGCCGGGTTCGATCACTGCAAGAAGCGTATCAAACACGAAAATCTTTCCAAGCCCGGCGGCGTGCGTGTCAACAAAGCGGGCTGTTTGGACCGATGTGCCGGCGGGCCTGTGGCTGTGGTCTATCCCGAGGGGGTTTGGTACACCTTTGTTGACGAAGCGGACATTGACGACATCGTCGACCAGCACCTCAAAGGCGGCCGGGTGGTGGAGCGCCTCGTGCTGCCCGCCGATGTGGGGCGCTGAATTCATCCATGAACCCTAGAACCGTCAAACAAACCGTCACTGGTACGGCTGGCGCGCTGGAATGCGCCATTGATCTGCCTGGCGATGGCAGCACCGCCGTTGCGCCCAAAGGCTGGGCCTTGATTTGCCACCCACACCCCCAGCATGGCGGCACCATGGACAACAAAGTGGTGCAAACCGTGGCGCGTGCTCTATTGCAACTTGGTTATCAAACCGTGCGTTTCAACTACCGTGGTGTCGGTGCGTCGCAGGGCCATTGGGACGAAGGCCGCGGCGAGTTGGACGATGTGATGTCGGTTCTCGCCGCACACCGCCAGCCGGGCCTGCCTTTCGTTCTGGCGGGTTTTTCTTTCGGCGCCTACATGGCGTCACAAGCCATCCAGCAGCTCAAGCCGGATGAGCAGCCCCAGCACCTGGTGTTGGTTGGGCCGTCCACCCAGCGCCAAGTGATGCCCAAGGTGCCGTCCCACACCGTGGTCATTCACGGCGAGTCCGACGAGGTCGTGCCCTTGACCGCCACCATGGACTGGGCCCGGCCGCAAGCTTTGCCCGTCATTGTGTTTCCGGGTGTGGGGCATTTCTTCCACGGCCAGTTGGCTTTGCTCAGAAGCACCGTCGTCCAGCAACTGCAAGCCCGGGGCATTTAATCGTTAACGCTTGAACGAGCGGCAACGCTCGCAGCCATTGCCTATCTCTCGAACCTAAAGACCATTTCATGAAATCACTATTCGCCGCGGTGCTGCTTTCAAGCGCTTCACTTTTGAGCTGGGCCCAAGCCCCCCAACCACCCGAGGTCGCCTCCAAGAGTTATTTGTTGATCGACATGACCACCCAGCAGGTGCTGGCCGAGCGCAATGCCGACACGCCCGCCGATCCGGCGTCGCTGACCAAACTGATGACCGCCTATGTGGTGTTTGGTGCCATTCGCGACAAAAAACTCTCGCTTGAGCAACCCATCTCTGTGTCCAAACGCGCCTGGGAAGAACGCAAAGGTGGGGGTTCTTTGATGTTCATCGACACCACCATGACACCCAAGGTGGACGAGCTGCTGCGCGGCATGATCGTGCAGTCGGGCAACGATGCCTCGGTGGCTTTGGCCGAGGCGGTGGGTGGCACGCTGGATCAGTTTGTTGCCATGATGAACCGCCAAGCGCTGGCCTTTGGACTCAAAAACACGCAGTTCAAAAACGTCACCGGGCTGACAGAAGCGGGCCACCAAAGCACAGCCCGCGAGTTGGCTGTGATCGCCTCCCGCATCATCCGCGACTTCCCCGACTTTTATACCTACTACTCCATCCGAGACTACAAGTACAACAACATCAGCCAGCCCAACCGCAACCTTTTGCTGCGCCGCGACCCCACGGTGGACGGCATGAAAACCGGCTACACCGAAGCCGCCGGCTATTGCCTAATTGCCAGCAGCGCACGCGAGTTCCCCAATCTGGGCGCAACAGGCACAGCCCCCGGAAAACGCCGCTTGCTCAGCGTGGTGCTCAACACCTCGTCGATGGAAGCGCGCGCCAGCGAAAGTCAAAAACTGTTGAACTGGGGCTTCCAAGCCTTTGATGTGGTGCGCGCCTTTGAGGAAGGCCAAACCGCGGCCACCGTGGAAGTGTGGAAAGGCAAAAACAAAGAGGCCAAGCTGGGCGCTTCTGGGCCGGTGTTCCTGAATTTGCCCAAAGGTGAGTCGGGCAAATTACAAACCCAAATTGAACGCACCGATCCTCTGGTCGCTCCCTTGGCAGCTGGCCAGCGCGTGGGCACGCTCAAAGTCAAAAGTGCAGCAGGCACCCTGTTGGCCGAATTGCCTCTGGTGGTATTGCAACCGGTGGAAGAAGCCGGCTTCTTTGGCCGCACCTGGGATGCGCTGCGTCTTTGGATCAAGTAAGCTGGAACCACACCCGTACCGCCACCATGACCCACTTGCCTTCCACCCCCTGCTACCTCAATGGTGAGTTCACGCCCCTGAACGAAGCCAAGGTGTCGGTGTTGGACCGAGGGTTTATTTTTGGCGATGGCATTTATGAGGTGGTGCCGGTTTATGGGCACAAGCTGTTTTGTTTTGACCAGCATATGGAACGGCTCGCACGCAGCCTGTCCAAACTTCGCATTCACAACCCACACAGCCGCGAGCAATGGTTGGACCTGGCGCGGCGATTGGTGGCGACGCAAACCGCGTCCGATCAAATGCTCTACATCCAAATCACCCGGGGTGTGGCGCTGCGTGACCATGTCATGCCTGAGGGCATCACGCCCACGGTGTTCATGATGACCAGCGCGATGAAGGGGCTGTCGCCCGAACAGCGCCACCGCGGCGTGTCCTGCGTGACCGCACGCGACTTCCGCTGGGAGCGTGGCGACATCAAAAGCACTTCGCTGCTCGGCAATGTGCTGGCTCGTCAACTCTCCGCTGACCATGGCGCTGCCGAAACCATCATGTTCCGCGATGGTTATCTCACCGAGGCGTCGTCGAGCAACGTCTGGGTGGTGAAGGAGGGTGCCTTGCTCGGCCCCCCCAAAAGCGAGGTGGTGCTGGAGGGAATACGCTACGACCTGCTGCGCGGTTTGTGTGAAGAAGTGGGTGTGGCCTACCACCTGCGGCCGATCGCACAGGCCGAGGTTTTGGCCGCCGACGAATTGCTGCTGAGTTCCGCCTCCAAAGAAGTGCTGGCTGTCACCCAACTCGACGGCCAGCCGGTGGGTCATGGCGCGCTTCATGGCAAGCCCGGCCCGGTTTACGCCAAGTTGTTTGAAGCCTACCAGCGCGCCAAACTCACGTTGTCAATTTGACCAAGTCATGCAAGACATCCCGCCCGAACAATCGCTGATCGAATACCCCAGCAGCTTTCCCATCAAAGTGATGGGGCTGAACGTGGATGGTTTTGCCGATGCTGTGGTTCAAATCGCAAAAAGTTTCGACCCCAGCTTCGCGGACGATTCCGTCGAAACCCGCCCCAGCAGCGGCAACAAATACCTCGGCGTCACCGTCACCATCACCGCCACCAGCAGAGAACAACTGGACGAGATCTACCGCACCCTTACCACCCACCCGATGGTGAAGATGGTGTTGTAGGGCGCCATGATGTTGGCTCCATTGCTGCGCAATTTAGGCTTGGTGGATTTGCAATCCACCGTCGCGGCCATGCAGGCTTTCACCGAAACCCGCACTGCCGACACCCCCGATGAAATTTGGCTCTGTGAGCACTCGCCTGTTTACACCCAAGGCCTGGCCGGCAAGGCGGAACACCTGCTGCAGCCTGGATCCATCCCCGTGGTGCAAACCAACCGAGGGGGCCAAGTGACCTACCACGGCCCCGGGCAGGTGGTTGCGTACCCGCTGATCGATCTCAAGCGCCTGGGCATCTATGTCAAAGAGTATGTCTACCGCCTGGAGCACTGCGTGCTCAAGGCCTTGGAACAACATGGGGTGACCGGCCACCGCGTGCCCGGTGCGCCCGGTATTTATGTTCGCCTTGCAGACCCCTTCAGCCACGCCCCGCTTGAAGCCGCCGCGCCCAAGGACCGTTTGGGTGTGAAAGCCGACGACCCTTTTTCAGGGTTGGGGAAAGTTGCCGCCCTGGGAATCAAAGTGAGCCGCCACTGCAGTTACCACGGACTGGCGCTGAACGTGGCCATGGATTTGCGTCCATTTGGTCACATCAACCCGTGTGGCTATGAGGGGCTGCAAACGGTGGACTTGGCTACACTTGGGGTTTCTACGAGTTGGGCCGATGTGGCCCGGGCTTTGGGTGACAAGCTGCAGTCCCACTTGAGTCCTTAGAACCCCAAACACGGCACAGAAAGCCCCACATGGCCACCGAGAACGTCATCCGCGAAACCCAAACCGGCGCCGACTACGACGCCAGCGCCAAACAAAAATCCCAGGCCAAGACGGCACGCATTCCGATCAAGATTGTTCCCGCAGAAACGCTCAAAAAGCCGGACTGGATTCGTGTCAAGGCGGGCTCGCCCACCACGCGTTTTTACGAGATCAAAAACATCCTGCGCGAGCACAAGCTGCACACGGTGTGTGAAGAAGCGTCCTGCCCCAACATTGGTGAGTGTTTCGGCAAAGGCACCGCCACCTTCATGATCATGGGCGACAAATGCACCCGCCGCTGTCCTTTCTGCGACGTGGGCCATGGCCGCCCCGATCCACTCGACGCCGACGAACCGCTGAACCTCGCCAAAACCATCGCTG
>JANPCX010000042.1:0-17857 GCA_031431125.1 Burkholderiales bacterium
TGAGGGCGTGGAAGTGGGCAAACGTTCCTCCATGGCCAAACTCGCGCCCGCCGATCAAATTGAAACTGCGGCGGCCCAGCAGTATGGGCAAATGACACGGGAAGCAGCACAACAGCGGGCCTTGGCACCCGACGATCACCCCCAAGTCATTCGGCTGCGCAGCATTGCCAAACAATTGCTGCCCTTCATCTATTCCCCCAACTACCACAGCACCTCGCGCGCCGCCAACTGGAAGTGGGAAATCAACCTCATCGGCAGCAAACAAATCAATGCCTTTTGCATGCCGGGCGGCAAGATTGCCTTTTACATGGGTATCTTGCAAGAGCTGCAACTCAACGACGACGAGGTGGCGCAAATCATGGGCCATGAAATCGCCCACGCACTGCGCGAACATGCGCGTGAGCGCATGGGCAAATCCTTCGCCACACGTGGCGTCTTGGAGCTGGGATCGGCCTTGCTCGGCCTCGGTGACCTGGGCCGCATCGGTGCCGATTTGGGCACTCAACTGCTCACCATGACCTTTGGCCGAGAAGACGAAACCGAGGCCGACAAAATCGGCCTCGACATGGCGGCACGCGGCGGCTACAACCCCGAGGCCAGCGTCACCCTGTGGAAAAAAATGGGTGCCGCAAGCAAAGGCGCGCCGCCGGAGTGGTTGTCCACCCACCCGTCCAACAACACCCGCATCCGCGACCTGCAAGCCACGGTGCCTGATGTGCAGCCCCTCTACGACAAAGCACCTCGGCCTGCGCGGCGGTTTGAACCGCCGGGCAAGGGTTGAGCGCGCCACATTGTTGCGCTCGCAAAAGACGCTTTCGTTTGACACCTCCCAGCAACCCTTCCCCGGCGTCGGCGTCGGCGTCGGCACTCACCCGCGCTGTCAGGCGACGTTTACCCTGGTGGATGGGCGCTTGTGCCTTGGGTTTGTTGACACCCGTGTTGACGCAAGCCCCGCCGACTGGTGAGGTCGAGCGTTTGGCCTGGCTGCTCGACCTGATGGCGCATTGGCAGTGGTTGTTTTTGGCGGGTTTGGTGCTGGGGTTGCTCGTGGCTTTGTTTGCCGCTCGGCGGTGTTTGTTCTTTGCCCTGCTGCTGCCCCTGCCGTGGTGGACGGCTTCACCGTCATGGCCTTCGGCGCAGGGCAACCACACGCTCACGGTTGCGAGTGCCAATGTGCATGTGTCAACCACCCAGGCAGTGCCCTTGGCACAGTGGTTGGCACAAGAGCAGCCAGACCTCGTGGTTTTGCTGGAGGTGTCGCGGGTTTTGGGGCCCCAATTGACCAGCTTCACGGCTTATCCCTACCAAGTGGTTCACGCCGACGACTCGCCCTTTGGCATCGCCCTGCTGTCCAAACTTCCGCTGACCCGTTCATCGGTGCAACACGATGCCGATGGCATTGCACACATCGAAGCCGAGCTGCGGGTGCACAACCAAACCGTGCAGTTGGTGGCTTTTCATCCCATGCCACCACTGTCGCCGCACTTTCATCAGGCACGCAACCAAGCCCTTCAAGCCTTTGCCAAAAAGTTTCAAGCCAGCGGTCACCCGGCCTTGTTGGTGGGCGACCTCAATGCAACACCATGGTCCAGTGCATTGGTTGGGCTGGAAACAATTGGACTACGCCGCGTCACGGGTCTGTGGCCAACCTGGCCCGCATCGGGCCAGGGTTGGTTGGGCATTCCCATCGACCATGTTTTGGCCAGCCAACACTGGCGGGTGAAACAGCAACATTTGGGCCAGGCCTTGGACTCAGACTACTTACCCGTTGTGGTGCAACTGGTGCTGGCCGCAGACGCTCCTCCAGCACCCGGTGCGCTCACTTCGACCCAGCCCCCTCGCGCCGCAAGTTCGCCGTAAAGGCATACCAGTCGATGTGGCGGGTGACCATCATCACGCAGGCCAACACGGCAAACAGCAAGATGGAACCGAGCACCAAAGCCGATTGCTCCAGTCGCAGCAACAGGAAGAGCGCGCCGTAAAGGGCGGCGATCCCGCCACCGAACACCAGCCCAGCTCGCAAGCCACCAAGCACGAATCGACCATACAAAGCCAGCAATACGGTGCAGCCCGTGCTGGCCATGGCATAGGCCACGCTGAAAGCCAGGTGCTCGCTCAAACTAACCAAGAGCAAGAAGAACATCACCAACGCAGCGCCCACCAAGAGGTATTGAATAGGGTGAACTCGCAGGCGGCGTTGTACTTCGACCAAAGCGACGCCCACGAAGGTCAGTGCAATGAACAGCAAGCCATACTTGGTCGCACGATCGCTGAGCACATAGCTGCTGACGGGCTCGATGAAACTCACCCCCAAGGCTTCAATGCAGGCCAGCTGCGAAACACCGGGCTTCGGTTGCGGTGTCCTGAGTCGGCTTTCATCAACGCCACCCACAACGGTTTCGACCTGTGCCGTCGACGCATAAACGGAGGAGGCCAAACCATTCAAGCCACAAACCACACCACCGGCTGCCAGCTGCTGGCCCGCAGAGGTCGCCAAGGCGCTGAGTTGCCAGCGGGCGCTGAAACCTTTTGCCGTGATCTCCCTGGTGCCGGGCAAAGTACGGCCCGCGAAAGATGGGTGTGGCCAGTCTGACGTGAGCTCGATCTGGTTGTCGTTCGCTGTTGGCGCGAAGGCCAGTTGTGCAGTGCCCAAAAGGTCAAGCTGCACTTGCACGCGCCATGGGGTTTCACCCGTTTGAGCCAATACTTGTTCAGGCACCACGGCATGAAATCCGCGCGGGTGGCTGGCATGTTGGGTGCCTGGCAACACAGCAAGCGGTGTCTCTCCAACACGCAACTCGGTGCGACCCAGGCCGCGGGTGTCGCCCAAAGCAAGCCAGAGCGTCGGCAGTTTGCAGACAACCACCCCGTTTTTCATGCTGGGTGGCGGTGTCAAGAGCTGAGAGGGCAAGAAGCTGGCTTGCACATCGGCTTTCATGGCGTAACCGTTGACTTTGTAGATGCCGCGGTAACGGGGTTCCTGATGGGTTGTCGCTTTGATGTTCAGGGTTTGCGGTGGTGTGTTCGACGTGAACTCGCGCTGCATGCGCACCATACGCCGCTCCTTGTCATCGCCTTGCACTGTGTCCCAACTTTCCTCGCATTGCCTTTGTAGTACCGGGCCCACCAGTGTTTGTTGTGAGGCCAAACTGTCCATCACACTTTGCTCTGCTTGGCGCAGACGCCCTTCTCGCTCGCTCACGATGTCACTGACCATGGCCAAAGCCGCCGTGAGTGCCAGTGCGACGGCGCCGAGGGCGGCGGCCTTTCCGAGCAGGGGATAACGCATGTTGAAGCTCCTTCAGTTGGATTGAAGTGGCGCAGTGTGGTTGTCGGCCATGAACGCGGCATGAAGCGCTGTCGAAGCCTTTGTGAAGCAATGCCCGGCCCTTTGCCCACGCTTGGATCAAGCGACCTCGTCCCCACCTGTCCAGGCGACAATCACAGGTTTCGTCGTCGGTCGGCTCTTTGACGACCCACCTCTTGATTCATGACATCACCGCACACCCGTGCGCCTTGGGTTGACGCAATCAAACTCATGGCCGCGCAAATCATTGTTTGGCACCACCTGTGTGCCTATGGCCCACTGGCCGACGCTGCTGCAACGGTTTGGCCCGACCTCGCCGCCTTGCTCTACAACAAAGGCCGTTTGGCGGTGCAGGTTTTTTTTGTCTTGGCGGGTTTTTTGGCGGCTCGGGTGCTCGCCCGGGTCAGTGATTGGAGTGGCAACGCCATCGCTGGTTTGGCGCTGAAGCGTTACCGCCGCTTGGCCTGGCCCTTGTGCGTGGCTTTGGTCTTGGCCATCACTGCGGCCGCTATCACGGGCGACGTATTGCCCAGCAGCATGGTGCCTGCGACAGTTGAGTTGCCGCAACTCTTGGCCCACCTCCTCTTGCTACAAGGCGTGCTTGGCGTCGACTCGCTGTCGGCCGGTGTTTGGTATGTGGCCATCGACTTTCAGCTCTTCTTGTTGCTGCTGCTGTGTTTTGCGCTGCCTGTCGCACTGAGCTCATCACGCGATCAGGCCCGGCGGTGGACGCAGGCCCTGACGGTGGGTTTGATGTTGATTTCCTTGTGGGGTTTGAACCTGCTTCCCACCTGGGACAACTGGGCGCCTTACTTTTTTGGCAGCTATGGCCTCGGCGTTTGCGCCTATTGGGCCAGCCGGTCCACGAACAAGGAGGCCTGGTGGACGGGCCTGGTCATTGCCGTTTGGCTGGCCTTGTTGATTGATTTTCGCGGGCGCATTTTGCTCGCCGGCATCACCGCCTGGGCCCTGATCGCTTGGAGCCAGCCCGAGCCACAGGTCCACCAAAGCCAACTCAGCGCATGGTGCGTCAAAGCACTACACGCTGGTGCTGAGCGCTCCTACGCTTTGTTCTTGGTTCACTTCCCGGTGCTGCTCTTGGCCAACGGCTTGTGGGTGGGGGCTGCGCCCCTGCTGAATGTCGAGCCCGACCCCGCCAACACGGCCGCTGCCCTGCTGCTCACCTGGTTGGCAGCCTGGGGTCTGGCCCATGTTTTTTACACTGCAGTGGAAGCAACCCCCATGCTGCGTCCCGCCTGGAAAACAGGATCGATCAGGCCAAGATTGCCGCTGCTCAAACTGCCACGCGCACGTTGATGCGAGGGCGCTGGGGCTGCCGGGCCTTCAGTGCAAATCGCCCTCAGGGGGTGGTTTTCGCTCCGAGTCAAACGAGTCCGGGGTGTACACATTGCCCTTCCATTGACCACCGGGTTTGTTCTGGGCGCGACGTATCGCATCCTGCGCCGCTTCGCGAGCCGCACGGCGCCGCGCTGGACGGTGAATGAGGTTGGTCACGGCGGTGCTGCGTTGTTGCCACATGCGCAGCAAGGCGCGATCAAAACGTTCGCGGCGTGGTGCACGCAAGGTCAAACGCAGCAGCATGACCACACACACGGCAAGGGCCAAACCAGCGAGGAGTTTTTCCGGGTTCATGGGTGAATTAGGCCTCTGTCAGACCTCAAGGTCGTGTCAAAAATACCGAAATGTGACTGATCAAGCTGCCTGCTCGTCAGTATTTCACAGCTCGCATTTTCGAAGAGTTAGCACACACCCCTCGTTTATCCGAAAATTCGTCAAGTCGTTTTGAACAGCCAGTAAATTCTTCGAGCGGGGCCCAACCAAGCCGCACGCCAGGAGCAACACATGAATTCAATGAAACAAACCGCCACCCGCATCACCGCCTTGATGGCGGCGTGCGTAGCCAGCACGCCGGCATGGGCACAAACCGCCGCCGAAGCCACTGCTGCAACGGTCGCGGCGGCCAGCCCTGCCATACAAACGGCCACCAAAGCGGCGTCGTTCAACGGGGCTGACACCGCTTGGATGCTGATTTGTACTGTGCTGGTGATGCTGATGACCATCCCTGGCATTATTTTGTTTTACAGCGGCATGCTGCGCTCCAAAAATGCACTGTCCATCGTGGCGCACACCGTGGCAGGGGCGGCGGTGGTCACCTTGATGTGGGCGGTGGTCGCTTACTCGGTGGCGTTTTCCTCTGGCAACGGCTACTTCGGCGACCTCACACGGGCCTTTGCCCATGGCTTGATTGGGCCCAAAGTCGGTGCGCACCCCATCGCACCGACGGTGCCAGAGTCTGTCTTTTTCCTGTTCCAACTCTCGTTCGCCGTCATCACCTTCGCACTCATTCTGGGTGCCACTGCCGAGCGCATGCGCCTGAGTGTGACCATCCTGTTCGCTGCCTTTTGGGTGGTGTTGGTCTACGCACCGGTGGCGCATTGGGTGTGGCAACCCACAGGTTGGTTGGCCGGCATGGGCCACATGGACTTCGCTGGTGGAACGGTGGTGCACATCGTCTCCGGGGCCAGTGGGTTGGTGGCCGCTTGGGTCCTGGGGCCACGCCATGGTTTTGGCAAAGAGCCCATGGTGCCCCACAACCTGCTCATCACGGTGCTGGGGGCGGGTTTGTTGTGGGCGGGTTGGTTTGGTTTCAACGCGGGATCGGCCTTTGAAGCCAGCTCGCGGGCCGCTGGCGCTCTTTTGGCCACTCAAGTTGCCGCTTGCGCCGGTGCCATGGCGTGGGGCCTTTGCGAATACATCAAACGCGGGCAGTGGAGCGTGCTGGGCATGATGACCGGCGCCATCGCGGGTTTGATCGGCGTCACGCCCGCTTCGGGTTATGTGGGCGTGGATGGCGCGATGGCCATTGGCGCCATCGCAGGTGTGGTTTGTTGTGTTGCGGTGGTCACCTTCAAATCGCGCACCGGCATTGACGACAGCTTGGATGTGTTTGCCCTGCACGGTGTGGGCGGTTTGGTGGGCACCGTGCTGACACCGGTGTTTGCTACGGCGACCATTGCGCCGGTGACCGCCACGCTGCTGACCAACCTGACCGGTGGTTTGGCGGTCATGGCTTATGCTGGCGGCATGACCTGGTTGATTCTCAAAGTCATCTCCATCGTGGTGCCCCTGCGTGTGGGTCAAACCGAAGAGAAGGTTGGACTCGACATTTCGCAGCATGGCGAAATGCTGTCGCCCAACGTCTAACAATGAGCTTCGCGATGTCTTCCGACGACAGCAAACTCGTCAACTACTTGGTGCGCATGGTGGTGCCACTGCGCCGTGAGTTCGGCCAGCACCTGGACGTGCAGCATTTTTTGCACGACCTCGACTATGCGCAAGAGGTACTGAAAACGGCCCTCAGCAGCCAAGACCCGCGCCTGCGCGAACAGGCCGAATACGTCAGCAAACTGAAGTTTGGTCCGCGCCTGGGTGACGCCCAGCCGACGACGGTCAAAGCGCCTGCGCCTGTTGTTCCTGCCGCGCCTGTTGCCACTGCGCCCGCAGGCATCGTGGAGCGACGCAAAACAACGCGTGATTCGCCCAACAGCCAACTTCCCGATGCCCCGGCCACAAGGCCTCCCGACACACCTTTGTCCGCAGAGGAAGAGATGAGGGCGCGCATCATGAAGAAATACACCTCGGGCTTGCGCTGAAAGCAGCACCCACCCGAGGCGCGTGGCGGCCTTACTCGATCGCCTTCACCATGTCTTCCACCACCTTCTTCGCATCACCGAACACCATCATGGTTTTGTCCATGTAGAAGAGTTCGTTGTCGAGGCCGGCATAACCCGCGGCCATGGAGCGTTTGTTGACGATGATGGTTTTGGCTTTGTAGGCTTCCAAAATCGGCATGCCGTAAATAGCACTGCCTTTGGTATGGGCCGCCGGGTTGACCACGTCGTTGGCGCCCAAGATGATGGCGACATCAGCCTGGCCGAATTCGCCGTTGATGTCTTCCATCTCAAACACCTGGTCGTACGGCACCTCAGCCTCTGCCAACAGCACATTCATGTGGCCCGGCATACGTCCTGCCACTGGGTGGATGGCGTACTTCACCGTGATGCCTTTGGCCGTGAGTTTGGCCGCCAACTCTTTCACCGCATGCTGGGCACGCGCCACGGCCAGGCCGTAACCCGGCACGATGACCACGGTTTCTGCATTGCCCAGCACAAAGGCGGCATCGTCGGCGCTGCCAGTCTTCACCGGCCGCTGCACGGCACCACCAGCCGCAGCCGCGGTGGCGTCACCGCCAAAACCGCCGCCAATCACATTGAAGAAAGAGCGATTCATGGCCTTGCACATGATGTAGCTCAGGATGGCGCCCGACGAGCCCACCAGCGAGCCCGCAATGATGAGCATGCTGTTGTTCAGGCTGAAGCCAATGCCCGCCGCCGCCCAACCCGAGTAACTGTTGAGCATGGACACCACCACCGGCATGTCGGCGCCACCAATCGGGATGATGAGCAGCACGCCGAGCAAGAAACCAATGGCGATGATGATGGCGAAGTCGAGCGGGCTTTGCGAATGCCAAAAACCAAAGCAGAAAAACACCGCGGCCAAACCCAGCGCCAGGTTCAGTTTGTGCTGGCCCGGGAAAGACACCGGCGCACCTTGGAACAGACGGAATTTGTACTTGCCCGAGAGTTTGCCGAAGGCAATGATCGAACCGGTGAAGGTGACCGCGCCGATGAAGGCCCCCAGCGCCAACTCAATGCGGTTGCCACCGGGAATCAAGCCCCCTTTGGCCGTGATGCCAAAAGCCCACGGCTCGACCACTGCCGCCACCGCGATGAAGACTGCGGCCAGGCCAATCATGCTGTGCATGAAGGCCACGAGCTCGGGCATCTTGGTCATCTCAACACGTTTGGCCATGGTGGCACCGATGCCGCCACCGACGACCAAACCGCCCAGCACATAGGCCAGCCCTTGGCCCGCGCCGCTGCCGGCGAGTTTGACGATGAGTGCACCCGTGGTCAGTACCGCAATCGTCATACCGACCATACCGAAGAGGTTGCCGCGGATGGAGGTGGTGGGATGGCTCAAACCTTTGAGCGCCTGGATGAAACAGACGCTGGCGATCAAATACAACAGCGTGACGAGGTTCATGCTCATGGCTTGACCTCCGCGCCCACTTTCTTTTCCTTCTTCTTGAACATCTCCAACATACGCCGCGTGACCAAAAAGCCGCCAAACACATTCACCGCCGCCAGTGCCACGGCCAGTACGCCCATGGTTTTGCCCAGCGTGGTTTCAGTGAGTGCCGCCGCCAACATGGCGCCGACGATCACGATGGCGGAGATGGCATTGGTCACCGCCATCAAGGGGGTGTGCAGCGCGGGGGTCACGGTCCAGACCACGTGGTAGCCCACATAAATGGCCAGCACAAAGATGATGAGGTTGGTGACGGTGGGGGAAAGAATGTCCATGGTGTGTGTTCCTTTTCTTATTTGCGTTTGACTTCACCAGATTGCGTCATCAAACAAGCCGCCACGATGTCGTCGTCCATCGGCACTTGGAAGCCAGCTTCTTTGGTGAGCACCAGCTTCAAAAAGTCGAGCACGTTGCGCGCATAGAGGGCGCTGGCGTCGGCCGCCACCAAGGCGGGCAAATTGGTGTCACCGATGATGGTGACGCCATGTTTGACCACGGTTTTGTCCGCTTCGCTCAAGGGGCAGTTGCCGCCCAGGCCGTTTTCGCCCTTGCCTGCGGCGATGTCGACAATGACCGAACCCGGTTTCATCGCTTTGACCATCTCTTCGGTCACCAGAACCGGCGCAGCACGGCCCGGGATCAAGGCAGTGGAGATCACCACATCCGCTGCCGCCACCCGTTTGGCGACCTCGATTTTTTGGCGTGCCAACCAGCTCGGTGGCATGGGTTTGGCATAACCACCCACGCCTTCGGCGGCTTCTTTTTCTTCCGCGGTTTCGTAGGGCACATCAATGAATTTCGCACCCAAGGACTCGACCTGCTCCTTCACCGAGGGCCGCACATCCGAGGCTTCAATCACCGCACCCAGCCGTTTGGCGGTGGCAATGGCCTGCAAACCCGCCACACCCACGCCAAGGATGACCACGCGCGCGGCCTTCACGGTACCGGCGGCCGTCATCAACATGGGGAAGAAACGCTGGTAGCGGTCGGCGGCCATCATCACGGCTTTGTAGCCTGCGATATTCGCTTGCGACGACAACACGTCCATGCTTTGGGCGCGGGTGGTGCGCGGTGCGGCTTCCAGCGCAAAGCTAGTGAGCCCTGCCGTCGCCAGTTGCTGCAAGCCGTCACGGTCAAAGGGGTTGAGCATGCCGACAAGGGCTGCGCCCGACTTCGTCAAAGTCAGCTCTTGGGCATTCGGTGTGCGCACCTTGAGCACCAGCTCACAGCCGAGCGCGCCGGCGGCGTCGGTGATTTCAGCACCGGCAGCGACATAAGCCTCGTCGGTGACGCTGGCGCGTACGCCCGCACCACTTTGAATGCGCAAGGTATGCCCCTGGGCTTTGAGTTTTTTGGCCGTTTCCGGCGTGACCGCGACGCGTGTTTCTCCGGCCGCTGTTTCCAGCGGAACTCCGATCAGCATGGGTGGCTCCTCAATGGGCCGTGCCTACAAGACCGTGGCGCGGCGTTTAGTTGTCAACCCCGCGAGCTTACACAATGCCAGGGGGCATTCAAGGCGGGAAGCCCGGGGTTGGGGCAAATCCTGCCGCGGCACCGGTGGGCGATAGACTTCGTTCTATGAACCAACGCTGGAAACCCAGTGTCACCGTGGCCGCCATCGCGGCGCGGGTGCACCAAGGACAAACCCAATACCTGCTGGTCGAGGAACACATCACCGAGGGCTTGCGACTGAACAACCCGGCCGGCCACCTCGAGCCGGGCGAATCACCCGAACAAGGCGCGGTACGTGAGGCGTTGGAAGAGAGTGCTTGCGTATTCACCCCGACCTCTTTTTTGGGCGTGTATTTATCGCGCACCACCCGAACAGTGGGCGAAGACACCACTTATGTACGGCTGGCCTTTGCGGGCGCCGTGGGTGAGATGGACGCCACCCGCCGGCTCGACGATGGGATCGTTCGCACCTTGTGGCTCACACTGGACGAAGTGCGGGGCAGCCACGCACAGCACCGCAGCCCCTTGGTTTTGCGCTGCATTGAAGACCACGCGGCGGGGCGCTTTTTTCCTTTGAGTTCGGTCTACACGGACGCCGCCGCCTTGGAAGTTCGGAGCGAACCATGAAGCCCCAGCGTGTCGTGGTGGGCCTCTCGGGTGGAGTCGATTCGGCCGTCAGCGCCCACCTCTTGAAGCAACAAGGCCACGAGGTGGTCGGCATTTTCATGAAGAACTGGGAAGATGATGACGACAGCGAATACTGCTCGTCCAACATCGACTTCGTGGACGCCGCTGCCGTGGCCGATGTGCTGGGCATCGAGATCGAACATGTGAACTTCGCTTCGGACTACAAAGACCGCGTCTTTGCCGAGTTTTTGCGCGAGTACCAAGCCGGTCGCACCCCCAACCCCGACGTGCTGTGCAACGCCGAGATCAAATTCAAAGCTTTCCTTGACCATGCGATGCGGCTCGGTGCCGAGAAAATCGCCACCGGCCACTATGCCCGGGTACGTGAATGCCCCCACGTCGCTACGCTCCTGCCCCCCGAGGGGGCGCGGGCCGGCTTGGGGCGGCCCGGCACCGGCCCGGTCGCGCCTGGGTCGTCATTTCAGCTGCTCAAAGGCCTGGACCCACTCAAAGACCAAAGCTATTTTTTGCACCGCCTGAACCAGGCCCAGCTGAGCAAAACCTGGTTTCCTGTGGGCGAGTTGCCCAAAACGGAAGTCCGGCGCATCGCCGATGACATCAAACTGCCCAATGCCAAGAAAAAAGACTCCACCGGCATTTGTTTCATCGGCGAGCGTCCTTTCCGCGAATTCTTGAACCGCTACCTGGCCCATAAGCCCGGCCCCATCCTGGACGACCAAGGACGCCAGGTGGGAGAACATGTGGGCCTGAGTTTTTACACCTTGGGCCAGCGCAAGGGCATCGGCATTGGCGGCCTCAAAACCAAGGGCGCCCAGCGCGGGGGCAGCGACCATGAGCCCTGGTTTGTCGCCCGCAAAGACATGAATAAGAACACTCTTTACGTCGTGCAAGGCCATGACCACCCCTGGCTGCTGAGCCAAACACTGACCATGCAGGACAACGCCTGGGTGGCGGGGCACACACCCACACCCGGCCGGTATGCGGCCAAAACACGCTATCGCCAGAACGATTCAAGCTGTGATCTCACCGAGTCGCCAGGCGGGGCAGCCCTGCAGTTTTCGGAGTCTCAGTGGGCAGTCACTCCGGGGCAATCCGCTGTGGTGTATGACGGTGAGGTGTGTTTAGGGGGCGGTGTGATACAGACCGTCACCGCGCGAACATAGTGGGGCATGCGGGGCAACACCACTCAAGTTGCCCCTGAGATGGACCGATAAATCAGGCAATACCGAACCCGCACGCAAGCCGCGCGGGCACCGCGTCTCACCTGGTTTTTCACGGCCCCTTCGCATGTCGCTTTCATTCACATCATTGCTCAAACACCGGTGGCGCTCACTGCGGCTGTCGCTGCGATTGGCGGGTTTGTCCATCAAAGCACTGGGCGGCCTGGTTTGGACGCGTGGGGTGAGAGAACAAACACAGGCACGCCAAGCCCTCATCGAACGCCGGGCCCAGTTCGACGAGCTCACCGGTTTGCCCAACGAGTTTCACTGCCTGCGAGCCACCCAAGCGGCGATAGACGCCGCGGCTGACCAGGCCTATGCCCAGGGCCACGGCGGGGATAGCTCGGTGGCCTTGCTGATGTTGGAGTTGAGCCGTGCCAAGCAGATCAATGATGTGCTCGGACAAGCCTTGGGTGACCTTCTTTTGCAACATGTGGGGCAGCTACTGACCCAACAGGCCCAGCAAAATCTGCGGGCCCAAGATGCACCGCTAATCGCGCGCACGGGGCGCAGCGGCTTTGCCATCCTGCTCAAACAGGGTGATGCCATGCTGGCGACTGCACTGGCGCAGCGCATCAAGCAGGCATTCGACGGCCCGCTGTTGGTGGGCGAGCACAAACTGCAAACGGGCGTGTTTGTTGGCATGGCTTGTTGGCCCACCCATGCCCGCGACGCGGCTGGATTGCACCGCGCCGCCACCTTGGCTCTGGCAGCCTCGCAACAAACGAAGGTGGAGGGTGCCGGGCCCATGCTCTTCGACCCGGCCGACGCCGCGACCCATTCACGTGGGCTGCAACTGCTCACCGAACTGCGCCGCGCCATGAGCCTGGGCCAACTTCAGTTGCACCTGCAACCGCAAGCGGCACTGGACACCGGTGCGGTGGTCGGCGCGCAGCTACAAGTGCGCTGGCACCATCCCCAACACGGGGTGCTGCTGCCTGCCGACTTCATGCCGCTGGCCAGCGAAACCGAGTTGGCCGGATCAGTGAATTTTTGGGCTTTTGAAGAAGCGGCCCGGCTGTGGCAGCAGTTGCACAACCAGGGACTGACCTTGATGTTGTCGATGCCCCTGGTGGCCAGCGACCTGTCAGACACCCAGTTGCCCCTCAAACTCGATGCGCTCTTGGTTCGCCACCGCGCACCGGCCGAAGCCTTTTGCCTGCAGCTCAGCGAAGAAACCCTGATGCAAGCGCCGGTGCAGACACGAACCATGCTGGACCGATTGAGTGCTTTGGGTTTCAAACTCGCCGTGGACAACTTCGGCAGCGGTTATTCATCGCTGGCAGCGCTCAAACACCTGCCATTGGACGAATTGAAACTCACGGCCACCTTCGTGCAGAACATGCAGGCCGATGCGGATGACGCAACCATCGTTCGCGCCACCATCGCCTTGGCCCACAACCTGGGCCTGATCGTGCTCGCCGACGGCGTGGAAACCCCAAAAGCCTGGGACATGCTGCGTGACCTGAACTGCGATGCGGCCCAAGGCAGCCACCTGGGACCCGCCCTGCCCGCAGAGGAGTTCAAACTCTGGTGCGGCGCCTGGGTGGCGCGCCAACGGCCTGCGGCAGCGGTCAGCTCCATCATGCTGCACTGAACCCGTGGCACAGCGGGTTCAGCATCGGCGTGTTTACTTCTTAGCCGTTTTGCGCAAGCTCACCAAACTTTGACTGTCGTGGGCCCAGATCGCCACCGCCTTGGCGGTCTGCGCTTTGGGCAGTTCGGCATCGGTTGTCGGGGCCATGGTGGGCAAATGAGCCGCATCGTCCCAAATCCACACGTTGCAGCGTTGTTTGCCCTCGCAAGCTTTGAGCGCGGCGGCACGCCAAATCACTTCGGTTTGAGCGGGTTGACACAACATCAGCACCACCGCCTCGCTGCGTTGGGTGACGGCGCAGCTCTGAGCTGCTTGCGGAGCCGCAGCCGCAGGGCCGCTCATCAGCAAAACACCAAGGGCCATCGATAGCTGGGGAATGACGCGTTGAGTCATGGACAGACCTCCAATGTGCAAACCACCGACAGTAAAAACTGCTGCCGTTGCTGAAAAAACCCGCCAGCGAGGCGGGTAGTTTAGAACCGACTCCCTGCAGCGGGTGGCACCCGCTGCAGGGATCACTGGTGGTAGTTCAGCGCGAAGCGCGGCGTTTGGCAACGACGCCCATGCCGAGCATGGCCACCGCGAACAAAGCTGCCGTGCCAGGAATCGGCACCTGGGTCACAGAGGCCTGAACCTTGGCAGCAAGCACCGGTGCCAGTGCGTCAAAGTCGCTCACAGGCACCACCCAACTGCCCAGCAAGGGGCTGGGAATGACGACGCTGTTGACTGGCAAGATGGTCACGGGACCAGGGAAAGCGATGGCGGCCATGTTGGCCAATGCAGCGGCGCTGGACACACCGGATCCAATGGCTTCAATCGACAAGGCGTCAATGCCCGCAGCCAAGGCTGCCGCACCGGAGGCCTCCGCAGCCGCCTGGGAATTCGGCACGCCGTCAGTTGCCAAATTGATGATAGAGCGCGTATCGCCCAAGGCAAAACTGGCCGATCCCACCATGAGGGCGGTCAGGGAGTCAATTGCGCCGGCCGTATTGGTGCCGCCACCTGCTTTGATGTGACCCGCAATCTGGCCTTGAATTATCAACAAGCTGGCGGCGGTGAGGATGGTCGGTGCAGTGACAGTCGCCACACCACTGCCATAAGACACGATGGTGATTTCAACCGTGCCATCCACCGGCAAACCTGCCAGCGCATCACTCAAACCGGTACGCAACAGGTTGTAGTTGGGGATGCTGATGCTGCCTGAAGCATCCAGTGCAAAACCCAGCTGGGTGATGGATGCCTGGGCACCCAGTGATGCCAAGGCCATGGACAGACCCATGACCAAAGCGGCGAATGAACGTCGTAACAAATTCATAGAACCTCCGTCAAAGTTGATGACATCCCGCCTTCAGTCTGAGTGCCATCTGGCAGCGAGAACCCACGGTTGCGTGAATGAATACACACAAGCATCAGCTATGCCATTGTTCTGATTCAAGTTAGGGGGTATAGGTAAATCAACAACTTAGGGCCAACTGGGACCACCTGTTGTTCAACGGAGCCCGTTGCGACATCGGCGATGTAAAGGGTGCCGACATCCCAAACAGATGAGGCCAACAAAAAGGGCGAAGCTTTTTGCTTCGCCCTTTTTCTTTTAAAGCGCCCTGCGGCGGCTCGCCTGGGGTCTGTTGCTGTAAGCCTAAACGACCATCCAGGCCGCGCTTGATTTCCTTCAAAGTTCGATCAAGAGCACCTGGAACAAGGTCCTTCAGTGGTTGCACTAACCCGGATGTTTCACCGTCCTCGTTTTTGCTGAGGACGGTGAAACAAGCCGGTCAGGGCCACTCGGTTCTTCACCATCGACCAGCTGCCAATGGCGCCGGGCGGCCTCCAAGACCACGGTTTCGCCATCGGCCAGGTGGCCGTCGGCCCGAGCCGCGGCCAAGGACAGGCGCAGCACCGTCCTTTGCAGCGCCGGATCCGAGATCTCGGCCATCAACGACGCCAAGGCGCTGTCATCGACCTTGCCCATCAGCGAACCTGTCCCGTACCCGCCTGCCAACAGCTCTTCGCGCAACGTGTGCACGATGTGCGGCAGAAGATGGGGCTCCAGACCAAGTTCACGCTCGGCGCCCAGTTGCTTGAGGATCTCGAACTCGGAGCTGCACACATGACCGTCGGAGAGGAGAACCAGCGAGACGATGCGTGCGGCGGCTTCTGGGCTGTTGTGAGGATAGGGACGCATGGCGGTGGTCTTTCGGGTAGGGATGGGAGTCGGTCCGCTGCGTGAAATGTGGACTCGATGAATCTGACGAAAAGTGAGGCAGCAAGACCGTGTTCAAGGCGCGCGGCGCTTGCGCAGCAGTTCGAGCATGGCCTCGGCCACGGCCGTTGACGACGCGGGGTTCTGGCCGGTGACCAGCGCGCCGTCGACGGCGACATGGCGCTGGAAGACACCGGCCGATTCGAAGCGCCCGCCCAGCGCGCGCAGCCGGTCTTCGAGCAGGAAGGGCACGACGCTCTTCATGCCGGCGGCAGCCTCTTCCAGGTTGGTGAAGCCGTTGACGCGGCGGCCGGCGACCCAGGGCGTGCCGTCGGCCTTGCGCGCCGACAGCAGCCCGGCGGGGCCATGGCACACGGCACCCACGGGTGCGCTGCGCCCGCAGCATGTCTTCGACAATGCGGCGCAGGTTTGGATCGTCCGGAAAGTCCCACATGGTGCCGTGCCCGCCGCTGAGAAATACGGCAGCGTATTCGCCAGACTTCAGCTCGGCCAGAGGCCGAGTTGCCTGCATCGCCGCCCAGGCAGCGGGAATGCGCTTGACGCTGTCGGCCGAGCCCGAGCGCGGGTCGATCGGGCCGACGCCGCCGCGTGGCGAAGCCACGTGCACCTCGTAGCCAGCCTCGCTGAAGACACGCCAGGGGTCGGTGTACTCCGACGCCCAGACGCCAGTCGCTCGCTCGGTACCGGGCACTTTGGCCGTGTTGGTCAGGACTATCAGCACGCGTTCGCGCCCTGCCGCATTGGCAAGCGCCGGGGAAGTCATCGCGAGCGAAGCCAAGCCGACGACGGGCAACCGAATGAATGTCGAACGACGCATGACTCAATCCTCTGATTGAATGGACGGGAGATCGAACTGCAGTCTATGGCCGGCAACTCTCATAGAAAAGCAGGAAATGAGTGAGCGACGAGACGGAAAAACCGAAATGTTCTGCCTGTCGACGGCAAACGTGGGTGCACGATGACGGCACATCATCGCGGCCCGACCGCATGAGTGTCACGCGCGGGCGGGGCGGATTTCGGTGATCTGGGTGCGAGAAAAGGTCTGGTCAGCAGTCGAAAAATCCCATTGCTCGATCAGGCAGCAGCCCGGGGATGCCGTGTGTCCGCGCAAAGTAGTTGAACGTGCCCAGAGCCCCCCCCCCATCGCACAGCCCACGGCATGCGCGGCCTGCGCCACCGTGTTGAGGGTGCCGTCGCCACCGACGGCAACAAGGGCCTTGCGGTCAGCGATGGCCCTTGTTGCCGCTTGCTGCGCTACGCCGGACAACTCGGCGGGGCTGCAGAACAGCAAGTCACCGCGTCGTCCACCCGCCCGCAGCGCGGCTTCGATGACTTCACGCTTGGCCTGTGCATCGCTGCTGCCGGCTGCCGCGTTGATGACGAACTGGAGCGGTGACGCGGGGTCGATGTCGGGGAAAGCGGGCACGGCCCAAGGCGCCGTTATTCCTTTTCCCGCGTCAACCGCTCGGCAAAGGAGATTCCTATGGCAGAAAGTACGAAAGTGAAGTGAATGACAGCCACCATCGTCACGATCTGTATGTTTTCCAGATTCAAGTCGCCACTCAAATAAGTCTTCAACGCATGAACGCCTGAAATGGAGATGATGGCGAATGCGAGCTTCAACTTGAGGTTGTAGGTATTGACGTGGTCCAGCCAGTCAGGCTTTTTCATGTCTGTCTTATCGAAGTGTCCTGTGGTCACGAAGAGCGACACACCCGCCAACGCCACAACCCAAACAAGCTGCGCCACCATCGTCATGTCGACCAGTTCAAGCACCTTGATGATCAGGTCGATCTTTTGGAGCTCGCCAAACAGCAATGTGGTCATCAGTTTGTATGTTTCCAGCACGAACTTTCCCAGAATGCCGAAAATGATCGTGACCAGACCCACATAGAAGAACAGCATGGTGAATCTCATGCCGTAGAGCAGCGACCCAACGCCTGCGAGTAGTTTTTCCATTCTTGCTTACCTTGAAAAAGAGCAGACAGTTACATCAAACAGCGGTCTGGCCGCAGCTTCTTTGCCACGCGAGCCAGCTCGCCCAGGTGGCTGAGACAGACATCTGGGCAGACGATCTTAATCGTGGCGCAGCAAGCCTAAGGACACTCTGCATAACTCGTAAGCCCCGGTGGTAAGAGGCGGTGTTGCAAGGCAAGATTGAGTCCATGAAACAAGCGATCCTTGATTTGAAGCTGAGCACGAAGAAGACGCGCAAGCGTGAGTTCCTGGCACAAATGGAG
>JANPCX010000043.1:0-23645 GCA_031431125.1 Burkholderiales bacterium
CCGCCTTACCTTGCCCATCATTTCCATGGTGATCACCTTTTTGCTCCTGCCTAAAACTTAGGCAACAGCGGCTATACACCCTGGTCACTTTTAAACTGAAATACCTGCGCTTTGGTGAGCAGTTTTCGGCTGGCGTCAACATTGAATGGATCAAAAACAGCGTTGGCGGCCGATTCCGCGGTGGCGGGCGGGCAGCAAAGGCCTTGCGGCCCTGTGAGGCTCAAACGAATGCGGCGGTGTGCAGCACGCCTCAGCAGGGCTGGGCGCGACGCGTAGTTCGCGTGCTAGCCAGTGGTGTGCGGCGGACTTCGGTCGCAATCGAAGTCGGGCGCGGTGGCGGGCCACGCTTGAAACGCCGTCATAACTACTGGCCCGTGGGCCAAATCCACCTGCTGTGGGTGCGTGTGATGCAAACGCATGCCGACCTCCTCCCATTGCCTTGTTCGAGTCCGGGGCCGCACCTGTGTCGGGCCCGTGGGGTGCTGTCGATGGCGATTTTTCCCTCGCTCTGCACGAAGCACCTGAACCCATGATGCCAGCGCCCTTTTACAAAAAAGGGAAATCTGTGAGATGGAACACAACTGTCACATATGGTTGCAGTCAGTAGGGTTCTATGGGATGGGTGGGGCTTAAGTTGTATCGAACATGGGGTGGTGAGCCACTCCACTGGAGGAAATTGAATGGGGCAGGCGCTCACCGATTGAAACAATCCCTCAGCTGTTGCTTAGACCACAGGGGGTTTCAACAAGCCTTGTTCGAAGCACAATCCCGCAGCGATCGGATTTGCTGCATCCTTTCAAAGCACAAAGCAGAACGACAACACTTCATCCGCCATGACCAACGACACTTTTGAACCGCCTCAAACCCTGCCCCGTCTGGAGCAGTTGGAGAAGTTTCTCCTCGTGGACCCGACCAATTTGAAACTGCGGCGCGAAACCTTTGAGGCCGCTTTGCAGGTGCGCAATTGGGAACGCGCAGCACACCACCTCGGGATGGCGCAAGACCAAGTCCGAACGCCGGACCAAACTCAGGCCCGTCTCGAATGGGCACTGAAGGAGGGCGATTTTTGGTTGGCACAAAAAGAATGGTTGCAAGCCAAAGCGGTGTTGCAGGCCGTGAGTGAACGGGCGGGCGCGCCGCAGGCCTTCAATGATGCGGTTTTGCACAACCTGGCCTACATTGACTTGTGCCAAAACGACGCAAGCGCTTGCGTGAACCGTTTGGCCCCGCGGTTGGAGGCATCGGTGCAAGAACAGCAGAGCGAGTTGCCACCCGTGGGCGGCCTATTGCAGCAGCTTTGGTTGCGCGCCCTGCACCACGGCGGCCAAACCGCCCGCGCCTTGCAATGGGCCCAAGCCGCGCAGCAGCTACAACGTTTGGACGTGCTGGCCACCGCAGTGGCCAGCACCATCGCACTGGATGAAGAGGCGCTGGACCTGGCGCTTCGCTGGTCCAGTGCCGCGCTCCAGCATTGGGAAAAAACATCGGCCGTCAACGCGCCGCAACAAGGCGGCGTACAGCCGCCGCTCGAAGCCTTGGTCACCCAGGCCTGGCTCGCACTGACCCGAAAAGACGGGGCTTTGGCATCGGACCTGGCACAGCGGGCTTTGCAGGTTCAGCCCAACGAGGCCCGCGCCTGGTCCGCCTGGGGATATGCCGGCTTGTTGCTGGGCCAGCCGCCTGCGCAGGTGGAGTCGCATTTCCAGCAAGCGGTGGTTCTGCAACCCGATGTGCTGGACCACTGGAGCGGGCTGGCGTGGGCGCAGCTGGCGCAACAGCACACCGCCGTGGCGATAGAAAGCTTGCGCAAAGCATTGGCGTTGGACGCGGCGTTCGCTGAAACCCATGGTGCCCTGGCGCTGGCGCATGCGGTGCAGGGCGAGCGCGAATTGGCGAGCCAATACCTTGCCAGTGCGAGGCAGCTCGACCCTCAATGCCATGCGGCTCAGCATGCCCAGTACCTGCTGGACCACCCCGAAGCCACCTTGTCTTTGCAAACGACGCTGAGCGAGATTCACAAGTTCTCGCCTGGCTCATCCACACGTCACTGAACATTTTTTTCATGAACTCAAACACAGCAGCCACCACCCCGGACACACAACAAGCCGACGTTTTGCTGGCACAAGGTTTGGCGGCCAGCCAAGCCGGACAAAGCGAACAAGCCATCGACTGCTGGCAGCGAGCCAGCGCCCATGTGCCCCATGCGGGCATGCCGCATTTTTTGATTGGTTCGGAGTACGCCGCCCAAGGCAATATCAGCGCGGCCGAAACCGCTTTCGCCAACGCGGTGCTGTTGGCGCCCGGGCTGTCGTTGGCGCGCTACCAATTGGGTCTGTTGCTCATGAGCACCGACAGAATGGCCACTGCACTCGTGATTTGGCAGCCCTTGTTGATGGTCAGCGAGGCCGACCCCATCACCCCTGCGCTGGCGCAGTTCGTTCGCGGCCATGCCGCATTGGCACAAAACAACCTGGCGCAGGCGGTGGCGCTTTTTAATGCGGGCATTGAACTGAACACCACCCATGCGCCCGTCTCAGACGACATTCGTCAACTGATCAAACGTATCGAGGCCATCCAGCCCAATTTAACCTAGACCCGGCAGTTGGACGCGCCCCGAATCACAGCCGACTCGGCTGTGTAGCGCTGTCACCCAGGAGGTGATGTATCTCGGGCAGAAAAATCTCAATGTTGATCTTGGGTTGCAGGCAGAAGAAAGTGGTCAACTGCCGGCTCTAGGAGCCAGCGCCTGCCTGCAGGCTGCAATGAAGTGGCTGGCCGCCGCGGACAGCGCGCCCGGATGCAAGAACATGGCACGCACCGCAATGCCTGCCGCCGGTTCAATGGACAGCACTTGCAAGGCGGGCTGAAACCTCTGCGCGCTGATCTCGTCGACCACCGCCACACCCAAACCACGAGACGCCAGCTCCAGCGCCACCTGGTGGGTTTTGACGACCAGGGGTGCCGGAAACGCCCACTCATATCGCTGCGCATAGGTTGCGACCAAGCGGCCCACCGGGTCGGTGCCCAACAACTCAATCACCGGCATGCTCGACAGCGCTGAGGCATTGATGGTTTTGCCCTTGCGGTATTTACCCAGCAGCTCAGGCTGCGCCGCGCACACCAAACGACAACTGGCAATGTCTTCGAAACCAACGGCCGGGTGGCTGGGGGGGTCGAACGCAATGCCGACATCGATCTCACGCAGCAGCAACCATTGAATCAGTTCGTGGTGGTGGCCAGTGGAAAACTCGCAGCGCAGCTTGGGGTGCCGTGCGTGCAAGGACTGGTAAGCGTCAGGCAACAAACCCGCCATGGCAGGGACGGTGCCCACACGCAGCCGCGCTTGGGGCCTGCTGCGCAAGTTAACGGCCGTGCGCCGCACATCGTCAAAGCCCGCATAGGCCTGCCGGATCGAGGGCGCGAGTTGCAGCAGTTCTTGTGTGGGATGGAGTCGACCTGCATGCCGGCGAAACAGTGCATAACCGATGGTTTGTTCGGCGTGCTGCAAATGTTTGGTGGCTGAGGGTTGCGAAATACTCAGCAGACGCGCGGCGGCGCTCAAACTGCCCGTTTGCAAAACCGCGTTGATGACTTCGATGTGGCGCAATTTCATGCAGCTGACTCTCAATTTCGGTGCCGCGCCGCCGATAAGTCTCAACAAGCGACGTTGGCGCATTCGGTGACGCACGAATTGTGTGCGTGCACATGTCGTTGCTGCAAGGCTCTGTGTGTTGGCTCGAAGGTGCGTGAAATGGCGGTGCCGTGAATACGCCACGACTGACGCCGGGCAGGCATGCCAAAAGCTGATACCTGAGTCTGGCAATGGCATGGCCTGCCCTTGAGGCGCTGTCTAGACTGGCTTGACCGATGTTTCTGGTGTTTGCATTGAAGACTGGAGTTCCTCATGAAATCGAAAAACTCGCTGACCCGCCTGGCCGCTGCAGGTTTTATCGGTGGCATGTGTTGGAGCCTGACCAGCACCGCGGTGTGGGCACAAACACCGGTGGCCGCTCCCTCCGCTACAAGCACCGTCGCCGTCCCTTCGCCACCACCTGCTCGGGCAACGCTGGAACGCATACAAGCCCGCGGCAGCGTCATCATTGCGCACCGCGAGGCATCGATACCGATGTCCTATGTGGCCGATGGAAAACCCGTGGGATACAGCCTGGATGTGTGCCACAAAGTTGTCGAGGCCATAGGCCGCCACTTGAAGATCAAAGACTTGAAGGTGGAGTATGTGCAGGTCACTTCCGCCACACGTTTTGACGTGCTGGAGAAAGGCCAAGCCGACATGGAGTGCGGCTCCACCACCAACACCGCGGCCCGGCGCCAGCGTGTGGCTTTCACCATTCCCCATTTCATCGCCTCGTCACGCATCGTGGTTCAGAGCAGCAAGCCCTACGAGCGAATTGAAGACCTGGACGGCACGGCCGTGGCTTCCACCACGGGCACCACCAACATCGACTCCTTGGCACGCGAAGCGCGGCTGAAAACCATCAGCATCAAGGTGGAACCTTCCAAAGACCATGCTGAAGGTTTTGGCTGGGTGGTCTCGGGCAAGGTGGAAGGTTTCGCCATGGACGATGTGCTGCTGTTTGGCCTGCGCGCCAACGCTGCCAAACCACAAGACCTCAAAGTCATCGGTAAGCCCATCACGATCGAACCCTATGCGGTTGCGTTTGAGCGCAACAACCCTGCCTTCAAGGCCGTGGTCGATGCCGAACTGCGCCGCCTGATTGCCAGCAAAGAGCTGCACCGCATGTACGACAAATGGTTCACCAGCCCCATTCCACCCAAAGGCATCAACTTAGAGATGCGCATGCCGCATTTGTTGGCGGACTCGTTCAAGTACCCGACGGACTTTGTACCAAATTAATTCGAGTTTTTTGACCTTGCGGGCTGATGATGGCTTGCCTCATGGCAAACCGTGACATTTTTGATGCGAGCCTTTGAGCTCCGGACGGTTGGCTGGGACTTTGCGGGCGACGTTTTCTCGGCGGCTTGTCTCACCAAACGTTGAATGCATCTGCCGCTTTTCTTAACAACCGCCAGTGGCACTTCACGGTGTTTGGGGAAACCGCCGAGAAAACGTCGCCCGAGGGCTTGTGGCCACGGTCCGAATCCAGGCCCCACGTCTGCACTTCCGCACCAATGAACCCCTACCCAAATAGGCTGGTGTTGGGTGTTTCTTTGCTTACTTTCTTTGCACCAGTGCAAAGAAAGTGAGTCGCCATGCCGGGGCGAATTCCCGGTGCGGTGCTTCAAGCAAAGGCAGTCCTCCACGAAGTTCCAGCGCGAACGGTTCAAACTTCAACAGCCCCTACATCTTGTCGTCCCAATGAAACCGGTGCAGCACCCGGTGCACGATGGGCGTGAACACCAAGGCGGCGGTAACGATGAACACCAAACCCGCATACAAGGCATAACACCCAGCGAACAATTTGCCTGCGGTGGTCAGCGGCGGATTCACCGGCCCCATGCCACTAAGCAACATGGCGGCGTTCAAGAAAGCGTCCACGCCGCTGAGTTGCTCGAAGTGGCGGTAACCCCAGATGCCCACGCCGAGTGAACCCACCAATAAAACGGCGGCCAGCAACACATGCCGCGTCAGGCGTTGCAGGAAGTCGCTGCGTGACAAAGGGCGTTTGGTTTTTGACTCGTACATACGCACCCCTCCTTCTGTGAATGCTGGAGCCTGCCTCTGGATTCTCGCCGCCTTCAGGCGCGCGGGTCCAATGCGGCTGCCAAACTTCCCAGCAGAACCAGGCCCACGAAGGTGAGCAAACCCAGCCACCAAGTCGGCCGTTTGCGATAACGCACACCAAACTGTTCGGTGATGGTTTTGCTTTGTTGGATGCCTGCCACCCCGTACCACAACCAGCTGAAGGGCATGGCCACGGCTGCTGCACGCAGGCCGCTGTTCCAACCCCACTGCGATGAACTGACCCAAAACAAACTCGCCCCGGTCACCAGCACGGAGAGCAGCCACCAGATGGCCGCTCTGCGTTGGGCTGGCGCGTCTCCCAAGGTCACTGCATTGATCCAGTGCAGGGTGCAACTGAACACCGGCGTGAGTGACAAACCCAACCAAAACGCGGAATCTGGCCCCCAAAGCGGGCCAGGCGCTTGAGACAGCGCCTTGGCTGGCGTGGTGGGCTCCAACTCAAACTCGCCTGCCTCATACTGTTGCAGCACCTGCGTCGCTTCGGCCCGTGCGCCTTCCCGCACCAAGACACGAACACCGCCCACCGCATTCATCATGAACGCGTTGGCCTGAACCAAGTTGGCATCGGCCACCATGGCCTCTATGCCCGCGGCTTGCAGGCAGTTTTTGATCAAGTAGGCATTGGTGGGCGCAAGCTGTCGTGCGACTGTCACCCAATCACCGTCCTCCCTTGGGTTGACAGATGCAAGGTCTGGCGCAGCCGTGCTGGTGGGTTGTTGTGTCACGCCAGATCTCCCCTTGTTCGGTTGTTGTGTTGCAGCCCCAGTGGGCCGTAACACTGAAATCGGAAGTCGCCGTCCACGCAACGCCGCAGCGCCCCCTGTATTGCGCGTCCTTCGCCTCCCATTTCAATGTTACGGCCCACTAGGAGGCAGTCAACATCGCTCGCCCCACCGCCTCGGCCACTTCAATGCCGTCCACCCCGGCCGACATGATGCCGCCGGCATAACCCGCGCCTTCACCGGCCGGATAGAGGCCAGCTGTGTTGAGGCTTTGATAGTCGCGTCCGCGGGTGATGCGCAGCGGTGAGGACGTGCGTGTTTCCACGCCGGTGAGCACCGCATCAGGCATGGAGAAACCCTTGATCTGGCGCTCAAACGCGGGCAGGGCCTCGCGCACCGCAGCGATGGCGTAGGGCGGCAGGCTTTCAAAACCTTTTTGTCCCAAGTTGGTGAGCAAGACACCGGGTTTGTAGGACGGCAGCACGCTGCCCCAGGCGGTCGACGCGCGTCCCGCGATGAAGTCGCCCACCAGCTGCCCTGGGGCCTCATAGGTGCTGCCGCCAAGCACATAGGCGCGAGACTCCCAAAAGCGCTGGAAGGCCAAACCATCGAGCGGGTTCACCGGGCCATCTTGTTTGCCGTCTTGCCGGTAGTCCTGCGGGCTGATGCCGACCACGATGCCGGCATTGGCGTTGCGTTCGTTGCGTGAATACTGGCTCATGCCATTGGTCACCACGCGGCCTTCTTCGCTGGTGGCGGCCACCACGGTGCCGCCCGGGCACATGCAAAAACTGTAGACCGAACGGCCATTGCTCGCGTGGTGCACGAGTTTGTAGTCGGCCGCGCCGAGGATGGGGTGGCCCGCATTCGGGCCATAACGCGCTTGGTCGATCAGGCCTTGCGGGTGCTCGATGCGAAAGCCAATCGAAAACGGTTTCGGCTCCAGATACACGCCGCGCTCATGCAGCATGGCAAAGGTGTCGCGGGCACTGTGGCCCAAGGCCAGCACGACATGGTCGGTGCGAATCTCTTGGCCTGAGGCGAGCACCACACCACGCACCTGGCGCTTGTCATCACGGCCTTCAACGCGCAAATCCGTCACTCGCTGCTCGAAACGAATTTCTCCGCCCAGGGCTTCCATGTCGGCGCGCATCTTTTCCACCATGCTCACCAGGCGGAAGGTGCCGATGTGGGGTTTGCTGACAAACAGAATTTCTTGCGGCGCCCCGGCCTTCACAAACTCGGTCAGCACCTTGCGTGTGAGGTGGCGTGGGTCGCTGATTTGGCTCCAGAGTTTGCCGTCGGAAAACGTGCCCGCACCGCCTTCGCCGAACTGCACATTGGACTCGGGGTGCAACGTGTTCTTACGCCACAAATCCCAGGTGTCTTTGGTGCGCTCACGCACTTTTTTGCCGCGCTCCAGCACGATGGGCCGCAAGCCCATTTGCGCCAGGATGAGGGCCGCAAAAATGCCGCAAGGGCCGAATCCAATCACCACGGGACGGCATCGCCCGCTGCCCCCGAAAAAGTCGGCCGGTGCCTGGCCCACAAACTGGTAGCGGGTGTCGGGCGCGACTTTGATGTGAACATCACCTGTGTGTTGGGCCAGCACCGCCGTTTCGTCACGCACGGTGCAGTCAACGGTATAGGTAAGCACCACGGCCGTTTTTTTGCGTGCATCGACGCCGCGTTTGAACACGGTGAAGTCGATCAAGTCGGCCTCCTTTACCTTGAGCCGGGCCACGATGGCCGGACGCAGTGCGTCCTCGACATGGGTCAAGGGCAGGCGCAGTTCGGTGATGCGGATCATGCGCGGGACAAATTCACTTTTTCTTCACAGGCCGCTTCCAACCGGCCAGCGACACCTGCTGCGAGCGTGTCAAGGACAGCTGGCCCGCCGGTGCATTTTTGCCTATCGTGGAGCCTGCGCCGATGGTGGCCCCGTCGCCTATCGTGACCGGGGCCACGAGCACGCTGTTGCTGCCCACATGCACGTCGTTGCCAATGACGGTGCGGTGTTTGTTGGCGCCGTCGTAGTTGGCGGTGATGCTGCCAGCACCGTAGTTCACACGCTCGCCCACGGTGGCGTCACCCAGGTAGGCGAGGTGGTTGGCTTTGGCACCCTTGGCAAGGGTGGAGTTTTTTACTTCGACGAAGTTGCCAATGTGCACTTCCTCGCCCAAAACAGCACCGGGGCGCAGGCGTGCAAAGGGGCCGATCAGACTGCCTGCTCCCACGGTGACGCCGATCGTGTCGCCATCAATGTGGGTGAACGGGTGAATGACGGCCCCCGCACCAATGCTGGCATTACGAATCACGCAATTGGCACCAATACGCACGCTGTCGGCCAAGGTGACGCAGCCCTCGAACACATTGTTGACGTCAATTTCCACGTCGCTGCCGCACTCCAGCACGCCGCGCACATCAATGCGCTGCGGGTCGGCGAGGCGCACGCCGGCTTCCATCAACTTGACCGCGTTGCGGTGTTGAAAGCGGCACTCCAAATCCGCCAGTTGCACGGGGCTGTTCACACCCAGCACCTCGATCTCGTCTTTGGCTTGGGCCGACACCACCTTCATTCCTTGCGCCACGGCGGCGGCCACCACATCGGTGAGGTAGTACTCGCCTTGGGCGTTGTCGTTCTTGAGGTGGGCCAACCAGTGTTTCAGTGCGGCAGTAGGGGCCGCCATCACGCCGGTGTAGACCTCTTTGATCTCACGCTGCGCGGCTGTGGCGTCTTTGTGTTCGACGATGCCGGTGATGAGCCCCTGTGCATCCCGCACGATGCGGCCGTAGCCGCTCGCGTCTTGCAGCACCACGGTGAGCAAGGCCAGTTGGTCGCCCGCGCAGGCTTGCAGCAGGGCTTGCAGGGTGTCGCCTTCAATCAAGGGCACATCGCCATTGAGAATCAAGGTGGTGCCCGTGTCGTGCAGTGCGGGCACGGCCTGCTGCACCGCATGGCCTGTGCCGAGCTGCGGCATTTGGCGCACGAACTGCAGGCCCTCGGCCTGCTCTTGCAAACGCGCTTGGATTTCCACTTCGTCGGCGCCATGGCCAGTGATGGCGATGGTGCGATCCGCCTTCAGCACAGCAGCCGTGTCCAGAACATGCTGCAATAAGCTCTTGCCCGCCAGTTTGTGCAAGACCTTGGGTTTGCTGGACTTCATGCGGGTGCCTTTGCCCGCGGCCATGATCACGATGTCGAGTGCCATGAACACATCCTTTGTTTTTTCTACCGGTTTCAAGCGCCTGATTATCGGTGCCTTGTTGGCCGTCTTGTTGGTAGGCTGCAGCGCCATTCGCCTGGGATACAGCCAGGTTCCCAGCTTGGCCTATTGGTGGCTCGATGGTTATGTGGATTTGAAAGCCACCCAAACGCCACAGGTGGAGGAAGACCTGACCGCCTGGTTGGAATGGCACCGCCGCACCCAGTTGCCCGCCTATGCCAGCTTGCTGGCCCGGGCTCAAGCAGAAGTGCGCGAGCCCGTCACGGCAGCGCAGATGTGCCGCTGGGGCGGGGAGGTGGTGCAGCAACTGGACTCCGCTTATGACCAATTCGTGCCCGCTTTGGCGCGGCTGGCGGTGGGATTGTCGACCGCGCAAATCAACCACCTGGAGCGGCAGTTTGACAAAGGCAATGCCAAAGCAGCGGCCGAGTACCTGCAGGGGACAGCGCCCGAGCGCCTCAAGGCATCTACCAAACGCCTGGAAGACCGCGCCGCGACCTTCCTCGGAAAACTCAGCGAGGCCCAGCGCGAGCGCATCCAGCGCAGCGTGGACGAGGCGCCCCTCACCCCCGCTTTGTGGCTGGAAGAGCGCAAGAACCGCCAACAAGACATCTTGCGCGTGCTGCGCCGGGCGCACACCTTGGCCACAAGCCCGGTGGCCAGCGAGAAAGCCCGGGCGCTGGATGAGGCCCAAGCCAGCTTGCGCGCCTTGGCCGTCAACATTCAACGCTCACCGCGCGAGCCCTACCGTCCTCTGCAGCAACGCGCTTTGGAACACAACTGCCAACTCGCGGCCGACTTGGTGAACATGGGCACACCGGCGCAGCGCCAGGTGGCGGTGGGCAAGCTCAAGGGGTGGGAAGAGGATGCCAGGGCCTTGATGGGGCCGTAAGGGCGGTGTTTGCAGAACACCGAGTCGGTTCAGAGCGCTGCGCTGACGAGAAAAACTAGCGCTCCTGGGCACTCCAGGGTGAGCAAATATCAATCAAGCAGCCGTTCGGATCCACCGTCAAGAAACGGCGTTGCCCATAAAACTCATTGCGTGGTTCTTGAACGATCTTCAGGCCCATCGCACGCGCTTTGTCGTAAACCTTGTCGACCTCGGGCACAACAAAGGTGACATACATGCCTGTCGGTGCCTTGCGGAACGGTTCAGGCACCAACTCGCTGTGTCGGTCGATGATGCCAAACTCAAGCTCGGCGTTGGCGGGACACCGCAACTGCACATACCAGCCGCTGTCGAAATTCACCTCAAACCCGAGCAGCGCCACGTAAAAATCCCGGCTGGCGGCGAGGTTCTCAGAACAGATGTTGGTCAGAATTCGACTGAAGGACATGGCATCTAACCCCAAGCGTGTTGACTGTCACTTCGCGAGCGGCATCTCCACCACCTTGGTCGCCGACAAGCTGCGCGGAAACTCACTCAGTGCAGCGTTGAACATGGTGGGCAACCAGGTGCTGCTGGCCGCAGCATAACCAAAGTTGGTGGCGCGGGTTTCGTACAGAACCTTGCTGCTGGCACCGTCGCGGATCAGCAGGGTGACTTCGCGGTCGACCTGGCTGTTTTCTAAGGAACGGTCCCAAGCATGGGTCCAATAGAAACCGGCCCGTGGCGCGCGGTAGCGAAAGTGGTAATTCAGTGCGGGGTGCCAGTAAAAGGGATCGTCAAAGGGCGAGCGCTGCGCAGCAGAAATTCGTGCGCCGAGCTGAATCAACACATCGGGTTTTTGGCCGGCCTCCACTGGTTTGAAACCCGCCCCTTGCACCGCGGCAAGCGCTGCTGCTTCGAGCGCGCGCTGGTTTTCAGCACGCACTTCTTGCGATGGCAAACGGTCAAACGCATAAGTGCTGGGTTTGCGCCCCTCGGGCCAGTTGCCAAAGGTGCTGACCTCGCTGCGCAGGGTGTTCAACGAGGCGCAGCCGCTGAGCACGGCGGCACCCAAAACCAAAGTGATGAGGAAAAAGTGGCGTTTCATGGGTTGATCCTGGTGTCGTTCACGAAGCAGGCTGCAAAAAAATCGGTTGGGTGGCGTCATGGGCGGTATTCAAAGGAGCGTTCGTGCCACAGCCTTCGTCTTCATCAAAGGCGCGGTCGCCGTTGGTGTCGGGCGTGCCAGTGGCTTGGAGTGTGCGGAAGGCAAAGAGGTTCCGGTCCATCATGTGCGAGGGCACGATGTTGCCCATGGCTTTGAACAAATTGTCGACGCGGCCTGGAAACTGTTTGTCCCACTGGCGCAGCATTTTTTTGGTTTGCACCCGCTGCAGGTTTTCTTGGTTGCCGCACAGGGTACAGGGGATGATGGGGAATTGCCTGTAGGCGGCCCAGGCTTCCAAATCGGTTTCTGCCACATAGGCCAGCGGGCGGATGACGATGTTTTTGCCGTCGTCGCTCATCAGTTTGGCCGGCATGCCCTTCATCTTGGCGCCGAAGAACATGTTCATGAACCAGGTTTGCACGATGTCGTCGCGGTGGTGACCCAGCGCAATCTTGGTGGCACCCAATTCACCGGCCACGCGGTACAAAATGCCGCGCCGCAAACGCGAGCACAGGCTGCACATCGTCTTGCCTTCGGGGATGACACGTTTGACGATGGAGTAGGTGTCTTGGTTCTCGATGTGGAAGGGCACACCCAGGCTTTGCAGGTACTCGGGCAGCACATGCTCGGGGAAGCCGGGCTGCTTTTGGTCCAGGTTCACCGCCACCAAATCAAAGTGAATCGGCGCGCGTTTTTGCAGGCCGAGCAAGATGTCTAGCAAGGCATAACTGTCTTTGCCGCCCGACACGCACACCATCACCTTGTCGCCCTCTTCAATCATGTTGAAGTCGACAATGGCTTGGCCCACCTGGCGGTGCAGGCGTTTGCTGAGTTTGTTGGCCTCGAAGGCGGCTTTGTCTGCCACCTTGCCGCTCTCCACTTGAGACACAGCGGTTTTTTCGTCTTCGCCGATGTTGTCAATCATCGCACCCATCACAACTCCTTCAGTCCAAACACTTCGCAACCCACGGCATCGCAGTCGGGGTACACATCCGGCTTCTCGGTGGACACCTGGGCGGCACGCACCCGGGGGTGGGCCAGCATCAGGCGCAGCACATCGTCGCACAGGGTTTCTTGCAGATGAATGTGGCCTTTGCTCACACGCTCGGCAATGGTGCGGCGGATGAAATCGTAGTCCACCACTTCGTCGAGTTCATCGTCTTTCGGCGTGGACAGGGCCAAGGGAATGTAGAGGTCCACATTGATCAGCACCTTTTGTTCGCCACGCTTTTCAAACTCGTGCACGCCAATGTTGATCCACACCTCGTAATCGCGCAGAAAAAGCCGACGGCAACTCATCAAACTGGGGTGGCTGAGCAGGCTTTGCATATCAAACTTTCTTGGATACAACTTTGTTTGGATTGGCGATGAACATCACATCGCGGCCTTGGGCCATCAAGTGTTGGCCGCCATCCACCAGCAGCGTGGTGCCGGTGATGGCCGGGGATTCGATCAAAAACCGCACCGTGCGGGCGATGTCTTGCGGCGTGGATGAACGGTTGAGTGGTGTGAGCCCGTGAGCCGCTTCAAACTCGTCTTTGCTCATGGGCCCCGACACCAAGGTCACACCCGGGGCCACCCCACACACCCGCACCTGCGGAGCCAGCGCTTGGGCCAGCATCACCGTCGCCGCCTCCAGCGCGGCTTTGGACAGGGTGTAAGAGAAATAGTCGGGGTTCAAGTTCCACAGTTTTTGATCCACCAAATTGACCACGCAACCGACTTCGGCGCAGCCCTTCAGATGATCAAACAGCGCCTGTGCCAAGAGGACGGCCGGCCCGGTGTTGGCACGCAGGTGCAAGTCCATGGCGGCATAACTGAAGCTGCCCGGCGCGTCGTATTCAAACGTGGAGGCGTTGTTGACGATGGCGTCCAGGCGTTTGAACTGCGCCACCACGGCGGGCACCAAGGCGCGGCATGCGGCTTCATCCGACAAATCGGCGGCGAACACCTGGGCTTGGACACCGAGGGATTGGAGTTCAGCGACAGTGTCTTGCGCTTCATCCCGCGAGTGGCGGCAGTGCACGGCCACATCAAAACCATGGCGGGCCAAGTCCAAGGCGATCTCCCGGCCCAAACGGCGGGCGGCTCCCGTGACCAGGGCCACGGGGCGGGGGGAGGGGGTAGTTGATGTGACCATATTGATGTTGTCTAAAACTCGGCAATCGATGGTGCTTTCAGGTCGTCCGCATGCGCAAGCCCCTTAAGATGCCGCATGCCTATCCATTCGTCCCAGTCGGGTGTATCTACCCAGCCCGTGACCAGTTTGCAGCGTTTGATCGCCAAACAAATCGAAGCCCAAGGCGGTTGGTTGCCGTTTGACCGTTATATGGCTTTGGCACTTTACGCACCTGGCCTGGGTTACTACAGCCGGGAAAGCAGAAAGTTTGGCGTCTTGCCGTCTTCGGGCAGCGACTTCGTCACCGCCCCCGAATTGTCGCCCCTCTTTGGCCGCTGCTTGGCGCGGCAAGTGGAACAAGCTTTGATGGCCTGCCAAAGTGGCAAGAACGGCGGTGAGGTCTGGGAGTTCGGCGCGGGTTCTGGCGCCCTGGCCTTGCAACTGCTGGAAACGCTGGGCGAGCAAGTGACCCGGTACACCATCATCGACCTCTCCGGCAGTTTGCGGGAGCGTCAACAAACCGTGTTGAAGGCCCATGCCCACAAAGTGCGTTGGCTGGACACCTGGCCCGAGCATCTCGAAGGGGTGGTGGTGGGCAATGAGGTGCTCGACGCCATGCCGGTGCAATTGCTGTACTTTGATGGCCAGCAGTGGTTGGAGCGCGGTGTGGTGTTGCAAGCGGTGGACGGCGTTGAACAACTCGCCTGGATGGACCGCCCCACCGACTTGCGCCCTCCGAGCGACGGGCCCTTTGTCCCTGGCACTGTCACCGAAATTCACCCCCAAGCCGAGGCTTTCATCGCTTCCTTGGCCGAACGATTGACCCGTGGTGCTGCCTTCTTCATCGACTACGGTTTCCCCGAGGCCGAGTACTACCACCCACAGCGCACGGGCGGCACCCTGATGTGCCACCGCGCCCACCTGGCGGATACCGATCCTTTGGACGCCCCGGGCGAAAAAGACATCACCGCGCATGTGAACTTCACCGGCATCGCGGTAGCTGCGCAGAACGCGGGGATGGAGGTGTTGGGTTACACCAGCCAAGCACGATTTTTAATGAACTGCGGCGTGATGAACGAGCTGCAAAGCGCTGATTTGAAATCGCGGGTCAACACCCAAAAACTGCTCACCGAACATGAGATGGGCGAACTCTTCAAGGTGCTGGGCTTGGCCAAAGGCTGCGATGCCAGCTTCAATCAAACGCCGCTGGGATTTACGCAGGGCGACCGGACGCACACGCTGTGAGTGAAGCCTTTGCCAGGCGCAAGAAGAGGCCCATCTACCCAGCATCCCACCTCGGCCCGTCATGCCCGCGAAGGCGGGAATACAGTGCGGTCTCAACGATGGATTCCCGCCTTCGCGGGAATGACGGTGGTGGGGTTACCCTGGCCCGTCATGCGCCCAGCACGAGCGGCACCCCATGTTCCGCTGGTTGATCGTCGTCTTCCTCGCGCTGATCATCTTCAGCCGCCTGCAACAGTGGCTGGCCAAGATTGGTTTTGGCCGTTTGCCCGGCGACTTCCGATTCCACCTGTTCGGCCGCGAGTGGTTTATTCCCTTGGCCAGCAGCGTCGTGATCAGCGTGCTCGGGATGTTGATCGTGCGCCTGTTTTAGGACATTAGCCCGCATATTTCACCAGGTACTCGAAGCCAAGAAAGTGAGCATTCATGCAGTGTTGCGGGGCATAGAAGAGCGACCTGGTGAAATATGCGGGTTAGGAGACTGCGTTGCGGCCGACGAACTTCTGCCGAGCAGTCTCCTAGGCCCTTGCGGGCCAGACTTCGGTGACCTTGGCACAAACAAATGTTTTCCCCTCTGCCGAAAAATCCCACTGTTCGATGACACAGCAACCGGGCCGTGATTCTGCCCCCCAGCGCAGCAAGTTCACCGAATTCGGCACGCCCGTGCGCACCCGACGCGAGACCGCCGTGCCGGCTTGCACCGCCCAGAGCGGGCGCGCGTGGCCTGATAAGGCCATCACATAGGGCAGGTGGATGTGGCCGCCCAGCACCAGGTCTGCGCCCGCCGACGCCCAATGCTGCAGGGCGCCCCTGCTACCGCGCAGTGTGTGGGGCACGTCGACAGGGAGGGTCACGGCCACGGGTTGGTGAACCACCACCACACGCAGCTGTTTTGTCGCCGCACCGGCGAGCCGCCGTGCCACACGATCCACTTGGGACGGGGACACTTCGCCATGTTTGTGCCGCCATGCCCGCGTGGTGTTGACGCCGATCACCATCAGGTCTGACGACGTGTGTGCCGGTTCAAGCTCAGCCCCGAAAGCGGCGGTGTAGCGGGCATAGGGGCGGCGCAAGCGGGCCCACAGATCGAAGAGCGGGATGTCGTGGTTGCCCGCAATGGCCAACACCGGCGCGCCAAGCTGCTGCACAAACGAATGCGCCGCCTGGAACTGCGCCGGTCGCGCGCGCTGGGTGATGTCACCTGACAGCACGACCAAGTCAGGCTGCTGTTGGTGGGCCAGGCGGGTCAGTGCTTGAACCACCGGCGTTTGTTCGGTGCCGAAATGCGTGTCGGACACATGGAGCAACACGCTCATCCCGCCGCTCCAGTGGCCACAAGTGCCTCACTGCCAGGGCTGGGCATCAAGAGGTAGAGCGGTTGGGCCAGGACGCGGAAGTCCAGCGGCGGGCGCAAGCGGGTCACTTCACCATCAAACGCCACCTTCACGGCGCGCCTGCCCGGCAGTCGAGCGGGCTTGACCACCATGTGCTCAAACTCGAAACGTTCCACGCCCTGCGCTTCGCCGAGCGTGCCCATGGCACCGTGCAGCATGAGTCTGATCATCGACAGCGTGCCGATGGGCCGCAGCATCACCGCTGTCATGCGACCCCCCATCGGACCGCTTTCCGGCGGCAACTCAGGCTCAACACCCAGTTGCTCCAATTGCAGCCGGTTGTTGCCCACAAACAGCGTCAGCGCACGCACGTCGCGCGCCGACGCACCGAGCTCAATGTGCAGATCCAGTCGGCGTTGTGCGCGCAACAAGGTGATGCAGGCCGCGACCAAAGCCACCCACCGGCTGCGGCCGAAGCGGGCTTTAAATGCCTCCCGGTCTTCGAGCAAGTCGGGGTAGAGCCCCAGGCTGGCGTTGACCAGGAACACACGGTCGTTGATGGCCGCCACCTGCACGGGTTGTGGCGCCCAGTTCAGCAACTGTTTTGCCGCTTGGGCGGGATCGGCGGGAATGCCGTGGGTTCGGGCAAAGTAGTTGAACGTGCCTTGGGGAACCACCCCCATGGCGCAGCCTGCGGCATGGGCAGCTTGTGCCACGGTATTGAGGGTGCCATCGCCACCCACGGCGACCACGGCCGTGCTTGAAGCCTTGGCCTTGGTCGCCGCCTGATGCGCCATCCCGGGCAACTCTGAGGGTGTGCAGAAAAGCAATTCACCCTGCCGCCCGGCCGCTCCCAACGCAGACTCAATCGCCTGGCGTTTGTCGTCCCCACCCTTGCCGCCCGCAGCCGCATTAATGACGAATTGAAGCAGCGACGCAGGGTCGACTACTGGCGGGGCCCACATGGTGCGGTGGAGGTGAGCGCAGGCTGGGGGTCAATCGTGGCGCAGCAAGTCACCGAACACGGTGTGCTCACCGTCCTTGCGGTCCGCACCCGGTGCGTCGTAAAGCACCAGCCAACTGGGTTTGCGCCCTGACATGGCGGGCGGCAGGTCGCACAAGGCCTCGGCGCGGTTGGTTCCCGGCCCATGGGGCAGCGACACCGATGCGCTTAAAGCCGCCTCGAAACGCACCGGCTCGCGGTTGGCCGCCAACAAAGGCTTGGCGCCAGGCCACTTGAAGACACGAATTTCACCGTTGAGCACCATGGTCGGGCCTGCCAAGATGTAGAGGTCGTCGCCCGAGAAATGCAGGTCGCGCACGCCCAGGCCATCGAGCTGCAAGAAGTGCTTGCGGATCAAGAGGTCGCTGTCGTCCAGTGGCGCCAGCCTCAGTTGGTCGCCACGGACTTCGACCGAGATTTCCAGCAGCGCCGACCAACCCCGCAGCACCGGACCGCGCAGGCCCAGCAGCAGCCTGCGGCCGTCAACCGCCAAGCCCTCAATGTCAAAGCCGTTGTCCTTGCCCGGAATCGCCATGTAGGGCCCGAAGTGGGGGTCGTCGGCCAAGGCCCGTGTCAGCAGATTGCTTTGGGCGTCGCCCTTCAAGCGCAGCGCCTGCCGACCATCCTGGGCTTTGCGCACCAGGCAGGGCTCTCCCTTGGCATCGAGTTCAATCGGCAAGCAAGCCAACAATCGCCGATTGCCGTCGAGTGAAAGTTTGGCCAGCCGCTTGGCGTTCTCGGCGTGGTCGCGGTCGGGTTTGGTGTTCTTGCGTTTCAGCCCATGCGAGCCCACCACCCAGAGAAAACCGTCGGCCACGGCCATGCCCTCCAGATCAGCTTCTTCATCGGCCTCGCCGGGCAAGTCCAGCAGGTCTGCCAGCGGAAAGTCGCGCACCTCGCCGAAACGCAGGGCCTCTTGGCCCGTGGGCTCCAGTCGACGCAACCTGTCCAGGCCACAGGCTTCGTCGCCCGCCACCCACAACCAATCACCCGTGAAGGCTGCTCCCGAGAGATTGGAATGCACCAAAGCTCCGGGAGCGAATTCCAGACGGACTGCATTCGGGGTTCGTGTGTTGGGCATGGGTTTGAATTCTCCGACGAGGGTTGGTTGCGACGCGCAGCCGATCCTAACGTCGATCCGTTTACCCATGCGCCGGGTGTGCCGAACGTTCGCCACACATCCCTTCGAACGCCACGACCCGTGGTTCGTGGCATGGATTTGTGCTACTGAGACCTCAGCCCAGCCTCACCCCATCCACCAGTTCATTGACGGCGGTTTGCCCGGCAGGCAGCGGGCAGTGGGCGCGCAACAAAACGTCCACCTGATCCACCGCGTTGAGCAAACCGGCCTCAAACCGCCCGGCTTGAAAGTCCGAACGCATGGCATGAAGTACCGCCTGCCATTGCGCGGCTGACACATGGGTATTGAGCCCACGGTCGGCGACGATTTCTACTTTGCGCTCAACCAGCAACAGGTAAATCAGCACGCCGTTGTTGCCCGCTGTGTCCCAGACCCTGAGTTTGCCGAACTGGGTGATGGCCCGGTCGCGGGATGACGCACCGCGCCAAAGGTAACTCAAGGGCAAGCTGGCTTCCACACAAACGCAAATTTCGCCCGCGTGGTGCTTTTCGCTTTGACGCACGCGTTCTTCGATGCGGGCCAGAGCCGTTTTGCCCAAAGCGCGTGCAGCATCGGTTTCATCCCAGAGGCGGTGTTTGATCAAGCGTCGCAGTTTGTTCATCACCAGTCTCCCGAGGCACCGCCGCCACCAAAGTCACCGCCACCACCGGAGCTGAAACCGCCACCGCCCGAGCCCCAACCTCCGCCGTTTCCACCCCCGGTCCAAATGGTGGGGCCGCCGCCGTGTCGGCCAGATGCACGCCGCACGGCGCTGGAACCGAGTAAGCCCACCATCACCAAGGCACCCACGCCGATCAAGCCCGCCATCCAAACGCTGGAAGTGGCCAGCCAGCCCAAGCCGCCGAACCCGGCGCCAGTGGCCACGGCGCCGAGCTTGCGGCCCAAGAAACTGGTGAGCACGGCGCCCGCAATCGGCACGCCAATGAAGAGAAAGGTCAACCAACCCTCCAAGCCCAGGTCGACACCAAAGGACCCGCCGGAGGGGGAAGTGACCGGCTCGGGCAGGCCTTCACCGCGAATGCGGGCGGCTGCGGCATCGACTGCCGCGTTCAGCCCACCCGCAAAGTCACCGGCCTTGAACGCAGGGGTGATCTGCTCATTGATGATGCGTTTGGCCATCAGGTCGGGGATGGCACCTTCCAGTGTTTTGGCGACCTCCATGCGCACCTTGCGGTCGTTTTTGGCGACCACGATCAGGAGCCCGTCACCGACCTCGCGCCTGCCTATCTTCCATGCGTCACCCACCCGCTGGGCGTAGGCGGCGATGTCTTCCGGTTGTGTGGTGGGCACGACCAAGACCACCACCTGGCTGCCTTGGCTTTGTTCAAGGGCCGCCAGCTTGCCGCTCAAGGCGCTGCTCTGCGCCGCAGTCAGTGTGCCGGTTTGGTCGATGACGCGGCCCGACAGCGGCGGCACTGGCAACACGTCCTGGGCCCACGCGGCGGTAGCCGCCAAGAACAAAACCAGTGCAACCGACACCACCACCCTCAGGGCGCTGCGGCCAAGCTGCCCAAACGCCCGAGTGGCGTCCATCAGATGCTCACTGCTTGGCCGGTTTGTCAAAACTCACTGCCGGTGGGGCCGAGATTTGCGCTTCGTTTTGCACCGTGAAGCTGGGCTTGACCTTGTAGCCCATCAACATGGCGGTGAGGTTGCTGGGCAGGCTGCGCACCAGCACGTTGTAGTCGGCCACGGTTTTGATGTAACGGTTCCGTGCAACAGTGATTCGGTTTTCCGTGCCTTCCAATTGCACCCGCAGGTCTTGAAAACCTTGGTTGGCTTTGAGGTTGGGGTATTGTTCGCTGACCACCAACAAACGGCTCAAGGCGCCGCTGAGTTCGCCCTGTGCTTTCTGAAATTTCTCAAACGCTTCAGGGTTGTTCACCAACTCGGGTGTGGCCTGGATGCTGGTGGCTTTGGCGCGGGCCTCGACCACCTTGGTGAGTGTTTCTTGCTCAAAGTTGGCTTCACCTTTGACCGTGGCCACGATGTTGGGGATCAAGTCGGCACGGCGTTGGTACTGGTTGAGCACCTCGGACCAACCGGCCTTGACTTCTTCGTCCAACTTCTGAAACTCGTTGTAGCCGCAGCCGCTGAGCGCCAGGCTCAACAAAGCCGTCATGGAAATCAGGATTTTTCGCAACATGTTCAATACCCTCCGGGGACCATTCCCCGCGCGATGGTAATTGATGGCGTTTGACGGTTGTTCAAGGGGGGTGCGACCCCAAGTGATGGGCATCGAGATCAGCAAAAAGCCGTCATTCCCGCGCAGGCGGGAATCCAGGGATGTGCCTCATCGCATCCCCCGCTTCTACCTGCCACCACCGACTGGATTTCCGCCTGCGCGGGAACGACACATTGACAGACAGCCAACCCATCACACATTGCTTTGAATCGCACCCCGTTCAAGGGGGTGGCCTGGTCAATAGGGGCCCAGACCACGTGGGCAACTCGCTGACCAGGGCCGTTCGCTGCTTTGCCGACAAGGGGCGCATGTGCTGAAGCACCCAAGAGGTGCGATCCACCCGTTGCGGGTCAAGTGCCTCCCAACGGGCCAACTCGATGGTTGGACCGTGCAACAAGCTCGCTAACCACGCCGCTTCGGTGGGCGTCAATCGCTGGACCGGTTTCTTGAAATAGTGTTTCGCTGCGGCCACCGCGCCGCATTGGCCTTGGCCCCAGGGTGCCATGGCGAGGTAGAGATCGAGCACACGGGCTTTGCCCAGGGTGCGGTCGAGCTCCACCGCAAAAAGCAACTCGCGTAGTTTTCGCAGCGCATGGCGCTCGTCGCCGGTGTAAATCATCTTGGCCAGTTGTTGGCTCAGGGTGCTGCCGCCGTGCAGTCCGGGGTGGTCGCCTTGGTTGGCGCTCCAGGCGTTTTGCAGCGCGGCGAGATCGAAACCGTTGTGTTCCATGAAACGCTGGTCTTCGGCCGCGAGCACGGCACGGGGCAACCACGGTCCCCAGCCCTGGGCGGGGATGGCGCCACGGCAAGTCGTCTCGGCGGTGCGCAAGGCCTCGGTGCCCAGGCCCGCCACCTCAAAGCCTTGCAGCACCGGCGTGATGCGCCCCGTGTTGCGGGGGAACTGCCAGGCCACGTCGAGTGTCATGCGGCCTTGAATTTGAGCGCGGGGCCATTCGGGCAGTTGAGCCGCCCACAGACCCACCACATCGTGCAGTTCTGTGGAGGGCAAAGCCAGCGTCACGTTCGCCTCGGTGTTGTGCATTTGCAAGGACCACCGTCCCGCCACGGGCGCACTGATGGGCCCCAGTGCGGCAGTGGCGGGTTTGACCACCACCTCGCCGTGCACCTGGTTTTGTCCTTGGCGCCGCACGGTGAATTGGACGGACTGCAAGGTCAAAGGCTGGGGCCCCAAGGCAGCGACGCGCAGCACACAGGGTTCGCATTGCAGTTGCCACGCACCCTTGTCCGGCTCCCCCTGCGAACGCAATCGACCCCAGCGGGTGTGCAGGGTTCGACCTTGCGACCAACGTGTCAGCACCTTCAGCGTCAACGGGTGGGTGCCCACACGAAACAGCGCAGGCACACTGGCTTGCACCGTCCATGGCCCGAGCCTCACGGGCGTCGACCATTCACCAGGCGCTGCGCGCAGCATGAACCAAGCCCAAATCAGCAAGGCACTCAATAACAAAAACAAGGTGCCTGTGAGGACCAGCAAGCAGCGCAGCAGGCGGCGTGAGCTTCGTGGTGTTGTGGCGAGCCTGGTCGTGCGGTGACGCCGAGAGAAAACATCCAACATTACAAAGCCCTCGCCGTGGTGATGGCCAACCAGGGTCCTGTGGACTGCCCCAGCTGCGCGGCCCAAAACCAGCTGGAGGTGTCGGTGAAGGCCAGGCCTTTCGCATCCACGATGCGCTCGCACACACGCACCCGCTCCGGTCCCGAGGGGGTGTTGCGCACCGCCACAAAACAGCGCCACAACCGCGCTTGCGCATCGTTCTCCAGCTGGGTGGTTTCAATGCGGTAACCGATGCCCCGGTAGCAGTCGGCGGCAGGGTGCAGCAGCCGGGTGGGCGAACGCACTTCGCGCCAGACCAAACTTTGTTCGCCGTCCGTCAAACGCACCAGCCGTCCAGGGAACTGCGCAGCGAAACGTTGTTCCACCGGGCTCAAGGCAAGCGGGCGCAGCACACGGCCGTCCCAGGTGCTGGGAAACTCACCCGCCATACCCTGCTGCTGCGACGACATGGCTTTGGCAGGAAACAGCAGCGGCGCTGTACAACAGGCGAGCAACACCGTCATCCAAAGCAGGGGCCAACGGGGTTCAAGGCAACGCTGAATGAGTCCCCGCGAGAGTGCAAGGCCTCGATTGGGGATGGGATGCAAGGCGAAAACCACAGCCATAGCCCCGCTATGGCGAGGATTTTCAACGCAGCAGACCGCCCAAAGCAGGGGTGCGCGAACCGCAGGGACTTGTTCAGCGTTACCCAAAGTGATGGATCGCAGCTCTGTCGACTGTGCGCAGCTGTGTGCGCTGCGCCAGGCCGGCGCCTTCTTCGTGACTCGCGCCAAGTCGCCGAAGGACGCCATGCGCGTCTGTTCGACTGCAGAGTCTGAAGGCCCCAGGGAGACATCGGAAGCGTGGACAATCCAGGCTTTCATGTCCACCCGACCGTGACCCAATACTCTGACGCCGTCATCTACCGCCGCCTGTTGAGATATGTGCGCCCCTACTGGCCCGTATTCGTGATCGGCTTGGTGGCCATGGTATTGGGTGCTGCCACCGATTCCGCATTGCCCGCGCTGCTGCAGCAGCTGCTAGACGGCAGCTTCGTCGACAAAAACCCGCAAGCGATTGTGCTCACGCCGATCTTGCTCGTGCTGCTGTTCACGCTGCGCGGGCTGGCGGACTTCGCCCAGACGGTGGCACTGGCCAGCGTATCGCAAAAGGTGCTGGCCGACGTGCGTGCAGAGATGTTTGACAAGATGCTGCGCTTGCCGACCCACTACTTCGACGCCAACACCTCCGGCGCGTTGAGCTCGAGGATCATCTACAACGCCGGCCAGGTCACGCCCCTGGTCACTGGCGTGCTGGTCACCCTGGTGCGCGACAGCCTCACGGTACTCGGGTTGC
>JANPCX010000044.1:0-8863 GCA_031431125.1 Burkholderiales bacterium
CCGCCTTACCTTGCCCATCATTTCCATGGTGATCACCTTTTTGCTCCTGCCTAAAACTTAGGCAACAGCGGCTATACACCCTGGTCACTTTTAAACTGAAATACCTGCGCTTTGGTGAGCAGTTTTCGGCTGGCGTCAACAGCTGCGAACCTTTTGGCTGAACTCGACCACCGTCATCGGCTTGGTTTTGGCCAACATCTCGTCACGCCACGCAATCGCCGCTTGGCGGGCTTGCATGGAGCCCCCGTACATGGGTTCGTAAAACCGCTTGGAGTACATGGTTCCGTTGCGGCTGAAGTTCACCACCCAGCACCAGGTACCGGAGGTGGCCTGGAGGTGTTTGAGAGCGTACATCGGCAACTACAAGGTGGGAGGTAGGAGGCGGGCGTTTGGCCCCACCTCAAGGTTTCAATGGAACGTAGACGAACTCAGGTTGGCGTAACGATTCAGTGCCAGCCTGCCAAACCGGTGCCTGAACCCCCATCAACCCGCCGTCAGGTGCGGTGACCCAAGCCCATTCTCGGCTGCCCGTTTGCGGGTTCACATAAATTTGCCGCAGGTGTCTGCGTACCGTTCCACTGCGCCGGTCTTCCAGCAAGTCATCCACGCTTTTGGGGAAACGTTTGACACCGCCGGGCCCGCTTTCGTAATAGCTGCCAATGGCACGCACGAACTCTTGGGCGACCCACTGGCTTTGCGCCTGGCGCTGACGCTGCGCCGTGGTGAACCAGACTTCAGAGGCGGCGGTCAAGCCTATGCCCAGCAATACGATGGCCAGCAGCAAACCCAAAAAAGTGAAACCGCCTTGGCTTTTGCGTTCACTTTTGCGTTCACGCTGGCGGCTGCGCTTCAACGCTTCGAGCCGGTTGTGTTTTGCGGTTGATGTGCGGTGCTGCATCACCACTCGCCCATGGGTTTGCCATCACGCCCCGTACCCGTTGCCCCGCTGCGCACGTCGTACACGCCTTGGGTTTGACCATCAGGGTGCGGCACGATGACCCAGGTTTTTTCTGATTCGGTCACGGGGTCGGGTGGAATGGCTCGCAGATAGCGGCTGACGGCCAGCTGCTCCAGGGTGGGCGGGTATTGACCGGTGTCAGCACGGTATTTGTCGATGGCCTCGCGCATCAGGCGCAGGTTGGTGCGCAGGGCCGCTTCCTTCGCCCCGTCCACTGAATCAAAGTAACGCGGCGCTGCAATGGACAGCAGCAGGCCCAAGATGGCCATGACCACCAGCAGCTCCATCAGGGTGAAGCCCCTGCGTTTTTTGGCGGAGCGAATGGGTGGGGTAGGCGTCGTCATCACCACTGCGCGTAAGGCACGCCGTTCAGGCCCACGGCGCTGGACTTGGAATGCACGTCGAACACGTCTTGGCCAGGCTGGGGTTCGTCCGGCGGGCTCGCATAGCTTCGTGGTGCCCAGGTGTTGGCAGCAGCCTGATCGGCTGGAGCCATGGGGTCGCGGGGCAACTGCCTCAGCAGATAAATCTTGGCGGCTTGGGGCGACTGCGCATCCACGACCCCTTGGCTGAGCACCTCCAAACTCGGTGGATAACCCGAACCGCCCGCCTGCTGCGATATGCGTCCGGTGTCGACGAGTTGTTTGTATTGGTCCAAGGCGCTGCGGATTTCTCGAAGTGATCGGCGCAGGTCTTCCTCCTGGGTGCGGCGCTGAGACAACTCCATCAGCGGCAAGCCGATGGTGGCCAGGATGGACATGATGGCCACCACCGCCAACAACTCCACCAGAGAGAATCCCTGGCGATGCGCTCTCACCTGCTGGCTCCAACAGGTTCCGCCGTGCCACCCGGAGAACTCGGCACCAAGGGCGGTGCCACCAGTCCCGGCGCGGGCGTTGTGGGCGGCGTGGATGGCACCAGCATAGGAATTGGGATGGGGACAGGTGGGGCCATCCCTGGCGGGATCGGCGACTGGGTTCTCTGCGGCGCCGTGGGCGGCGTGTTGGTATTGACCGCCGCAGGACGCGGCGTGCCCAACTGAATCGGCGCCGCACCCACTGCGCTTTCGGTGCCCGCCAAAAACTCCTGCAACCCCAGGCCCGGCAGGTCCAGGTTGCGCACGATGCGTGGCGTGATCAACAAAACAATCTCGGTGCGCGTGTCGCTGTCCTGGGAGGCTCCGAACAGTTTGCTCACCAGGGGAATTTCATTCAAGCCCGGTACGCCATTGTTGGCGCGTCGCTCGTCACGCTGGATCAGCCCGGCCAGGATGTTGGTTTCACCGTCGCGCACGCGCAAGGTGGTTGAGGTGTTGCGTGTGCCCAGGCGGTAGACCAAGGTACCGCTGGCGCGGGGAATCGACTCCAGAATGTTGGAGACTTCCAGCGCAATTTTCATCGACACCTCGTCGTCCAGCGACACCACGGGTTCGATCTCCAGTTTGAGGCCCACGTCCAGGTAGGTGACGGTTTCAAACGAACCCACATTGGCGGTGGCGGTGGTGGTGATCACGGGTACTCGCTCACCAATCAAAATTTTGGCGGGCTGTTTGTTGCGCACCCGCACCCGGGGGTTGGCCAGCAAATTGGCATTGCCTTTTTGGCTGCGCAATTGGGCGGAGACGAGCGGGTCGTTGAACTTGAGCCGCACCATGCCATCGGCAATCTTTTTGCTCTCGTCCAAACGCAGTTGGCCCGCAATGCCTTCATTGCCCACGATGCCCGCAGAGACCGAGTCGGGCCAGCGGATGCCCAGATCGACCAAGCGGTTCATGCTGACCTCCAGCACCTCCAGCTCCAACATCACCTCAGGCTCGGCCAGGTCTTGCGCGGCGATGACCTTTTCTGCCAGGCGTATGGCCTCGGCCGAGTCGCGCACCATGACCATGTTGAGCTTTTTGTCCACCACCACGTCCTTGACCTTGGCCACCGTTTTGAGCATGTTGGCCACCTCGGTGGCATCGGCATTGCTCAAGTAAAAACTGCGCACCACCATCTCGCGGTACTCGGTGGTTTTGGCGGGGGTGTTGGGGTAGATCAAGAGCGTGTCGTCGTCCAGCACGCGGCGCTCGAGTTGGTTGGTCGCCAGGATCAAACGCACGATGTCTTCTACGGGCTTGTTCGTTACCGACAGCGTGATGCGTAAATCTGGCCTCACATCGCGCTCAATCATGTAATTCAAACCTGATGCTTGCTTCAGGGCCTCAAACACTTGCAGCAAGCTGGCACCGTTGAAGCTCAAGGAGACTGGCACCTGGTAAGCCGCTTTGAGCTTGGGGTAGATGCCCAGTTCTTTGCCTGTGGTGTCGGCTTGCAAACGCATCAACTGGCGTAGGGCTTGCAGGGCGCGGCGGTGGTTGGGGTTTTCTGAGAGGACCTGGCGGGTTTTGTTGATGGCCGCGTCGAGTTGACTGTCACGCGCCAATTGAGCGGCTTGGTCTATGGCTGCCCAATGGCGCTTGGCGATTCCCACCCTGGCGCTGCCTGCATTGGCGCGGGTGTTGGCAGCGTCCAGGCGCAGGGCTTGGGCGTAGGCCTCTAACGCGGCGTCAAACTCGCCACGCTCCAGTGCAACCTCGGCATCACGCAGGGCGGCGTTGATGGCATTTTCTCGCTGGGTGAAGTAGCCGCGCCGGAACTCGCTGTTGTTCGGGCTTTGCTCCATGGCCGTTTTGAGTTTGGCCACACCAGGCTCGGTTTGGCCCGCAGCAATGTCGGACTGGCCTTGCCTGAAGGCTTGGTAGCCCGCGCAACCCGAGAGCACCATGGTGGCGGCGCAGGCGATTGCCAGAACTTTCAGGCGCGGCTTGAAGCGCGGTTTCAAACGCGGTTTCAAGGGCAGCGAGCCAGGGCGAGAAGCAACAGCAACAAAACGAATCGGATTCATGGACTGATCACCGGAGGGTGCCGGTATTGAGGCCTGGCTGGTGGTGCAGGGGCAGGCCTGTTTGGGGCGTGTGCAGGCGGTGCATTCTGCGGGATCGCCAAACTCCAGGGCGACTGAGACGACAGTTGAAGCAGCGAGACCGTTCCATCGCTGATGGACACCACACGGTAGTCCGACATCAGCACCGTGTCTTTGCGTGCCAGCACCGTGGCCTGCGGCGTGGAAATGAACACACCCGGTGAGACCCCATCATCCCAGGTGCCGATCACTTGCAGCGGTGGCGGTGGCGGTGGCACAGTGGCCTCGGCCATGACGGGAGGTGGTGCTGCTGCTTGAACCCGTGCGACCGGTGGTGTGGGCGGTGGTGGAGTGTCAGGGACTGGCGGTGAGCGCACAGCAAACGCGTTGCCCATGCTGGCATCCACAGCCTTGCCCTGCTCCACTTGCGCACCGACACCGACGCGGCTGGGTTCCGAATTGGATGCTGCGGTGTGGGCTGCGCTGGCAACAGCAGGAATAGCAGGAACAGCGGCCTGATCCAAATTCCCGCTGCTCACGGTGGGCGAGACCACAGCCTCGCTCGGCAAAACAATGTCCACCGCCTTTGAAGCAGGCTGCAAAGGCGCAAACCAGCGCAACAGCAGCAACACCGCCGCTACCGCCAGCAACCAGGGCAAACGGCCTTGTTTCATCGTGGGGCCTCACGGCTTGGTGGCGCAGCGGGTGCTGGGGCTTGTGCTTGGGCTGCCCCACCCAACCCCAAGGGTGCTGAATTTCCAGGCGGAAATCCATCTGCCAGCGCAAACGCCAACACCAGCTTGGCGTCCACCTCGGCCACGTCGGCATTCGGGCGGTTGATGTTGGCTTCTTGTAGCAACAGGCTGGGTGCGTCTTCTTTGAGTTGCACCAACCACAGCCGCAGCGGCTTGTAGGCCCCACGCAAGCTGCCATGCACTTCTAAACGAGCGAGGCTCTCGGCCGTGGCGGCTTTGTAGCGGTAGTCGGCGGCTAACCACACCAACTGCTGTTGGGCCGCACTGCGTTGGATCTGAGCAATCAGCGTATGAATATCGCTTCGTGTGGGCAGCGGCTCTTCGGGGGTTGTGGTGTTGACGGTGCTTGCGGAGGACGCTCGGGCTATTGCATGGTTCTGCACACGGCTGGTTTGCTCCAATGCAACCAAGTGGCGTTGGGTTTGCCAGGCCAGTGCGCCCACCAGCAACGCCACCACAAGAAGCAGCAATCCAAGCAAGCCCGGCCACCCCAGGCGCTGCAAGCTGCGGTGCCATAACAACTGCCAGCGCAGGTGGCGTGCAGCGGGTGATGACGTTGGCACGGTCATTGGGCTCGTCATGGCGTGGCGCGCATCGAATTGGCCGAATTGATGGGCGGCACGACCGCCGCCTGGGCCGCTGCAGATGTTGCACGGGCAGCCAAACGCAATGGCACCGTCACCACAAAACGCTGCACCGTCTCGTTGGTGCTGGCATCCTGGGCCTGTTGCTGAGAACTGAGTTGGGCCGCGCCAAACTGCGGTGTGGCGGCCAAGTCCAGCCTGCGCTGCAGCTTGTCCACAAACACAAGGGCTTCGTTCCAGCCGGGTGCTTGGGCTTCCAATTTGAGCTGGCCGGGGTTGCCGTCCGAGCCACCCTGCCAGGTTAAACCCAGCAGGTAAACCGGGTGCGCCGCAGCGGCGTCCACGGCTTGCAAAGCCTCTTGCCAGGGCAAGGCCCGCTGCGTTTGCCACTGCGCCCAGCGCCTGGCCTCGGCAGGCGGTAAAGCGGCACGCGCACGCGCGGCGACTTGTTGGCGCTGGGTGTCGCGTTCTGTTTGAGTCAGTTGGCGTTGCAGGGCGGCGGCCTGCTCGCTCCAGTGTTGCTTCAAGCCCCAAGCACTCGCCAGCAGCGCCGCCCCCATCAACAAACAGCACCAGCCCAACAAAGGCGGGCCGGTTTTTTTGGAGAAGTCGATGCGGCGGGCTGTCATGGCGTGATCTTGCGCGAGTGCTTGATGAAACAGCAGCCTTGCGGTGTCCAGGTTCCGATGCATATATCCTGGGGCACATCCACCAAGCCCAGGCGCTGGGCCTCGGATCGCACCGTTTGCGCCAAATATTGCGGATCGTCACTCCAGCCCAATCCGGTGTGCAAACTCTTCACCTGTGCGGCAGTGCCCTCACCCTCAACCAAGCCCAGCAGCAGTCGATCTTGTTCCTGCCATCCCCACCATCGCGCTTTGTTGGTAACGCTGCTTTCAAAAACACGGGCCACTTGGGCTCGTTGCCAGCCCCACGCCCACGCGGGAGTCAAAGCAGTGATTCTGAAACCCAATTGGCTGGCAGCCTGGTTCAAGGCGTTGCTGACCTGGGGCGACAGACCAAAACCCAATGCCAGCATGTCCCCTGGGTTGAAACTCACCCGCACATCCCACAAGGCTACCGGGTCATCCGGGCCTTCGTACCACTGCGCCAAACGGTGCCGCAGCAAGGCCGCCGCTTGGGCTTCGGAAACCAACACCCCGCCCGTCTGCGCCAGCATCACCGGCAACCACGTGGACTCCAGAACCACCTCCACGCCACTATCCGGCGCACTGGGGTAGAGCTGCGCCAGCGCAGCGCTCAACGCCGCACCGGGCCATGACGAGGAGCCCCACGCATCGGCTGGCAAATCCGCGCTGGCCTGCAGCAACATCGCCGTGCCCGCCGTGTTCTTGGCACCCTCAATATTCGCCACCGTCCAACGCTGCAGCGAGTGGCGCCCCACGCGCAGCACTTCGTCGCAAGAACGAGATGCTGTCAAACGAGCAAACAACGGCTGGAATAGTTGTTTCAAGGGCCGCACGGCGAATGAGGGGAAAGGGCTGATCAAAGGAATACCGAAACCCCCAGCGCAGGGCAGCAGACGGTGGCAAATTGTGTCAGGGTTTGGGCTGCCGACGCTGGGCTTCTACCCGTGAAATCACCCGGCTCACCCGCGAGACAGACAGCCCCAACGTCTGCGCCGTCTCGGTCATGCGAATGCCCGACTGCGTGTAGGCCTGCCAAAGCGCTTCATCTCGGTTTTCGCAGGATTTCAGCCACTGCGCCAAAGTGCGCTCTATTCGACCTGCCCCTGCCTGGGGTGCAGCACGCCGCGTTGCCGTACTGCGCTGCGCCTGGGGCACCTCCACCGCCTGCGCCCTGGCCGGATCGGCCAACGCCTGCATGCTGAGGTGATGCGTGACCCTGATGCGGATGTGCGGATGTGCGACTCGATGCGATGCGACTCCCCGATGGATGCGACTAAGTTTTGCTCAAATGACTCAACTTATTCGAGTCGACTCTAAAATTCAGCAAGATCAAATTTATCCAATCATTTGCTGGAAAATTTTAGACTTCTATTGCTGAAGGACTCTTATTTACTTTAGGCAAGCCAGATAAATTTTCCAATCAATTTCAGAAATTTATTAATCATGAAAACATACATTAAAAATTGCAAACACGGTCAATTTATTTTAATTCATGGCGATATGATTTCTGAGTATGTAAATTTACTAGGTGAATGGTGCGAAGGGGAAGTGAAGCTATTTAATTCCATACTATCCATAGATGCCAATGTCATAGAAGTTGGCTCAAATATTGGAATGCATACCATACCTTTGGCGAAGCAATTGAAAAAAGGCAAGGTATTCTGCCTTGAACCACAAAGAGTAGTGTATCAAATATTATGCGGAAATATATCTATTAATAATTTAACGAATGTTTACGCATTTAATAAAGGCTGTAGCAACCAAAATGGAAATATAAAAATTCAATCTGGCAGTTATGATAAACCGTGGAATTATGGTGCCTTTTCTCTTGAGTCCGGCTTCAGCACTGAAGAGGATTACTCTGAAGAAACAAGTTATGAAGAATTAGAACTTGTTTCCATTGATTCACTGGCAGTCATAAATGAATTAGACAGGGTTGATTTGTTAAAAATTGATGCCGAAGGATATGACGAGAATGTACTTGATGGCGCCAAAAATACAATACAGAAGCATCAACCATTTATTTTTATCGAAAATAATTCTGAAACCAAGTTCGATTCAATTAAGGATAAAATAATTTCATTTGGTTATACCCCGTACTGGTATTGCTCGGCGAGATTTAAAGCCGAAAATCATAACAAGGCATTTTGGAGCGTCCCCGGGTGTGACATCAATATGATTTGCGCTCCAAAGTCCAGGCCCCTAAAAACTGGGCTATTAGAAGTAGGTAAATTTTCTGATTTAAAAGATAAAAAAATTCCGTTATATTAAAAGTTGCTTTGATAAAAAATGGCTGTAATTAGTGGCCCCTGCGTCAGAAACTGATGAATGGTGACGTGACGGCCAAGGCAATGGATTACACGCCCAAGCGGTGGACGGTATTGACCATTCACCTCAGCGATGCACGCATCCCGACTGACAACAACGCAGTAGAAAACGCGATCCGGCCACTGGCGCTGGGGCGAAAGAACTGGCTGTTTGTGGGCAATCAGCAAGCTGGTGAGCGCGCGGCGGTGCTCATGACGCTGATCGAGTCGGCCAAACTCAGTGGGCATGAAGCGTGGGTTTATCTCAAAGACGTGCTCACCAAGCTGCCGACCTGGCCCAACAGCCGAATGCAAGAACTGCTGCCGCACCGCTGGGTGCCGCCCGAAACTTCCAGCGTACCGAACACTGCACCGGTCAACACCTGATCGTTGACGCGGTCAAGGTGGGTTTGCGCAACGCATACGCAATACGCGCAACCAGCTCAAACAGGTGTTTGACGCGCTGCGTGAATTGATGACACCGCCTGAACCACCACCGCCTCCCAAGCGGCCCATCGGGTTTGTTCATCCTGACGACAAGGGCAGTAAGAGCACCTCCGCTAAACGCAGGTGTGATTTCTCGCCCTCCCATCGCCCAAAGCAAGCAGCCTGAACTTACTTGTCGCCGCACAGGTCACTGGCGGTTATGACGCGAATTCGATGTGCGTCAATTTCCCCGCGCTGCTTTTGCTCGTTGTTTTCATTT
>JANPCX010000045.1:0-126746 GCA_031431125.1 Burkholderiales bacterium
CACGGTTTCATTCGGTTCAAACACCGTGTCGTTCACGGTGGGCAGCGTGACGCTGAAGCTGGTCACGCCGGGAGGAATGACCAGATTGGGGCCAACCAAAGTCACGCCATTGCTGAAGGTGGGCGTGCCGTAGTCGCCCACCGCTGCCGAGCCGCCACCCAAGGTGAAGGGGACGGACGTGGCAGTAGAAGACGTGCCGGTGACCGTCACGGCATAAACCAAGTCATTGCCTTCCACCACGGTGGGGCTGGAGACGGTGGCAATCGTGGGGCCGCTGTCGTTGTCGGTGATGATGCCGGTGCCGGTGACGCCACCGATGACCAGGGGCACGGTCTCATTCGGTTCAGCCACCGTGTCGTTCACAGTAGGCAAGGTGACACTGAAGCTCGTCACGCCCGGAGGAATGACCAGATTGGGACCCACCAAAGTCACACCATTGCTGAAGGTGGGCGTGCCATAGTCGCCCACAGCTGCCGAGCCGCCACCCAAGGTGAAGGGGAAGGTGGTGTTGGTGGTTGAAGTGCCGGATACCGCCACCGTGTAAACGAGGTTGTTCCCTTCCACTACCGTAGGGCTGGACACAGATGCGATGCTGGGCGCGCCGTCGTTGTCGATGATGGTTCCGATGCCAGTGCCGTCAGCAATGCTGGCGTTCACTGCTCCGGTCAAGGTCACGGTGAAGGTTTCTGTGCCTTCTGCAAGCAAGTCGTTGGTGATGGGAACGACGATGGTTCGAGTGGTGACGCCGATTGGGAAGGTCAGCACGCCCGTCACTTCTGAAAAGTCTGCGCCCGACGTGGCGCTTCCGCTGGACGTGGTGAAGTTGACCGTGACCACACTCGTGGCCGCAGGCACCAGTGTGACGGTGAACGTGGCGGTTCCGGCGCCTTCATTGACGGTGACGTCGTCAATGGAAAGCCCGTTGGTAGCGGGAGGAGGTGGTGGTGGAGGTGGGGGAGGCGGTGCTGTCACCGTGATGTTGACTGTGGCCGTGGCCGTGCCGCCGTTGCCATCAGAAACCGTGTACGTGAAGGATGCGGGGCCCACATAACCCGGTGTTGGATCAAAAAACGGAGTGCCGTTGATGAGGTTGACCGACCCGTTGATGGGGTTTTGAACCGAAACAATGCTCAGCGCGCCCCCGTCAATATCGGTGTCATTGAACAGCAATGTGGCGGGTGGGAAACCGATGGAGGTGTTGAGCCGGGTGCTGCCAGAGTCGTCGTTGGCAACCGGTGCATCGTTCACCGGTGTGACTGTGATGAACACCGTGGACGTCGAGAAACGACCGGTTCCATCGGAAACCGTGTATGTGAAAGATGCCGGACCAAAATAGTTGGGTGGCGGCGTGAACACGACGTTGCCGCCCACCAAGGCCACCGTGCCATTGCTGGCGTTCTGAACGGAAACGATGGTGAGCAGGTCACCATCCACGTCCACATCATTGGCCAACAAGGCGGCAGGTGCCAAGGTCAAGGGGGTGTCTTCGGCGGTGCTGGCGAAGTCGGCGCTGCTGACGGGTGCATCGGGCACGGGCAACAGCAAGAGGTTGACGGTTCCGGTGCTGGACTCGGCACCGCGGTTGTCGGTGACGGCGAAGGTCACTGGGCCAGGGTTGCCGTTCAAATTGGGGTTGGGCTGGAACTGCAGATTCGCAGCCTGCTCGGGTGTCAATACCGCACCGGCCCCGACTGGAGAACCATTGACCAACAAGGTGCCACCGCTCGGAACAGAAATAATGCGCACGCTCACCACGGAGCCGTCGATGTCGCTTCCTATCAAGGAGATGGGCAAGCTGCTGTCCTCATTGCCCGTCACACTTGCAGAGTTGGCCGTTGGAGGTGTGTTTTGCGTCGTGCTTCCTCCGCCTGCAGCGCTGCTGCCCCCGCTTTGGTTGGAGGGCGCGCCGGATTCGGGGCCACTGGTGCTTTCGTTCACCCGGCCCACCCGCAGCCCTTCGCCCAGATTGCTGCCCTCGCCGCCACCAGTCAGGCCAGCCGCAGTGGCCGCGTCGGCCTGGTTTTGCTCCAAAGCAGCGATCACGCGATCGGTTTCACTGGCGAGTACGCGCTGCGCGACCGAAGGTGCTGCAACCTCACCCTCCTGGGTCAGGCGAACGATGCCGTCCTGGGTGGTCAGAATCAGGTCACCCTTGCGCACCACATCGCCCATTTTGAGCACGCGCATGACGCCGTCGTTGCCACGGATCAGGGCGTTGCCGCCCCACAAACCGGTGACGATGCCTTGTTGGGTTTGAACAATGGTGGGCATGGTGATTCCTTGGATAAAGGGGAAGACAAACGCGGCGCCGAGCGACCCGGCCGGATGCCCCAATTGTTACAGGGATGGCAAAGTTTGGGGTGGCCTTATTGTGGCCAAACGGGGTGAAAGTCGTGAACTGTTCCGCCAAATAATGGGTAAATTGGCGCGATAAGAAACCGGCGTCGACCCAGTTGACCGACAGGTTCAACCCAGGTTTATCGCTCGCTCAAGGCATAAGCCTTGGCTTTGAGCACAGGCTTGAGCAGGTAGGAGAGCACCGTTTTGTTCCCCGTCAACACATCTACCTCGGCCGTCATGCCGGGAATGACGGGCAACTTCTCGCTGAAGTTGGCTTGCGTGGTGCGTACCCGCACCAAGTAATAGGCGTTGCCTTTTTCGTCGACCACGGTGTCGGGGCTGATGTTCTCCACTTTGGCGTCCAGGCCACCGTAAATGGAGAAGTCGTAGGCGGTGAATTTAACGGTGGCCTTTTGGCCGGGGCGGATGAAGGCGATGTCTTTGGGCTGCACCTTGGCTTCCAGCACCAGGGTGTCGTCCAGCGGCACGATCTCGACAATGTCTTTGCCCGGTTGCACCACGCCGCCGACGGTGTTGGCCAGCAGCCGCTGTACGCGGCCACGAACTGGGCTTTTCACTTGGGATTTGTCCACTTTGTCGGCCAAGGCCACGGCGCCTTCATTCAGTGCGTTCAAGCGCCCAGTCACTTCAGAGAGTTCTTTGCGCGCTTCGTTGCGAAAGGACAGTTCGGTCTCTTGAATTTTTCTCTGCGCTTCGCCAATGGCGGCTTGCACGCGACTGATTTGCGCACCGGCTTGTTCTGAATCACCGCGGCTACGGGAAACTTCACGTTCCAAACGCAGCAAGTCCACTTCCGAGACGGCCCCTGTGGCCAGCAGGGGACGGGTTTTGTTCAGCTCTTGCTGGTTGAACTCCATGGACCGGTCCGCCGCATTTTTTCGGGCACGCATTTCAGTGAGTTCCTGCATGCGCTGCTGCAATTGCTGTTGGTTGATGCCCAAGAGTGTGTTGAGTTCGCTGAGTTTGTTTTGGTAGAGGCGGCGTTCTTCTTCTATCGTGGACAACTCGTCGCCGTCGCCCTTGGATGTTGGGGGCAGGAAGCTGGTGCCCTCGGCCAAGGCCCGCAAACGCGCTTGGCGTGCTCGCAGTGCAAAACCTTGGGCGGCGCTTTCACGCACACCCGAGGTGGCGCGGGTCTCGTCAATTTTCAGCAGCAACTGGTTGGCTTCCACCACATCACCTTCGCGCACCAAAATTTCAGACACCACACCGCCGTCCAAGCTTTGCACCACCTGAAGCTGTTTGGATGGGATGACGCGGCCATCGCCGCGTGTCACTTCTTCCACATGGGCCAGCGCCGCCCACACCAGCAGCAAAAAGAGTGCAACCGCCGCCACACGCACGATCAACTGTGCGCGTTGGGTTTCATTGCGCGACATGACCGCGTCGGCTTGTTGTTCGAAGGGTCTAAAACCGGCCACGTCTTGCGCAGGTGGTGTGGTGCTGGGGGCAGTCACGTTGGTGACGATGGGGGTGGGCGTTGTGTTCATGGTGGATTCAAGCCGCCTTGGCCACGCGGCCCGAGGCCAGCGCTTCCATGATGCGGTCGCGCGGCCCATCGGCCACGATCTTGCCGCCGTCGATCACGATCACGCGGTTCACCATGGCCAGCATCGAGGTGCGGTGGGTCACCAGCACCACGGTTTTGTGTGCGGCGAACTGGGACATCTTGGTGGTGATTTGTGCCTCGGTGGAAAAGTCCATTGCGCTGGTGGGTTCGTCCAGCAACAAAATCGGTGCGTTGTGCAACACCGCGCGTGCCAGTCCCACCGCTTGACGCTGGCCACCGGAGAGCGATTCACCGCGCTCTCCCACCAGCATGTCAAAGCCGCGTGGGTGGCGGTTCACAAAATCGTTGATGCAAGCCACATCGGCCGCGGTCACCAAGGCAGCGTCGTCGGCATACGGCTGGCCAAGGGTGATGTTGTCGCGCAGGCTGCCGTAGAACAAGGTCACGTCTTGCGACACGCAAGCCACATTGCGCCGCACATCTGACGGGTCGAGCTGGCGCAGGTCTATGCCGTCCAGCAGCACCGCACCGTCGGTGGCCTGGTACAAACCCATCATGAGGCGCTGAATGGTGGACTTGCCCGAGCCCACGCGGCCGATCAAGGCCACACGTTCGCCAGCGGCAATCTTGAAACTCAAACCATCCAAGGCCGCGTCGGTTCGGTTGGGGTAAGCGAACTTGACGTTGCGAAATTCAATGTCACCGCGTAACTGCGGGCGCTGCACAAAGGTTTCGCCTTCGGGCCGCTCCACGGGCTTGTCCATGATTTGGTTCAGCGAGGTCATGGCGGTGCGCACGCCTTGGTACTGCATCAAGAGCCCCACAATTTGTCCGGCAGGTGCCAGCGCGCGTGCCGCCAATGTGGTGCAGGCGATCAGCGCGCCCATGGTCAATTGGCGTTCGTTGATCAGGTAGACACCGATGATGATGAGCACCACCGACACCAGTTGCGACAAAAAGTTGGTGCCATACATCGCACCGCTGGACAGCCGGCGCATCTTCACGCCCGTGGCTGACAAGAACAAATTGGCGCGTTCCCACTTGGCTTGAATCACGCCCTGGGCGCCCTGTGACTTGATGGTCTCAATGGCGGTGAGGCTTTCAATCAAAGTGGCATTGCGCTGCGCCGCTGCCCGGTAGGTGCTTTCCGACAGCTCGTGCAGCTTGTTTTGCAGCGAATACCCCAGCAACAAAATCAATACGAAGGCCACCGCCACAGGCAGCGCCAGCCAAGGGGATATCCACAACATCACGCCGAAGAAAAGCAGCGCAAAAGGCAAATCAATCAAGGCGGTGACGGTGCTCGACGCGATGAAATCACGCACCTGCTCAAAGCCACGCAAATTAGAGGCAAAAGAACCCACAGATTCCGGTCGGTGCTCCAGCCGCATGCCCAGCACTTTTTCCATCAGACCGGCGGAAATCTGAAGATCAACCCGCGCGCTGGCTTCGTCCACAAAACGGCCACGCAAAATGCGCAAGAACAAGTCCAACACCAGAACCAGCACCACACCCACGGCCAAGGCCCACAACGTTTCTACCGCATGGTTGGGCACCACGCGGTCATAAACATTCATGGAAAAAAGCGGAAACGCCAAAGCAAACACATTGATCAGCGCGGCCGCCCACAGCACATCGCGGTAGACAAAACGCTGGGCGGCAATGGCGCTCCAAAACCAGTGTTTCGCTTTGGCTGCATGCAGCTCGGGTGTGCGTTCATCAAACCGGAAGTGGGGCCGTACAAAAAGCACCAGGTCGGTGAAACGTTCTTGCAAATCGGACAGCGGCAAACGCACCGACCCTTGGCCAGTTTCGGGCAGCAGCACGCGCGCTTGGGTTTGGGGCGGGTCCTTGTCCGGGCTGCTATCCCAACCCAGCAAGACACAGGCTTGGTTGTTTTTGAGAATCAAAACGGCGGGCAAGCTGTGCGCGTCAATGTCGGCGAGGGCCACACGCTGCAAACGTGCGGACATGCCAGCGCGCGCGGCTGCACGTTCTGCGAGGTCCAGGCTCAAGGGCTCGTGATTCAAAGGCAAGCTGCTGGCCAGCGATGCCCGTGATGCTGTCACCCCATGCAGCTGGCAGACTGCCACCAGGCAGTCCAGCAGCGGGTCAGGGTGAATCAAGTCCTCACGCAAGCGTGGTGCAGGGCTTGTGGACGGGGAAGGGATGTCGGCTTGACTCATTCAGTTTGCAGCAGTGGATCACGTGATATCGGCACAGTGAACGCCAAATTGACCCCGGCGGCGGTCGGCAAAAAAATGCTCCAACGTTTGGCGCACCGTGCGAAAGGCCAGTTGATCCCAAGGAATGTTGGCCTCACCGAACAGTTCGGCCTCTATGGTTTCAGGCCCCGGGTTCAGTTCGGGGCTGAGCATCTGCGCCCGGTAATACAAATGCACCTGACCGACATGCACCACGTTGAGCACGGTGAACAAACCCATGAGTTCAATTTGCGCGCCAGCCTCTTCCACCGTCTCACGCAGAGCGCCTTGTTCGCTGGTTTCACCGAGCTCCATGAAACCCGCCGGCAGCGTCCAAAACCCGTGGCGCGGCTCAATGTTGCGGCGGCACAGCAGAACCTTGTCTTGCCACACCGGCACCGTGCCCACCACATTGATCGGGTTTTGGTAATGGACCGTGCCGCAAGCCGGGCAAACCGCACGCTCGCGGTTGTCGTCCGCAGGCACCCGATGCTCAACGGCTGTACCGCAGGCTCTGCAATGTTTGATCTGCGCGTGATACATGGCTGTCAGTGTAGCGGGCGCAAGGGATCCGGATGCCGTTGCTCGGACTGGCATGATGCGAGGACAGTTTGATTGAACTTCAGGAGACAACGCCATGGATTTCGTCGTTCCAGCGCCCATCATTCCCACCGTTCCTGTCCACGGCGCAGGTTTGGGAGATGTTTTCCCCGTGCGCCGCATTTACTGCGTCGGCCGCAACTATGTGGACCACGCCATTGAGATGGGCCACACCGGCAAGGAAGCGCCTTTCTTTTTCATGAAACCGGCCGATGCCGTCGTGCCGGCCGGGCAGGGCGCGGTGGCTCAGGTGAGTTATCCCAGCTTGACCCAGAACCTGCACCACGAGGTGGAGTTGGTGGTGGCCATTGGTGTTGGCGGGCGTGACATCACGCCTGAAAACGCACTGAACCATGTGTGGGGTTACGCCGTTGGTTTGGACATGACGCGCCGCGACTTGCAAAACGACATGAAAAAACAAGGTCGGCCCTGGTGCATAGGCAAGGGGTTCGAGCAGTCGGCCCCCATCGGTGCCATCACGCCAAAGTCGCAGTGGGCCTTGAACGATGCCTGCGACATCACGCTTCATGTGAACGGCGCTTTGCGACAAAAAAGCCAGCTCGGCAAGTTGATCTGGAGCGTGCCCGACATCATTGCCCAGCTCTCTGCGGCCTGGACACTGGCCCCAGGTGATTTGATCTTCACCGGCACGCCGGAAGGCGTGGCGGCCGTGGTCGCTGGGGATACCTTGAGTGCGAAGGTCGACGGCCTGGCCCCGCTGGAAGTGAAGATCCATGGCGCTTGAAGGCGCAAAGGTCGCCGCATGAAGCTCTTTAACTACTTCCGCTCTTCCGCCTCGCACCGGGTGCGTATTGCGCTCGCCCTGAAGGGCTTGGACTACGACTACATGCCCGTGCACTTGGCGCGCAATGAACAACTGGCCTCTGCCTACAGTGCTTTGTCGGTGACCCAACTGGTGCCTTTGTTGCAAGACGGCGACCACCTCATCGGGCAGTCCCTGGCCATCATCGAGTACCTGGAAGAAACCCACCCAGCACCGCCGCTGCTGCCCGCCAGCGCTGTCGAGCGTGCGCGCGTTCGTGCGCTGGCGCTGGACGTGGCTTGCGAAATTCACCCCTTGAACAACCTGCGGGTGCTGCGCTATTTGGTCGGCGACTTGAAACTCAGCGAAGACGACAAGAACCGCTGGTACCGCCATTGGGTGGAGCAGGGTTTGAGTGCAGTGGAGCGCCAATTGGAGAGCCCATCCACCGGCCGTTTTTGCCATGGCGATGCACCGACCTTGGCCGACGTGGTGTTGGTGCCGCAAATCTTCAACGCGCAGCGATTCAATTGCCAACTCAGCCACGTCCCCAAAGTCATGCAGGTGTTTGAAGCCTGCATGCAGCTGGAGGCGTTTTCCAGCACCCAGCCGTCCAATTGCCCGGACGCGCAAAGCTGATTGCCATGGGCGCAAGCAACACGCCGTCTTCTGATACCACTTGGCTGTGGCCTGAATGGGCCGATGGTGCCGTGCATTCCCGAACGGGCAGCGTGATGAGTTGCCGTACCGGAGGTGTCAGCCTGGCGCCCTTTGACAGCTTGAACATGGGCACCGCGGTGGGCGACGACCCCGCCCACGTAGCCCAGAACCGGGCGCGTTTACAGCAGGTCTGTGCGGTGCAACCAGTGTTTCTCAAACAGGTGCACGGTTCTCGGGTGGTGCGGCTGACTGGCACGGATACCCACCCCAACAACGCCTTGTTGGAGGCCGATGCCAGCGTGACCACAGAGCCTGGCCTAGCCTGCACCATCCAAGTGGCAGATTGTTTGCCCGTGCTGTTCACGGCCCCCGATGGGTGCGCCGTGGGTGCGGCCCACGCGGGTTGGCGCGGTTTGGCCGGCGGTGTGTTGGAGGCCACTGCACAAGCGGTCTGCGAGTTGGCAGGCTGTGCGCCTGCGGACTTGAGCGCTTGGTTGGGCCCCTGCATCGGTCCACGACGTTTTGAAGTCGGTGCCGATGTGCTGACGGGGTTTGGTGTCAACACGAGCGGCGGATCACCGACGCCGCGTTTTGTCCCTCACTCTGCCCCTGGGGCTGAGGTGCCCAAATGGTGGGCCGATCTGCCCGGCTTGGCGCTCGATCGGTTGAAGGAACTGGGTCTGGTGAAGGTCAGTGGTGGCCAGTGGTGCACTGTGGAAGAGGTCTCACGGTTTTTCTCGTTCCGGCGTGACCGTGTCACCGGGCGCATGGCCGCTGCCATCTGGATCCGGTGACGCCGCTGCAGCTTCAGCCGCTTCCGCCGCCTTGCGCGCCTTACGTCGCCCCGGCGTCCCCATCAAATACAACACGATGCCGAGCGGCAGAAGGCCATAAAGGATGAACGTAAACACCGCGCCCAGCACCGTGCCCTGGCTGCTCGTGGCCTCGGCCACCGCCATCATGAGCACCACATAAATCCATCCGATCGCAACGATGTACATGTCGTATAATGAAAATTGATCCTATAATTTGAAAAATGCTGTCGAGGCTGTCATTCCCAGCAGCTCAAGTGGATACATCCAGTGAGTAGCCGAGAATAGAGGCAATGTCTGCGAAGCAGGTGCCGCCTCCCTTCGACAACAAAACCGAGACAAGTGAGACCGCCGTGAGCAAGACGCCCCATTCTCGTCGCCCCACCCCTGCTGCCCGCGCACAGGCCAAGACCCCATCGTCGCAAACAACCACCCTGTCGGCGCGCGATCCCGCCGACGCTTTTGGTGCCACGGTAGGTCAGATGGTCACCGCCATGTCGGCTTTGTCCTTGCCATTCAAAGCCTTGGCCGATGTGCAGACCGGCTATGTGGAGCAAGCGACGGCTTTGTGGAATCAGTCGCTGGAGCGGCTTCAACATCCCTCGGACGCCAGCAGCGTCGCCCCTGTGCTCAAGGACAGGCGTTTTTCCGCCCAAGAATGGGCCAGCAACCCGGCCTCGGCTTTCACCGCGCAGATGTATTTGCTCAATGCAAAAACCTTGACTCAGTTGGCGGACCAGCTCGAAGGCGACGAAAAAACAAAACAACGCGTGCGTTTTGCCGTGCAGCAGTGGGTGGATGCGGTTGCGCCCAGCAATTACCTGGCCCTGAACCCCGAGGCCCAGCGCAAAGCCGTGGAGACAAAAGGCGAGAGCATCAGCCAGGGTTTGCAGTTGTTGCTGCAAGACGTGCAAAAAGGGCATGTGTCGCAAACCGATGAATCGGTTTTTGAGGTGGGCAAAAACGTGGCCACTACGGAAGGTGCGGTGGTCTACGAAAACGAGTTGTTCCAGCTGATTGAATACAAGGCCAACACCGGGTTGTCGGCCAAGGTCTACGAGCGGCCCATGCTCTTCGTGCCGCCTTGCATCAACAAGTTCTACATCCTGGACTTGCAGCCCGACAACTCGCTGATTCGTTACACCGCTGAGCAAGGCCACCGCGTCTTCGTCATCAGCTGGCGCAACCCCGACGAGAGCCTGGCCCACACCACCTGGGACGACTACATTCAGAACGCCGTCATCCGTGCGATCGAGGTCGTGCAAGACATCACCGGCCAAGTGGGCGAGGACAACAGCGTCAACACCCTGGGTTTTTGCGTCGGCGGCACCTTACTGGCCACCGCCTTGGCTGTGCTTGCTGCACGCGGCAAAAAGCCCGCTGCCAGCATGACCTTGCTGACCACCTTCCTGGACTTCAGCAACACCGGCATCATGGACATCTTCATCGACGAAGCCATGGTGCAAATGCGCGAGATGACACTGGGCAGCCAAAGCCCCAAGGGCGGTGCCTTGCTCAAAGGCCAAGAGCTGGCATCAACCTTCAGTGCCCTGCGACCCAACGACTTGGTCTGGAACTACGTGGTGGGCAACTACCTCAAAGGCGAAACGCCGCCGCCGTTTGACCTGCTCTACTGGAACAGCGACAGCACCAACTTGCCCGGCCCGATGTTCTGCTGGTACCTGCGCAACACCTATTTGGAAAACAAACTCGCCAAGCCAGGCGCGCTCACCGTGTGTGGCGAGCCGCTCACCTTGCAAGCCATAGATACGCCCGCTTACCTCTACGCTTCACGCGAAGACCACATCGTGCCCTGGGATGCGGCCTACCGCAGCACCCAGGTGCTCAAGGGCAAAAAACGTTTTGTGGTCGGGGCGTCGGGCCACATCGCCGGTGTCATCAACCCACCCTCCAAAAACAAACGTTGTTACTGGACAGGTTCTGCCACCGCTTATCCTGAAAACGCCAACACCTGGTTTGACAAAGCGCAAGAACACCCTGGCAGTTGGTGGTCAGACTGGCAGGCCTGGCTCAAGCCTTTTGCTGGCAAACAAATTGCTGCACCCAAAAGCTATGGCTCCAAGAAGTACCCAGCCATTGAAGCTGCCCCAGGCCGCTATGTGAAAGAGCGCGCCTGAATCACCTGATTGACATTGACCTGACCCCATTCAACCCAAGGAGACTCCCATGACCACAGACATCGTGATTGTTGCTGCTGCCCGCACTGCCGTTGGCAAGTTCGGTGGCACGCTCGCCAAAACCCCCGCCGCTGAATTGGGCGCTGCTGTGATTGCAGAGCTGCTCAAGCGCAGCAATTTGAGCGGCGAACAAATCGGTGAAGTCATCTTGGGTCAAGTGCTGACCGCAGGCGTGGGCCAAAACCCCGCGCGCCAGGCGGTGATCAAAGCCGGTTTGCCCCACGGCGTTCCTGCCATGACCATCAACAAGGTGTGCGGCTCCGGCCTGAAAGCCGTGATGCTGGCGGCACAAGCCATTCGTGATGGAGACTCCGAGATCGTCATCGCTGGCGGTCAAGAAAGCATGAGCCTGTCGCCCCACGTCTTGATGGGTTCGCGCGACGGCCAGCGCATGGGCGACTGGAAAATGATCGACACCATGATCACCGACGGCCTGTGGGACGTCTACAACCAGTACCACATGGGCATCACGGCCGAGAACGTGGCCAAGAAATACGCCATCAGCCGCGAAGACCAAGACGCTCTGGCATTGGCTTCACAGCAAAAGGCTGCCGCCGCCCAAGACGCGGGCAAGTTCAAAGACGAAATCGTGCCCTTCAGCATTGCCCAGAAAAAAGGCGACCCCATTGTTTTTGCGGCCGACGAATTCGTTAACCGCAAAACCAATGCCGAGGTCTTGGCGGGTTTGCGACCTGCGTTCGACAAAGCCGGCAGCGTCACTGCGGGCAATGCGTCTGGTTTGAACGACGGCGCCGCGGGTGTGGTGGTCATGAGCGCCAAAAAAGCCGAGGCCCTGGGCCTCAAGCCACTGGCGCGTATTGCCAGTTATGCAAGCGCAGGCCTGGACCCCGCTCTGATGGGCATGGGCCCTGTCCCTGCGGCACGCAAAGCCTTGGAGCGTGCCGGCTGGAAACCCGCTGACCTGGACTTGCTGGAAATCAACGAAGCCTTTGCTGCCCAAGCCTGTGCCGTGCACAAAGAAATGGGCTGGGACACGAGCAAGGTCAACGTCAATGGTGGTGCCATCGCCATCGGCCACCCCATTGGTGCATCGGGTTGCCGCATTTTGGTGACGCTGTTGCATGAAATGCAGCGTCAAGGTGCCAAAAAAGGCATTGCGTCGTTGTGCATTGGTGGTGGCATGGGTGTCGCACTGACGGTGGAACGCTGAAGGTATTTTGGGAATCAACAGGGCCACTCAGGGCGAACCCGGTTGACGGGATCAGCCCGCCCTGAGAGCCTTGGTCTATCAACAAGAGGAGAACAACATGAGTCAAAAAATTGCATACGTCACCGGAGGCATGGGTGGCATCGGAACTTCCATGTGCCAGCGCTTGCACCGCGACGGCTACAAGGTGATCGCCGGCTGCGGCCCGAGCCGCGACTTCGTCAAGTGGCTGGACGAGCAAAAAGCGCAAGGTTTCAATTTCTATGCGTCCGTCGGCAATGTGGGCGACTGGGACTCCACAGTCGCCGCTTTCCAAAAGATCAAAGCCGAACATGGCACCGTGGACATTCTGGTGAACAACGCCGGCATCACCCGCGACGGCATGTTCCGCAAAATGTCGCGTGCCGATTGGGACGCGGTGATTGAGACTAACCTCACCAGCTTGTTCAACGTCACCAAACAAGTGATCGACGACATGCTGGAAAAAGGCTGGGGCCGCATCGTCAACATCTCGTCGGTCAATGGCGAGAAGGGCCAGTTCGGTCAAACCAACTACTCCGCTGCCAAAGCCGGTATGCACGGCTTCACCATGGCCTTGGCGCAAGAAGTGGCCAACAAGGGCGTCACGGTGAACACCGTGAGCCCAGGCTACATCGCCACTGAAATGGTCAAGGCCATACGCCAAGACGTGCTCGACAAAATCATCGCGGGTATTCCTGTGAAACGTTTGGGCACACCGCATGACATCGCGTCCATCGTGTCGTGGGTGGCGTCTGACGAGTCGGGTTTTGCGACTGGCGCTGACTTCTCGGTCAACGGCGGTTTGCACATGGGCTGATGTTGTGGCGGGCTGACCCCCGCTGTTGCTTCGATCAAAAAAAGGGCGCAGCGATGCGCCCTTTTGATTTCGGTGGGTTGATTTCGAAATCTTCTCCCGAAAAAAAATGACCGTCATTCCCGCGAAGACGGGAATCCATCGGTGTCGGCCGTCGATGCAGCCCTTGCCGCTCGGCGCACTGCCTGGATTCCCGCCTGCGCTGGAATGACGGAACCCGCTCATGATTTGAGTTTTTGAAACACCCCGCTGAACCATGCTGCTATTGGCCCCGATGGAAGGTTTGCTCGACGCGACCCTGCGTGATGTGTTGACGCGTGTGGGCGGCGTCGACCGCTGTGTGTCGGAGTTCATCCGCGTGACGGGCACGCTCTTGCCCAAGCAGGCGTTCATTCGGGTCATGCCCGAGCTGCTCAACCAAGGCAAAACACCTGCCGGTGTGCCGGTGCGTGGCCAGTTGTTGGGTTCGGACCCCCATTGCCTGGCCGAGAACGCCGCGCGTTTGGCCGAGTTGGGCCCGACGGGTGTCGATCTGAACTTCGGCTGTCCCGCGAAGGCAGTGAACCGCCACCGTGGAGGTGCCGTCTTGTTGGACGAACCCGAACTGATTGCCACCATCGTCTCTGCTGTGCGGCGTGCCGTGCCTGCCCATTTGCCGGTGTCCGCCAAGATGAGACTGGGCTACATGGACGAGGGCCGCATGCTGGAATGCGCTCACGCCATTGAAGACGCTGGTGCCAGCGAGTTGGTGGTGCATGCACGCACCAAAGCCCACGGCTACCGGCCACCGGCGTACTGGGAGCGCATCCGCGAGATCAAAAACGCCGTGAGGCTGCCTGTGGTTGCCAATGGCGAGATTTGGACCGTGTTTGACGCCAGGCGCTGCCGCGAGGTGTCGGGTTGCCAAACCCTGATGCTGGGCCGTGGCATGGTGGCCAACCCCGGCTTGGCGTTGGCGATTCTGTTGGACACCGAGTTGCACGGCACACAGCCGCCAGCGCTCGACATTGAAAACTCAATGACCAGCGGTAGGGCGCTGCTGTCCTGGGACGAGTTGATGCCCATGTTGCAGTTGTTTTGGCAGTTGGTCAGCCTGCGGGTGGAGGCACGCCACCGCGCCGGCCGCCTCAAACAGTGGCTCAACTACCTGCGCCGACATTGCCCCGACGCGCAACTTGCCTACGACCGTGTGCGCACCATCAACGATCCGCAGCAGCTGGCAACCGTTTTGTTTTCGGAAATGCCGCCTCAAGCGCCCGGCAGCAGGATGTCACTGCTGCCTGCACAAACCCATTTGGGGAATTCGCGCGAGCTGTCCACGCAGCCACCCTCTTGGTAAACCCCTTGAGGGTCACGCAGGCGCTGCATTTTTTCCAAGATACGCGCCACTTCGTTCGGGTCGCTCAGCGAGGTGGAGACCAACTGCGCCACCTTGTCTTCATCGACGCGCAAGTCGCCTTGGGCGTCAACGAAGGTGGCGTTGCGCCAATGGAAAATTTCCAGGCATTTGCTGCTGAAGGTGAATGGCTGTTGCCACTTCCAGAAATTGGAAAACTCACCGTTGCCCAAATAAATCACCCAAGAGCCTTCAAATCCCGACGCGTCAGATGAAACCCCATCGGGGTTGCGGAACCAGGTGCGATCACCGGGCACCCAGTACTTGGGTGGCAGTGGTTGCGACTGCGAACCCAGTTCACGCAGGAACACCTCGTGAAACTCTCCCGACTTGATGGCCCGCGACTCCCACTGCGTTTGCAGCTGCGCATACAGCGCCGGGTTGTTTTCCTTGGCTTCTTTGGCGACGGCCAACAGCACCAGGTACTCGCTGGCGCGGTAGCAAGAGAACGAATAACGTTGGCCATGTTCGCCGGGCTGGGTGGCATCCTCCAGCGCTTGAACGAGATCGCATCCGGGTCGAATGACAAAACCGCGGTCCTCGTCGTAGGTCCAGTTGTGCTCAGGGCGTTCGGCCTGCGCGGTGCCAAAGTTCAACACCGTGCGCCGCGCCGCTTGCACCAAATGAACACGCATTCGCACCGCGGCCAGAAACTCCTGTGCGCTGGGGAAGTTCTGGGGCACGGGACTGGCCAGCAGGGCCAGAACAATTTCGCGCTGCAGGTCCACTGTATGGGCCTGCGTATCGAGCTGCAGTTGTTCGCACAAGCGTGTGGTGTCTGAATTGGGCGTCCACTCGCGGTAAGGCCTCATGGTCAAACGAAGCACCAGGGCTGGCGGGCCGTATTGCGTGTCGATCGAACACTGTACCCACAGGCTCAGTCCCCAAGCGCGAAGTGCTTGCGAACAAACGACCTCTTCTGAGAAGCACTGGCTGATCTGCCCACAAACGATGCGTACGCCTGCCCGCGTGGCGCTGAGCAAGATGGCGGGTTCGGCGTCGTCGTGGACAGGCGCTTGGACAGCCGCCACGGCACCTTGAGCACCGAAGACGCCCGGGGTTACACCTAGTACTGATGTTGATTCCATCAAACATTCCCCAACAAGCGTTTCAATGTGTGTCGCCGAGAAGGAATTCTGCCAGTGCACCACAAGTGCATCACTACGGGCAGACCCGCGGGCTGATTCATCGTGGCAGGGTCACCACTGCCGTTGTTACAAATGAACGCAGCCCTGGCTCTAGGGCCTGTCACCATTCAAATCGACCCTGCGTGAGGGAACCCAACAGTTCCAATTGAGGCGCAAAGCGCAGCCGGGTTGAACACCCGGCGAGCATTTGCAACGAAGAGTGGGGCTGTTGGGTGCCCTCACCCTTCGGGCCGGTGTGGCAAAGCACGCAGGGGGGCGTTGCAGTCCTTGCCCGGGGGAAGAACCCCGGGCTGCGAACCGCGCCTACCCCTGCGCGCTTTGCCACGCCGGCGCAGGGACGATTTGAATGATGACAGGCCCTAATTTCACGCACATTCCACCCAGCCCATTGACAAACCCCAAGAGTGAACTGTTTGTCTGCAACGCAGACCCTCACGTTTTCGCAGGAGACAACATGCAAACACTTCAAGAAACGCAGCGCAGCACGGGCGATGCTGTTTTCGCATCGCCAGCTGAGCCTGCTGAAGAAACAGGTGCCGTGGGTGCAGCGACGGTCGCCGTGTTGGCCTTGGCGTCCAGCATGGTGGCCTGCGGTGGTGGGGGCGGCGGCGGCGGTGCACCGAGCACAGCGCCTGCTGGTGCGAACGAAGAACTGCTGCAAAACGTGGGCGGACTGCCCGGCAGCGGTGGCAGCGCACCCCCTGTGGCCGCCACCCCCGCCAGCAGAAAAGATGCGGCGCGTTTTCTCACCCAAGCCACGTTTGGCGCACGCTCTGTGACCGAGATCGATGATGTGCGCAGCAAAGGTTACGAGCGCTGGTTGTGGGAGCAGTTCAATCAACCCACGATGTCGCACCTGAGTTACATCGCCGCTCAACGCACGCGCGAAGAAGAAAATCGTGCGACAGAGGAGATGAGCTACGAAGCCATTTGGCAGCAATGGCTCAGCGGAGGCGATTTGCTGCGCGCCCGTGTCAGTTGGGCCTTGCTGCAGTTTTTTGTCATCTCCAACATTGCACCCGACATTCGGGCCCATGCCATGTCCAGCTACATGGACGTGCTCAACAAGAACGCCTTCGGCAACTTCCGCCAATTGCTCGAAGACGTGACCCTGCACCCGGCCATGGGTTACTACCTCAACATGCTGGAGTCAGAAAAAGAAGACCCGAAAGAAGGCACCCATCCCAACGAAAACTACGCCCGCGAGGTGTTGCAGCTCTTCTCCATTGGTTTGGTGAAACTGAACATGGACGGCAGCACCCAAACCAATGCCCAAGGCCAACCCATTCCCACCTACGACGAAAACGTGGTGAAAGGTTTTGCACAAGCCTTCACCGGCTGGAGTTACGGCGGCCTGGACAACACCAAAAACAACCTCTTCCACGACCACGACGACAACGAAGAAGGCCTGTGGATCGTGCCCATGAAACCCTGGGCGGCTTTCCATTCACCTGGCCCAAAAACCTTGTTGGACGGCCGTGTGTTGCCCGCCGGCCAAAGCCCGCAGCAAGACTTGAAAGACGCGCTGGACACCATCTTCAACCACCCCAATGTGCCGCCCTTCTTTTGCCGGCAAATGATCCAGCGTTTGGTCTCCAGCAACCCAAGCCCCGACTACATCCGCCGCGTGGCCACCGTCTTCAGCAACAACGGCGCCGGCGTGCGCGGCGACTTGCGTGCCGTGTTCAGCGCCATCTTGCTCGACCCCGAAGCGCGTGGCGACAACGCCGCCGCACGCCCGCGGTTTGGCAAACAGCGCGAACCCGTGGTGCGTTTCGCCACCTTCTTGCGTGCCCTGGGTGCCAAAAGCAAAAACGGCATCAACAACATTCACTACCTGGACAGCGCCGACGATGCCCTTGGCCAAAGTCCCATGCTCGCGCCCTCGGTGTTCAACTTTTATTCACCCAACTACCGCCCCGCAGGTCCCGTCGCACAAGCCGGCATGGTGGCGCCGGAATTTCAAATCACCAGCGAAACCACCGTGGTCGGCTCGCTGAACTTTTTCTCATCCTTGTTCAGCAGCATGGCTTACGGCTGGGGCGACTCGCGCCTGGAACTGGACGCCAGTTCCTTGACCGCCTTGGCCGGTGACCCGGCTGCTTTGGTCTCCCGCATCGACCTTCTGTTCTTCTGCGAACAAATGAGCACCGCCACCCGCGACCGCATGACCCGCATGGTCAGCAGCATGTCCGCCAACAACAAACAAGAACGCGTCAAAGCCGCCTTGTTGCTGACGGCGATGTCGTCTGATTTTGTGATCCAGAAATAAAGGCCTGCGCAATGAACAACAACAACCCAGAGCGTCGCCACTTCCTCAAACTCGCCAGCAGCGTTGGCGTGGGTGCCGCGCTTGGTCCCTGGTCGCAGCTGCAAGCCCTGGCTCAAACCACCCAGGGCAGCGACTACAAAGCCCTGGTCTGCCTCTTCATGTTCGGCGGCAGCGACAGCAACAACCTCATCGTGCCCACCGATGCCACGCGTTACGCCCAATACCAACGTGCCCGACCCAATCTGGCCTTGGGCCAAGCCCAGCTGTTGCCCTTGACCTTGAGCAACGCCGCTGGCAGTTATGGCATCCACCCCGCCATGGCGGGCATGCAGCAACTCATCAACAGCGGCAATGCCGCCGTGGTGGCCAACGTCGGCCCCCTCATGGTGCCCACCACCAAGGCGCAGTGGAACGCACGCTCCGTGCCCCTGCCCGACAACCTGTTTTCTCACTCCGACCAACAAGGCGCATGGCAGTCCGCCATCGTTGACGCGCCCCCGCGCACCGGCTGGGGAGGGCGCTTGCTCGAGCGTCTGGTCAGCGAAGGTGCCACCAACCGCGGCTACAGCGCCATCAGCGTCAGCGGTGGCAATGTGTGGGAGGCGGGCGACCGCAGCCTCACGCCCTACCGCGTGTCTTCCTCCGGCGAGTTTGGTTTTGGCTTTTATAAGCCCAATGGCACCGACCCCCTGTCAGTCGCCATCACCGATTTGCTGCGCGAACAACGCGCCGACCCGCTGGAACAAACCTGGCTCAACATGATGGGCCGCAGCATCGACAACCAGCGCATCCTCACCGACGCCATCAGCGGCAACACGGTGACCACTGCCTTCCCCGACACCGGCATGGGCCGCCAACTGCGCATGATTGCCCGCCTCATCAGCGCACGCGGCAAACTCGGTTTGTCACGCCAGTGTTTCTTTTGCTCCATCGGCGGCTTCGACACCCACGGTGACGACCAACTGCAACGCCAAAACGACAACTTCGGCGAAATCAGCGCCGCCGTGGCCGCCTTCCACGCCGCCACCACCGAACTCGGTTTGGCCACACAAGTCACCCTCTTCACCGCTTCCGACTTCGGTCGCAACCTGCCCTCCAACGGCGCAGGCACCGACCACGGCTGGGGCTCACACCACCTGGTGGTGGGCGGCGCCGTCAAAGGTGGGCGCATGGTGGGCAAGTTCCCCGAGCTGGTCGTGGGTGGCCCCGAAGACTCAGGGCAGGGCGTCTGGATCCCCGGCGTGGCCACCGACCAAATGGGCGGCGAACTCGCCCGCTGGTTTGGCGCAGACAGCGCCGTGATGGAAGCGGCGTTTCCGCGCTTACGCTACTTTGATGCGAATTTGGGGTTGATGGGGTGAGGGCCATTGGCCCAGCGCCGTGGGACGCACTCATTTGAGGATGCTCTGCATAACTCTTGCGAGGCTGTGGTAGCGCGGATCGGGATGGGCTACAAGGCGTTTTTTGCAGCCAATAGCCCCGCTATTGGCAAGAAAAACAACGCCGTAGACCGCCCGAGTCCGTGCTGCCGCAGTCCGCAAGGAGTTATGCAGAGCATCCTTAACATTGCCACCCGTTCGGTCGACTGATAATATGGGGTGATACTTTTAAATACCTGCGAGGCCTCCATGACTGCTGCATCCGTCCACCCCGTAGCAATCAAGATTGACAGCGACATCAAAGAACGGGTGAAGCGCTTGGCGTCTGCCCGCCATCGCACGGCCCACTGGCTCATGCGGGAGGCCATTACCCAGTACGTCGAGCGAGAAGAAAAGCGCGAAGCTGTCCGCCAGGAGACACTGCATGCCTGGGAGGAATACCGCACCACAGGGCTTCACGCAACGGCGAAAGAAGTGGATGCGTGGCTGGCGAGCTGGGGAACTGATGACGAGCTGCCCGCGCCAACATGCCACAAGTGAGATACGCGCCCAGCGCGGTCCGTGATTTGGAGCGTTTGCGCGAGTTCCTGCGGAGCAAAAATCCTGCTGCGGCCAGACGCGCGGCGGAAATGATCCTCGAGGCAGTGCAGGTGCTTGGACTACAACCCCACATCGGTCGCCCCATTGAGGAGATGCCAGATGAGTTCCGGGAGTGGGTGATTGACTTTGGCGACAGCGGCTATGTCGCTCGTTATCGTATCGATGGCGATGCAGTCACGGTCCTCGCGGTGCGCCACCAAAAAGAGGTGGGTTTTTCCTGAGAGCCCTTGGCAGGCAAGGCCCGCCCCTCCTGCAAAAAAACCTCACCCCAGCCATACTTCTGTCCCCGGTGCACAAACCGTCTCACGACACCACAGCACAACCAATCCAACCCCAGGAGCCCCCATGACCAACCCCCTCTACACCGCCAGCGTCCCCGTCTTCCAGCAAATGCTGGGTGGCCTTGCCAATGTGCTGACCAAAGCGCAAGCCCATGCCGAAGCCAAGAAGATCGAGCCCAATGCCTTGCTGCAAGCGCGGCTGTACCCTGACATGTTCACCTTGGTTCGCCAAGTGCTCATCGCTTGCGACTTCGCCAAAGGCGTGTCGGCCCGCCTGGCCGGTGCCGCTGTGCCCGTGTACGAAGACACCGAACAAACCTTTGAAGACCTGCAAGCCCGCATCAGCAAAACCCTGGGCTTCATCGAGAGCCTGCCGCGCGGTGGTTTTGAAGGCAGCGAAACACGCGAAGTGCTGCTGAACCAAGGCGGCCCCCGCGAGCGCCACTTCACCGGCGGTGCGGCCTACCTCTACACCTATGGCCTGCCCCATTTCTTTTTTCACGCCACCACGGCCTACGCCATCCTGCGCCACAACGGTGTAGAGGTTGGCAAAAAAGACTACATGGCCGCTTGATTCCCGCGCTGACCCAACATGGCGGCCCCCTGGCCGCCATATTTCTTTCAAAACACAGCACCGGACTGCCCCCGTGAAAACCTACGACATTCAATTCGAACGCGTCAAAGGCATGCGCAATGCCCACGGCCTCATCTACTTGCAACTCGACGCCACCGTGTCGCCGAAAACCGCAGCCACCGAGGGCGAGCCTTGTTCCCTGCTCACCCTGAGCGAAGAACAAGCCCGCGTGGTCATGGCGGCCATCAAGTCGCAGTTGGTGGAGCTGGACAAACGTAAGGCCAAGAGTCGGCGGGGGTGAGTTCGGGTTGCCCCGCCTTTGCATGGCAAGCAAATGCACCTTCACCAGACTGACGAATTAGGCGTCAACAACGCATGCTCGCGCTGCAACGGCGCGGGCGGTTGACACCCAAAAACTGCGCTTGCTCAAAGCGCTGTCTTGTTTATCCAAGAAGCCAAAAAAGCCTCTCGCTTCGGAGCTGTGGCGGCTAAAACGCCGCCGATCAAGCCGTCGCAATCTCCCCCTTTCGGATGCCTGTCAGGCCTTGCAGGTTCCACCTGTTTGGGGGGCTAACACCCGCTGTGCACTGTGAATTTTCACCGCTAGAGTCGCCGCCAGCAAACACTTTGTTTCTTTCGAAGTGTTTGAAACATAGATGAGACGGCGACCGCCGCGCATCAGACGACAACAGCGAGGAGGAGTTCATGACAGCAGCCGAAACGAGGTCGGCCAGCGCCATCGTGCGTGCAAATTTGGACACGACCGAGTCCAACCCGGGGCCGAGTCGCATTGATCAACTTTTGGATCCGGGTTCGCCCGCCGCCCGCCCCAACGCCGCGCAAACCTTCCAAGCCCTGTGCCTGCTGGCCCGCCTGCACCACATAGCGGCCCAGCCTGAAGCGTTGTTGCACCAACTCGGTCTCAGCCCCAGAGAGCATGCGACGACCTCGCATTTGCTGCAAGCGGCCAAGCTGCTCGGTCTCAAAGCCAAAGCCGTCCGATCCACGGTGGCCCAGCTTGCCCAAACCCCACTGCCCGCCTTGGCTTTGATGAACGATGGCCGTGTGGTCCTGCTGGCCCAATGCGACGGCCAGCGTGTGCTCTTCATGAACCCGGGGGCGGTCGATTCCACCAGCCCCACCATCGAACCGCTGTCTGTTTTTGAGTCGCAGTGGAGCGGCCAACTCATACTGGCCACCAGCCGCGCCAGCTTGGCCGGGGAACTAGCCAAGTTCGATTTCAGCTGGTTCATCCCCAGCATCGTCAAACACCGCAAGCTGCTCGGCGAGGTGCTGCTGGTCTCCACCTTCTTGCAGCTCTTTGCCCTGGTGAGTCCCTTGTTCTTCCAGGCCACCATGGACAAAGTTTTGGTGCACCAGGGCTTGACGACGCTGGACGTGCTCGTACTGGGCCTGGTCGTGGTGGTGGTGTTCGAGAGCCTGCTCACCGTTTTGCGCAGCTACATCTTCAGCCACACCACCAGCCGCATCGACGTGGAGCTGGGCAGCCGATTGTTCCGTCACCTTCTCTCCTTGCCCCTGGCCTACTTCGGCGCCCGCCGCATTGGCGACTCGGTGGCCCGCGTGCGCGAGCTGGAAAACATCCGCAGCTTCCTCACCGGCAACGCCATCACCTTGGTACTGGACGTGGTGTTCTCCATCGTCTTCATCGCCGTCATGTTCGCTTACAGCGTGCCGTTGACTTTGATTGTGCTGATCAGCCTGCCGCTGTATGTGGGCCTGAGCCTTTTGATCATGCCCGTGCTGCGCGCCAGTCTGGATGAAAAGTTCGCCCGCGGCGCAGAAAACCAAGCCCTCTTGGTGGAAACCGTGAGCGGCATTCAAACCGTCAAAGCCAATGCCCTGGAGCCCTCGGTGGCCAAACGCTGGGACGACCAATTGGCTGCCTACGTGTCAGCCAGCTTCAAAACCCAGAACTTGGCCAGCTGGGGCCATGAAGGCATCAACCTCATCGGCAAACTCATTGGTGCCGCCACCTTGTGGTGGGGAGCCCGGCTGGTGATCGACCAGCAAATGAGCGTCGGCCAATTCATCGCCTTCAACATGTTCGCTCAAAGGGTGGCCCAGCCCATCATGCGCATGGCCCAGTTGTGGACCGACTTCCAGCAAACAGGCATCTCCATGGCACGCCTTGGCGACATCCTCAACACCCGCACCGAAGCCCCACCGCAAAGCGCCGCCCAACTGCCATCGCTAAAGGGAAAAATCCAGTTCGATCAAGTCACCTTCCGCTACCGGCCCGATGCGCCGCCTGTCATCAACGCCCTGAGCCTGGACATTGCCGCCGGCCAAGTCATCGGCATCGTCGGCCGCAGTGGCTGCGGCAAAAGCACGCTCACCAAACTCGTGCAGCGCCTGTATTCCCCCGAACAAGGCCGCTTGCTGGTGGACGGCATCGACATCGCCTTGATCGACGCCGCCCAGCTGCGCCGGCAAATTGGCGTCGTGCTGCAAGAGAACCTGCTCTTCAACCGCAGCGTGCGCGAGAACATTGCCATCACCGACCCGGCCGCACCGATTGAAGCGGTGATGCATGTGGCGCAACTCTCGGGCGCGCACGAGTTCATCAGCGAAATGCCCCAGGGTTACGACACCCTCGTCGGCGAACAAGGGGGCGGTCTCTCCGGTGGGCAGCGCCAGCGCATTGCCATTGCACGGGCCCTCTTCACCAACCCGCGCATCCTCATCCTGGACGAAGCCACCAGCGCGCTGGACTATGAAAGCGAGTCCATCCTGCAGCGCAACATGGCCGCCATCTGCAAAGGCCGCACCGTGCTCATCATTGCCCACCGCCTGAGCAGTGTGCGCTGCGCGCATCGAATCATCGCCATGGACAAAGGCCGCATCGTGGAAGAGGGCAGCCACGAGCAGCTCATCCACAAAACAGGCGGCGTCTATGCCACCTTGTGGGCGGCACAGGCGGGGGGCGACTCTGGTGAGGTGAAGGAGCAAGGGCTGTGAAATACCCCGCCAACACGCCATACGCCCCCCACCCCCGTCATTCCCGCGCCTCCCTTCGTCATTCCCGCGCAGGCGGGAATCCAGTCGGTGGTGGTTTTAGGCATCAGGGTGTCGTAGCCACCCGTGCCTGGATTCCCGCCTACGCGGGAATGACGGCAGAAGCGGCTTCAGAACCTGGACTTGCACGATTAAGCAATACGCATCGCCTTGTGCCATCTTCAGTAGTTAGGGCCTGCACTTCATTCGAGATCGCGCCATGACGAACCCACAAGCCCCCCACCCCGCTCGAGAACTGCTCCACCGCTACAAAACCATCTGGCAAGCCGCATGGAGCGCAAGGCATGAGATGGTGGGCCCCAAACGCCTGGCCGATCAAACCGCCTTCCTGCCCGCAGCACTGAGCCTGCAAGAAACCCCGGTTCACCCCGCACCCCGCCGCACCGCCTGGGTGCTGTGTGCCTTGTTCTTCATTGCGCTGCTGTGGTCCATCTTCGGTAAGATCGACATCGTGGCCGTGGCCCATGGCCGGATCATCGTCAGCGAACGCAGCAAAACTGTGCAGCCCCTGGAAGCAGGCGTCATTCGGCAAGTGCATGTGAAAGACGGCGACCACGTCACAGCCGGCCAGGTGCTGGTTGAACTCGACCCCACCAATGCCAGCGCCGACAGCGCCAGCGTGGCCGAGCAACTGGCGGCGGCGCAGTCTGAATTGATCCGTACCACGGCTTTGTTGGAGGCTTTGCGGCAGAACAAACCACCGGTGCTTCAAGTCAACGCCACCCGCAACTCTCCTCACTCCGTTCGCCCTGAGCCTGTCGAAGGGTCACGCACAGATACCTCCTCCATCCAAGCCCAACTGCAAACCGAATGGCAAGACATCACCGCCAAGCTCGCCAAACTCAGCAGCGAACAAGCCCGCCGCCAGGCCGAAATGGCCACCGTCAACGCCACCATCGCCAAACTGGAAGCCACCTTGCCGCTGGCCAAGCAGCGCGAGGCCGATGTGAGAGGCCTCGCAGAACAAGGTTTCATGTCCAGCCACCTGGCGCAAGACCGCACCCGCGAGCGCATCGAACTGGAGCGTGACCTGACCACGCAGCGCGCCCGCAAACAAGAAGCCCAGGCGGCCGCCTTCGAAGCCGCCCAAGCCCAAGCGGCCTACCGCGCCGAAACCCAGCGCCTGCTCACCGAGCGCCAGGCCCAAGCCCACACCAAACAAGAACAACTCAGCCAGGAACAAAACAAAGCCCAGGCACGCACCCGGCTCACCCAGCTCACCGCGCCCACCTCAGGCACGGTGCAGCAACTGGCCGTGCACACCACAGGCGGTGTGGTCACCCCGGCCCAGGTGCTGATGGTCATCGTGCCCAAAGACGCCGAAGTCACAGCCGAAGTCGTCGTCGACAACAAAGACATCGGCTTTGTGCAAGCCGGTCAAGGCAGCACCATCAAGCTGGAAACCTTCCCCTTCACCCGCTACGGCACGGTGGACGCGTTAGTCAAAACCGTGGCGGCGGACGCCGTCAACGACGAAAAACGCGGCGCCATCTTCCCCGCCTTGCTCACCCTCAAGAGCAGCGCCCTGAACGTGGACGGCAAACGAGTCAACCTCGCGCCCGGAATGAACCTCAGCGCCGAGATCAAAACCGGACGGCGGCGAATCATCAGCTACCTCTTCAACCCCGTGCAGAAGGCGCTGGATGAGAGTTTGGGGGAGCGGTGATGAGCGCGCTGAAGAACATGCTTCTTGCACATCACCGTCATTCCCACGAAAGTGGGAATCCAGGCAGTGCCACGAACAGAACCTTCTCTCGTTTGAAGTCGGCACTGGACTACCCTGGTGAGTGCGTGCGCAACCAGTCCTTCAGCGCTGCATCAATGCGCGTTTGCCAGCCATCACCCGACGCACGAAAGGCCTGCATCACTTCGGGTGACAAGCGAATGGTGGTGGATACCTTGGGGTTCGCTTTGACCGCTCCCAAGGGGCGCCCTGCGCGCCGTGCCCGTATTTGCTCAGGCGTGGTGACTCGGCCTTCTCCGCGTTGCACCTGGTCGATAGAACGCAACAGCGCTGCTTCAAATTCCGCCATCTCTGGGTCAACGATGTTTGAGTTACCCAATGCTTTACGTTTGCCCATCAAAACGCTCCTTCAATTTCAGCAAAAACTCAGGCCGCAGGTTGTCGAGCTCGGCCTTCGCATAGACCAACAGCAAAACCACCTCACCACTGGCCAAGCGGTTGAAGTAAATCACCCGCGCCCCACCACGCTTGCCCATTCCTCCACGAGACCAGCGCACTTTGCGCAAGCCGCGCGCACCGGGAATCACATCGCCCGTGTCGGCGTGTTCGGCAATCCAGTCGATGAAAGCCATTCGTTCCCCGTCGCTCCAAACCTTGGCCGACCAGGTCACGAATTCGGGCGTTTCGATGACGGTATTCATTGGTTAAATGTTACTACGAATAAATGTCATGTCCAAACCCCACACCGTCATTCCCGCGCAGGCGGGAATCCAGAAGATGCACCGCATCACGCTACTGTCTATCCGTTCATTACCACGCACAAGATGAGTCCACACCCTGGATTCCCGCTTGGATTCACAAGCACGCGGCAATGACGAACACTCCCGCACAAACTTCCCATGCGCATCCTCCTCATCCACCAAAACTTCCCCGGCCAGTTCCGCCATGTGGCGCAGGCCTGGGCCGCGCGTCCCGGTTGGCAGGTGGTGGCCCTGGGCCGCGACACCTGCCCCGGTTTGCCGCAGTTGAATACCTCACCGCAGTTCAAACTCCTGCGCTACAAACCCCATCGCGACGGCCACAAAGACCAGCATCCTTACCTGAGAAAAATGGAAGATGCCGTGCTGCACGGCCAAGCCGTGGCGCGGGTGTTGACGACACTCAAACAACAAGGCTTCACCCCCGACGTCATCCTCGCCCACCCCGGCTGGGGCGAAACCTTGTACGCCAAAGACGTGTTTCCAAACGCCCGCCTCATCCACCTCTGCGAGTGGTACTACAACGCCCACGGCGCCGATGTGAACTTCGACCCTGAGTTCCCCGCCACCTTGGACGACCAACTGCGCATCCGCACCTGGAACGCCCTGCATTTGCTCAACCTGGAGCACTGCGACGCCGCCATCAGCCCCACTCAGTGGCAACGCGCCCAACACCCGTCGATTTACCACCCGAAAATTCATGTGGCCCATGAAGGTGTGGACACCGAAGGCTTGGGGCCGAAGGCCAACGCCGTGTTCACACGCAACGCAGCGCAGGACGCAGCAGAACTCACGCTCAGGGCAGGCGACCCCGTCATCACTTACGTCGCCCGCAACCTGGAGCCCTACCGGGGCTTTCACCAGTTCATGCGCGCCCTGGAAATCGTCCAGCGCGAACACCCCACGGTGCAAACCTTGGTGGTGGGTGGCGACGATGTGAGCTACGGCAAACGCCCCGCGCAAATCACACGACAAAACGGCCTGCAAGCCAAAACCTGGCGTGAACACATGCTGCAAGCGTGCCGCATCGACCCAAGCCGTACCCACTTCCTGGGCCGCATCCCTTACGAGCAGTACAAAAAAGTGCTGCAAGTCTCAAGCGCCCACGTCTACCTTACCGTGCCCTTTGTGCTGAGCTGGTCGCTCTTGGAAGCCATGGCCAGCGGCTGCCTTGTGATCGCCAGCAACACCGCCCCCGTGCGTGAGGTCATTCAAGACGGCGTGAACGGATTGCTGGTGGACTTCTTCAACCCGCAAGACATTGCCCGCCAAATCCTGCACAGCCTGCAAGAACCCAGGCTGAGCACGCCGCTGCGGCAGGCGGCGCAAGCGTTTGTGCAACAGCGGTATGGCTTGCAGGCGGGCATTCAGACTTACGAGTACTTGCTGGCCAACACCCCTTCGCAAAGCACCCTCACGAGTGCCCCCAAAAAATTCGATCACCTCCCCCTGAAGCGGGTATCTGTGCACTGACAAATCCAATTCAATCCAACCACTTCACTTTTCATTCACCTTCACCCCAAGCAAAAGGAATCGCGCCATGAACCCACAAGCCCAACGTCCCACCAGCGCCTTCGTCGGCGCGTCCTGGCTCGCCCTCATCGTCGGTGCTGCGACCTTCTTACTCGGCCTGTGGAACGCCAAGATGATGCTCAACGAAAAGGGCTACTACTTCACCGTGCTGATGTACGGCCTGTTCTCCGCCGTCTCCCTGCAAAAGTCCGTGCGCGACCGCCTGGAAGGCATCGCCGTCACCGGCCTTTACTTCGGCCTGGCATGGATGAGCCTCGGCCTGTCCATCCTGCTGCTCACCGTGGGCCTGTGGAACGCCGAACTCAACAGCAGCGAAAAAGGCTTCTACGCCATGTCCTTCGTGCTCAGCCTGTTTGCGGCGGTTGCGGTGCAGAAGAATGTGCGGGATGTGGCGGGGTTGGGGGCGAGACCGACGCGGGCGACCCCATCGCGCAGTGCAGAGACGACCGAGTGACGAGCGGTGGCACATTGATCAGCACCCAAGCTAGCGCTTCGATGTGCCCCTTGGCTTGGAGATTCCCGCGCATGCTGTGGAATCACTCAATTGTTGGCAGTGCGCCGTTTGATTCGATCCTCAGATTGGCCGCAAATCAAACCATTCACTTCAAAGAAAGGCTCGCCGCATGATTTCAATGACCTGGATACCCGAGTTCATACGGGGAGTGGTGTGGATATACATCGCCATATGGGCTGGGGCGACGATTGCTGCATGGATGGTGCCAAAAAAAGTTGGCTCACCGTGCGGTCGCGCTGCTGTTAACGACAGCGATGTTTGGCTCAATGCCCGCCCTCTTTGCGCTCAGCGTCAAACAACAAAACGACGAGCAGCGGCCGATCGTGGAGCAGCGCAAGGCCCAGTACGACGCTGCTATGGCGCGATTTGAGGAACGGTGCAAATCGGCGGGGGAGAAGATCAATCGGACTGTGGAGGATGTGGAGGGGGTATTACTTGCCAATATCCGACCTGACACAAAACCCGGTGACAGAAGTGATCCCAATTGGCCTGATGCAGCGTTGCCAGATGAAGGTCGTGGTGATTGGTATATCAGGTCGTTTTTGTTTTGGGAGCATCACCAAGACAAGAGAAATATGCGTGGCTTCTTAAACGAGACGCCATCCAAGTCGCCTGGGTATCGATTTGTTGATGTTGGATCGGAGCGCGATGGGTTTCGGCGAATTCGCTTGGACAGGAGTGATGGTGCCAAATTGTTTTCTGAACCAATGAAATCCAAGCCGACACGTTATGCCGTCAGCTTTGAGAACTTAGTCGATCCCGAAGATCGCAAGCTATGGATAGCTGGAACCAAGGTCACCGTCACTGATACATCAAACAACGAAGTGCTTGCACAGAAGACTTGGTATTCAGTTGAGCCAGGCCAGGGTAGCAAAGCGGGTGCGAGAGTCCCTTGGGGTTTTGCGAGAACTTGTCCCTTGCACGTTGGAACGTCCGATGGCATGACCAGATTTTTTGTTGATCAAATTTTGAAACCAAAAAAGGGAGAGTAAGCATCATGGCAAACCAAACCATCACCACCCTGAAATACGCCAACCTGCAAATGGCTGCAGAGGCTTTGTACGGATTGAAATCGACGACGCCCGGAACAATTCGATCTTTACCAACCATTGGGCAGCAGTTTCTTACAGACGGCAACGACCACGCCAGCCGCTTCACCACCACCCAAGCCACCGAGTTCGCCAAAGAATGGAAGGTCGTCGAACACATCAGCAACACTAAAACCGGCTTCAGCGGCACGCTGTTCGAGTGCTTGAAGGACGACGAGGCCAAAGGCTTGAAGCAAGGTGATTTGGTGCTGAGTTTTCGCTCTACTGCGTTCATCGACGATTCCGCGCGTGACAACCAGGCGACCAATGCCTTGGAGATCAAGGAGATGGGATTTGCCTTTGGGCAGATTGCCGACATGAGCGACTGGTTTGAAAAACTCAACGCCGACACCAGCAAGCTCGGCGGCGGCAAGTCCTTCGCAGTTACAGGCTACAGCCTGGGCGGCCACCTGGCCACCGCCTTCAATGCGCTGTATGGCGGCACGGGGCGCATCAAAGAGACCTACACCTTCAACGGTGCGGGAGTGGGGCTGGTCAAGTCCGGGCGGAACCTGAACGAGATCATCGATACGTTCAACAAAGAGCGGCGAGACGGGGCAACAGGCGGGGACACCAGCGGTTGGGTCAACGGTGGCGGTTCATCGGGTATCAAGTTTTTCAATGATCCGGCGGTGCAAACCATCTACGAAGGACTCAGAGACAAACTCAAAGGCGGCACACGTGTTACCAGCGTCGACTACGCCAACCTCGTGGCATTGCCCTTCGTCATCGTCAATGCAGAGGCCCAGATGTTGATTCAGGCGCTGAACCGCATCAAACTCATCCAGGAAGAATTCGACCGGCTCAACACTGTCGATGGGCCAGGCTCAGAAAAGCCCCAGGACGTGGCGCTGTCCAACATCGAAGCCATGAACCTGAGCTACCAAGTGGCTGCCAATGACGATAGCTACGCCATCACACCAGAAGAAAGGCAGGCCGCATGATTTCAATGACCTGGATACCCGAGTTCATTCGGGGCGCGGTGTGGGTGTACATCGCCCTTTGGGCGGGAGCGACAGTGGCTGCCTTGATGCTGCCAAAAACAACAACCCGCCGAGTGGCGTTGCTGCTGTTGACGACAGCGGTCTTCGCCGCCTTGCCCGCCTACTTCGCGCTCAGCATCAAACAAGAAAACGATGAACAGCGGCCCATCGTGGAGCAGCGCAAAGCGCAGTACGAAGCGGCCATGGCGCGGTTTGAGGAGCGGTGCAAGACGGCGGGGGAGAAGGTTTACCGGACTGTGGAGGATGTGGAGGGGGTGTTGTTGATGAAGGTGCGGCCGAAAAAATCGCCTTTTGTTTATGCAGATCCCAACTGGCCTGATGCGGGTATGCCTGATGAGTCATCAGGCGACGACTACCTTAGAACGTTTCTTAACTGGGAGCAGCGCCGAGACGTAAAAGAGTCACGCGGGTATCTGAACTATTCGCCTTCTGAACTGCCTGGTTATCGCTTTGTCGACGTCATCGCTGAAAGGGGCAGTTTCCAGCGTATTCGGCTAGAGAAAGCGGAAAGCACTAATTTGATTATTGAGCCATTGAAATCAAAGCCAGCACGCTATGCAATTAGCTTTGAGAATTTCGTTGTGCCCGAGGATCGCAGGCTGTGGATTGCAGGCACCAAGGTCACCATCATCGATACATCAAATATCGAAATTCTTGCGGAGAAAACGTGGTACGCCTTTGAACCCGGCCAAGGCAATCAAGAAGGTGCCAGATCACCATGGGCTTTTGCAATAACTTGCCCGGTGCACGTAGGCAGATCTAACGGGCAAACCAGATTTTTCGTAGATCAAATTTTGAAGCCTAAAAAGGGAGAGTAAACATCATGACTAATCAAACTATCACCACGTTGAAATATGCCAATTTGCAAATGGCCGCTGAGGCGCTGTTTGCAATTAAGCCGACAGACAAACCCGGCGAAACCTATGCAGGCGCTGTCGGAGAAGATGTCATCGCGCTTGGCAATCGTCACGCCAGCAAATTCACCTCCACCCAAGCCACCGAATTCGCGCAAGAGTGGAAGGTGATCGAACACAAGAGCAACACTGCGACGGGTTTCAGCGGCACCTTGTTTGAGTGCCTGAAGGACGACCCCGCCAAAGGCTTGAAGCAAGGCGACTTGGTGCTGAGCTTTCGCTCCACCGAATTCATCGACGACGCTGCGCGAGACAACCAGGCAACCAACACGATGGAGATCAAGTCCTTTGGTTGGGCGTTTGGTCAGATTGCTGACATGCGGGATTGGTTTGACAAACTCAATGCCGATCCACAAAAACTCGGTGGTAGCAAGCCCTTTGCCGTCACGGGCTACAGTCTGGGCGGCCACTTGGCCACCGCGTTCAACCAGATCATCTACGAGCGCAATGAGGGCAACCGCATCACCGAGACCTACACCTTCAACGGTGCTGGTGTGGGCGAGATCAAAAAGCCGAACCAAACCAACCTCAACAGCATCATCGACCAGTTCAACATCGACCGGCGCAGCGGCTCCGGCGGTGGAGGGGGTGATGAGTCCAACGGGAGCGGTGGCAATGGCGGCTCAGGAAGCAACACCGTCGGCATCTCCTTTGCGGGCCGCAAAACCCAACAGCTCTATGAGAGTTTGCGAGGCGAACTCACGGGTGGGCAAGACATCACGGATGCGCACTATGCGGAATTCTGGAGTGCTTATCCCGAGGCCGGCAACAACATCATTGCGCTGGACCAGGAGTCGCGCATGCTGCTGGATGCGATGAACCGCATCAAGGTCATTCAAGAAGAGGCCAAACGCGTTCCCAACTTGAGCGCCAGCGGAAAAAGCCCGCAAGACGTGCCAACCACCCACATCGAGGCCACGGGCTTGAACTACCAGCTCGCGGTGCTGCGCGCTGCAAACGACGAATACGCCTTGCCATCACAAGAAAGGTTGGCAGCATGATTCAAATGACCTGGATACCCGAGTTCATACGGGGAGTGGTGTGGATATACATCGCCATATGGGCGGCGGCAAGCATCGCTGCATGGATGGTGCCCAAGACCGTGGTTCGCCGAGTCGCGGCGTTGCTGTTGACGACGGCCATGTTCGGTTCAATGCCCGCCCTGCTTTTGTTGACCGTCAAACTACAAGACGACCAACAGCGTCCTATCGAGGATCAACGCAAGGCCCAGTATGACGCCGCCATGGCGCGGTTTGAGGAACGGTGCAAAACGGCGGGGGAGAAGATCTATCGGACTGTGGAGGATGTGGAGGGAATCGTTTGGATGAAATGGCGTCCAAAGGGACTCGTTTCAGATCAGTTCGCAATGGACGATCCTTATGGGCATAACTGCGGCGGGGAAAGCTGCATTTCATCAATGCTCATTGATGATCGAATGATTGAAACCAGCCCTGGAAGTTGGCAGCCGAGCAACGCCAGGCTCTATTCACACATCGATTCCATCGTGCCTGGCGAGAAAATCTATTCACGATTTGTCAAGAGATCGGCGAATGCTGCCCTGGAAAAGACCAGCCGTTCAACAACAACGGCTAGATATGGCGCGACCTGGGAAGACATATCCACCCGAGAAGATCGAGAGTTCTGGATTGCAGGAGGAAGGATGACCATCCTTGATCTTGAAACCAATGAAGTGATTGCCGAGCGTACGGGGTACCTGATTGATCGTGGGCAAGGAAATAAAGCGAACTCTCGAAATCCTTGGTCTCATGCGTTCAGTCGAGACAGCGCATGTCCTTCCGTTCGAGAGCACAACGTTTCTTTCATTACACGAGTTCTTAAACCCAAAAAAGAGGGGGAGTAATCATGGCCAATCAAACCATCACCACACTGAAATATGCCAACCTGCACATGGCAGCGGAGGCAATGCTGAACGACATTGAGTCTTATGAGCAACAACTCACCACCGGCAACGACCACGCCAGCCGCTTCACCACCACCCAAGCCACCCAATTCGCGCAAGAGTGGAAGGTGATCGAGCACAAGAGCAACACCGCGACGGGTTTCAGCGGGACGCTGTTCAAGTACACGGGTGAAGACAATCCAGCCAGAGGACTGCGTGCGGGCGAATTGGTGTTGAGCTTTCGCTCCACCGAATTCATCGACGACGCGGCGCGAGACAACCAGGCCACCAACACGATGGAGATCAAGCCCTTTGGTTGGGCGTTTGGTCAAATTGCCGACATGCGGGACTGGTTTGAAACGCTCAATGCCGACCCGCAAAAGCTCGGTGGCAACAAGCCCTTTGCGGTGACTGGCTACAGCCTGGGAGGCCACCTGGCCACCGCGTTCAACCAGCTCATCTACGAGCGCAATGAGGGCAGCCGCATCACCGAGACCTACACCTTCAACGGTGCTGGTGTGGGCGAGATCAAAAAGCCCAACCAGACCAACCTCAACAGCATCATTGACCAGTTCAACATCGACCGGCGCAGCGGCTCCGGCGGTGGAGGGGGTGATGAGTCCAACGGGAGCGGTGGAAATGGCGGCTCAGGCAGCAATACCGTTGGCATTTCCTTTGCAGGCCTCAAAACCCAACAGCTCTATGAAAGCCTGCGCGGAGAACTCACGGGTGGGAAAGACATCACGGATGCGCACTATGCGGAATTCTGGAATGCTTATCCCGAGGCCAGCAACAACATCATTGCGCTAGACAAGGAGTCGCGCATGTTGCTGGATGCGATGAACCGCATCAAGGTCATTCAAGAAGAGGCCAAACGGGTTCCCAACTTGAGCGCCAGCGGCAAAAACCCGCAAGACGTTCCAACCACCAACATCGAAGCGACGGGCTTGAACTACCAGCTCGCGGTGCTGCGGGCTGCTGAAAAGACCAGTGCTTACAGCATGGTGCTGGCTGCCTACAACCTGGCGACGAACGATCGCACAGTCAAAGGGCGCTTCCCGAATTTTTACGACGTTTATGGTGAAGCGCCACCTTCGATGGTGGCCAGCTCGCAAATTCACAAGGGGCAGAAAACCCCAATCTACATTGAAGACCAGCCTCTTTACCGCGGTACGTTTGCGGCCAGCGCAATCAAAGCCAGCATTGAATCGGGTTGGGAAATCAAGCTGCTGGCCAGCGGATATGACAAGAACGATTTCGGCGATACCCACAGTTTGGTGCTGTTGGTGGACTCGCTCAGCGTGCAGGCGGTGTTGTCCAAGCTGGATCCCAACACGTCGATCAACACGCTGACGGAAATTCTTAAACGTGCCAGCAATAAGCAGACTAAAGCAGAGACGGGCCAAGACGGCAAGGCCGAAGGTGACGTGCTGGAGAACGTGGTCAGCAGCCTGGGCACGATGCTGGGTGTACTGAGCGAGGGGAACAAACTTAAGGGCAATCTGGGGGGCAATACCTGGCACATCACGTCGGATGAGGGTGGTTTCACTGGGCGGGAAACCTTTCATAAGAAGCTGGCTGACATCGAGACGGCCATCTCTAACAAGGGCTTGGAGGGGAAGGTCAAAATTGGTGCGACCAATACCGATTTGGGCGCATTGGCCCGAGATGACTTTGGTGCCATGGCCACCTTGCTCAGCATGAGCCCCGTCAGCCTGACAGCGTCCTCGCCTGAGCACAGGGACAAGCTGGCCGATGAACTGAAGGGACAGTTCTCGGAATACGCTGCCTGGAAAGCGGACAAGGAGATGAGTGCCCAGGACAAAGCTGCTGGAAAACAAACCTACAGCGATGCCTACCTGCGTGCTCGGGCGGAATTTCTGGACTGGAAGGGAAAGTTCAACAACGTCAACAGAGACTACGACCAAGATTTGGGTCAGATGAGGGTGCTCCCTGGCTTGTTGCTCGATCCGCTGGGATTTATCAAAGAACGCCCACTTCCCATCAGTGGAGACCATGTCTACCAAGATAACCAAGTAGTCGACGGCAAGAAACTCACACTGCAAATTGACGGGCGTAACCCCACCACGCTGGAAAAGCACCATATCACCCTCGGCGTGGAAGCGGCTGAAACACTCTCCGGAGGAGACATCGAAGACCACCTTTTTGGCGGCGCCGGGGCGGACACACTCAAAGGCCTTGGCGGCAGCGACTACCTGGAAGGCAATGAGGGCGCAGACAACTTGTTGGGCGGCGGCGGCAAAGACATCCTTGTAGGCGGCAAGGACGACGACATACTGAATGGTGGACAAGACGACGACCAACTCAAAGGCGGCGAAGGCACCGATACCTACAAATTCGACAACCAATTTGGCCACGACACCATCATTGATGCCGATGGCAAAGGTTTCATTGAAGTGGCAGGCATTGGCAAACTTGATGGCGCCAACGCCAAGAAAGTGGCAGGCCAGGAGGGTGTGTGGCGAAGCGTGGACGGCAAGGTGACCTACACCAAGGTGCAGTTGGACACCAGTGCGGTTAACTTTGACTCGCTGTTCAGAACCGGGTTGGAAATCAAGTTTGCTGACAAACCCAATGACAGCATTTTGATCAAAGGTTGGAGCAGCGAGAAAAACATGGGGCTGGAGTTTGATCCTGCGCCCGAAGCACCCAAGCCCTCCAGTCCTCACGTGGGCAATTTTCAGAAAGAAACATCCATTCGATATCAACAGGGCGCGAACCGGTTGGTTTACACAGAAACCTATGGTGGGTATGTCTCTACCGGACAGTCACAAGAAAACGCTGAAGACTACATCGCTGCTTACGCTTCCACCGCAGACGAAAACTTTCGCCTCGAAGGGTTGGGTGGAAATGATGCGCTGTTTGGTGCTGTCAATGACGATTTCATTGACGGTGGTGACGGTGACGACTTCCTTGCCGGTGGCGGGGGTCAGGATTCAATCTACGGTGGCTCTGGGCGGGACTACATCCTTGGCTCCAATTTCTACAGCAAATATGATCCACGCGACGAACAGAACCGCATTATGTATGTCGAGGTTGGGAAAGAGCACCCTGCGATCCCCGATGACGCCACTCTCAAGACCCAAGGTTTTGACTGGGCCATTTATACCCAGCCTATTGAGGGCAGCGATCAAGTCAAGCTGGGCTTGCAGGGGTTGGTGGATCCCTATATTTACCCCTGGAATCATTTGGTGTTTCAGGACAAGGGGCGATTCATTGACGCCGGTGATGACAATGACTACGTCATCTCGGGCACCGGTGCCGACACCACCTATGGTGGTGAAGGAGACGACACCCTCACCGGCCTGGACGACGCGGACATTTTGGCGGGAGGTTTGGGCAAAGATTTGATCTTTGGAGATGGAACCTCTCAACTGCGCTACGCCTATTTGCCTGACTCGAACCACGGAAGTGATGTGATCTCTGGCGGCGAGGGCGACGATCAACTCATCGGCCAGGGCAAAGACGACCAAGTCTTTGGAGGTGACGGAGACGACAAGCTATGGGGTGATGGACAAGGGGACCAGCTGGACCCTACCGACACGCCCTACGACATTCAGGGCAATGACTATCTGGACGGGGGGGCGGGTGCCGATCAACTCATTGGGGGTGGCCGGGACGATCAATTGATCGGCGGCGGTGGCGACGACCGATTGTGGGGCGATTTTGACCTGGCCAACTTGGGCGGAAGCTATCACGGAAAAGATGTACTGGATGGTGAGCAGGGCGACGATTACCTGGAAGGCGGCGGCAATGAAGACACGCTTCGCGGTGGTGAAGGTAACGACCGCTTGCTGGGCGATGTGTCGTCGATGGGACTGACCGCGTCGCAGTCTGGCGCGGACTCTTTGGAGGGTGGACAAGGCGACGACTACTTGGACGGTGGCGGAAAAAGCGACGTACTCTTTGGTGGTTCTGGAAGCGATGAACTTCATGGAGACGGTGAGTTTGCCGCGGCCAACGATCAAGGAGACGACTTCCTGGATGGCGGCGAAGGCAGCGATGGCTTGTTTGGGGAAGGTGGCGATGACTACCTGAGAGGGGGGGCTGGTGACGATTTCCTTTACGGGGGCGATGGCGATGACTACCTGGAGGGCGGTTTTGGTGCCGATGTTCTAAAAGGGGGTGGTGGCAACGACATTTACGCGTTTGATGGCGAAGACACACGCATGGATTCGAGCGGCTCAGGTGGTGGTCTGGCGGACACAGTCAAGGACAACGAAGGCAGCAACACCATCATCTTGGGTGGCGCGTCCACAACCGGCATTGCAATCTACAAAGACACGTCAGAGTCCGGAACAGCAAATATTTTCCTTTCGCACGACAGTGCGGTCCGCATTCAAGACATTGCTGGCGGAATGAACAACACCTTTGTTCTTGGGAACGGCAACGAGTTGAAGACCAACCAACTCATTGGTCGCCATGCCGATACGACCACAACCGGCGCATTTTCGTTTTTGACGGCCGGTGGGCAAGAGCAGGTGATGGCCGGGTTTGGTGACGACAACATCAACGTGAGTGCCAACCAGTCCACTGTGTCAGGTGGTGGTGGTGACGATTTCATCAACGCGACTGGGGTGGCCAATACCTACCTGTACGTGCAAGGCGATGGCAATGATGTGATCGTGGATGCTTCGGTGGCCAACGGCTCGCTTGACGTTTTGGGTGGCAGCACCATTGTGTTTGGTGCCGGTATTTCAGCTAGCGACATCAGCCTGAAAGCAGCCAGAGGCAATGACATGCAAGAGGGCGGCATATCCCAGCCGGGTCAGTTTTTGGTGGTGCAAGTTGGGGGTGGTAGTTCTACCGTCGTACCAGGCCGAATCGCCATCGATGGTTTTGACTTCACCAACCCAATCGCTCCCCTGCCCGTGGCCACACTCAAGTTCGCCGACGGCAGCGAGCTGCTGTTGGCCGACCTGCTGGCCAGCAGCGGTGTGTTGACCACGGGCACTGACAGCAACGATGCGGTGCAGGGCATTTGGCGGGCAGAAACACTCAGTGGTGGCCAGGGCGACGACACCCTCACTGGAGAAGCCGGTGGCGACACCTACCAGTGGGGCTTGGGCGATGGCAAAGACAAGGTCGTGGACGAAGGGCCATCGAGCGACATCGACACCTTGCAGTTACTGGGCGCGCTCACGCCCGCCGACCTGAAATTCAGCCGTGTGGCGAATGATTTGGTGGTACGCATTGCCACTGCGAGCGGCACCACTGGCGATGAACTGACTATTCAAAACCACTTTGCGGCGGTCGGAGCGGATGGTATGGCCCAAGGCATCGACAAGGTGGTGTTCGGCAACAGCGTGGTGTGGAGCCGGGCAGACATTGCAGCCCATCTTGAAGCACTGCCCCCGTTGTCCTTGACGAATGGCAATGACAGCTATGTGGGCACGCCCGTCGATGACACCGTGTTTGCCTTGGCCGGTGATGACACCGTGCGTGGCCATGACGGCAATGACAAACTAGATGGTGGTGATGGCGATGATTACCTGGCCGGTGAGCAGGGCAACGATCAATTGATGGGGGCCGCAGGGAATGACTGGTTGTTTGGCGATGCGGGTGACGATGGGCTGGATGGCGGATTAGGCATGGACCAGCTCAGCGGTGGCATAGGCAATGACACGATCAATGGCGGCAATGATTCTGTTCAAGATCGACTTGACGGAGGCCAAGGAAATGACCTTTTGATTGACCCGAACGGGCATGACAGCTTGATCGGAGGCGAGGGCGACGACACCTTGGAGGGGGGCGCCGCAATGGAAGGTGGTGAAGGCAGCGACACCTACCGCCTCACCGTCTGGCCTTCGCCAGCGCAATCGGAGTTGAAACTTACCGAGACCGTCACGATGGAAGTGGGGAACGATGTGTTGGAGTTGCCTGCGGGAATTCAACTGTCGGATTTGGTGTTTCGGAGGGACCCTGTTGTTGGGGAGGAGGAGTTCTATCGAACAAACAATTTCAGGGTTGTTTACCCTGCATTGGAAAGCGATGATTTGCTCATCCGCCTCAATGGTTCCCAAGGCACTGGTTCGATCAGGGTGATGGGGTATTTTTCAAACGCGGTAGACAAAGCGGGTTTAGAACAGATCAAGCTGGCCAATGGTCAGGTGCTCACACGTGACGATGTGTTGGCGCGTGTGGAAAACCTGCCAATAACTACTGCTGGCAACGACGACATCACGGGCTTTCGGTTTAATGACAGCCTGGACGGGGGAGCCGGTCAGGATGTGATTTATGGCTACAACGGCGACGACACACTAAACGGAGGCAGCGGTAGCGACTATTTGGAAGGTGGTACGGGCAATGACAGGCTGGACCCAGGATCAGCACACGATTTAATGATTGGGGGTACCGGGAATGACACTTTTGTTTTTGGTTGGTCATCCGACGATGACGTAATTCTGAACAATAATGAATTCGTCCCAGGAACCGACAAAATTTTGATGGTGCCAGGCGTACTGCCATCAGACGTGAAATTGGTTCGCGGAGGTTCAGATTTGATTCTGCAACTGGGCGAGAGTGCGGCGCAGCTCACGGTACCAAACTATTTCATAACCACCGGGCCAGATGGCCAAGCTCTCGACGCAATACACGGCACCACTGGACTGCCTTTTTTCGGTGGGATCAAGAGCATTGAATTTTCCAACGGAGTGGTCTGGACGGCGCAGGACATGGCGGCCCGCGTGTTCACGCCCGTCAGCACGGTCACCACAGTCGGCACGGTGGACACGGTGACCACTAGTCTTTCCAAGGTACTGAGTGATGGCCAAGAGAACCTGACAGCGGCAGGCTCGCTGAATGTGGAATTGGTAGGTAACACCGGGAACAACGTGATCCGGGGGAATGATGGCAACAACAATATCAAGAGTTCTCCTACTGGGTCGTTAAACGAATTTCAGCAGTGGAGACCGTCACAGGTTTGGCTAAATTGGACAGACAGTGGGGCATCGGTTTCGACTACGCTGGTGAGCATTCACAACTACCCACTCAGCTACGACCTACAGCGTGGTGATGACACATTGATCGGCGGCAGAGGCGATGACATTTACTTCGTGGATGGCTCGGAAGGTTTTAACTTCGGTGAGCCTGCGGTGCCTCGGGATGTCGTGGTTGAACTGGCCAACGAAGGTGATGACACCATCTTCACTTCCAACTATTCGGAAACCATGGTTGCCAACGTGGAGAATTTGGTTGCTTGGTCGAACCTCATAAAAAGCTATGAACTTTCGGGCGCGGCCATCCCGCACGTTTACAGCGGAAATGAGCTGGCCAACCGTATTGATGTGAGGGGTGTCAGGGTGTTGTCACGCGTGGATGGCGGCTTGGGTGCCGACACCGTTTATGGTTCTTCATCCGCGAAAAACATCTACGTAGTTGATAACCCGGGTGATGTAATTGTGGAGGTCATGGCGGCCGGTGAGGTCAACGGGCTGGGCGACACCGTGGAGTCGTCGATCAACTACACGCTGGGTTCAGACATTGAAAATTTGACGCTGCTCGGCAGCACCATCACGACTGGCACGGGCAATGCCAGTGCCAACGTACTCGACGGCAGCACCAACTCGGCTGCGAACACCTTGGTTGGACTGGCAGGTGACGACACCTACATCGTTGGTGTGAACGACACGGTGGTGGAAGCCATTGGAGGTGGCAACGACACCGTGCAGCTGACACAGCTCCCTACAGATGTGTCCGCACCCATCAACGTGTCGAGTTGGGCTAATGTGGAGAACTTGTATTTGGCCGCCTCTTTGGGCGCGGTCAATTTGCTAGGCAGCTCAGTCAACAACAAACTGGCAGGCAGTTTGGCCGCCAATGTGGTTGACGGGGCAGATGGTGACGACGAGATTTTTGGGGCTGATCCATCCAAGGTGCCAAAGGATCCGTTTTCTGCGACCAATGCGTTGAAGAACATTCTTGAGATAGATACCCTCAATGGAGGAAACGGTAACGACACCATCTACAGCGTGGGTGTTCAAGACGTTATCAGCGGGGGCAATGGCAATGACACGATCAATCTCTACAGCAAACTTTCTGGGCAACTGATAGACGGAGGATCAGGGAATGATCTGATTCAGTTGGTCAATGGAAATTCTGCGGTGACATCACAGCTGGTCATTCAATTCGGCCTGGGCGCGGGCAACGACACCGTTGCGGCGGAAGGCTTCACGGGAACGGGCGGGAAGGTGCAAATATCGCCGACCACCGACGCGAGCCGCCTGCGCTTTTCGCGCAGTGGTTCAAACCTGGTGGTGAGCCTGACCGGAGCGTCTGATTCCATGACGATCCAGTCGTTCTTTGACAGCGCCACCAGCAACACGGTTCGATCAGGAATCGACGCCGTCATGCTGAACGAAGAAACCATCCTCAACCGCGCCATCTTGGTTGCGGCCTTGAATGATGCGGACATGGCGCTGACGTCCAATGGCGACGATGTTCAAGTGACTTCAGCAGCGACGACCTCAATCTCGGGGGGCTTGGGCAATGACAGGCTTTTCGGTCAGTCCACAGCAGACCGGTTGGATGGCGGCGCGGGCAACGATTTGCTGGCCAGCGGTGACGGCAGTGACACCTTGATCGGGGGAGCCGGTGACGACGATTTGACCGGAGGCAGAGGCGCAGACACCTACCAGTTTGAGCTCGGCTGGGGGCAAGACAGGATTGTTGATATCCCGAACGCCCAGCAGCGCCAGGACGCTTCGGTTGACACGGTGGTTTTTGCGACGGGTATCAATGCCACTGACATCGCAGTTTCCAGAATCAACGGCTACGACCTGAAACTCACCCACAAGGTGAGCGGGGATTCGCTGGTGGTGAGTCAATTCTTTTGGCCGGCTGACGCAGCACAAACCGGATCCGTGGAATTGATCAAGTTTTTAGACGGGAACGTGACCTGGGATTTGGCAAGCTTGACGGCAGCAAACAAGGCACCAACGCTGGTTCAGCCTTTGCAAGACAAGACCATCAACCAAGGCACCATACTGAACATTGCAATACCTGTTAACGCCTTCGTGGACACGGACGTTGGAGATCAACTTACTCACAGTGCCACATTGGCCAACGGACAGCCCTTGCCTTCATGGCTGACTTTTAACGCACTGAATCGAACGTTCACAGGAACGCCACCTGCCTCGGCTTTGGGCATTGTCAGCATCAAGGTGACGGCAACCGATTCGACGGGTGAAATCGCCAGTGATGTGTTTGACATCACGGTCACGAACGAAGCGGGCATGAACTTGCTGGGAACAGCGGGTGCCGATACCTTGCAAGGCGGTGCCGGAAACGATCGGATTGATGGTGGCCTTGGTAGCGACATGATGATCGGTGGCGCCGGGAATGACACCTACGTGGTTGACCGAGAAGGCGATGTGGTCGTGGAACTGCCCGATGCAGGAACGGATACGGTGGAGATCTACTACGACACCTCAGCGCGCTTAAGCAACCACGTTGAAAACCTGATCATCAAAGGCAATGCGATTGTTGGGATCGGCAACGCGTTGAACAATACGATCACCGGAAATCCAAACGCGAGCTTTAGTGATTTGCGTGGAATCGAAGGAGACGACACGATATTCGGTGGAGTAGGCAACGATTGGATAGAGGGTGGAGAAGGAAATGACTTTCTGGAAGGTGGGTCAGGCAACAACACCTATGCCTTCTACAGCTCCAATGGCATCGTTTCGTTTGGCCAAGACACCATCGCAGGAAACACCGTTGACACATCGGCGAACAAAGCCAACACGATTTACTTGAACAGCGTATTGCCGTCAAACGTGACGCTCAATCGCCTGGGTGAACACTTGAAACTCTTCGTCCAGCGTCCGGGCTATGGCGACGCCGATTCGATTCTGGTCAAGTCATTCTTTTTAGGTGCCGGCCCTCAAAACAGCAAGAACCCTGTTCAACGGATCGAATTCAGCAACGGGACGGCATGGAATATCACGGAGATCATGAACCGTGTCACCCCTGGAGGTGGGGCAACCAACACCGCACCTACCGTCACCCAACCACTGGTCGATCAGGTCGCCTCGCAAGGTGCCGCTTTGAGTTACAGCGTTGCTGCCAACACCTTCACTGATGCGGACCTAGGCGATGTGCTGGCCTACAGCGCCAGCCTATCCAGCGGTGCTGCACTGCCAAGCTGGCTCAGCTTCAATCCCAGCACTCGCACCTTCAGCGGCACGGCACCGACAGACAGCGTTGGAATAACCAGCATCAAAGTCACTGCGACCGACGCAGCCGGGGCGTCAGCCAGCGATGTATTCGACTGGGCAGTTGCCGCTGAAAACAAAACCCTGACAGGTACCAACGCAGCTGACGCGTTGGTGGGGTATTCCGGCAACGACAGCCTCTCAGGTGCTGCCGGCAACGACAGCTTGAGCGGCAACGCAGGCAACGACCTGCTCGACGGTGGCGCTGGAGCCGATGTGATCGACGGTGGCAGCGGCAACGACGTGGTGCTGTTTGGCCTGGGAGATGGACAAGATGTGATGCAAGAAGCCACAGCCGATTCGGCTGCGGGCAAGCTCAACATCTTGCGGATCAAGTCCGGTGTGCTCGCATCTCAAGTAAGTGTCAACCGGGTGGGCGCGGATCTGGAGGTGTTGATTGCAGGCGGCAACGACAAAGTCACGGTGAAGTCTTTCTTCGCTGGTGCTGGCCCGTTGGCGGCAACAAATCCTTTGCAGCGCATCGAATTTGCCAATGGCAGCAGCTGGGACATTGCCCATATTCAAGCCTTGGTGAACGCACCCGTGAACACCGCCCCGGTGGTAAACACCCCACTGCCCGACCAATCGGTGCAACAAGGTGGGGCGGTCAACTACACCGTGCCGGTGAGTTCATTCGTTGACGCTGATGCAGGTGACGTGCTGAGTTATTCCGCCACGCTGTCCGATGGCACGGTCTTGCCCAGCTGGCTGAGCTTCAACGCCAGCACGCGCACCTTCACAGGCACTGCGCCGAGTAGCTTGGGTGCGACCAGCGTCAAAGTCGTGGCCACCGACAGTGCTGGGGCCAGTGCCAGTGATGTGTTCGACCTCACGGTCATCGCAGCTGACAACACGCTGCCTGCCAAGAACCTTGTGGGTACGCCCGGCAATGACACCATGTTCGGCGATACCGGCAATGACGTGTTAAACGGTGGGTCAGGTAACGACACTTACTACTTCGGCAGAGGTCAAGGTCAGGATCAAATTCGTGACCTGGAGTGGGGCGCCAATACCGACGTGCTCAAGTTCCTGTCCGGCGTGCAAGCCGAACAACTTTGGTTCCGTAACGCAGGCAATGATTTGGAGATCAGCATCATCGGCACCACCGACAAGGTGACGGTGCGGGACTGGTACCAGGGAGAGGTGTACTGGGTGGAGCAGTTCAAGACGGCCGATGGCCGAACGCTCAATGCCCAGAGCGTCAACGCCATGGTCAGTGCGATGGCAGGTTTGACACCACCGCCGCTCGGACAAACCAGCTTGTCCATCAGTCAACAGGCCGCCCTCGCACCCGTTTTTGCGGCGAATTGGAGTGGTGTCTCGGTCACGCCACCAACCAACACAGCACCGGTATTGAACACGCCCTTGGTCGATCAATCATCACCACAGGGCGCGTCGGTCAGCTACACCGTGCCGGCCAGTACCTTCAGCGATGCGGATGCTGGTGATGTACTGACCTACAGCGCAACGCTGTCCAACGGTTCCGCCTTGCCGGGTTGGCTCAGTTTTAACGCTGGCACACGAACCTTCAGCGGAACGGCACCGACGGATACGATGGGCATCACCAGCATTAGAGTCACGGCGACCGATGCAGCCGGTGCATCCGTCCACGATGTGTTTGATTGGGTGGTTGCCAGTGAAAACAAAACCATCACCGGCACTAGTGGTGCGGACGTTCTGGTGGGTTATTCGGGCAACGATAGCCTGTCTGGCGCGGCGGGCAATGACAGCCTCAGTGGCAACGCTGGCAACGACGTGCTCGACGGTGGCGCGGGAGCTGACGTGATCGACGGTGGTCGCGGCAACGATGTGGTGCTGTTTGGCTTGGGCGATGGACAGGACGTGATGCAAGAGGCCACCGCTGATTCGACGGCAGGAAAGGTCAACGTGCTGCGCTTGAAGGCGGGCGTGCTCGCCTCTCAGGTCGGTGTCAACCGTGTAGGTGCCGATCTGGAGGTGTTGCTAGCAGGCGGCAGCGACAAAGTGACGGTGAAGTCTTTCTTCGCTGGCACGGGGCCGCTAGCGGCAACCAACCCGCTGCAGCGCATTGAATTTGCCGATAGCACCGTTTGGGACATCGCCCACATTCAAACCTTGGTCAATACGCCGGCCAATACAACGCCTGTGGTGACGACGCCGCTGGCTGATCAATCGGTGCAACAAGGTGCGACGGTGAATTACACCGTGCCGACCACCACCTTCACCGATGCGGATGCAGGGGATGTGTTGGCCTACAGCGCAACCCTGTCCAATGGCGCGTCACTTCCAAGTTGGTTGAGCTTCAACGCCAGTACGCGAACTTTTAGTGGCTCGGCACCGAGCACCCTGGGAACGACCAGCATCAAAGTGGTGGCCACTGACAGCGCTGGGGCCAGTGCCAGTGATGTGTTCGACCTGACCGTCACTGCAGCCGACAACACGTTGCCTGCCAAGAACCTGGTGGGCACGCCTGGAAACGACACACTGTTCGGGGACAGCGGCAATGACGTGTTGGACGGTGGGTCAGGCAACGACACCTACTACTTCGGCAGGGGTCAAGGCCAAGATCAAATTCGTGACTTGGATTGGAGCGCCAATACCGACGTACTCAAGTTCCTGTCCGGCGTGCAAGCCGAACAACTTTGGTTCCGAAACGCGGGGAATGATTTGGAGATCAGCATCATCGGCACCCCCGAAAAGGTGACGGTGTGGAACTGGTACTGGGGCGAGGTGTACCAGGTGGAGCAATTCAAGACGGCCGACGGCCGAACGCTCAACGCCCAGAATGTCAACGCCCTGGTCAGTGCGATGGCGGGTTTGACGCCGCCGCCTCTGGGCCAAACCAGCTTGTCTACCAGCCAGCAAGCTGCTTTGGCACCCGTCTTTGCAGCGAACTGGAGTGGCGCCTCGATTGCGCCGCCACCGCCACCACCACCAACCAACACCGCCCCGGCGGTGAACACCCCACTGGCCGACCAATCGGTACAACAAGGTGCGACAGTCAACTACACCGTGCCGGTGAGTTCATTCGTTGATGCTGATGCAGGGGACGTGCTGAGTTATTCCGCCACGCTGGCCAATGGTGCGGCACTTCCAAGCTGGTTGAGCTTCAACGCCAGCACGCGCACCTTCACAGGCACTGCGCCGAGTAGCTTGGGTGCGACCAGCATCAAAGTGGTGGCTACCGACAGCGCTGGGGCCAGTGCCAGTGATGTGTTCGACCTCACGGTCATCGCAGCCGACAACACGCTGCCTGCCAAGAACCTGGTGGGCACGCCCGGGAACGACACACTGTTCGGGGACAGCGGCAACGACGTGTTGGACGGTGGGTCAGGCAACGACACCTACTACTTCGGCAGGGGTCAAGGCCAAGATCAAATTCGCGACTTGGATTGGAGCGCCAACACCGACGTACTCAAGTTCCTGTCCGGCGTGCAAGCCGAACAACTGTGGTTCCGCAACGCGGGCAACGATTTGGAGATCAGCATCATCGGCACCACCGACAAAGTGACGGTGCGGGACTGGTACCAAGGAGAGGTGTACTGGGTGGAGCAATTCAAGACGGCCGATGGCCGAACGCTCAACGCCCAGAACGTCAATGCCATGGTCAGTGCGATGGCGGGTTTGACACCTCCACCGCTCGGACAAACCAGTCTGTCCACCAGTCAACAGGCCGCCTTGGCGCCAGTGTTCGCGGCCAATTGGATCCTTCCTGCAGCGACCAGTGCAAACACCGGTTTAGACATATTCACTACGGAGTCATCAATGAAAACAGCATCAACCAACAAACTACTCAGCGGCGAATCGGCAAAGATGTCTATGCCGGATCCAGAGCCTCAAGCCGTGATTTTGGGGATCGAGGGAGGTTTTGGCGACGTGTTGAGCGCCACGACCTCAGCGCCAGTCAAGAACCCGAGGCCTGCAAACTCAAACGTGAAGAATCCGTCGCTCAGCGGAACAGAAGACGCCCTGCTGGAAACGAGCGCCAACTTCACGCTGCAAACCTGGGACCTGCCGCTTGGCGGCAAGGGTGATCAAGCCCCGTGGCCCACTTCCCGGTTACCTGGGAAGGGGTACTTCAGCGAACTACTGGGCAGCGAAACGGCAAAGATGTCCATGCCTGACCCAGAAACGCAGATCATGATTCTGGGGGGCGACGGAGATTCTGGTGATGCATCGGGCGCTCCTACCCCGGGGGCAGTAAAGACCCCAAGGACGACACTCTCACCGGTCAAAAATCCATCGCGCAGCGAAACAGAAGACGCTCTGCTTGAAACCAGCGCCACCTTCATCTTGCAGACTTGGGACTTGCCGCTTGGTGGCAAGGGGAATCAACCCGAGTGGAGGGCTTCACTGTTCCCCGGAAAAGGCTATTTCAGCGAGCTGTCTGCAAGCGACCTGAAGCAGTTGAACGCGGGCGCACAGATGGATGGCAGTTTGCATGCGCTGATCGATGCCATGGCCGCGTTTGCACCACCTGCGTCAGGGGAGGTCACGCTCGCCAGCAATGAACCCGACGGGTTCAAGCAGGTTATTGCGGTGGACTGGGCCGCTTGATAGAAGGATGGAAGACCGCCGATCTGCCCATGTAAAGAGTGGCAGATTGGCGTCTTTGTCATTGGCTTCGAAACAAGGCTCCGTGATTCTCGGGGGCCTGTCGGGCTATGCGCCAAACGCGTCCCGCCCTCCGGGTTCTGTCATCCCCCCAACCCCTCCCGCCATAGCGTTTTTCTGACAAAACGCACGGATGTTCCCCCACAGCCAAGGCCACGGTCAACGCCTAAGCTGTAGCCAGCGTTGGATGCATGCCGCGATGGTTGTGGTGTAGCGCTGGCGCCAGGAGGTTGACCGAATGAATACGTCTTCAATGCCCTTGTGTAACCCGAGCGGCGGTTTGGGCCGCTATGAGTTGCGCTTTCAGTCCTTGTTCAGCGAGGGCAGGGCGCTGGCTTTTCCTTGTGATGCGACAGGGCATGTGTACTTGGACTCGCTGAGCGACCGCGCCATGGAGAACTACCTCTATGCCCGGGCGGTGGTGGGCCGGGAGTATGCAACGCCCTTGGTGGTGAGCAGCGCCGCGCACTGAGCTTGCCTGCTCCGGCCCGGTGTGAATCAGCTGGGCAATAGCGGGGGTTTTGGCTGCCTTTTCTGGGTTTGAAGGACGGGCCAGGGCCTTACAACCTACACATTGGCAAAGCCACGGTTGTTCTAGCGCTGTTGCACGCCTAACTTGCACTTTGGAGACACCATGAACCCGCATGACATGCACCCTGTTTCTTCCCACGCCCCCGAGGTCACCGCCACGCGCATGCATGCGCTGCTGGAGCGGGCGCCGCTGGCGATGGCGTTCACACGTGGCGATCAGTTTGAGGTGGTGAGTGAACACCTGAAGCAGCTTTTCCACTGCGCCGACGGCGAATGTTTGAGCGGCCGCACCATTCGTGCGGTGCATGTGAGTGAAGCCGCGTTCACCGGGCAGCGTGAACGCCTGACACAAGCGTTTGCACAAGGCAAACCGGTGGATGAAGAGGTGGAATTTGTGCGCCGCGATGGCAGCCGTTTTTGGGGCCGCTTGCAGGCCACGCCTGTGGGTTGGGACCAACCGGCGGGGGATGCTTTGTGGGTGATTGAGGACATCACCCAGGCGCGTCAAACCCGTCTGCAGCCCACCTGGGTGGGCCGCCACGACCCGATCACGGAGCTGGCGAACCGCCGCGAGTTTGAACGCCGTTTGGCCGAACATGTGGGCAGCCGCCGTTTGGACCCGGTGTCGGTGCTGTGGGTAGACATTGACCACTTCGACGACTTGATTCAGCGTTTTGGCCAAGAAGCCGCCGACCACTTTTTGTTTGCCATTGGCCAGTTGCTGCTGTCCAAGGTGAGGGCAACCGACATCTTGGCGCGTTTAGAGGCCGACCACTTTGCCGTGTTGTTGCCCAACTGCGACCACCACTATGCGCAAATCGTGGGTGAAAAGATGCGCTCCACCGTAGCGGGCTACCGTTTGCGTTGGGGCAAGGACTCGACCAAGACCAAGGTGTGCGTGGGCGTGGCGCAGTTGCACCCCAGCCTGCAGGACGCACAAGCGGTGCTGGAGGCGGCCAGCGTCGCCTGCGACGAAGGTAAAGCGGCCGGTGGCGACAGCGTGCGGGTGTATGTGCCGGTGGCGTTAACAGACACGCAGATGGCTGATTTGTAATTAGCGCCCCCAAGACCTGCCGCTTCGCGTCAGGCCCCACGAGGGGGTCAAGAAAACTTGGGAACGGCCCGGCGTTTTCTTGAGAGCCCTGCCAGACAACGCTGCCTGCCAGGGCTCACGGCCGCGAGCTTCTCGTGGGGGAGGCGGCGTGGATCAAACCTTGCGTGCTTGATGGCGCTTGGACTCGCCACGAGAGCCTTCGTACCGAGCAATCAGCCGACTCACCCGCGACACTGACAGTCCCAGCGTCCGTGCCATGGCCGTCATCGACTGCCCACCTTGTGTGTGTGCCTTGAACAAACCCTCTTCGCGTGAGGCTGCTTCCTCGCGCCAAGCCTGCAAAGGCTTGTGGGTGAGCAAACGTTGCGGCTTGGGAATGTTTTTGTCGGTTGCACGTGGGGCCGCCATCAGCGCCTGCATGTGCAGCACGAAATCCTCGTCCCCCAAGAAAATTTGCTGACGCAATCCCTCAGCCCAAATTTGTAGATCCGGGCTGCTGTCCACCAAGGCCGCATATCGGCCGGCAGCCTGCAGCCTGCAGCCTGCTGTCGGTCTTGCGCGCTGCGCACATCGTGCCCCAGCAAATAACCATGCAGTCCATCCGAATCCAACGAATCAGGCGTCACCGCCAGCCCTGCGTGCGCACGACGGTAGCTGGACCAAACCCAATCCTTCGCTCAAGGGCTGGCACCCAAGGCCGTGATCAGCGCCTCCATGCACAAACTGGTTCGCCTGATCTATGGTGTTATCAAATCCGGCGTCGCGTTCAACCCCAATTTCCTTGAAAATCAGCTTGACTTTCAAGACGGTATCTGACCCCGAAGGCTGTGCGAAGGCTGTGACCCCGAAGGTGCGACCCCGAAGTCGCCGAAGCCTGCAAACTTCAGACTCGGTCGCGGTGAGCGTCGCGAAGATGCGGCCGTCAAGCGCCTTGATCTGCTGGATGGTGGGGATGGTGTTCGTGGTCATTTTCCGTTCATAGGGTGCGTAAGCTTGAGGCACCCTAAGGCGTGCTGCCGTTGCCATGGTCCGCGCAGATTAGACCGCTCGCGCGAAAGCTGTTGCGACAACTAAGGCAAAGATATAGCCCAAGAAGTACGCCACAACAAGCGACCACTCAAGACCCTTTGGACGCCATAGGGACAGCATGCATGCAGTGCCAAAGACGGACGCGACCGCGCTGGAAACGTAGACAATGTATTCGCTTCCGGCACCAGACGGAAAGAGCTTGGTAACCGAGCAAAGAAACAAATAGACAGCGACAGGGCCTACCGTGCAGCCGTATTTCAGCGCCTCTTTTGTATCCCAATCTGCATCTTCGACTTTTTTCTTCATTTAGGACTTTCATTGCCAGGAATAAGAGTTGGACGAAATTCAGGGCCAGGTCTTGCCTTTTTTCCCTCCCGAATAAAAATTCTAGATTCCCCTTAAAACCCCCGCAAATCATCCACCGCCTGCAACAGCGGCCCGCCCAGAACGGTTTTCAGTGTTTGGGTCAGCACGCCAATGTCGTTGTCAAACCCGCCGTGGGATGCGCCTATGGTGCGTGAGGGCAGGGCGGTGAGCACGTCGTCGCTGTCGATCACGTTCAAACGTTGGTCTTTGAGCAAGCCGCCGTCTTTGACGGCTTCGCGCCAAGCCCGCAGGGCCTCGCCGGTGGCCGAGGTGCCGTCCCAGCCGGCGTAGTTGGGGTTAAAGACGTTGTGCAGGCCGAGGATGGGGGTGCGCAGGTCGCCCTCCAAGGCGTTGGATACAAAGTAGAGCAGCGACTTGCGGTAGACCACGCCCACGCTGTCGTCGCGCTCGACGCGGTCGGACAGCAGATGGAGGTGCAGTTTTTGCATCGCCTCGGTTTGGGTGGCGTAGTGGCGGTTGGCGAATTGCACCGTGCACGCGGGGGCGTACAAATGCACGCTGGCCACGTTGCTCACCATTTGGCGCGCTGCCAGGCTGCTGAGCAAATGGCCCAGCATGATGGCGCCGGCCGAGTGGCCCACCAGGTGAATTTCAAGTGCCGCGCCCCAGCTGTCGCGCAGGCGCTGCAGGGCGGTCACCAAGAGGTCGCCGCCTCGGCCGGAGCCGTAGGCGAGTTCGGCGTTTTCTTTCATCTCGCTCCAAATGGGCCGAGCGAGTTTGCGGCCCACGGTTTTCTCCAGCAGCAAGTCGGTGCGCTCGGTGATGGCCTCGCCGAAACCAGCGCGCTGTGGCTCGCCGCGTGAAGCGTCGCTGATGATGTTGCCGATGGACTCCAACATGCCGGTTTTCCACACCAGGAAAAGCGGATAACAGTCGTTGCCAACGAAGTGCCTGCCCATGGCGCGGGCGCGGGTGATGGCGGCGGACTCGTCGTTGAGGCCACCATGGGCGTAGATGAGCAGCTTTTTGCGCGGTGAGTTGCTTTGGGTGCGAAACCACTGGTCGGGCAGGCCGGCCACTTGGTGCAAGAGGGTGCGGCTGAGTTCGTCTTCGGTGAGGTAACGTTTCATGCGCCCGTCGTTGCCGAAAACGAGGCTGTGTTGGTAGGCCTGGTCCTCGCTCCACCACAGGCTTTGGTTGGCACCGCCGCCGGCTTTGGAGGCGCGTGCCCCAGCGCTGCTGACACGGCCCACCACCACACCGGGCACACCCAATGTGACCACCCAGGCGTCCATGGCATTGGCCAGCCAGTCGGCGTAGGTGAGCACGGCGAATCCGCCCATGCCCCAGGTCGTGCCCCAGGAGTTTTGAATGATGAAGCCTTGGGTGTTGAAGCCGACCAAGGCGAAGGCGTGGCCATCGGTTTCGGATGGTTTGCCGTTGAAGTCGATCACGGGCACGTCGGCGTGGCGGGTGGGCGGTTTGCTGCGGCTGCCGACTTTCCCCCAACCGTCGTGGGTGAAGGCCGACACGTAGACCGCGCCCACTTCCTGAATGGCGGCTTGTAAGTCGGTGATCGACGTGAGGTCAACCCGGAAGTAAACACCCAAGGTGGTTTGTGTGGCTCGGGCTGCGTAACCGTATTTGGGTTGGGCGTTGGGGGCGGCGCGGTTTTGGGTGTAAGGCCAGTCGTCCTCCAAACAAACGCCGTGGTTGTAGAGGCCTTTGAGTGCGCCACGGCAGCTGGAGCCGTCGTAGTCTTCGCCCGCGTATTCGTCGTAGCGGCGGGCAAAGTTGTAGAGCATGCGCGGGCTGACCGAGGTCATGGCTTTGGGGAAGTCGGCCTTGCGCCAACGCATGTGGTTGACCACGCAGGCCAGGCCGAAGCCGGTGCAAGCGCCTTCTTGGCCTTGGTCCAGGATCAAACCGGCTTTGCTGTAGGCGGGCAAAAAACGCTGGATGTGTTCGGGCGGCGGGAATTCGGGCAACAAGCTGACTGCGGGGGGCAGGTAAGGGCGGTCGCGCAGGTCGCGGGGGTCTTTGCGGGCGTTGAGTTGGCGGGTGGCTGCGGTGGAGGCGGTTTTTGGCGCCGCCGCTTTTTTGGCGCTGCCTTTGCCAACGGGGGCTTGTGGCCACACCACTTTGGCCAAGCGGAAGACGTCTTTGAAGCGGTCCAGCCCGTGGGAGCCGCCGTTGACGAGTTTGCGTGCTTTGGCAAGGTCACCTGCTCGGAGGGCGCTGCGCATGTCCACGGCTTTGTCGAGCAAAAATTGGGCGAGCAGCAAGGACGCAATTTCTGGCGCGTTGGCCAAGTCGGGGTAGACGGTTAAGTCGACACCCAAGGCTTGCCCATACTTGGTGTAGTTGAAGCGGCCGGTGAGCTGCACAAAGCCGCGGCCCTTGAAGCGTGCGCCGTCGCCGGGTTGGCTGTTGCCTAAGCTTTGCACGCGGCCGTCGTAGCTGCTAAAGGGCGCGCCGCCGGGTTTGGTGTTGAACTGAGATGGGAACTCGGAAATGGGCAGGAAACCCTCGCTCTCGGCCCTGATGGTTCCGAGGGCTGCGCAAATCATGGGCGCATCCACCAGGCCTACTGCGCCCAGGGCGGCGGCCACATAGGGCAGGTAGCGGCCCACGTTGGCCGGTTTGGTGGCGGGGAAGAGCTGGCGCACGGTATCGAGGCTGAGCGGCAATGCCATCGCGGCTGCTGGCCGCAACCCCAGCACTTCGAGGCAGCGCGGCCCCATCACGCCATCGGCAATCAGGCCCACGCCGGCTTGCCAGCGGCGAACAGCGGCTTGAACGGTGTCGTCGAGCACATCACCCTGCGCCAATGCGCCGAAATCGGCAGCGTCGGCCGCCAGTTGGGCCGCCAGCGCCTGGCGCAACTGGGCCACCTCGGGGCCACGGTGGCCCTGAACCAAAAGAAATTCCATGGTGATCTCCTGTGTGTGCTGTTGTTGTAACGACGAACGCGCAGTGTGCGCGCATCGGCCGAGTGGTGGCATCCCCAAGATGGCGGTGGTGCAACTGCGACGACACCCCCCGAGACTGAAGGGTCCGACGACGCGAAATTGAGCACCTCCGCACGCTCGCCCGGAGTTACAGTTGTAAGCCAAGTTGCCATTGGTCACCCAGCCTGCCAAACGTGGCAAGCTGCAGCGCGCAGTGGCGCAGTGAGTTTCAGGGAGTGATTGTGGATACAAAGTGGTTTTTAGAAACCATCGCGACCGATGGGTCGCACATGAAACACAACGTGGGCGAGTATCCGTTTCGCGTGGGGCGTGACGCCAGCAACCACTTGGCCGTGGCGGCGCTGGGCTTGAGTCGCCACCATGCCGAGCTTTCGGAGGACATCACAGGCCGTTTGCGTTTGACGGACCTGGACAGCACCAATGGCACCTTCGTGAACCGCAACCGGATCAGTGGTTCCTGTTTGCTCAGCGAGAACGACATCATTCACTTCGGCAATGCCGAGTACCGTTTGGGCACCACCCAAATTGGCCGCACCGTGCTCGTTCCCACCAACGACATGCGCACGGTGCTGGTGCCCGCGGGCAGCCTGCTCAGCGAAAACTTTGTGCAGTTGGAGGCGCAGTTTTTAGAGCTGCTGCAGGGCAAGGGTTTGTCCGGTGCGGCGCAGCCCATCGTGAACTCCGGCGACAGCAGCTTGTTTGCCTATGAATTGCTCGGCCGCAGCAAACACCCTGAGCTGCCCGCATCGCCACTGCGTTTGTTTCAGCTGGCCAATGCGCTGGGCCGCGAAGCCGAACTGAGCGAGGCCTTCCGCCACCATGGCATTCACGCCATCGCCGCGCGCCTAAAGGGCATGGCGGTGTTTGTGAACACCCACCCGAGCGAAACCTTTGAGGAAAGTTTCTTCCTGGCACTGCGGCAGGCGCTGGCGGAATTCCCCGGACTGAATTTGGTGGTGGAGGTTCACGAAACCGCCGTCATGGAAACCCAGCGCATGCGGGAGTTGGCAGCACGTTTGTCCGACATCGGCGTGCGTTTTGCCTACGACGACTTCGGCGCGGGCCAAGCCCGGCTCAATGAGTTGGGCGAGGTGCCAGCGCACTTCGTCAAGTTCGACATGGGTTTGATCCGCGACATCCACCTGGCCAGCGACCGCAAGCGCCGTGTCGTGGGCGACTTGGTCAAACTGGTACACGACCTGGGTTCAGTCTCGCTCGCCGAAGGTGTCGAAACCGAAGCCGAAGCCGTCGTCTGCCGCGACATGGGTTTTCAGCTGATTCAGGGTTACCTCACCGGCAAGCCGGTGATGTTGGATGCGGTTTAGGCGTCATTTTTTTGTGGGTGCTGTCATGGCCGACTCAAGGCGATTCCAGTTCCCCACATTGTGTAGTCGCTCGTGTGCCTGTACGTAGGCTGACTCAGTTTCAGACGTGCGCCTCATTGGGTCCGCGCCCAGTCGCACTAAAGCGGAAGTCGCTGCAATCGATGCAGCATCGGCCACTCTGGTTGTGTAGTGAAGCGCCGCCAAGCCGCCTGGCCCCACGACATTCACGTCGGCACCTTGAGACACAGCGAGTTCGATACCCGGAACGCAGAGCTCCTTGGCTTGGGAAATCAAGAGTTGGTTGGCGTTCGTATGCCGAACTCCAAGCTGCTCAAGTTCGGCAAAGATCTTCCCTGCCTGTTCCGGTTCGTGTTTGCAGTTCACCGCTCTTTCGAAGATCCGATCGGGGAATCCCTTGCAGAGTTCGGGCTTGCCGCCTTTGGCAATCAGTTCCCTGAACACCGCAGCGTTGTTAAACGCAATTGCTTGAACGAGCGGGCATTCAGGTGGGTTTCCCACTGGTTCATTCGCGCTTTCGTGCGTGATGGCCGACTGGCTGTTCCTTCCGCAGTCTTCTCCTTTGAGCAGCAAAAGAACGGGTGATCCTCGACAGTGCCCTCCCAAAACCGAGCTCACAGCAATCAGTGGTCCGTAGACGATAAGTGGTAACCAGAATGGAGCAGAAGCAAACGCGGTGACCACTGCCGCCAGAATAGCCATGGAGCGCACCAGTTTTCTCATTGGACTCCCAGCGTTTTAATTCAGCGGACCAGCCAGCTTAGCTGACGCAAGTCCGCTGCGACCACTGTTAGCTCTCTTCATGTGCCGGCACCTCCAGCCAAACACCAACTGCCGAAAGCTTATTTCGCAGTTCATCAATCTTGAAAGCGGGAATACTGCCGACCCAAATTCCTGGCTCAGTGGTAAGTTCTCTGCGAATATCGTCAAACGTCTTGTCTTTCGCATTCGCGAGCTCGGCGCGAACTACCTTCAACGCTGCGGTAGACACCGGCGTTGCGGACCTCGCTGCCACGCAAGGAGTGGCATCTATACGGGGGAGTAGATCTCGGTTGGCGGTTCCTTCTACATGCCAATGGCACGCGAAGCAACGCACGGAAAACAGCCCCCCCTGCTCCTCATAAATGGCTGCGGAATGACATTGTGGGCAGGCTGGTTTCATGAGAGCTCGCGTTAAGCGGACGGGCACCCACCCGCCGATGCAGGCTGGTCAAATCCTTGGTCGAATGGCGTTGGCATGGGCTCAATCCTCTTCTGTGCACCCCGCTTGGGTTGAATTGTGCAGCTTTGGACAAGACCTACGCCTTCGTTAGCAGCCATCACCCAACCCCTTACTTCCCCCAACTGTCTTTCAACGTTGTCGTCCGGTTGAACACGGGCCGGGAGGCGTTGTGGTCTTTGCGGTCGGCCACAAAGTAGCCGTGGCGCTCAAACTGGAACTTGTCGTTGGCCACGGCGCTGGCCAGGCTGGGCTCCACAAAACCGTGGGTGACGGATTTGCTCTTGGGGTTGAGGCAGGCCAAAAAGTCTTTGCCGCCGGCGTCGGGTTGTTCTTCAGAAAAAAGTCTGTCGTATAGGCGAATTTCTGCGGCCAGGGCTTCATGACAGGCGACCCAGGTGATCACACCTTTGACCTTGACGGCATCCGATCCCGGTGTGCCGCTCTTGGTGTCGGGCACGATGCGGGCCAGCACGCGGGTGATGCGGCCATCCACGTCCTTCTCGCAGCCGGTGCACTCGATCACATGGCCGTACTTGAGCCGCGCTTTGTTGCCAGGAAAAAGGCGGAAGAAACCTTTGCTGGGGGCCTCCATGAAGTCTTCCCGCTCTATCCACACCTCGGGTCCGAGGTTGAACTGGCGCTGACCGCGTTCGGGGTGGCCGGGGTGTACCGGCGCATGGCAAGCGTCTGAGGCTGCACTGCCGAAGAGCTCAGTCCAATTGGTGAGCGACAGTTTGAGTGGGTCCAGCACGGCCATGGCGCGTGGGGCTTTGGCGTCCAGGTCGTCGCGCAGGGCAATCTCCAGGCTGCTGTAGTCGGTCCAGCCGCCGGCTTTGCTCACGCCGGTGCGCTCGGCAAAAAGCTGCAAGGCTTCGGGGGTGTAGCCCCTACGGCGCAGGCCCACGATGGTGGGCATGCGGGGGTCGTCCCAGCCGTCCACGATATGGTCGTCCACCAGTTGTTTGAGCTTGCGTTTGCTGGTCACCACATAGGTGACGTTGAGCCGCGCGAATTCATATTGTTTCGGCAGCGGCTGAGCGAAGAAGCCGCTTTCTGCCAAACGCGCCAGCAACCAATCGTACCACGGGCGTTGGTCCTCGAACTCCAGCGTGCAAATGCTGTGGGTGATGTGCTCCAGCGCGTCTTCTATTGGGTGGGCGTAGGCGTACATCGGGTAAATGCACCAGGTGTCGCCGGTGTTGTGGTGGGTGGCGCGTTTGATGCGGTAAAGCGCGGGGTCGCGCAGGTTGATGTTGGGCGAGGCCATGTCCACTTTGGCGCGCAGCACCGCAGCGCCATCGGGCAGTTTGCCGTCGCGCATCTCGCGCAGGCGCTGCAGGTTGTCCTCGGGGCTGCGGTCGCGGAAGGGGCTGTTGGTGCCGGGCGTGTTGAAGTCACCTCGGTTGGCGCGCATTTGCTCGGGCGTTTGTTCATCGACATATGCCAGGCCGCGTTTCACCAAGTCTTCGGCAGCTTGGTACATCAGGTCGAAGTACTGGCTGGCGAAGTAGAGATGGCTGCGCTCTTTGGTTGGGTCGTACGGGTTGGATGTGGTCCAGCCAAAACCCAACCAACTCACCGCGTCGAGAATGCCGTCGACATACTCTTGTTCTTCTTTTTCCGGGTTGGTGTCGTCAAACCGCATGTGGCAAACACCGCCATATTCCCGCGCCAAACCAAAGTTGATGCAGATGCTTTTGGCGTGACCAATGTGCAAATAACCATTGGGCTCGGGCGGGAAACGGGTGCGAATTTTGGCGGCGTCGACCTCACCTGGGGCATGGTGGGCTTTGTTGCCTGGGGTGTCCGCGAAAGTCCTGCCGGCATAGGTGCCCTGCGCCAAGTCACGCTCAATCACCTGCCGTAGAAAGTTGCTCGGTTTGTGGTCGTCGTGGACGGGCTTGGAATCAGGGTGGTTCATGGACTGGGGATGCGCGAGACAGGTGTGGGAAACGAGCTTGGATTCTATCGGCGCACTTTGTTTCCAGTTCTTTACATCTGGTCTCGGTGGGCTGCTGTCAACCAAGTGGGGCAGTCCACGCGTTGAAGATGCACCGGAACGCTTGTTGCGAGCCGGATTGATGAGGAGCGACAAATGAGCAAGCTGCTTCGTGGTGCAGTGATCGTGGGCGCGTTGGGTTTGGCCTGTGTCGCCGCCATGGCGAATGGTCATGTCACATGGTCAGTTGGGGTGAATTTACCGCCCGCGCAGGTGGTGGTCGGCAATGGCCCAAGTTACTACTACCCGCCACAAACGGTTTACCGCGTTCCCCCGCCGCCGGTTTACTACCAACCTGCGCCTATTTACTACCCGCCCCCCCAGGTGATTTATCGGCCAGCGCCCGTCTATGGGCCGCCACCTGCGGCCTTTGGTGGTTGGGTTCAAGAACGTCCGCGGCACTGGCACCGTGGACACGGGCATGGACGGCACCATGGGGGTGGTTGGCAGCGTCAAGGGCCTTACGGCGAGGCCTACTGACCAAACCGTCGCTTGAGTTTGTTCTGCGACGGGAGGGCGGTACAAAAGTCCAGGTTAGCATTCCCCCAGGGAGGGGCGCTGTACCGATTTGACGCGCCGACGTTGTCATGGGGTCGATTGCTGATCGCCGGTCTGTTCTGGCCTTGTTTGTGGCGAGTGTGCTGTGTCTGGTCGGCTGCGCCAGCACACCGTATTCGGGTGCGGGCAAGGACAAGAGCGATGCGCTCTTGCGCCTGCAACTGGACCAAGCAGAAAGAGCCGCGCCTTTGCCTACGGGCCGCGTCATCTTTGCTGGTTTTGCAATGCACTCGCAGTCCAAAGCATTTCGTGGCGATGTGCTGTCTACGGAAACCTGGGTTCGGCGAATAGACCCGGCGGCGGTTGTTTTTAAGCTCAACAACCCCGTGCCAGGCCAGCAAGCCGATTGGCCCTATGCCACGGCTGAAAACATGGCAGTTGTTCTGAAAAAAGTGGCTGAGCTTGCGCGGCCGCAAGACAAAGTGGTCATTCTGTTTTCAACCCATGGCAAGCCCGACGTTTTGAGCATCAACTTCGCCGAGCAGTATTACCCTCATCTTGACGCACGGTGGTTGAATCAACAACTCGCAGGCTTGGGCAGCACGCCGACTTTGTTGTTGCTATCAGCCTGCCATGCGGGTTCTTTTGTGCCAACGCTGCGGACACCGTCTAGGGTGATCCTTGCGGCCGCAGCGGCGAACCGCAGTTCGTTTGGCTGCAACTTCAGCAGCGGCAATACATTCTTTGTGGATGCGCTGCTCAACCAAGAACAAAACGGCGACAAAAACTTGATCGAGCTGATGGATGCCGCCAAGGTGGACATCGACAAACGAGAAAAGGCCATGGGCCTGACGCCACCGTCTCTTCCCCAAAGCTCCTACGGTGTGTTGGTGCGAACCTGGGCAGAGCGACCGCTTCGCTTCTGGTTTGATCCGCCGCGCCAAGCGCCGGCCGCGAACCCCTTGCGCTGACGGCTTGCAGCTCGCGCATCAGCCCGGACTGGGCAGAGCCGACAGCCTGTCCCTCAGCGCTTCAACCCGCCCCCGGTTCACGCCAAAGTCTTTGCGTCCCAAACGTGAGGCTGAACGCACGTCCACGCGCTGGTTTTGGGCGTCGTACCAAAACTCGGTGTCGTCCACGAAACGCAGCATGCCGCTGGTGAACTCGGCGCGCAGGTAGTTCTCGGACGACTCGACGACACGGCCGCCCGGCGTTTCTTCCACCAAACGCGCCAGGGCCGCGATGGTTTGGGCGCCGCTACCACGCACAGGCAGTGGCGCGATTTGCGCATAGACCCGCATCGGGTGATCGGCATGCAGCGCGGTTTGGCTGGACACGCTGTTGGGCGACCGCGACGGCGCTTTGAGGCGACCGTCTTTCACCCCGAGGTCGGACGGCGGCGTGCCGCGCAACAAACCCATGCGGCCCGCCACGAACAAGCCCACACCCAAAAGCACCACCAGCATCGAAGCGAGTTTGATCCAAGTCATCGCATCACCTCAGTTGGTTTGCCAGAACAAAACTCAGCGGCGACGCCCACCGCCACCCAAGATGCCGCCCAGCACGCCGCGCACAATCTCGCGGCCCACCGACGAGCCCACGGTGCGCACCGCGCTTTTGATGGCCGCCTGGGCCAGTCCTTCGTGTTTGCCGCCGCGTGGGCCGGTGCTGCCGAAGAGCAAGTCCGACAGGCCGCCGAACATGCCACCACCCTGTGCTGGCGCTTGGTTGGCCGTCGTCGTGGCGGCAGAACCCGATCGCATCGCGTCGGCGTTGCCGGCGCTCTCAGCGGCTCGGCCTTTGAGTTTTTCGTAGGCCGACTCGCGGTCCACGGTTTTTTCGTACACGCCGGCCACCAAAGAATTGGCGACCAGGGTTTTGCGCTGCTCGGGCGTGATGGGCCCAATTTGGCTGCCCGGTGGCAATACGAACACTCGTTCTGTCACGCTGGGTCGGCCTTTGTCATCCAAGAAGCTGACCAAGGCTTCGCCGACCGCGAGCTCGGTGATCACGGTTTCAATGTCCAGCCCTGGGTTGGCGCGCATGGTGCTGGCCGCTGCTTTCACGGCTTTTTGATCGCGGGGGGTGAAGGCGCGCAGGGCGTGCTGCACGCGGTTGCCCAGCTGGGCCAGCACGGTGTCGGGAATGTCGAGCGGGTTTTGGGTCACAAAATAGACGCCCACGCCCTTGCTGCGCACCAGGCGCACCACGAGTTCTATGCGTTCGACCAAAGCGGCCGGCGCCTCTTTGAACAGCAAATGGGCTTCGTCAAAGAAAAAGACGAGCTTGGGCTTTTCCAGGTCGCCCACCTCGGGCAGTTGTTCAAAGAGCTCTGACAACATCCACAACAAGAAGGTGGCGTACAGGCGCGGGCTGTTCATCAGCTTGTCGGCCGACAAAATATTCACCACGCCTTTGCCGCCTTCGGTTTGCATGAAGTCGGCGATGTTGAGCATGGGCTCGCCGAAGAAACGATCCCCACCTTGTTCGTCAATTTGCAGCAAACCGCGCTGAATCGCGCCCACGCTGGCGGCGCTGACGTTGCCGTACTCGGTGGTGAACTCGCTGGCGTTTTCGCCCACGTGTTGCAGCATGGCGCGCAGGTCTTTCAGGTCGAGCAGTGCCATGCCGTTGTCGTCGGCAATTTTGAACACCATTTGCAGCACGCCTTGCTGGGTTTCATTCAGCGCCAGCATGCGGGCCAGCAGCAGGGGGCCCATGTCGCTGACGGTGGCGCGCACGGGGTGGCCCTGTTCGCCGAACACATCCCACAGGGTGCTGGGGCAGGAGGCGGCCTCGGGGGCGTCCAGGCCCCGTTCTTTCAAAATTTTGGCGAGTTTCTCGCTGATGCTGCCCTTTTGGGTCACGCCGGTAAGGTCGCCCTTCACATCGGCCATGAAGACGGGAACCCCAATCTTGCTGAAGTTTTCCGCCATGGTCTGCAGCGTGATCGTCTTGCCGGTGCCCGTGGCCCCGGTGATCAGGCCATGCCGATTCGCCAAGGCGGGCAGCAGGTGGCACTCGGTTGAAGCGTGTTTGGCAATCAAGAGGGGCTCGCTCATCGGGGACTCCAGGGGGTGGCACAAATAGGAGCCTGCAGTAAAACCCCTCACGGCACCGAATGGTTCGGGCTCGGGCGGTCTGCGGCGTTGACTTTCTTGCCAATAGTCGGGCTATTGGCCTTGATCCTCGCCTAGCAGCCCATCCCGGTCCGAACGTTCGGCATCCGCGATGGGTTTTACAGAGGCTCCTAGAATCGCAGTCTATCGAACTATTCAGACCGCCCTGGCCGCACTTGCCGTTGGGCGGTTGCAGCAACAGGAGCCTTCATGGCCGGTCATTCCAAGTGGGCCAATATCCAGCACCGCAAAGGTCGCCAAGATGAAAAACGCGGCAAGGTCTGGACCCGCATCATCCGCGAAATCATCGTCGCCGCCCGCCAGGGTGGTCCTGACGCCAAAGACAACCCGCGCCTTCGTTTGGCAGTGGACAAAGCCAAAGCGGCCAACCTACCTGCCGAGACGGTCAAAAAGAACATCGACAAAGCCACCGGCAACCTGGAGGGCGTCACCTACGAAGAGGTGCGTTACGAGGGTTATGGCATAGGAGGCGCGGCCATCATCGTCGACTGCATGACCGACAACCGCGTGCGCACCGTGGCCGAGGTACGCCACGCGTTCAGCAAACATGGCGGCAACCTGGGCACCGAAGGCTCAGTGGCCTTCCAGTTCAAACACTGCGGCCAGTTTTTCCTGGCCCCGGGCACGAGTGAAGACAAGGTGATGGAAGTGGCCCTGGAAGCCGGTGCCGACGACGTTGTCACGGGTAACGACGGTGCCATCGAGGTGTTGTGCGCGCCCGCTGCGTTTGAAGCCGTCAAAGCGGCGCTGCAAGCGGCGGCTTTGACCCCCGAGGTGGCCGAAGTCACGATGCGGCCCGAAAACACCATTTCTCTTTCAGGCGAAGACGGCGTGCGCATGCAAAAACTGCTGGACGTGATTGAAGACCTGGACGATGCGCAAGACGTGTTCCATAACGCGGAGATCGAGCCATGAAGGTCCTCGTGATCGGCTCAGGCGGCCGCGAACACGCCATCGCGTGGAAGCTGTTGCAGTCCCAAAAAGTGCAAACCGTCTACGTGGCCCCCGGCAACGGCGGCACGGCACTCGACCCCAATTTGCACAACATCAACCTCACCGACTTCCAGGCCCTGGCCGACTTCGTGGTGAAGGAGCATGTGGTGCTCACCGTGGTGGGCCCCGAAGCGCCGCTGGCTGCAGGTTTGGTGGATTTCTTCCGTGCACGCGGCCTGCGCATCTTCGGTCCCACCCAAGCGGCGGCGCAGTTGGAAAGCTCCAAGGCCTACGCCAAGGCCTTCATGAAACGACACGGCATTCCCACGGCGGCCTATGAAAACTTCACCGATGCCGCCTTGGCCCACGCCTATGTGGAGCAGCGTGGTGCGCCCATCGTCATCAAAGCCGACGGCCTGGCCGCAGGCAAGGGCGTGGTCGTGGCCACCACCCTGGCCGAGGCGCACGAAGCCATTGATTGGATGCTGGATAGCAGCGACAACAAACTCGGCGTGCAACACAACGCCGGTGTGGCGCGGGTGGTGATTGAAGACTTTTTGGAAGGCGAAGAAGCCAGCTTCATCGTCATGTGCGACGGCAAAAACGTGGTGTCCCTGGCCACCAGCCAAGACCACAAACGCCTGCTCGATGCCGACCAAGGCCCCAACACCGGTGGCATGGGTGCCTATTCACCCGCCCCCGTGGTCACGCCCAATGTGCATGCCAAAGCGATGCACGAAATCATCCTGCCCACCATCGCAGGCATGACCAAAGACGGCATTCCGTTCACGGGTTTTCTTTACGCCGGTCTAATGATCGACGCACAAGGCCAGCCACGCACCGTGGAGTTCAACTGCCGCCTGGGCGACCCCGAAACCCAGCCCATCATGATGCGTTTCAAGAGCGACCTGTTCGAGGTCTTCATGCACGCGACCGATGGCACCTTGGACCAAGTGACGCTGGACTGGGACCGCCGTGTCGCCCTGGGTGTGGTGATGGCGGCGCACGGTTATCCACTGACGCCACGTAAGGGCGATGCCATCACTGGCTTGCCTAAACCTGGCAGCGCAACCGACGGCACCGACAGCGTCGACGCCATGGTCTTCCATGCGGGCACCGTCTTGAACGACAAAGTGCTGACCACCTCAGGCGGCCGCGTGCTGTGTGCCACCGCGTTGGGTGACTCGGTGAAACAGGCGCAGTTGCATGCTTACGAGTTGCTGAAAGACATTCGGTTTGAGGGGATGCAGTACCGGAAGGACATTGGGTATCGGGCGATTAAGCGGTAGACAACGAATGGTTAGCGCTCGAACCAAATTCCTTTCTCACACCATACTGTCGTGCGTTGCTTTTCCGGCAATTGTTTGGGTTATGGGGAGTGGTGTCGTACTTGGACTCATGTCCGGTGTTACCACTGCACCGTCTGGGAACGAGTGCACTTTTGCCAGTGAACCCATGTGTTTTTTCTTGCAGCTTGTCGTTAAGGCTTTTTTTGCAATGTTCTTTGCGTATGGTTCAGTAGTCGCCTGGGCTGATTTGATAAACGGACGCCGCGCGGGGAATCCAGATGATTCAGGGCTCGCCGCTCTGTTTCGAAGTAACTTCTTGATCGAGCGAACATGGCTGGCGCTTCCCATCGGAATTCTTGGCTTCGCGGCGGTCTGGCTGTATAGGTCTCTGTGATGGTGGTTAGCCCGAAAAAAATGCCAGTCGAGGTACTTTCACCTTCTTTTGGTGCAGTTGAAGCAATGCACATATCCCCCGTCCGCACCTACTTTCTCTCCCTGCAAGACCGCATCATCACGGCCCTGCAAGCCCAAGAGTCTGTGTCCTTCATCAGCGACAGCTGGACCCGCGACCCTGGCCCTGAGGGCAAAGGGCTGGCCGGTGACGGCTGTTCGCGTCTGGTGGAAGAGGGCAGCTTGCTGGAGCGCGGCGGCTGCAATTTCTCGCATGTGTTGGGCCACACCTTGCCGCCCTCAGCGACGGCGCACCGGCCGGAGTTGGCGGGTTCACCGTTTGAAGCGATGGGCGTGTCGCTCGTCTTCCACCCGCGCAACCCCTATGTGCCCACCGTCCACATGAATGTGCGCATGTTTGCTGCACTGCCTGCGGGGAGAGAACCCGTGGTGTGGTTTGGCGGGGGCATGGACTTGACGCCGTATTACGGCTTTGAAGAAGACGCGGTGCACTTTCACCGCGTCAACCAAGCCGCGCTCGCGCCCTTCGGCGAGGCGCTGTACCCGCGTTTCAAAACCTGGTGCGACGAATACTTTTATTTGAAACACCGCCAAGAGCCACGCGGCATCGGTGGCGTATTTTTCGACGATTTTTCCGAGCTGGGATTTGACGGCGGCTTTGCCATGACCCAGGCCGTGGGCAATGCTTTTCTAGACGCTTATTTGCCCATCCTTGCGCGCCGCAAAAACACGCCCTATGGCGAACGTGAACGCGACTTCCAGGCCTACCGGCGCGGGCGGTATGTGGAATTCAATTTGGTGTTCGACCGAGGCACGCTCTTCGGCCTGCAATCGGGCGGGCGCACCGAAAGCATCTTGATGTCCATGCCGCCCGTGGTGAAGTGGCGCTACAACTGGCAGCCCGAAGCGGGCACGCCCGAGGCGCGGCTGTACAGCGACTTCCTGCGGCCGCGTGATTGGGCTGCGGGCGTGGGTGTGGACGCGGTTGTGGGCGCGGGTGTGGGGACAGGCGTTTGAAACGCATCGGCCTTTTCGGGGGCAGTTTCGATCCACCTCACCGCGCCCATGTGGCGCTGGCCCAAGAAGCCTTGTCGAGTTTGCACTTGGATGAAGTGCGCTGGATACCCGCTGGCCAGCCTTGGCAAAAAAGCCGACAACTCGCCGCCCCCGCCCACCGCGAAGCCATGGTGAGGCTGGCGATTGAAGGCGAGCCGCGTTTTGTACTGGACCGCTGCGAGCTGCAGCGCACGGGCCCGAGCTACACCCTGGACACGGTGCGTGAACTGCAAGCCCAGGTGCCAACGGGTGAGGCCGTGGACTGGGTGCTGCTGATCGGCCAAGACCAGTACGCCAGCCTGCACACCTGGCGCGATTGGCGCGAGCTGCTGTCACGCGTGACCTTGGCGGTGGCGAACCGGCCGGGGGCGTCTCTGGGGGTGAACGACGAGGTCAAACGCACCCCGCACCGAAGCGTGCCTTTGCCCATGCTGGACATCTCTTCCACCCAAGTGCGCGCCGCCGTTCGGCGGGGTGAAAACATCAAGCACTTGGTGCCCGAGAAGGTGGCAAGTTATATTGCTCGCCATGGGCTTTACAAAGATCCCATGTGAAGCAATGCTGTTCACTGAAGGTCGTCATTCCCGCGAAGGCGGGAATCCAGTGGTGGTGCGAGCCTGGATTCCCGCCTTCGCGGGAATGGCGGACAGAACAGTATTGCGACCTGAATATTTAAATCAGCCGACCACGGCCTAGGAGTTGAATGGACATCAAAAAACTGCAACGCGCCATCGTCGATGGACTGGAAGACGTCAAAGGCCAACACATTGTGGTGTTTGACACCGAGCATTTGTCGTCGCTGTTTGAGCGCGTCATCATCGCCTCGGGCACCAGCAACCGGCAAACCCGCTCCCTGGCAGCGAGTGTGCGTGATGCGGTGAAAAGCGCTGGTTTTCCGGTGCCGCGTGTAGAAGGCGAAGAAAACGGCGAATGGATCATCGTGGACTGCGGCGCGGCCGTGGTGCACCTGATGCAACAAACCATACGCGAGTACTACCACCTCGAAGAAATTTGGGGCGACAAGCCGGTCAAGCTCAAGTTAGAGGCCAACACGGGCAAATTGGTGAAAGCCGCCGAGCCCGATGCGGCGGTCAAGGGCAAGGCCAAGTCGACTGGCAAGAAGGCCGCCCAAGCTGCACCCACCTCAGAGAAAAAGGCCGCCGCGCTGGCCGGCCCAACCAAGAAGGTCGCCACCAAGAAAACGGCAGCGAAAACCGCGCCCACCAAAACTGTGACCTCGAAAAAGGCGGTTGCCAAGAAGGTGGTGGCCAAAAAGGCAAGCCACGTTCAAACGGTGGTGGTCGGCAAGCCCAAGGCCGCGGCAGTGAAAAAAGCGGTGTTGGGCAAAGGTGGTGTCAGCCGCACGGTGGGCGTGAAAGCCGCCGCACCTGCAGCCAAGAAGCCTGCTGCCAAGGCGGCACCGGTGAAGAAGGCCGCGGCGAAAAAAGCGCCCGCTAGCAAACCCGTGGCCAAAAAGGCCAGTCGTTCGGCTTGAGTGGCGCGAGCCGCGCCATGCCCCGCTGCGCTCTTTTTGCTGAGGCCCTGTGAAACTGCTTCTGGTGGCCGTGGGCCAGCGCCAGCCTGCCTGGGCTGACGCGGCCTTTGAGGACTTTGTCAAACGTTTCCCGCCCGAAATGCGTTTGCTCTTGAAGGCGGTGAAGGCCGAGCCGCGTGCTGGCAAAAGCACCGAGCAGTTGATGGTGGCCGAAGCCAGCCGCATCGAGGCCGCTTTGCCCAAGGGCGTGCGCCGTGTGGTGCTGGACGAGCATGGCACACGTGTCACCACCCAAGCGCTGGCCTCAAGAACCCAGGCCTGGTTGCAAGATGGCCGCGACGTGGCCTTGCTGATAGGCGGGCCCGACGGACTCTCCCCCGAGCTCAAAGCCACCGCAGACGAAACTCTGCGTTTGTCCGATTTAACCCTGCCCCATGCATTCGTGCGTGTCATGTTGGCCGAGGCGCTTTACCGCGCCTGGACGGTGAGCATCAACCACCCCTACCACCGCGAATAAGCTGGACCCGATGGAAGCTGTCTCTCCCTTCATTTACTTGGCCTCGCAAAGCCCACGCCGCAGCCAGTTGCTCACGCAACTTGGGGTGCGCCATGAGCTGCTGTTGGCCGATGCCCATGAAGATGCGGAAGGCTTGGAAGCGCATCTGCCCGGTGAGACGCCATTGCATTACGCGCAGCGCGTGACCCAAGCGAAATTGGACGCGGCTTGCCAGCGTCTGGCGCGACGCGGTCTGCCGCTGGCGCCCATTCTTTGCTCGGACACCACCGTCGCCCTCGGTACGCGTATTTTGGGCAAGCCGCTCGATGCGCAGGACGCCATCGCCAGCCTGAACGCGCTGGCCGGCCGCAGCCACCGTGTCATCACCGCCGTGGCCTTGGCCTGGGGGTCCAAAATGCAGGGCAGGGCAGCGGCGGTCAGTGTGTCCAAGGTGCGTTTTGCAGCGCTGGCTTTGGCTGACATCGAACGTTACGTGGCCAGCGGCGAGCCCTTTGGCAAAGCCGGCGCCTACGCCATCCAAAGCGCAGCGGCGGCATGGATTTCGCACATTGAGGGCAGCTATTCCGGCATCATGGGCTTGCCTTTATTCGAGACCGCAGAGCTGCTCAAGCAAGCCCAGTTTCCACTTTAATGGTTCAAGATTGATTCACCAGGCCACGCATGCAAGACATTCTGATCAACTGGACACCCCAAGAAACCCGCGTCGCCGTGGTCGAGCACAGCGCCGTGCAAGAGCTTCACATCGAACGCGCCTTGGAGCGCGGCTTGGTGGGCAATATTTATGCAGGCAAAGTGGCGCGTGTCTTGCCAGGCATGCAGTCGGCTTTCATTGACATCGGCCTGGAGCGTGCCGCCTTCTTGCATGTGGCCGACGTCAATCCGAGTGGGCCAACGCGTTATGAACCGGGTGCCGCCCAAACGTCGCCCACGCCGATTGAACGTTTGGTGTTTGAGGGCCAAACCCTCACAGTGCAGGTGATCAAGGATCCTATCGGCACCAAAGGCGCGCGGCTGTCCGCGCAAATCAGCATTGCAGGCCGATTGCTGGTGTATTTGCCGCAAGACGACCACATCGGAATTTCGCAAAAAATTGGATCGCTTGAACTGCGTGAGCAACTGCGTGCGCGAATGAAGGAGCTGGCCAAGTTGCCTGATGGTTCGTCGCCCGGCGGTTTCATTCTGCGCACCAATGCGGAAGACGCCACCGATGCAGAACTGCTGGAGGACATCACTTATTTGCGCAAAACCTGGGCGGCCATACGCGAGCGCAGCTTCACCATGCCGCCGGCTTCCTTGTTGCACCAAGACCTGAGCTTGCTGGAGCGTGTGCTGCGTGATTTGGCCCATGATCAAACCCAAACCATCCGAGTGGATTCTCGTTTGCAGTTCGACACCTTGAAGGCTTTTGGCGATCAATTCACGCCGTCTTCGGTGGACAAGCTCGAACACTACAAAGGCGAGCGGCCGATTTTTGATCTGTACAACATTGACGAAGAAATCAAACGGGCTTTGGCACGACGGGTAGATTTGAAGTCGGGCGGCTACCTCATCATTGACCAAACGGAGGCCCTCACCACGGTGGACGTGAACACCGGCGGTTTCGTCGGTGCGCGCAATTTCGACGACACGATTTTCAAGACCAACTTGGAGGCCACCCAGGCCATTGCACGCCAACTGCGCCTGCGCAATTTGGGCGGCATCATCATCATTGACTTCATCGACATGACCCGTGAGGAACACCAGGCTTCGGTGCTCGCGGAGTTGCGCAAACAACTGGCGCGTGACCACACCAAAATCACCGTGAGCGGTTTCACCCAGCTCGGTTTGGTGGAGATGACACGCAAACGCACCCGTGAGTCCCTGGCCCACATGCTGTGTGAGCCTTGCCCCACCTGCGAAGGCAAGGGCCAGGTCAAAACCGCACGCAGTGTGTGTTACGACATCCTGCGGGAAATTCTGCGCGAGGCCCGCCAGTTCAACCCCAAAGAGTTCCGTGTGGTGGCGAGCGCTTCCGTGGTGGAAATGCTGCTGGACGAAGAAAACGCGCATTTGGCGGCGCTGAGTGACTTCATCGGCAAACCGATTTCCTTGCAGGCCGAGGCCACGGGGTCGCCCGAGGCCTATGACATTGTGCTGATGTGATGCGATTTTCATACCGCCAGGGAACTCACATCCCCTGACACCTTCTAACTGGCCGCCGACCTATCATGCGGCCCTGTCGAAAAAGCAGCTCCCACAAGACTTCATGAATTCCATATTGATATCCAGGCGCCGTATGGGCGCCCTGACCATGGCCACGGGCATGGGTTCGTTCTTGAACGGTGCACACGCGCAGTTCCGGGTCGAGGTCACAGGTGTGGGCACACGGCAAATTCCGATTGCGATTGCCAAGTTCCGCGGCGAGGACCAGGCCGGGCAGGCCTTGGCCGCCATCATGCGCAGCAATTTGGAGCGCAGTGGTTTCTTCAAAGGACTCGACAACGCGGCCGCACTGGACGAATCCAGTCAACCCGCCATGGGCGATTGGCGCTCCCAAGGGGCAGACGCCCTGGTGGCGGGCTCGGTGTCACGTTTGGCGGACGGCCGTTTTGACGTTCGCTACAAGCTGTGGGACGTGGTGCGTGGCGCGGACTTGGGCGGGCGCAGCGATGTTGTTGCCTCGGGTGACTTGCGCTTGGCGGCCCACCACGCCTCGGACTTTGTTTACGAAAAACTCACCGGTGAGAAGGGCGTGTTTGCGACGCGCATTGCTTACGTTACCAAAGCGGGACGCCAGTTTGCACTGCGGGTGACCGATGCCGACGGCGAGGGCGGGCAGGTGGCGCTCAACAGCGCCGAGCCCATCATTTCTCCATCGTGGTCACCCGATGGCCGTGAGCTGGCCTATGTGTCTTTTGAAAAACAAAAGGCAGTGGTTTACACCCAGGTAATCGCAACGGGGCAGCGGCGAGAGCTTGCCAACTTCCGCGGTACCAACAGCGCGCCGGCGTGGGCCCCGGACGGGCAGAGCCTGGCAGTGACTTTGTCACGCGAGGGCGGCTCGCAGATTTTTGTCTTGAACCGTCAAGGCGAGGTGCAACGCCGCCTCACCAGCAGCGGCGCCATTGACACCGAATCCACGTTTGCTCCTGACGGCAAACAAATCTACTTCGTCAGCGACCGAGGCGGCAGCCCGCAGATTTACCGCATGTCGGTCGCAGGGGGCAACGCCGAGCGCATCACCTTCAGTGGCAGCTACAACATCAGCCCATCCATCAGCCCGGATGGCCGCAACTTGGCCTACATCTCACGCATCGGTGGCGCGTTTCGATTGCATGTGATGGACCTCGGCAGTGGCAGCGGCAAGGCAATCACAGAAACCAATGACGATGAGCGACCCAGTTTTTCGCCCAACGGCCGCCTGATTGTTTATGCCTCGCGTGCCCAAGGCCGCGATGTGCTGATGACGACCACCGTCGACGGTCGCATCAAAGCGCGCCTCGCGTCCACCAATGTGGATGTTCGCGAACCCGTGTGGGGCCCCTATGGCCGATGATGCGACCGAGGTGGAGCGCGGACGCGATTTCCCTGCGGCTGCTGCGGTTTGTTGCGACTGGTAACCAGCAGTTGATTAACATTCGGCTTAGACAATTTTTCTGATTCTCGTTTGACTTTTTCAAGGGTAACAACAATGAATGCAATTCGATCGGTTTTATCTGTGGCAGTCTGCGCCGTTTTCTTGACGGCCTGTGGATCCAATGTGAAGTTGGATGACAACAAGGCGGCCGTGTCGACCGCCACGCAAAATCCCGTTGGCGGTAGCACGGGCAGTGGCACCACCTCAGGCGGTGCTGCGAGCACGGTGACCAGCGTGGATTTGACGAAGGGTCAAACCGCCGACGCCAAGATGCAACGTGTGATTTACTTTGATTTCGACAGCTTCGTTGTCAAAGATGAATTCCGCGGCACCGTCGATACCCATGCCAAGTTGCTCACCGGTGACCGCAACAAGCGCCTGTCTATTGAAGGCCACACCGATGAACGCGGCGGCCGCGAGTACAACCTCGCCCTGGGACAAAAACGCGCCGAAGCAGTGCAACGCTCCCTCGTGTTGCTGGGCGCATCGGAAAAACAAATTGAAGCGGTGAGTTTCGGCAAAGAACGCCCGGCCGTCTCTGGCAGCGATGAAGCCGCCTGGGCACAAAACCGCCGTGCTGAACTGAAAACCCGTTGATGCGTGCCCAGTTCATGTCCATGGGACGGCGCGCGGGCCTGGCCGCGGCCTTCGTGATCGCCGTCACCAGCATCATGGCGCCCACAGCGGCGCAGGCTGCAATCTTCAGTGACGACGAAGCGCGCCGTGCCATTTTGGATTTGCGCAAGCGTGTGGATGAAGGCAGCGAAGCCGCGCGAGTGCGCCAAGCCGAGTTGACCGAACAAATCAACCAACTGCGGCGCAGTCTGCTGGAGCTGAACACCCAGATCGAGCAGCTACGCTCAGAGATGGCCCGCATGCGCGGTCAGGACGAACAACTGGCACGCGAAGTGTCTGAGCTGCAACGCAAACAGCGTGATGTGGAGCAGGGCGTGGATGAACGCATGCGCCGCATTGAGCCGCAGAAAGTCAGCGTGGATGGAAAAGACTTTCTGGTCGATCCCGATGAGAAGCGCGGCTTTGAGGCCGCCATGGAGGCGATGCGCAAAGCCGATTTCGCCGCGGCAGCCCAAGGCTTCTCGGTGTTTCTGCGGCGTTATCCGGCCAGCGGATATGTGCCGTCGGCGCAGTTGTGGCTGGGCAATGCGCTGTACGGGAAACGTGACTACAAAGAAGCCATCACCGCGTTTCGCGCCATGATGGCCAGTGCGCCCGACAGTGTGCGTGTTCCAGAGGCGCTGCTGTCCATCGCCAATTGCCAGATCGAGTTGAAAGACACGAAAGCGGCGAAAAAAACGCTGGACGATTTGGTCAAGGCCCACCCCAAGTCTGAAGCTGCACAGGCTGCTCGCGAGCGATTGGTCACCCTGAAGTAACGCGATTTACCGGACCTGTCGGGCCCAGGTCCACGGCGACTGGTAGCTGCCTCCTAGAATTCGGGCATGAACTCGCCCGATATCGCCTCCATCACGCAACAGGTGCTGTGGACCAGCCTGGCACTTTCTTTTGTGCTGGGACTGGTTGCGCAGCGCTCCCACTTTTGCACCATGGGTGCGCTCGGTGACATTGCCAACATGGGCGACTGGGCCCGCATGCGCATGTGGGTGGCTGCCATGGCGGTGGCCATTTTGGGTTTTGGGTTGATGTCGTGGTGGGGCTGGGTGGATGCGTCCAAGTCGCTTTACGGCGGCCCGCGCTGGCTTTGGTTGTCTGCCTTGACCGGGGGTTTGATGTTTGGTTTTGGCATGGTGCTCGCATCGGGTTGCGGTTTGAAAAATTTGGTGCGTGTTGGCGGTGGCAACCTCAAGTCTTTGGTGGTTTTTTTGGTGATGGGCCTGGCTGCCTATGCCACCTTGCGCGGCATCACAGGCGTGCTCAGGACGGAGACGGTGGACCGTGTGGCCGTGCTTCTGCCCGCAGGCCAAGACCTCCCCTCGCTGTTGGCTTGGTGGGGTGGGCTGAGTCGAGCGCAATGGGCAGCTGCCGTGTCGCTGGCCCTGGCAACGGGGTTGATGCTCTGGGTCTGGGCTTCGCCCCAGGGGCGCGAGCCCGGTGTTTGGGGCTATGGTGTGGGCGTGGGCGCCCTGGTGGTGCTGGCTTGGTGGGTTTCTGGTCGTTTGGGTTATTTGCCGGAAGACCCCACCACCCTGGAGGAAGCCTTCTTGGCGACCAACTCCAAACGTTTGGAGGCCTTGAGTTTTGTCGCACCCATGGCCTACAGCTTGGACTGGTTGCTGTTTTTCAGTGACAGCGCCCGGGTGCTGACCGTGGGCGTGGTCAGCGTTGTGGGCGTGGTGTTGGGTTCATGGGTTTCGGCACTGAGCTCGCGCAGCTTTCGCTGGGAAGCCTTTCGTGGGGTCGACGATTTGGCGTCGCACTTGCTGGGTGCCGTGCTCATGGGCGTAGGAGGGGTCACGGCCATGGGCTGCACCGTGGGCCAGGGGCTGTCGGGGATTTCAACATTGAGCCTGGGCAGTTTCACGGCCTTGTTCGGCATCATGGTGGGCGCTTGGACTGCCCTGCGCTGGCAGCGTTGGCGGATTGAACGCGAGTTGTGATGGATGACCTAGAGCGCCGCTTTGGCGGCTTGCGCAGGCTTTACGGCGATGCCCAGTACGAACGTTTGCGTGCGCTGCGTATTGCTGTGGTGGGCCTTGGCGGCGTCGGCTCTTGGGCGGTAGAAGCCTTGGCGCGCTGCGGTGTGGCCAGCCTGACCTTGATTGATTTGGACCACGTCGCGGAGTCCAACATCAACCGCCAGGTGCAAGCACTCGGCGCCACGATTGGGCAGTCCAAGGTGCAGGCTTTGACCAACCGCATCGCCGACATCCATCCAGGCTGTGTCGTGCATGGTGTGGAAGAGTTTGTCGAGGAACACAACTGGCCGCAGTTGTTGCCCGAAGCTGTGGATGCCGTCATCGACGCCTGCGACCAAGTGAGCGCCAAATGGGCCATGGCCCGCTGGGCCCTGCTGGAAGGCACCCACGTCCCTCTCGTGATGGTCGGTGCCGCAGGCGGCAAACACATGGCGCACCAGGTGCAAGTGGCCGACTTGAGCGAAGTGACCCATGACCGCCTGCTCGCATCACTGCGTCAGCGCTTGCGCCGCAGCAGCCGAGATGAAGTCGCTGCGAGTGGCATGGCAACAAAAAAGCAAACCCCCTTTGGTTTGCGCTGTGTTTTTTCTAAGGAGGCGGTCAGCCTACCCAGCAACAACTGTGACTTGCCAGGCAGCAGCGACGGCAGTTTGAACTGTCACGGCTACGGTTCCAGTGTCATGGTGACCGCCACATTTGGAATGGTTACTGCTCAGGAAGCGCTGCGTTTGGGACTGCAAGGTAAGTGAAAGCTCGTGCCAAGCTCTTTCGCTGGTGGTCGATTTCGGGCTATAATCTAAGGCTTGTTGTTGACATACGATGTTTGCGGCAAGTGAGTATGTAAAAAGGTATGTAAGGGGGTCGTTAGCTCAGTCGGTAGAGCAGCGGACTTTTAATCCGTAGGTCGCGTGTTCGAGTCACGCACGACCCACCACACTACATACACCACTCATCGCTTGGCGCCCACGACGTCAACACAGGCGTTCAGCCCGGGCTCTTAGCTCAGTTGGTAGAGCAGCGGACTCTTAATCCGTAGGTCGACAGTTCGAATCTGTCAGGGCCCACCAATTTCCCAGCCACGGTATCTCAAGCACCAAAGAACTTGGCAGCTAGCTCTCGCAGGGCATGATGTACCCGAGAAAAACCATACACGCTCGGCAGCCAATCGAGGTCCGGACGGTTGACCCGACGTGCTAGACCCATGGGTGCTGCTTCTATCGTGATGGCGCCTAGACTGCTTTCTTCAAATGCGGCCAGTGCCCGGGGCATGTGCCAGCCGTGTGTCACCACAACGATGTGTTTAACCCCGGATGCTTTCAGCAAACTCACACTGGCCGATGCATTGGTTCGTGTGTCTCGTGATTGAGATTCAACCCAGCGTATGGGGCGGTTGAACTCCTGGCTTGCGATGCGATTGGCAATGTCCGCTTCAGCTGCTCCGTCGTTTTGTGCCCAACCTGTGCCGCCGCTGAAGGCAACGGGTAGACCGGTTTCTCGCGACAACCACAAGCCATACCGCAGTCTTTCCAAAGAGCTGACTGATAAGTTGGAGACACCGTACTCCGGCGCAAAACTCTCTTTTCCAGCGCCCAAAATGACGATGGCCGATGTGGCGTTCTTACCGTCACCGCGCTGCTGAGACTTGATCTCGGTGATACGGTCCCGTGTCAAAGCTGGTGGTTCTTTGACAACAAAAGTCTCCAGCAAGTGTGCGGTGCCACCGCAGGCGCTGAACCAAAGCCCAGCAACACTCAACAAAATGACCAGCCATCCCAAACCACGGCGAGGCAAGATCAAGCGGGCGCCCACGAGTGCCATCAGCAAGAAGGGAACAGGCGGTAGCATCAACGCCACCAGGAATGGTTTCCATGACTCAATACCTAACATCGTGAAGAGACTGTTCATGTTGGGTTCCGTGGCAGTTGGATGAATGGACCTGATTGGGGCTGATGGAGTCCACCGGGATTTTGCCGGACAAATCTGGAGGCACTCGGTTCAGCGATTTGGGGGCCAAAAACGGAAGGGCATGGTCGTGAAGTGGTTTCGTCGAACAGCGTGGTTGTTGGTGGCTTGGGCCGGTGTTTGCGCGGCCCTGTGGCTGGCCTTGCCCTGGTGGCTCAAGCCTGAGATTGAAAAACAAGCCAGTGCGGCGCTGGGGCGAGAGGTTCGAATTGACCAGCTGGACATCCGACCATGGGCCCTGGTGCTCGGACTTCGCGGTGTACGCGTAGGTGGCGCGTCGCCAGGTGATCAAGCTTTGCTCACGGTCGACGAGGTTGAGGTCAATGCCGACCTGCGCTCACTTTGGGAGCGCGCACCCGTGGTGAGCGCTGCCGTGGTGCGTGCACCCAAGTTGCGTTTGACACGGCTCGCAGACGGACGTTACGACATTGACGATCTGCTGGAGAAGTTCGCTGCGCCCAACGCCCAGCCCAGCGCCGAACCTGCTCGTTTTGCGCTCTACAACTTACAGCTCGTGGGCGGAGAAATCGACTTCGACGACCAACCGGTCAAGCGGCTTCAGCAAGTCAAAGAACTGAGTTTGAGTTTGCCATTTTTGTCGAATCTTCCGACCCATGTCGACATCAAGGTAGAGCCACGCTTGCAGTTTTTTCTCAATGGCAGTGCCTTTGACAGCGGTGCGCAGACGGTCCCGTTTGCCAAGCAGCGCAGCGCCTTGGTTGAGCTTCATCTCGCACCGACAGATTTGACACCCTATGTGGGCTACATCCCCAATCACCTGCCGGTGCGGTTGAAGACGGGCGTGTTGCAGGCCCATCTGAGCCTGCAATTGGGGATGCCTGTGGGCGCCACGCCCAGCATGCAGCTCAAGGGGGATGTGCAAACAACGAACCTCGCCTTGACGGACGCATCCGCTGCCCCTTTGCTGGCCTGGCAACAGGCCGATCTGAAACTGCTCGACATTCGGCCGCTTGAGGGTCAGATCCACCTGGGGCCTTTGGAGATTGAGGGACTGAACCTTGAGTTGTCCAGGCCAGGAGATGGACCGTGGAATTGGATGGCTCTTGGCCAGCGACAGTCTCAATCACCGCCGCTGGTCACCACATCCGCTGCGCCAACGGCAGCATCGGCACCGAAAAGCGCAAGCAAATCCCAAACAAGTTGGCGGTTTGCTTTGAAATCCTTGGGACTCAAAAACAGCGCGCTGAACATCAACGATGCGGCGGTCAAACCCGCCGCGCGCATGCAAATTCGGCTGCCGCAGCTCGATGTGGGCGCCTGGACTTGGCCTTTGGTTGCAGGCAGCGGTGCGACACCAGGCGCGCCATCGGCCAGCACACCGCCGACTGACATCAACTTGCTTGCGACCCTTCACACCGCCGCAGACTCGGGCTCAGCGGCCGATGTGCAAGGGACATTTCGCGTCAAAGGGCGTTTATCTGGCGCGACGTTTGATGCCCGCCTGGAAACGCAAGATCTGCTGCTGCAGTCGCTTGCGCCCTACGTGAATCAGGTGCTGCAGCCGCGTTTGGCTGGGCGGCTGTCCGCCCAAGCCCAGCTGACTGGCCGCATCCCACTTGATGCGGATGGCGCTTCTGTCAGTTGGACGCTCAGCCAAGGGGAGGCGACCGTTTCGGATTTGCGTTTGACGGCCGCGGCGAGCAAGAAAAACCCTCGTTCTGCGCCGCCCGCGCCGCCGCTCGTGGCGTTCAAAGAGTTGTCGCTGAGAGGTGTGTCGGCCGACAGCAGCACACGCCAGTTGAACCTGGGTGAGATCGTTTTGAGTCAGCCCAAAGCATCGGTGCAGCGTGACAAGTCGGGTGTGTGGAACGCACAGCAATGGTTGGTTCAAAAAAGCGAGCCACTCCAGGACAAACAGAGTGTGACGCGGGAAACACCCGCCCCGAGCGATGCCCCTTGGCAAATCCAGTTGGCGCAGTTTCAGCTCAAGGGTGGTGAGCTCGATTGGGTGGATGCGGCGGTGGCAGACAAACGCACCGTGGAGCTGCAGGCCCGCGCCTTGCAATTGCTGCTGCAAGACGTGGTTTGGCAAAACGGTCGTCTGCTCAAGCCGGTGCGTGTTCAGCTTGATGGGCGTTTGAATGAAGGCGCTCGCTCTGCTGACCGCGCATCAAGCTCCTTGTCCAACTGGGCTGTGTTCAGTGGTCAATCCACCCTCAGCCTGGACCCCCTACAAGCCAAGGGCAAACTCAAGACCGATCGTTTTCCCGCCCATGTTTTTGCGCCCTATGCGGCGGCATACCTGCCCGTGGACATGCAGCGGGCTGACTTGACCTTGTCGGCCGACTTCAATCTTTCGCAAAAAACCCAGGGCTTGGATGTCCAAGCCAGTGGTCAGCTTGCGCTGGCCAATTTGGAGGTGTTGGATTGGCCTGACGCCACGAGCCAAGACGAAGAGACGCGCGGCAGCCCTTTGATCAGCTGGCAGCGTTTGCTGCTGGAAGGCGTTCGTTTGCGTTTGGTGCCGGGTGGCAAACCGGACATTGAGGTGGCACAGGCCGATATCACTGGATTGGTCTCGCGTTTGGTCATCACGGAACAGGGCAGTTTCAACCTGCGTGACGTGGCAGCGCCAACGGCTGCCGCCGCGTCTGCACCCGTCGTGGCTGCCAGTGCCGCACAGGCGCCTGTCCCCGCCAGTGCGGCATCGGATGCTGCGACCTCACCCAAAACAAACGATGGCTTGCCACTGCGTTTTGTGCTGGGTGGCGTGAAGGTGGTCAACGCCACCGTGGATTTCACCGACCGTTTCATTCGTCCGAATTACAGCGCCAAGCTCACCGAGCTCAACGGCAGTTTGGGTGCGGTGCGTTCAGACTCGCGTGACATGGCGCCGCTGGTCCTTAAAGGACGGGCGGCGGGGACGGCGTTGCTCGATATTGCGGGCCAGGTCAATCCAATGGTGGAGCCCTTGGCGCTGGACATCAATGCCAAGGCCACTGACTTGGAGCTGGCGCCACTGACCGCCTACGCGGCCAAGTACGCGGGTTATGCGATTGAACGCGGCAAACTCAGTTTGGAGTTGCAATACAAGATTGACCCCAGCGGCCGCCTGGAGGCCAACAACCAACTCATCTTGAACCAGCTGACCTTTGGTGAAAAAGTGGACAGCCCCTCAGCCACCAAGTTGCCGGTGCTGTTGGCGGTGGCCTTGCTCAAGGACAGAAACGGTGTGATTGACATCAACCTGCCGGTGTCGGGCTCCTTGCAAGACCCGCAGTTCAGCGTCGGGGGCATCATTTGGAAAGTGATCCTGAACCTCATAGGCAAAGCCCTGACAGCGCCGTTTTCACTGTTGGCCGGTGGTGGCAGCACGGACTTGAGTGTGGTCGAGTTTGTCCCGGGGACGGCTGTGGTGAGTGACAAGGGTCATGCTGCACTCAACAAAGTCGCTCAAGCCTTGCTCGACCGCCCGTCCTTGCGAATGACGGTGTCGGGTGCTGCTGACCCCACGTCGGAGCGCGATGCGTTTGCCCAAGCAGCCGTGCAATCCCAGGTAGGCGCTGAACAAAAGCGTGAGTTGGCACGTGCGGGTAGCACACCTGAGGTGTTGCCCGCGTTGGGTCCAGAAGAACGCGTGGCCTTGCTGCGCCGTGTCTACCGTCAAACCGACATGCCAGGCAAGCCGCGCAATGCTTTGGGTTTGATCAAAGACATTCCCCCCAGTGAGATGGAGGTCTTGCTCAAAGGCCATGTGCGCGTCACTGTCGAAGCGATGCGTGAGCTGGCCCTGCAGCGTGGTTTGGCCGTGAGGCAAACGCTGGCGGACAAAGGCGTGCCCAGCGACCGCTTGTTTTTGGCTGCCCCCAAACTGCGCGTCTCGGGAGAGGACGACGCTGCTTGGCTGCCCTCGGTTCAGTTGACTTTGGCAACGCGGTGAGGCTTGTTAGTTTTCTTCTTTTGGCGCGACCAATCAAAACTTCTATGAACTACAGGAAAAAACCATGAGCGCAACCATAGAGCACATCACCCTGGGCGGCGGATGTTTCTGGTGTTTGGAAGCCGTGTACGAAGAGGTAGCGGGTGTTGTCGCGGTGGAGTCCGGTTATTGCAATGGCCATGTGGCCAACCCCAGTTATGAACAAGTTTGCACAGGCAATACCGGGCACAACGAGGTGGTCAAGGTGAGTTTTGACACGCAGCAGATCAGTTTGCGTGAAGTCCTTGAGATTTTTTTCGTCATCCACGACCCCACCACCTTGAACCGGCAGGGCAATGATGCGGGGTCCCAGTACCGCTCTGGCATTTACTGGTTGCTGCCCGAGCATGAGGCCACCGCACGCGAAGTGCTCAAAGAAGTTCAAACCCACCATGGCGGTCGTGCTGTGACCGAACTGCTGCCGCTGCAAAACTACAGCCGAGCCGAGGATTACCACCAGCACTACTTCGCCAACCACCCTGGCCAGGGTTATTGCGCCTTTGTCGTGGCACCTAAGGTGGAGAAGTTCCGCAAGACTTTTGCGGCGAGGGTGAAAACCAGCACCTGAATCTTGGACTGTGGTTCAGGGCGCCAGCCGCTCGCGCAGCCACGACCCGTCGTCTTTGCGCCGGTAGCGAAGCCTGTCGTGCAAGCGAGAAGGGCGGCCTTGCCAAAACTCCCAGCGGTCTGGGCTCAACCGGTAGCCACCCCAGTGAGGTGGACGAGGCGGCTGCCCCAAATGTTTCAAGGCCGCTTGAGCCGCATCGCTCACCAGCACTGCGCGGGATGAAATCACTTCGCTTTGCGGCGAGGCCCAGGCACCCAGCCGGGAGTCCAAGGGGCGTGATGCGAAGTAGGCATCGGACTCTTCGTCGCTGACTTTGCTCACCTGTCCTTCAATGCGAACCACGCGCTCCAGCTCTACCCAATGGAACTGCAGGGCTGCAAAGGGTTGCAGGGCGAGTTCTTGTCCTTTGCGGCTCTTGTAGTTGGTATACCAAACCAAACCGCGCTCATCCAAGCCTTTGATCAGAACGATCCGGGTCGACGGACGTCCGTCGGATGCCACCGTGGCCAGCGTCATGGCATTGGGTTCGGGCAGCTGGCCGTCTATGGCCTGTTGCAACCAGCGCTGAAACTGTTGCAAGGGGTTGTCGCTGCTTGCGTCTTCATCCAACGCGGCGCGCTCGTAGCTCTTGCGCAAGTCTGCCAAGGCGGATGGGGTGATCGTCATAGGCCGTATTAGACCGCGTTTGCGGGGAGTCCATGAAGGCTTGCGCATCGATTCCCTGGGCCGCCGTTCTGATCAAAAACAAAACCCGCATCAACCCTGTCCGGGGAAGGCCTTAGGTGATGCCCCTCTGTTGCCAATTGACTATCGACGCCATGCTTGCGGCCCACACGAGGGCATCGCCCCACACAGGGAAACACTTGAACTTACAACCTCACATCATCGTGCTGGCAGCGGGCCAGAGCACACGTTTTGGTGGCAACCTGCACAAGCTGATGCAGCCGTGGCTGGGTGCGACCTTGCTGGAAAACAGCTTGCGTCATGCAGTGGCCAGTCATTTGCCCGTGGTGGTGGTCACCACAGAACTACTGGCCGGCGTGGCGCGACAGCATGTGGCGGCCCGCGATGTGGTGGTCGTGCCCCCCATGGACGGTTCATCCAATTCACCCCTGGGTGTCGGGTTTTCTATTGCGGCCGGGGTGTCAGCCAGCCCGAACGCCCCCGGCTGGTTGGTGTTGCCGGCCGACATGCCTTTGATTCAAGCCCAAACTTTGCAATTGGTGGCGCGCCAACTCGCCAAACATCCCGTGGTGTTTGCACAGTACCAAGGCCGCCGCGGTCATCCCGTGGGGTTTTCTGCCGAGCTGTATTCGGAACTGATTGCGCTCACCGGCGACGAAGGCGCGAAACGATTGGTTTCACGTTATCCCGCTCATGCGGTCTTGGTAGACGATCCAGGCGTGTTGTTGGATGTGGACACGCCCGAAGATTTGGACGAGGCGCGTCGCATGCAGCCTACTGCTCCAGTCTCTCCCGTTCAGCCGAGCAAGATTCAGCAGGCGCTGTAGAGGCTTGTCACGGTCGCCCCCTAGAATGCTCGGCTTTAGAGAACTCCGAGGACAAAACAATGAGTAGCAGCAACGACGACGAAACCCGCTATGGCCTGGCCGTGGTTGCAGGGGTGATTGGTTTGGTGGTGGTTGGCGTGCTGGCTTTGGCAGTCAGCAGAATCGGCCGCGGTCCGGCCGCGCCTGCACCTGCCGTGGCGATGCCGCCATCGGTGGCTGCCCCGGCTCGCATGGAAGTCGGATTTGCGCCGCCCGAAAAACTTTACTTCGCTGTGGGCTCCGACGCCTTGCCTGCCGAGAGCAATGATGTGCTTGCTCGTGTGGCGGAAGCGGCTCGTGCGCAGTACGGTGTAGCCGTGCTGATTTCGGGTTTTCACGATGCCAGTGGCGACGCTCAAATGAACGCAGACCTCGCCAAACGCCGCGCTTTGGCTGTCCGACACGCCTTGGAATCCTACGGCGTCTCGCCAGAACGTTTGGTGATGAGCCGCCCGGAACTCACCGCCGGCGGCGTTGATGACAAAGAAGCGCGTCGTGTGGAGTTGCGCTTGCGCTGACGCAGTGGCTTCTTGCGAACTTCGTGCAAGCCGCACGCGGTCGCTTGCGAAGAGGCCCCTCGGGGCTTCTTTTTGAATTGACGATGTAACTTAGTTACTTGATAATTAATGTGTAGGTTACATCTTGACCGCGAGGCGAGCACAGGCTCGATCCATACATGACAGCAGCCCTGAGAGAAGTCACTGAGCGAATTGTGGAACGCAGCCGCGCAACAAGAGGCCGCTACTTGAAGCAAGTCGATCACGCAGCCAATCGCCCCCGCGGCAGCGATCGCATGGGATGCGCCAACGTGGCGCATGCGTTTGCGGCTTTGCCTGGGCAGGACAAATTCAAGGTGGTGGTGGAGCGTTCACCCCACATTGGCATAGTCACCGCTTACAACGACATGCTGTCGGCACACCAGCCCTATGAAGGCTACCCCGCCCTCATTCGCGACGAAGCGGCTCGGCATGGGGCCACGGTGCAAGTCGCTGGTGGCGTGCCCGCGATGTGTGATGGTGTGACCCAAGGTTTGCCAGGCATGGAGCTCAGCCTTTTTTCGCGCGACACCATCGCCATGGGGACTGCCGTGGCCTTGACCCACGATGTGTTCGATGCAGCCCTGTTGCTGGGTGTGTGCGACAAGATCGTGCCCGGCCTCTTGATTGGTGCCTTGCACTTTGGCCACTTGCCTTGCGTATTTGTTCCCGCAGGGCCGATGAGCACAGGCCTGTCGAACAATGAAAAATCCAAGGTGCGTGAACAAGCCGCTCAAGGTTTGGTGGGCCGTGATGAACTGCTTGCGGCCGAGTCGGCCGCCTACCATGGTCCGGGCACCTGCACCTTCTACGGCACCGCCAACAGCAACCAAATGCTGCTGGAGGCCATGGGCTTGCATGTGCCGGGTGCCGCCTTCGTTCACCCTCACGATGGTTTGCGCGAAGCGCTCACACGAGAAGCGGTGCGCACCGTGCTGTCGATTACAAAAAGCGCGACCAAGCCCGAGCGTTTCATGCCCATCGGACGTTTGGTGGACGAGCGCACCATCGTCAATGCCATGGTGGCACTGCTGGCCACGGGCGGTTCCACCAACCACTTGATCCACTGGGTCGCGGTGGCGCGGGCGGCCGGTATCTTGATCGACTGGAACGATTTTTCTGACCTTTCTAAAGCCACGCCTCTGCTGTCACGCGTCTACCCCAATGGCAGCGCCGACGTGAACCAGTTCCAAGCGGCGGGCGGCCCCGGTTTTGTCTTGCGTGAGCTGCTGCAGGGTGGTTTCATGCACGCCGATGTGGGTACGGTGCGTGCTGAAGGAATGCCTGCTTACACCCGCATTCCCAAGGTGGAGGCACAGTCCGCGCTGTCTTGGACCGACTTGCCAGCTTTGCCGGGCGACGACAGCATCGTGCGCACCGCCGACAAGCCCTTCAGTGACACCGGTGGTTTGAGTTTGCTCACAGGCAACCTGGGCCGCGCAGTGATCAAAATTTCTGCTGTCCCCGATGACCGCCACATCCTCGAAGCACCGGCCGTCGTCTTCAACACCCAAGAAGAGTTGTTGGCCGCATTCAAGGCCGGGCAGCTGGAGCGGGACTTTGTCGCTGTGGTTCGTTTCCAAGGCCCACGTGCCAACGGTATGCCCGAGTTGCACAAACTCACGCCACCACTGGCCGTATTACAGGGCAAGGGATTCAAGGTTGCTTTGGTGACCGATGGCCGCATGAGTGGGGCCTCGGGCAAGGTGCCCGCGGCCATCCATGTCAGCCCCGAGGCCTTGGCCGATGGTCCTTTGGGCAAAGTGCGCGATGGCGACGTGATTCGTTTGGATGCCGTCGCCGGCACGCTGCAAGCCTTGGTGGATGAGGCCGTTTGGGCCGAGCGCGAGCATGCACAGCTGAGCGCAGAGCATGCCGAGATCAATGCCCACGGCCTCGGCCGTGAACTGTTCGGTGGCATGCGCCGTTTGGTGCGCAGCGCGGAAGAGGGCGCCGTCACATGGATTTGAGGAAGTTGGCAATGAATATAAGTGAACAAATGACTCAAGCGACGCTGGCCTTGGCCGCCCACGGTCCGGTGATTCCTGTCATCGTAATTGAACGTTTGGAGGACGCCGTGCCCATGGCGCAAGCCCTGGTGGCCGGTGGCGTGAAGGTACTGGAAGTGACGCTGCGCACCCCAGTGGCACTCGCCGCCATGGAAGCCATTGCCAAGGCGGTGCCCGAAGCCGTGCTGGGGGCAGGGACCGTGCGCAATGTGTCTGATGCCCAAGCCGTGAAAAACGCAGGCTGCCAGTTCGCGGTGAGCCCAGGGTATTTGTCCGACATTGGCGCGCATTGCCGCGCCATCGGCTTGCCCCTGCTGCCCGGTGTGGCCACCAGCAGCGAGGTCATGCAAGCCAGCAACGATGGTTACCGCTTTCTGAAATTTTTCCCGGCAACTGCAGCAGGTGGCCTGCCCATGCTTAAAGCCTGGGCCAGCGTTTTCTCCGACGTGGTGTTTTGCCCCACGGGCGGCATCACGGTGGACAGCGCGCCGCAGTTTCTGTCCTTGCCCAATGTGGTGGTTTGTGGTGGGTCGTGGTTGACGCCCGCGGACCTGATGCGCAACAAAGACTGGGCGGGGCTCACACGCCTCGCGCGTGAGGCGTGTTTGTTGCGGGCTTGAACATCAAGGCATGTTCAAAACCAAACGAAGCCCGTTGAACTTCTCCCAAGCCGCGACCTCTTCATTGAGCAAGTAGAGCGTCTTCGGATGGGCAGCGACCCAGCTGGCTGAGAACCCCAACACGGCGCGTTGACCGTCTCTATTCAGTTGCAACGCGGTGGTGCTCACCGGCCCCCGCGCGTGGCATTTGATGATTGCCAGGCGTAGGCACAGCACCTGCCAGGCGAAGTCGGTGTTCTCTAGCAAGGCTTCGACCTTGCGCAAGCCACCGCGCTGCGCCAGCACCAAGTCAGCCAAGCGGCGCAGTTGCGATTGCGAAAACCCGGCAGCATCCACATGGGCCAGCATGTAGGCACTGTGACGGTGGTGGTCGTGGTGAGAGACCATCATGCCCACTTCATGCAAGGCGGCGGCCCATTGCAACTCGCGCCGCTCTTCGGTGGAGGCGTTGGGGGCGACCGTTTGATATAGCACATCGGCCACGGTCATGACACGCTGCGCTTGGGTTTTGTCCACCGCGAAACGGGTTTGCATTTCCAGCACAGAAGCATCACGCATGTCGCTCCCTTCTCGCAAGGTGGGTTTGGCCTGTCCCTGTGACTGCAACCGCTCTTGCAAATCAAAAATAACGCCCTGACGCAGCGCACCTTTGGCAGGCAAGAGTTCATCAATGCCAAAGTTCATGGTCAAGGTGTAGAGAAGGGCCACGCCACCACCGATGACTTGCCGGCGATCGTCTTTGAGCCCGGGCAAGGCCAGTTTGTCCATGCGCCCCGCCTGCAGGCATTGGTCTATCAGCCAGCGCAAGCTGTCGGGTGTGATGCGGCCATCGGTGATGCCGCTTGCCGCCAATACTTGTGACACCGCACCCACCGTTCCCGATGATCCCAGCGCTTCTTTCCACAGTGACGGAGCAAAGGTTTGAAGACCTTCTTCCAGCTCCGCGCCAGCAGCGATCTGCGCACGTCTGAAGGCGGCTTCAGTGAAGCGCCCATCTTCAAAGTACTTCATGGACAAACTGACGCTGCCCACTTGAAAGGACTCTGCGGCCGACGGCTGTCGGTGCATGCCCAAGATCATTTCCGTGGAACGCCCGCCAATGTCGACCACCAACCGTGGCAATGCGGAGGGCTGCAGCCGCGCCACGCCGGCAAAAATCAAGCGGGCCTCCTCACGACCAGAGATGACTTCAATTGGGTGGCCCAAAACATCTTGCGCGCGGGCCAAGAAGGCGTTGCGGTTTTGCGCTTCTCTCAGGGTTTGGGTGGCCACCGCGCGCACATGGTTGCGGGGATAACCCTGGAGACGCTCGGCAAAACGGGCCAGGCAGGCGAGGCCGCGTTGCATGGCCTCTTCGGTGAGCATGCTACGTTCATCCAAGCCCGCGCCCAGGCGCACGGTTTCTTTGAGGTAGTCAATGCGGCGGTAGCGGCCATGCAGGAGTTGGCCAATTTCCAAGCGAAAGCTGTTGGAGCCCATGTCGATGGCCGCCAACTGGCTGCCATCAGGAGTGGAGTGGTGAGAAGATCCGTTCATGCAGAGATTGTCGGCGCAAAAACCGACGAATCTCTGCGGTGTGGTGCGATTCCAGGTGATGCGTCAGCGCCGCCTACTCCGTGAAGCCGTCATTCCCGCGAAGGCGGGAATCCAGAGATGTGCCGCATCGCATCCAGGCTTGCACCTGCCAACACCGCCTGGATTCCCGCCGTCGCGGGAATGACGGGGGTATTTGCCTCGCAACCCATCACTTGGAATTGCACGCGCTGCAGTTCAAACTGGAACCAGCGGTCAGCGAACCACCAACACCGGCACCTTGGAATGGGTCAGTACTTTTTGCGTTTCGCTGCCCAAGAGCAAGGCCGACACACCTTTGCGGCCATGTGATGCCATGACGATCAAGTCGCACTCTTGTTTTTTGGCATGGTCGTGGATGGCCTCCCAGGGGTGGTCGGCTTCTACGGTGTGCGCCTGACAAGGCACTTGGGCGGCCTTGCACGCGTCAAGCACGGTTTGCACACGTTTTTGGGCTAGGCGTTCTTGGGCGTCCAGAAACACCTGGGGCGATGGCGTTTGAATCTCGGAGATGGCGCTGTAGGGAAAGGGTTCTTTCACGCTCAGCGCGTACACATGCGAGCCGAGCTTTTTGGCTAATTCCAAGGCGGTGTTCACGGCCTTGTTGCTCAACTCCGAGCCGTCGGTGGGAACGAGTATGCGGTGAAACATGATGATCTCCTGGGGTTGACACGGTGCGCTCAAAAAGCACGCTGTCAGTGTGATCCTCAGGGTTGGGTCCGTGTTGACTCAGATCAATGCCCGTCGTTTTTTCCGTTCGTCAGCTGCCCTTGGCCACGGGACGGGTGGGGTCGCCAGACCATTCGCTCCACGAACCCGGGTAAAGCGCCCCGCCATGCAGGCCCGCAATGTCCAAGGCCAGCAAGTTGTGGCAGGCGGTGGCACCGGAGCCGCATTGGTGCACTACCTCAGCCGGGCTGACTCCCGCCAAAAGTGCTTGCCATTCGGCCCGCAGCACGTGTGCGGGCTTAAAGCGGCCATCGGCCTGCAGGTTGTCTTTGAAAGGGCGGTTGCGTGCGCCAGGAATGTGGCCTGCAGCCGCGTCCAGCGGCTCGACGTCGCCACGAAAACGCTCAGCTGCCCGTGCATCCACGATGCGCCGTTGGCCCAACTGCGCCATCACGGTTTCGACCTCGACGATGCCCACCAGGGGGGCGCGCTGCGGGTAGGGGGTAGTAGGGGCTGGCTTGTGCGTTGGGTCGCTGCTCAGCGCTTGTCCCGCGTCCCGCCAAGCGGCCAGGCCGCCGTCCAGGACCGCCACGGCGTCGTGGCCCAACCAGCGCAGCATCCACCAGGCGCGTGCGGCGAACATGGCGGCTTGGTCGTCCAGCACCACCACTTGGGTTTGCGGCGTGATGCCCCATGCCGCCACGGTCGCGGCAAACTGTTCCCGAGCGGGCAAAGGGTGGCGACCCCGGAAACGGCCACTCGAATCAGTTTTGGGGCCACTGAGATCGCGCTCCAAATGGGCATAGTGGCTGTTCGGCACATGGGCCTGCAGGTGCTTGTTCTCGCCTGCGTCTGGACTGGCGAGATCGAACTGGGCGTCCAGCACAACCCAAGGGGCGCCGCCGCTTTGTAATCCCAGCAAGTCGGGCAGTTGAATCAAAGTGCAATGCATGGACACCTCATGGTTTGGGGTTGGCCTCGGTGGGCGCTTGCGCAGGCGTTGGCTTGAGCCGACTCGCGAGCGTTCCTGCTCCCACAATCAACAGCATGCCCACCAAAGCCAAGACGGTGATGGGGTCGTCGAAGATGATGACGCCGTAAACGAAGGAGTAAACAATGCCCAGGTATTGCAAGCTGGCATTCACCAAGCGACTGCCACTGGCGTAGGCGCGCGTCATGGCCCATTGTGCCGCCGTGGCGAGCAAGCCCACAGCCACCAACAGCGCTACACCCCGGATGCTGTGCTCACTGGCGCCCAGCACCGCGGTGCTGACGCCACCGACCACCACACTGCCCAGTGAAAAGTAAAATACCACACGAACTTCGGGTTCACCCAAGCGGCCCAAGGTGGCGATTTGCAAATACGCCATGGCCGACAACATGCCCGACAGCAGGCCCACGATGCCCGCCAAGAGTTGGTTTTGGGTGAGCGTGGGTTGCAGAATCAAAGCCACGCCGATGAAACCCACGGTGATGGTGGCCACCAGCCGTGCATCGACGCGTGCTGTGCCCATGACCCATGCACCGCCCACTAAAAACAAGGCCATCCACACGGATGCGGTGTAGTTCAGCGTGACGGCTGTGGCCAGCGGCAGTTGGCCTATGGCATAGAACCACAAGCTCAGTGCCGTCACCCCGCACAAGCTGCGCCACACATGCGCCCAAGGGTGGTTGGTGCGCAAGCTGCAGTGTTGAATGCGGCTCATCAAAAACATCACCACCAGGCCGATCAAGCCGCGGTAGAAAACAATCTCACCGGCGTTGTAATGTGCCGAGGCCAACTTCACGCAAACGCTCATGGTGGCGAACAAAAAGGAGGCCAGCACCATCAACCAAACGGCGGACATGTTCTTCAAAACTTAAAAAGAAAACGCCGGGCTGATCCCGGCGTGTGGCCATGCGTGCCAGGGTTCAAAGTGCATCGCCCATGGCGCGCCGGTACCACTCGTGGAAGTGTTGCATGCCATCTTCCATGGGGCTTTGGTAGGGGCCCACTTCGTCGTCGCCACGTTCCATGAGGGCGCGACGTCCGGCGTCCATGCGCAGCGCGATTTCATCGTCTTCTGCACAGGTTTCCCAGTAAGCGGCCTGTTCGGCTTCGACAAACTCACGCTCAAACGCTGCGATTTCCTCGGGGTAGTAGAACTCCACCAAGTTGAGGGTTTTTTGCGGGCCTTTGGGGTAGAGGGTGGAAACCACCAACACATGCGGGTACCACTCGACCATGACAGTAGGGTAGTAGGTGAGCCAAATGGCGCCATGTTCTGGTGGCACGCCGTTGCGAAAATTCAGCACCGCCTCATGCCATTTGCGGTAGGCCGGCGACCCAGCTTGTGCCAAGCCGTTTTGCGGCCCCACGGTTTGTACCGAGTACTCCTTGCCAAAGTCCCAGCGCAAGTCTTCACAGTTCACGAATTTGCCAAGGCCAGGGTGGAAGGGAGCGACGTGGTAGTCCTCCAAATAGACCTCGATGAAGGTTTTCCAGTTGTAGTCGCACTCGTGGACTTTGACGTGGTCCAGCACATAACCACTGAAGTCCAAGGCCTCGGTTTGTGCCATTTGGGCCAAATCGGTTCGGACTTGACCACCCTCTTTGTCCTCGAAAATCAATCCGTTCCAATCTTGAACGGGGTAATTTTTCAAGTTCAAGCAGGGGTCTTGCTCAAAGTGGGGCGCACCAATGAGTTGACCTTGAAGGTCATAGGTCCAGCGGTGCAAGGGGCACACGATGTTGTTTTGCGTGTGCCCACGCCCACGCAGCATCACGGCTTGGCGGTGGCGGCAAACGTTGGAGATGAGTTCGACGCCGTTTTTCGTGCGTACCAGGGCCCGCCCTTCGCCTTCTTGTGGCAGGGCGTAGAAGTTTCCCAGCTCTGGAACCGCCAATTCGTGCCCCACATACCGGGGCCGAGACTGAAAGATGCGTGTTTGTTCGCGCTGGAATAAACCGGCGTCGAAGTAACTGGAAACTGAGAGTTGCGAGCGGCTGCGCTCTAGAGCTTCAAGCGTGATGCTCAGGTCGGACATGATCCCCAGGATCTCCTAAACCAGTGTCACCAATTTCATTGATGGGTGTCCCGCCAAAAAAGAGGCCTGAAGATGGCTTCAGGTCATGCGGGCCGGGGATTGTACCCGGGGGGGTGAAATCCCTAAAGATGGACCGCCACAACAGCTTTTGGCCCTGTGGTCCGAGGGGAAAGCCGGTCTTGGCCCCGCCTACAATGTGCCAGGAAAAATTTCTCATGGCAAAACAGAACCCCGCCCCCCCCGCAGCTGCTGGCCCGCCCCGATACGAAGATGCCTTGGCCGAACTCGAAGGTTTGGTGGCGGCCATGGAGGGTGGGCAATTGCCGCTGGACGAATTGATGAAAAACTACCAACGCGGTGCGGAATTGCTGCAGTTGTGTCGTGCGCGCCTGGACGCCGTGGAGCAACAGGTCAAGGTGCTGGAAGACGGGCAACTCAAGCCCTGGGTGGCATGACAGCGCATCAATTGGACAGCCCTCACGTGGTGGCATTTGACGATTGGGCTCGTGCTCAGTTGTTGGCTGTAGAAGCCGCGTTGGAGGCCTGGGTGCCCAGCGACGCGCCTGCGGGCTTGGGTTTGGCGATGCGCTATGGCGTGCTGGACGGTGGCAAACGTTTGCGTCCTCTGCTGGTGTTGGCAGCTTGCCAAGCGGTGAAAGCACCGGTTTCCATGCGTCAAGCAAGCTTGCGTGCTGCCTGCGCGGTTGAGCTGATCCATGCCTACTCCTTGGTTCACGACGACATGCCCTGCATGGACAACGACGTGCTTCGCCGTGGCAAACCCACGGTTCATGTGCAGTTTGGGCAAGCCCAAGCCATGCTGGCTGGCGACGCCATGCAAGCCCTCGCATTCGAAGTACTCACGGCAGACGATGCGGTGCCCGCCGCGCTGCAAGCACGTTTGTGCCGCCTGTTGGCGCAAAGTGCCGGCCATGCGGGCATGGCCGGTGGCCAGGCCATCGACCTGGCCCACACCGGCAAAGCCATGAACGAAAACGCATTGCGGGACATGCACCGCCGCAAAACGGGGGCGCTACTGCAAGCCAGTGTCTTGATGGGGGCGGCCTGTGGTGACATCACGCCTGCGTGCTGGGAGGCCCTGGCACGTTATGGTGATGCCCTGGGTTTGGCCTTCCAGGTGGTAGACGATGTTCTCGATGTCACCCAAGCATCGGAAACGCTGGGCAAAACCGCCGGGAAAGATCAAGATGCCAACAAGCCCACCTATGTGACCGTATTGGGTTTGCAAAACGCCATGCAACTGGCGCACACCCTGCGTGATCAGGCCTTGACCGCTTTGGATGATGCCGGTCTTCCAGCGGACGAGGGCTTGCGTGAGTTGGCCCACAAAGTGGTAGACAGAGAGAGTTAACGACGCCATGACCACGCCCTTGCTTCCCACGATTCAAAGCCCCTTTGATGTGCGTCGCTTGTCGATGCCAGAGTTGCGCCAATTGGCCAAAGAGCTGCGCGATTTTGTTTTGCACAGCGTCTCGCAAACCGGTGGACATTTGTCGTCCAACCTCGGGACGGTGGAACTGACGGTGGCTTTGCACCATGTGTTCAACACCCCGCACGACAGATTGATCTGGGACGTGGGCCACCAAACCTACCCGCACAAAATTCTCACCGGCCGCCGTGACCGCATGCACACACTGCGACAGCTTGGTGGCATCAGCGGTTTTCCGCGCCGTGAGGAAAGCGAGTACGACACTTTCGGAACTGCGCACTCGTCCACGTCCATCTCTGCTGCTTTAGGCATGGCCATGGCCGCCAAACTCAAGGGAGAAGACCGCAAAGCCGTTGCCATCATTGGCGATGGCGCCATGACGGCCGGTATGGCGTTTGAAGCCATGAACAACGCTGGCATTGCGCACGCCAGTGGGCATGCCGATGTGCTGGTGATTCTCAACGACAACGACATGTCGATCTCGCCGCCAGTCGGGGGCCTGAACCGCTACTTCGCGCGGTTGATGAGCGGTCAGTTTTATGCGACGGCACGTGACACCGCCAAAAACGTACTGCGCAACGCGCCCCCTTTGTTTGAGTTGGCACGCCGTTTTGAGGAGCATGCCAAAGGCATGGTGGTGCCGCGTGGCACCATTTTTGAAGAACTGGGGTTCAACTATGTGGGCCCCATCGACGGCCACGACCTCGACAGCCTGATCCCGACGCTGCAAAACCTGCGTAGCCTCAAGGGGCCGCAGTTCTTGCATGTGGTGACTAAAAAAGGCTATGGCTACAAACTCGCCGAAGCCGATCCAGTGGCTTACCACGGCCCGGGAAAGTTCAACCCGGCTGAAGGTTTGAAGAAACCTGCTACGCCGCCCAAAACCACCTTCACGCAGGTGTTTGGCCAGTGGTTGTGCGATATGGCGGAAAAAGACCAACGTTTGGTGGGCATCACACCGGCCATGCGTGAAGGCTCGGGCATGGTGGAGTTTGAGCAGCGTTTCCCCAAGCGTTACCACGACGTTGGCATTGCCGAGCAACACGCGGTGACCTTTGCGGCGGGGCTGGCCTGCGAAGGCTTGAAGCCTGTGGTCGCGATTTACTCCACGTTCTTGCAGCGTGGCTACGACCAACTCATCCACGATGTGGCCTTGCAAAACCTGCCGGTGGTGTTTGCCCTGGACCGTGCCGGTTTGGTGGGGTCCGACGGCGCAACCCATGCGGGGGCCTATGACATCGCTTACCTGCGCTGCATCCCCAACCTGGCCATCATGGCGCCCGCCGACGAAAACGAATGCCGCGCGCTGTTGACCACGGCCTTTGAATATGCCGGCCCAAGTGCGGTTCGGTACCCACGCGGCAGTGGTGCTGGCGTCAGCATACAAAAAGAGCTCGTGGCACTGCCTTTTGGAAAAGGGGACATGCGCAGGCACACCTCGCTGGTCCAAGGTGAGAAGGCCCGGCCTCGCATCGCCATCTTGGCTTTTGGCACTTTGCTGTACCCGGCCTTGGAGGCAGCAGAAAAACTCGACGCAACGGTCGCGAACATGCGTTTCGTGAAACCCCTGGATACCGAATTGCTGCTGCAACTCGCGCACGACCACGACGCCCTGGTGACGGTGGAAGAGGGCTGCGTGATGGGCGGCGCAGGCAGTGCCGTGTTGGAAGCCTTGCAAGCGGCGGGTGTGGCCTGCCCTGTGCTCACCCTGGGGCTGCCTGACGAGTTCATTCAGCATGGCGACCCCGCCAAGCTTTTATCGCTGTGCGGCTTGGATGCCGCCGGCATTGAACAAGCCGTCATCAAACGTTTTGGGGGTAAACCCGCTCTGGTTCGGGCTGCGGTCAACCAGTAAGAGCTGACAGCCGCGACAAACGTCACGCGGGGCCTCCTGCGGTTACCCTTTAGTTCTTCCTTGATGGGCCGAAATAGCGGATGACGCTATTTTTTGGCCCGATTGATTGTCGTGCACACGCTTTGCGCCGCACCGCAGGAGAACCCGATGAGCACACCCGCTACCAGCGCCCGCTTCCTCAAGGCCAATCCACACGCCTTGGCGACGATTCTTGAGGCCAGCCAAACCAAGTCCATCATTTCGTCCAAGGACATTTTTGACATCTCGGGCACCAAGCTGTGGGCACGCAACCAGCCCGTGTCTGATGCACTGCAGCGCAAACTCTTGGACCGCCAACTGCGTGAGCCCCTGGAGATCTGCCTGCTGGCAGAAGACGGCGTGACCAGCTACAGCTTGCTGGAAGACTCAGAGGTGCTGTTGCAACGGGATACCCCGCTTGCTCACATGCTCAAGCCCTATACGCAACGTTTGTTGCTCGAAATCAAGCACCTTCCTTTGCATGCGGTCGTTCAGCTGCTGCTGACTGCTGCTCAAGCGTCCAAGCCCCAATCTTTCGAGCACGCCTTGCTGGCGATGTTGCTCAACGGCAGTTTGGCCATGGCCCATGGGGCCAGCACACCCAATGTGCGTTTGGCGATGTTGGCGGGATTGATGCACGACCTGGGCGAGCTCTACATTGCGCCGGAACACGGCGAGTTGGACGCCGACCGCGACCTGAGTTTCGAGAGTTATCAGCACCTGGTGGTTCATCCCCACGTGGGGCAGTTGCTGATCACTCAACTGACCAACTACCCCGCCAATGTGGCACGTGCCATTGCTGAACACCACGAACGCTTGGACGGATCGGGTTACCCGCATTGCCTGCAGGGCGACGCCCTGTCACCGCTGGGCAAACTCACGGCGGTGACCGAAGCAGCACTGAATTCAATGCGTCAACCGCAGTCTCAACTGGCCCATGCCAGCGTCGCCTTGCGTGTGGTGCCTGGCGAATTTGATTTGACCTGGGTTGGCTTCATCAGCCAAACGGTGCGCACGCAACCTCCGCTTCAGGCGCAGCTTGAAGTCACTGAGATTGCATACCGCTGGCAAGCCCTGGACCATGCGCTGCAAGCAGCCGAGCGCAGCACCGAAGCCTTGCAGAAGTCTGCTCAGTCGGCTGCACTCAAAGATGCCATGGGTTTGGCGGCGCATTTGTTGTCTCGCTTGCGCACGGGCTGGAACGCCAGCGGTTTGTGGAGCCAACAAGACATGACAGAACAAGATGTGGCCGAGCTGGAGGCTGTAGAAGCCGAACTTTTGTTCCGTTTGCGTGGCATCCAGCGCGCCGCCCTCTTGCGTGCTGGATCACTTCAGGCAGAGGACGCCCAGCGCATCACCGAGTGGGGTCAGGCACTCGCGGCCTTGCGTTCATAGCTTCAGTGTTTTGCAGATTGCATTCCCGCCTGCTTGGGAATCACCATGCTTGATGTGGTGTCATGGAGGCGGCCGACCTAACGTGACGGTGAACTCAAAGGTGCTGCCCACACGCAGTGTGCTTCGAACCTTGACCTCGCCTTTCATCAAGGCCACCAGGCGCGAGACGATGGTCAACCCCAGGCCCGTTCCGCCGTAGCGTCTGGTGATGCTGCTGTCGGCTTGTGTAAAGGGTTCGAACACGCGTTTGGTTTGTTCTTCCGTCATGCCGATGCCCGTGTCATGAACGGCAAAGCGCAGCGCCATGTGTTTCGTATCGTCGGCTGACAGGTTGTTGCCGTCATCCACGCTCACTTCGACACGCACCTCGCCCCTTTCCGTGAACTTCAGCGCATTGCCAACGAGGTTGATCAACACCTGACGCAGTCGACCCGCATCGCCCAACAAAGCATCGGGCACGTTGGAGGCGACCTGGTGCGCCAAGCGCACGCCCTTGCGGTTGGCTTGTACCTGCAAGGGCAACAAACACTCGTCCAAACAGGTTTGTAATGACAGGATGTGCTCTTCGAGCTGCATGCGGCCTGACTCAATCTTGGCGACGTCCAGCAAGTCGTTGATGATGACCATCAAGCCCTGCGCCGACTGGTGCGCCAGCTCAATGTAATGGCGTTGTTTGTCCGTCAGCTCGGAGTGCAGGACCAGCTCGGTCAGACCGAGCACACCGTTCATCGGCGTGCGAATTTCATGGCTCATATTGGCCAGGAACGAGGTCTTGGCCAAGTTGGCGTTGTCGGCGGCCTGCAGCGCAACTTCCAGAGCGCGCTGGGCGGCTTTGAGGTCGGCGATATCGCGCGCGTTGACCTGCATGGCGCGTTCACCCGTGACCGGATCAATGACAGGCCGAATGTCTATGCCATGCCAACGTTGACCCTGCTGGGTGTTCAACTCCATCTCGGCGCTGAAGGTTTGGCCTTTTTTGAGCTGCGCCATGATGCGTGTGGCAATGGCGGGGTCGGGAAACATCGGGCTGAAGTCGTCGCTCTTGCGGTTGCCGCTGCTTTTTTCCTCGGGGACTGCTCCGAAGGCTTGCGCGGCCGCCGGGTTGCGCATCAAGACTTTGCCGTGGGGCAGGTCGTGCAGGGCGATGCGAACCGAGGTGTGGGCAATGGCCTCTACGCCGCGCCGCATGGTGGCGTCTAGTCCCACCACCAAGGGTTCGGCCACGAACAAAATGGCAGCGCGGCCGTCGTCGAGGGTGATTCCCCTGGAGACCAGCATGGTGGTGACCGGGACGCCCTGGGGATACAGCGTCCAAGACTCGCGGTTGATGTCACCGCGTGCATGCGCCTGCATCGCCAGCTGCAAGCGGGTGCGCGTGCCTTCGCTCAGGTCGGAGAAGTCTCGTGCCAGCAAGCTGGGCAGGTCGTCGCTGTGCCAAAACGCCAGGGCGGCCGGATTTGCCCAAGCCATGTGGGAGCGTTCGGCATCGAATACCCAGACCGGAAGGTCCAGCCACTCGTAGTGGGGAAGGCAAGAGAAATCCAGCATGAGCGCCATTCGGTGCGAGGCATAGATGATGCCTCAGCTCATGCGTTGCAAACCCACACCTGCAAGCTCTTACCGATGCTGATTCGATTCAGCGGGCCCGTTTGACCCGCAGCAACTCGTCAAGGATCAACAACACGGCTCCAATGGAAATGGCGCTGTCAGCCACATTGAAGCTGGGGAAGTACCAACCCCAGCCGTGAACCTGAATGAAGTCAACCACATAACCGTGCAGCATGCGGTCAATCACATTGCCCAGCGCCCCGCCCATGATCAGGCTCAGTGCCAGGCTGAACATCCGCTGGGCATGGTGCTGGTAGAGCAACCACGTCATGAAGAGCGTGGCGGTCAGCCCCAGGCCAATGAAAAACCAGCGCTGCCAACCCGATGCACCTGCCAAGAAGGAGAAGGCCGCGCCGGTGTTGTGCACCCGAACCACGTTGAAAAACGAAGTGACATGGCGACTTTCACCGTACTGGAAGTAACCCAGGATCAATGTTTTGGTGAACTGGTCGAGCAAAATAATGACCAGCGCCAAAGCCAGCCAAGGCCACAGACTTTTGAAACCATTTGATTTGGCCATGGTTCAGGCGACCTTTCTTTCTTCGCCCGCGCCATAAAGGTTGCTGGTGCAGCGGCCACACAAGCCGGGGTGGGCGGCGTCGTGATCGACATCCTCTCGGTAATGCCAGCAGCGTTCGCATTTTTTTGCAGTGGCAGCTTTCACAGAGACCGACAAACTTTCAGCCACGGTGACGGTGACCTGGGACGTGATGGTGACGAACTTCAGATCGTCGCCCAAGCCCATCAGCAAGTCGGCAACCTCCTTTGGCGCGGCAATGGTGATCCACGCTTGCAAGGACGAGCCCAGTTGACCGCTGCTGCGCACTGCTTCAATGTTTTTGTTCACCACATCACGCACTTCACGGATGCGTGCCCATTTCGCCAACAAGGCCTCGTCTTTCCAAGCTTCTACATCGCTGTAGACCTGCGTAAAGATCGATGGCGACGTCCCTGGCGAAAAAATTGGCCAGGCTTCTTCGGCGGTGAAACTCAAGAAGGGCGCCATCCAGCGCAACATGGCGTGTGTGATGTGCCACAGCGCGGTTTGTGCCGAGCGGCGTGCCAGGGACTGAGGCGCGGTGGTGTAGAGCCTGTCTTTGAGCACATCGAGGTAAAACGCGCCCAAGTCTTCGCTGCAATACACCTGCAGTTTGGCCACCACCGGGTGGAATTCGTAGACCTCGTAGTGGGCCAAGATGTCGGCCTGCAATGACGCGGCGCGGGCCAAGGCATAGCGGTCGATTTCCAGCATGTCTTTGACGGGCACCAGGTCATGTGCCACGTCGAAGTCGCTGGTATTGGCCAGCAAAAAGCGCAAGGTGTTGCGGATGCGGCGGTAGGCGTCGACCACACGCGCCAGCACTTTGTCGTCGATGTTGAGGTCGCCCGAGTAGTCGGTGCTGGCCACCCAGAGGCGAATGATTTCTGCACCCAGCTTTTCGCTGACGGTTTGTGGGGCCACCACATTGCCCAAGCTTTTGCTCATCTTGCGGCCTTGGCCGTCGGTGGCAAAACCGTGGGTCAAGAGGCCTCGGTAGGGCGCGCGGTCTTCCAGTGCACACGCGATGAGCAGCGAGGAGTGGAACCAGCCCCGGTGTTGGTCGTGGCCTTCTAAGTACAAATCGGCCTCAGGCCCGCTTTCGTGGCGTTCGTTCGCGTGCGAGCCACGCAGCACGTGAGAGAAGGTGGAACCGGAATCGAACCAGACGTCCAGGATGTCGTTGCTCTTGGTGTACTGATCCGCCTCGTCACCCAACCAGTCGGCCGGGTTGAGTGTGGACCAGGCTTCGATGCCGCCTTGTTCCACGAGAGCCGCAGCGCGGTCCATGAATTCCATGGTTTGGGGATGCAACTCGCCGCTGTCTTTGTGCAAAAAGAAGGGCAGTGGCACGCCCCAGTTGCGCTGGCGGCTGATGCACCAGTCGGGGCGGTTGGCGATCATGTCGCGCAAGCGGGTGCGGCCGTTCTCTGGGTAGAAGGCGGTGGCGTCGATTGCATCCAAGGCCGACTGGCGCAGCGTTTTGGCGGCTTTGTATTGGGTGAACACGCCGGCGCTGCCGCCGCTGGCTTCGTCCATGCGCACAAACCACTGCGCGGCAGCACGGTAGATCACCGGAGTTTTGTGGCGCCAGCAGTGCGGGTAGCTGTGCACGAGTTTGTCCGTCGCCATCAGGCGGCCCGCGTCCCGCAGGGTGTCGATGATGACGGGGCAGGCTTTCCAAATGTTTTGGCCACCAAACAAGGGCAGGGCGGCTTCATAGCTGCCATTGCCTTGCACCGGGTTCAAGATGTCGTCCAAAGCCATACCGTGGGCGCGGCAGGAGTTGAAGTCGTCCACACCATAGGCTGGCGCGGAGTGCACGATGCCGGTGCCGTCATCGGCGGTGGCGTAGTCGGCCAAGTAGACAGGGCTCAGACGTTTGTAGCCTTCATGCACATGGGCCAAGGGATGGTGGAAGTTCACACCATCGAGTTTTTGACCCAAACAAGTGGCAAGGACCTGGCCCTTCAGGCCGAAGCGTTCCAAACACTTCTCGACCAAGCTGGCCGCCAGCACCAAGAGGCCTCTGTCGGTGTCGACCAAAGCGTATTCCAGCGCGGGGTTGAGGTTGAGGGCTTGGTTGGCCGGCAAGGTCCAGGCGGTGGTGGTCCAGATGACGGCGAAGGCGTCTTTTTGCAAGGCTGCTTGGCCAAATGCAGATGCCAAACGCTCGGGCTCGGCGCAAAGAAAGGCCACATCCAGGGTTTGTGATGTTTTGTCGGCGTATTCGATCTCAAACTCGGCCAGTGAGGAGCCGCAGTCAAAACACCAGTAGATCGGCTTCAATCCGCGATAGACAAACCCGCGTTCCATCAACCGTTTGAGCACGCGGATTTCGCCCGATTCGTTGCCAAAGTCCATGGTGCGGTAGGGCCGGGCCCAGTCGCCCAGAACCCCTAGGCGTTTGAAGTCCGCCATTTGGCCAGCGATTTGTTCGGTGGCGTAAGCACGGCTCTTGGCTTGCACATCGGCGCGGGACAGGTTGCGGCCAAAGTTTTTTTCAATTTGGTTCTCGATGGGCAGGCCATGGCAGTCCCAGCCGGGCACGTAACGGGCGTCCATGCCTTTGAGCTGGCGTGCTTTGACGATCATGTCCTTGAGGACCTTGTTCACCGCATGGCCAATGTGGAGCTGGCCGTTGGCATAGGGCGGGCCATCGTGCAGCACAAACTTGGGGGCACTTTGCCGGGCTTGCCTGAGCTGGTCATACAGACCCGCTTCATCCCAGGCCTTGACCCACGCCGGTTCACGTTTGGGCAGGTCGCCGCGCATCGGAAAGGCTGTGTCCGGCAGGTTCAGGGTGCTGCGGTAGTCCTTTGGCGCGGCTTGATCAGTAGTGGACATGGGAATGCTCAAATGAAAATGAAATATGGCGACGCAAAGCAGGTTGCGTTTCGGGTGGTGGCGGGTTGGCGACCTTGTTGCCGCGGGACGCTATCACCCGAGCGGGACGCACGATGGGTCAACGGCCCTGAGGAAACGCTGGACAAGTCCCCGCAGATGCGCGCGCCTCGAATCGGAATGGGCTGCAAGGCGAAAAGCACAGCAATACCTGAAGGTATTGCGAGCATTTTCAACGCCGCAGACCGCCCGAGTTCGAGGATGCGCGCGCTGCGAGGGACTTACTCAGCGTTTCCCTAATTCGGTCGCGTGTGGTTTGGCGCTCGGTGGCGACGGCCAACAATCGGAAACAGCCGCTAAGCACAGATGCGGTACACAATGAAGTCATGCTGCATTCTATCGGGCCATGGCAAGGAGACAGAATGAAGGGTGCCCGCGATGGGGCAAGGGTTTGGCGGGGGGGGCTCGGCGCGTCCAGACAAACCGTTCTGATGGCGATGCTGTTGTTGAGTGGCCTGGCCGCGGCGCAGGTGCCACTCGATGCGTCGTCCACCAGCCAAGCTCCCCACAGGGGCACATCTTTGCCGCTCGTGGCGACAGCAGCGTCCGATCAAGCTGCGCGTAACCCGCGGTCTCGCAAGCTCGAAGGTGCCATCACATCGGTTGCAAGCTGGGGCCCGGACTACTTGGGGTCCGAGAAGTATGTCTGGTCGTTCAAACCCGGGCTGTTGTTGCGATACGGGCGGTGGACCGTCAGCAGCAATGGCAGTTTTGCCGCTCGAACCGACGACCCCAACGATTTGCCGCGCGGCCTGGGTTTGAATTTGTTGGGTGATCAGCATGATTGGGTGAAACTGTCGCTGAGGGTGGACAGCGGACGCCGGTCCAAGGGAATCAACGCGCTGCGAGGCATTGACGATGTTCCTCGGACGCTGCGCCTGCGTTTGTCCGCTCGGAAAGAGTGGGGTGAGGGCTGGGCCATAACGCCGGGTGTGAATATCGATTTGCTCAACAAAGGGGTAGGGCACACCGTCGATCTGTCGATGGGCAAAGACTGGCTGTTGACGTCCAAATTCAAGATGTCGATCTCCACCGGTCTGACCTGGGCGACGGGCGACTACATGCGAAGCTACTTTGGCGTCACGCCATTGGAATCCAGCGCCAGCGGTTATGCGGTCTATGAACCGAGCGCAGGCTTTCGAGACCTGCGCGTGGGCACAGGTTTGCGGTATGAAATCAACCAGCGCTGGGTGGCCGTGGCCCATGCCTCGGTGCAGAGGCTGGTCGGGCAGGCGGCCACCGGTCCCACCACCCAAGCCGTGACACAGTGGGGCGTTGGTGCGGGATTGGGCTGGCGGTTTTAGGTCCCGTTCGCTGCAAACCAGGCTCGCGCCTCGGCGACGTCTGACGTGATGCCCGCAGTGAGGTCGGCGAGGGAGTCGTATCGCAACTCGTCGTGGAGCTTGTGCAGCAGGTCGACCCGTATGCACCGGCCATAACCCCCGTTGATGTCGAGCCCACCAGGCCAGTCCAAGCAATGCACCTCGAGCAGCACCCGCTTGCTTTCCTCGACCGTGGGGCGTACCCCTAGGCTTGCGACTGCGGCAACAGGTTTTTGGGTCAGACCGTGTACGCGGACCACAAAAATGCCTGCGGCGGCTGGGCGCGCGTGGCCAAAACGCAGATTGAGCGTGCGAAAGCCCAAGTCGCGGCCCAGCTTTCGACCATGGATCACATGGCCACTGATGCTGTAGGGACGGCCCAGCATCTGGGCGGCCTGTGCCATGTCGCCCGCCTGCAAGGCCTGGCGCACGGCCGAGCTGGACACCCGGTGGCCATGCACCTCGTAGCTGCGCATGCGTGCCACGTCAAAACCTTGTGACGCGCCGGCGGCGTCCAGCAAGTCGTAGTCCCCCGCCCGCTGTTTGCCAAATCGAAAGTCGTCGCCGACCAGCACATACCGAGAGTTCAGACCGGCTATCAGCACCTCGTCAATGAAAACTTGCGGCGACAGGCTCGCTAAGCGGCTGTCAAAGCGCATCACCACGACCTGATCAACGCCGCAGCGCTCCAACTCACTGAGTTTGTCGCGCAGCAAGGCAATGCGTGCCGGTGCGCCATCTTCTTTCCCAAGCAAACGCGCAAAGAAGTCACGGGGGTGGGGCTCGAACGTGAGCACACAGCTGGGAACGCCGCGGTGCTGCGCTTCGCTGCGTAGCAACGCCAGCATGGCTTGGTGGCCGCGGTGCACGCCGTCGAAGTTGCCTATGGTCAGCGCGCAGGCAGGCGCGATACCGGGGTGATGAAAGCCTCGAAAAACCTGCATCTGTCAATTATCTAGGGTCAACGCGGGCGGTGGGCACGATGTCATGCGGCCCGTTCAACCAACGCCATTGGCCCGGCATCAGGTCTGCGGGCAATATCAAGTCTCCGAACTGACGGCGGTGTAGCCCCTCGACGCGGTTGCCCACGGCTGCCACCATGCGCTTGACCTGGTGGTACTTGCCTTCGGTCAGGGTGAGTTGCAAACCAAAGAGTCCATCGGCTCGCTCACCGAGTGCTTGCGCCGCCGCGGCCTTGACCGGCACGGGATCGTCGAGCAGGGTCACGCCATCGAGCAAGGCCTGTACTTGGTCCGCGCTGACCGGGTGCTTGCACGCGGCCTCATACACCTTGGGCACATGGTGTTTGGGCGAAATGAGGCGGTGGTTGAGCACCCCATCGTCAGTGAACAGCAAGAGCCCCGTGGTGTCCTCGTCCAGTCGACCGATGCTTTGCACATCACGGCGACGCAGCGGTGCCGGCAGCAGGCTGTAGACGCTCGGGTGGTGTTTTGGTTTTTGCGAGCACTCGTGGCCGGCAGGTTTGTTCATCACCAGCAATGCTTTGGCGTGGTAACTCCAAACTTCGCCACGCACGGTGAAGGTCAAGCCCTCTGGGTCTACCTCTTCAAACGGGTCGTCGCGAACCTGTCCACCCACGTTGACATGGCCCGAAAGAATCAAACCTTCACATTCGCGTCGAGCGCCAAAACCTTGAGAGAAGAGTACCTGGGACAGTTTCATGAGAACGAAGAAAGCGTGAATGTGCTGGGTGGCGATTGTCCACCCCATCGCGCAAGGTACCCGTCAACGTTGTCCTAGCACCCTTTGCACCAACGCGGCGGTGTTGTGCACGTTGTACTTCAGCAGCAGTTGGGCGCGGTACTTCTCCACCGTTCTGTGGCTCAAGCCCAGAGACTGGGCGGTTTGTTTGCTGGTCATGCCGCACAGCAGACCACCCAGTACCTCGTGTTGCCTGGGTGAAAGTGCATCAGGTTCGGTGGCGCTGGCAATGGGCTCAAAAACCCAAGACGCCAAGGCAAAAGGGTCGTCGTTGTCCACCGCATGGCCGCGTGCGCGAAACCATTGCAAGCGACCATCACCCAGACGCATCAGGCGCTCGTCCAGCAAGTAGCCGTCTTGCCGCATCAGGGCTTCACCGCGCTCTCCAATGCGCAGGAAGTCGGCGCGTGTGGGATAGAGCTGCTCAAAGCTGTGGCCTTCGATTTCATCCCGCGAACGTCCGAACACCATGGCAAAACGGTCGTTGCACCAGGTGATGACACGCCTTCGTGACAGGCACAAGCCTTGCGGGCTCAGCTGCGCGGCCAAGGCCGCCGCAGCCGGGTCAGTCAAAGATGAAAACGGATGAGCGACGGCGGGCATCATGGTGCAGCGTATCCTGGTGCTTTAGAAAAATGCCTCGCGTAATTGCTGGCGTATTCCTACGACTGTCGTTGTCGGCAGTTGAATCGTAGTCTATGTGGCTGCGGTGCATGTTGCTCAGACCCTGGTTGAAAGCGGATTCATCTGGCATGCACGGCGCCGCATGGTTCAAAACACAACATTCAGCGGAGACAAACATGGCTACTTTCAGTGCACGCAGGTTTCAATGGTGGGGTTTGACGAGTTTCGTTTTACTTGTTGCCTGTGGTGGTTCGGGCGGCGGAGCTGCCGTGAACCAGAAGCCCGATTTCCTCTCGGGTGCGATCAGCGAGAAAAATTATGACGGCGTCACCGACGATTTACTCACTGCGGGCCTGGGGAAAACGGGCCTGGCTGGCGCCGCGCCCACCTATGTGAATGCTGCTGCGCCCACCGCGGCAGAGCTGCGCCGCAACGCCATCTACAACAACTACCGTGCTTTGTTGGACTACACCGCTGGCGGGGGTTATGGCCTGCTCTACGGCCCCAATGTGGACAAAGATGGCCTGGTGTCCAGCGACGAAGGCCGTATTGCAGGAACCGAAACGGTGACCTATGCCGACGACGGCACCGGGCGCCAGAACGTGACCCTCATGGTGCAAGTGCCTGCCCGTTTTGACAAAACGAATTCTTGCATCGTGACCGCCACGTCCTCCGGTTCCCGGGGCATCTATGGGGCCATAGGCACCGCAGGCGAATGGGGCCTGAAACGAGGCTGTGCGGTGGCTTACACCGACAAGGGATCGGGCAATGGATTCCACGACTTGGTGACCGATACCGTGACACGTCAGGACGGCACCGTGGGCAGTGCCAGCAGCCTGGGGACGGCCGCACTGTTTCGCGCCAACCTGACGTCCGGCGAGCAAAGCAGCTTCAATGCACTGTTCCCGAACCGAGTCGCCTACAAACATGCGCACTCCGAGCAAAACCCGGAGAAGGACTGGGGCCGGGACACTTTGCGCGCGGTGAAGTTCGCTTTCTATGTGCTGAACCAAAAGTTTGGTGACGTGGTGGACACACAGACGGGTCAGCGCTCGGTGGTCATCAACTCGGCCAACACCTTGGTGATCGCGTCCTCGGTGTCCAACGGCGCAGGCGCTGCATTGGCTGCTGCGGAACAAGACACGGAAGGTTTGATTGACGGGGTGGCGGTGACCGAACCCCAGGTTCAACCCTCCGGTACCGCGGGTTTGACCATCCGCCAAGGTGGCAACACCATTGGCACGGTAGGCAAAGCATTGCCCGACTACTTCACCTTCGCCAACATCTACCAGCCTTGCGCTTCCCTGTCGGCCCAGGCTGGTTTGTCGCTGGCAGCGAATTTTTGGCCGGCTGCCTTTACCACTGCGGCCGAGAACCGCTGCGCTGGACTGAAGTCCAAGGGTTTGTTGACCGGGTCGACCCTCGCAGCCCAAGCCGACGAAGCCTTGCAAAAAATGCTGCAGTACGGCTGGCAGGCCGAGAGCAATTTCCTGCAGCAATCGCACTTTCGTTTTGCCACCAACTCCATTGCTGTGACCTATGTCAACGCCCACGGGCGCTTCAAGGCCACCGACAATGTGTGCGGCTTCAGTTTTGCCAACACGAACGCGACCGGCGATGTTGTCGCCCAAGTCGCCGCCACACAGGCCGGCCTCTTTGCCAGCGGCAATGGCGTACCACCGACCAGCGGGGTCAATGTGGTCTACAACGACTCGCTGGGCGGCGCAAAACTCGATTTCCTCGCCACCTCGCCCAGCACCAGTGCGGCCGATTTTGGCTTGGACGGCGCGCTTTGTTTGCGCTCCTTGGTCACTGGCAAGGATGCGGTGACGGGCAATGCGCTGACAGGCACGATCAAAGCACAGTCAGATCGTGTGATTGCGGGCATGCAAGAGGTGCAACTCAGCGCCAAATTGCGCGGCAAACCCGTGATCGTCGTGGCCGGCCGCAGCGACACCTTGATTCCGGTGAACCACGCGGCGCGTGCTTATGTCGGGCGGCATTTGGCGCAGGAGGCGGCGGGTTCTCAATTGCGTTACTACGAGGTGACCAATGCACAGCACTTCGATACCTTCATCGCCTTTGGTGCGCTGCTCGGCTACGACAGCCGCTTCGTTCCCTTGCACCGCTATTTCAACCAGGCCATGGATTTGATGTACGCCCACTTGAAGAGTGGTGCTGCCTTGCCTGCGAGCCAAGTTGTTCGTACCACACCACGTGCGGTGAATGCTGGTGTGACGGCGGCCATCACCGCGGCCAACGTGCCACCGATCGCTGCGGCCCCTGTGGCCAACGATCAGATTGGTTTTGCGGGCAGCACGCTGACGGTTCCTGAGTGACCATGTCCGTGCGACTGAATGTGAAATGCCGCGCCAAAGGCGCGGCATTTCATGATTTTTTGTCCAAGGTCAGCAGGTTGTTCTCGCGTTTCATCTGAAAACGCGTGAGAAAACTGTTGCCCAGCAACACCATGTCCATCGGCGCGACCAGCACTGCGGCATCGACATCGAAAACTTGAACGTCATTGATGCGCACCGAGCTGAGTTTGGTGCGGTACATCATGACTTGGCCGTTGGCGGTGTTGGAAACGCCCATTTGTCCATCTTTGTATTTGAGGCCAATGCGTTCGGCTTCCGCCTGGCTCATGGCCACCGACGTGGCGCCGGTGTCGACCAAAAATTGCACGGACTTACCGTTGATGCTGCCCCGGGTGATGAAGTGGCCGCCCGAGCCCGCGGTGAGCACAATGCGCGAGCCCGACCCTTCACTGCTGCCGCCGCCCAAGTTCACGTGCGTCCCACCAAGGGTCAGTTGCACCGGCTTTCCCTCCACCTCGACCACAGCATCCTGGGCAGAAACACTGACCAACTTCACGCCGGCATGCACGTCGCCGACGCCCAATGTTTTTGGCGCGCCATTGACGACTAACAGGGCCTTTCCACCCATCACACCGCTCAATGCCACAGAAGCACTTTTTTGCGCGAAAGCGCCTCCTGCCTGCGGTGCAAGGAGAGCCAAAACAAGGGTGCTTGCTTGTCTTCTGGTGATGTGGGCGCAAGGCATGGTGTGTCAGTCCCGAAAGTTGTTGAACGTCAGTGGTGCATCAGAGACGTCTTTGCGTATCAAAGCCATGGCGGCCTGCAGGTCATCGCGTTTGCCGCCCGTCACGCGCACGGTGTCGCCTTGAATCGCAGCCTGCACCTTGAGCTTGCTTTGTTTGATGAGGTTTTGGATTTTTTTGGCGGTGTCGCTGTCAATACCGCTTTTAACGGTGATGAGCTGTTTGACTTTGTCCCCGCCAATTTTTTCAATCTTGGCGCTGCGGTCGATGTAACGCACATCGACGTTTCGTTTGGTGAGTTTGGCGATCAAGATGTCCATCACCTGGGCAATTTGAAAGTCGCTGTCGGCGAAAACCGTCAACGCTTTTTCTTTGAGTTCGACTTTGGCGGACGAGCCTTTGAAGTCAAAACGTGTGCCAATTTCTTTGGCCGTGTTGTCCACCGCGTTGCGGACTTCGACCAAATCGGGTTCTAAAACGGCGTCAAAGCTGGGCATGGGGCACTCAATTCAGAAACAAAAGAGGGAAAACGGGCGAACCCCGCATCATCGGCGAAAATTCTGCCATGCAAATCGAGCCCAACATCAGTCTTAAACCCTACAACACCTTTGGCCTGCCCGCTGTGGCCCAAACCCTGGTGCGGGTGCGCAGCGAGGCCGAGGTGCGGCAGGTGGTCGACCACCCGGTGTACGGCTTGGCACCGAAGTTCATCTTGGGTGGTGGCAGCAACATTGTGCTCACCCGCGACATGCCGCAGTTGGTCGTCAAGGTGGAGGTGCCCGGCATTCAACTGCTGGAAGAACGTGCCGACGCCTGGATTGTGGAGGCGGGCGCGGGCGAGTCTTGGCATGAACTTGTGATGTGGACCTTGGGCCAGGGCTACCCGGGCTTGGAGAACCTCGCCCTCATCCCCGGCTCGGTGGGCGCCTCACCCGTTCAAAACATTGGTGCTTATGGCTTGGAGCTGAAAGACCGTTTTGAGTCGCTGGATGCGGTCGACTTGCGTACCGGCCTTACCCATACCCTTGGCCCCGAGGTCTGCGCCTTTGGCTACCGCAACAGCGTGTTCAAACATTCGCTGGCCGGCTGCGCCATCATCACCCGGGTCCGGTTTCGCCTGCCCAAACCTTGGCGTCCTGTGTTGGGCTATTTGGAGTTGGAGCGCAAAGTGGCGGAAACGGGCATCACCTCGCCATCTGCCCAGCAAATTGCCGACTGGGTCTGTGCCATTCGACGCGCCAAGCTGCCCGACCCTGCGGTGGTCGGCAATGCCGGCAGTTTTTTCAAGAACCCCTTGGTCTCGCCCGAACAATGCCGCGACATCATTGGCCGCGACCCGGAAATCGTGCACTACCCCATGGAAGACGGCAGCGTCAAACTCGCCGCAGGTTGGATGATTGATGCCTGCGGCTGGAAAGGTAAAACCCTGGGCCATGCGGCGGTGTATGACAAACAAGCCCTGGTGCTGATCAACCGCGGTGGTGCCACAGGCTCCGAGGTGATGACTTTGGCACGGGCGATTCAAGAGAGTGTTTACGGGCGGTTCGGGATACGGCTGGAGACGGAGCCGGTGGTGGTGTGAAACCTTCGGGCGGTGATTGCTTGGTGCCGCCGCGCCGACCAATCTGCCGGGAATTTTCGGTACGAGAGATCACGCGGATAGAAGCCGCATGAGTTCCAGACCCAGCGTCGCCTGAAGTTGAGATACCCCGGGTGACGAGCTCGTCGCAGGTCGTGAAGGGCGGGTTTCGGACCGTTCTATCGAGGTTGGTGCGAGCTGCCGACCATGCGCCTAAAAGCGCTTGTCCTTGCGGTTTTCATGCGCCGCTGCGCGTCATTTTGGGAGGGCACCATGCGTCGTTTTGAACTGGTGGAAGGCACCGCCAGCAAGTTTTGGGAAGTTGAACAGGCGGAAAACAACGAACTCAACATTCGCTGGAGACGAATCGGTACTGCAGGCCAGAGCCAGACCAAGGCGTTTACCGATGCCGAAAAGGCCCAGATCGCATTCGACAAACTGATCAAGGAAAAGACCGCAAGGGATATGTCGAAGCCGGTGTGGCCGTTGGTGCGGGCATGGGCCGCTGTTGCCTTGTCCCTCGCGAGGCACAAGAAGTCCGCCGGGGCTGCTTGTGTTCGGGCTTGGTGTTGCAATACCAAGCGTTATCGTTGCGGTTCGCGCCTTGCGATGCCCCACATATATGAATCTCCTACCCTTTGTCTCGAGCCACCGAATTGATCTATGAAATGTTCACAATGTTTTTGGCACAACCCCGACGGTGCACTGCAGTGTGTGATGTGCCGCACAGCGCTGCTTGCCGGTGAAACAGCCTCCACGTTTCAAGCAGTGACACCGGCGGCTGCGCCTGCCGTTCCCATTTTTCTGGCCACCGACCTGAGCCGAACCATGGCGACGCTGATTGATGGGCTGCAAATGCTGGTGTCAGCAGGGCTGTGGCTGGTTGTGATGTGGGACATTTCAATTTCTTTCTGGCTGAAAGCCACCGGTGCCCTGGCACTTTTGTATGCCCCGGCGATCTTGGATGCAGCCGGTGGATCTATAGGCAAACGCTGCTTCAAGATTCAGATTGTCACAACCCAAGGCGCCAGGCCGTCCCTGATATTGAGTCTGTGGCGGCACAGTGTGAAGTACGTCTTACACCTGCTCCTGCCGGTGGTGTGGAAGCTGATTGAAGGCCGCTTGACTGGGGGGCGGTATTTCCACGATGCGCTGGCGTCAACGGTCGTGATTGAACGTTTTCCTAGCGGAAACGCCGGATCGAACGCCCCGCCCGAGCTTTTCCACGAAGCACTGATTCAACAGATGAAGGGTGCAGGCGAATCGAGGCCTGTACAGCTCAACCGCGCCGACTTGGAGCGTGCAAGTCAACAAACCACCAAGGCATCTCAAGTGTTTGATGCACTGAAAAACGTTTTGGCTTACGGCATTGGGATTGCAATGGTGCTGTTGTTTGCGCAAGCCGGCTGGTCACTTTATAAAGAGTCGAGAAATCCAATGACGGCTGCAATTTCTGACGCAAAGGATGCCGGCAAACAGCTAACCACAGTGCTGACACAGCGTTTTGAGCGCGGCGAGGACCTGGAGCTGAACTGGAGTGATCCATCCTTGACCGCGCTGGAGGCCGAGATGGGATTGGTCTTCAGCAGTGTCACCATTGAACCCAGTGGATTGGTCGCGCTGCAGATCAAAGTGGGCGAAGCGGCGGGCAAGCACATTGTCTTGGCGCCCGAATTCAGTTTTTCCAAAAAATCGATCAAAAAGTGGAAGTGTGGCAGCCCCGATGTGGAGGACGCCTTGTTGCCCACTGGATGCAAGACAGCGATTGAATTGCTGACACCATCCAAGTAAACACCTGTGTTCAATCTGCCCCCTGAATTCCCACCATGAAACCATCGCCTCCAACCGCATTGATGTCCACGTTCAATAGTCGCTTGGACCCCGAATTCACCAACCATCCCCAGCGCCAGATGGTGTTGAACGTGGTGGAGTTATTGAAGTCGCGTCGCTTTGATGCGCTGGAAACCCTGCTCCAACCCAGCTTTTTGGCCTACGAAGCGGGTACGCTTTCCGACAGAGGTTTGGAGCGCGTATGGCCGCATTTGGGCTTGCAACGCGTGGACTTGGTGGAAGCTGCAACCGCCTGGACCCAGGCTTACCCCCACAGCTACGCCGCACAGGTGTTTGCCGCGCACTTGCGCTGTGCGGTGGCGTGGCAAGCGCGCGGCACCGCCACGGTTGACCGCACCAGTGAAAAACAGTTCGAAGTGATGCAGCAGCACTTTGATGCGGCTTTTCCCCATGTGCATCGGGCCTTGGTTTTGACCGCAAGGCCCACCCTGGCGGTTGGTGCTGGTTTGATCATGGCGCGCGCTGGCCAAGACGACTCCGTGCACGATTACCTGGAGCTGGCCCAAGCCCACTTGCCCCACAGCCCCTTGTTGTATGGGCGCATGATGTGGGTGCTCAACCCCAAATGGGGAGGCTCGACCGACGAGCTTCAGTCTTTGTTTGAAGACGCCCAGACATGGTCGGTATCCAACCGCTGGTCCGAGGAGGATCGTTCGACCATACAGGCGTGTTATGAAGCCGAGCTGGCCGATGTGGCCCGTTGTGAGGGGGATGTTGACCAAGCCATCTCGATGCTGAAAGAAACGCTCCAGCATTCGCCGCACTGGGATGCCGGCCACTCGCAACTGGCCGACATGTTCAACGTCAAGGATCAAATGCAGCCCGCCATTGATCATTTGCGCCAGGCGCTGCGCATGGCGCCTGCGGCCAATCGGTTCAATCAGCTGGGTGATTTTTACCAACAAGTCGACCGTGACGAACTGGCTGCGGCCTGTTTCGAGGAGGCCATGTTGTGGGGCAGTGCCGATGCCGCAGGCTCGACGATCCAATGGCTCAGCGAACAGCGGCAACAAGCCAATGAACCGCAGCGCCCTGCGCTGGAGCAACAGATTGCCCTGGTGGGCGAGTATGGTTTGCAGCAATACTCTTCTGAAACGATGTTTTATTTGGGCTCCATCGAGTTCTTCCAGCGTGCAGATGCGCCGGCCAAAGCGCGCGCATACCAGTGGTGGCGTCAAGCCGCCGAATGGGGTCATCGCGCTGCCATGTTTAACCTGGGGATCGCCCATTTCGAGGGTACCAATGGACAGGCGCTCAACAAGGCCCAAGCCATCGACTACTTTGCCCAAGCGGCTGCGCGCGGACATTGGGCTGCTCACGAACGTTTAGGCAAAGCCTATCTTCAGGGCGACGGCGTGGTGCAAAACGATGAGCGCGCGGCCCATCATCTGGAAATCGCAGCCGATGGCGACAACATTTACGCCGTGCGCGATTGGGTATTTTGTTTGTGGTTCGGGCGCGGTACGCCACAAGATCGGCCAGCAGCCCGCCAAGTGTTGGATCGCTTGAAGAAACTGGACACCGAAGTCCACGCTGATGCGCTCGGCGCTATCGGGTTGGCTGCCACAACCAAACATTTTTTCCGTCAACTTTTTTCGGGTGCGAAAAAAGTGTAAATCCTGGGTTCTTCCCGGATAGCAATAGCTGCAAAAAAAACAAAAACAGCCGAGCGCCTCGGCGGTGATTTCTTCTTGGAATTGCTCCAAATTAAAAGGCGATTAGGCGCGGATGTGAACCACAGATCCAATGTTGTCTAACTCCGGGACTGCAAGCAACAGCAACCGGACAGGGTGACTGAATCGCCCTTGCTGTTGTCGAAGGACGGCAAGGCAATCGCCCAGCGTTGGAGTCGAAACACCTTGCATCACGATCAAGGTTGCGCGGCGCGGCGAGAATGCCCTCAATCGTGCGACGACGGCCTCGTCGGTTTGCAGAAAACCGCAGTCCCACGGGTCGTCGGCTTGTCTGGCCCGCCACCACCGGGCCTCGCGCAGTTTGATGCGCAGACGCAGCGAGCGTCTGGCCCACGGCCCGCTGCAGGCCAGCAGCAGCCCCGTGCCGTCGAGCTGGCCCATGAAGGCGTTCAATTGAGTTTCTTGGGCGGCCTGCGCGGGTGGCATGGCCGTCTCCCACACCGCGATGGACAGCGCTTGATCCATGGCGGGAAGGGCGTTGGGCAGCAACAGCGGTGCGGCACCGGTGCCAGCGCCGTCAAAACACCAGTCGCGCAGTTGTTTGGATGGCTTGCTCGGCGCCGTGAGACTTGCCAGATCCAGGCTTGCCGGCGGCCGCAACAATACGCTGTCAAACCGTGCCACCAACCCCGCGCCCACCCGGCGCGCCGGTGCCCAGCACAGCAGCAGCAAACTCACACCCAGCCACAAGGCCAAGCGCGTGTCGTCTGGCGGTTGCAGCGGTCGCCCCAGGGCGCCGAGTTGTTGCAACAGGGTGGTCAACAGCCACCACAAGGGCAAGGTCAGCAGCGCTGCAACAACTGCGGTGGCGACTTTTGCGGCTGTGGTGGTGGGTGTCTTGTAGGGATGTAGGGGGTCAACGCGGGTCATGGTGAAGGGATGGGTTCTGGCGAGCAGCTTAACCTGCGGCATCAGCGGTGGCGGTTGTACGATCCGCCCATGGAAAGACCCTGGCCTCGGCTTGGTGGCATCCCACTCATCGTTCCGGTAGACCCTTGCCCATGAATTCCAAACCTTTTCGGGTGCTCTCCTTGTCCTTGGCCGCCCAGCCCCAGTCGCTGCGGCTGGATTCGGCCTCGCCCTGGGGGCCGTTTTCTGTCACCGTGCCCAAGGATGCCCGCACCTTGGCCCAACAAGACCTGGATCAAAACTTTGACGCCTTGCTCTTGCACACAGTCGATCTCGGCCAACTGAGCACTGCCTTGGCACCCGACGTGCTGCAATGGGTGCATGCCCACGCCACCGACCTGGCCATCGTTCTGGTCGCGCCAAGTGCCGACGCCGCCACCACGGTGGAGTACCTGCGCTTAGGGGTTCAAGACCTGCTGAGCACCGAACAAGCGCAAGGCGATGTGCTGGCCGCGCGTTTGCGTGCCGCCATCGAACGCAAAGCCTTGGAACGCGAAGCGCGTAAGGCCTATGCCACCGACATGGGCACAGGCTTGCCCCACCAACAACAATTGGTTGAACACATGAGCCACTTGCTGGCTCTGCGCGAGCGCGAGCCCTCGCCCATGGCCGTGCTGGTGCTGCGCATTGAAGGTTTTGCCACGGTGCAAGCGCGTTACGGCAAGGAGGCGACCAATGTGCTGCGCCGCAAGGTGGCCGTGCGCCTGCGTGCGGGGGTGCGGGCCAGTGACGTGGTGGCGTCTATTGGTGACGATTCCTTCGGTGTGCTGTTGGCCGCCATGCTAGCGCCGGGTGATGCCAAAGCGGTGGGCGACAAGTTGTTGGCCGCTTTGCAAAACCCGTTCAAACTCACTGGTCATGATGTGGCGGTGGCGGCGGCTTTGGGTGTTGCTTTGTTCCCGGAAGACGGCGCCCAGCCTGATGTGTTGTTGCGCCGCGCGGTGGGTCTGGCGGCTTCATCGGCCGCGGTCGGACGGGTCGGCATGGCGAATTTTGCCGAGGGGGGTGGGGCGGCGGCTGCGAATGATGAGGATTGAGAGCCAGTCTCAGACCGAACCTGGAAATTCAATTCACAAGCGCATGTACCGCAGCGCACGGAATTTGCTGCAAAGGAATCGACCGATTCGTATGACTTGGTTGACCAAGGAGGAAGAGACGGTGTTTCAACAAAGGTCACGCCACAAAAAGTTGGCTTTGCTCGCACTGCTTGTGGGTGTGATGGGGTGCGCTGGGGCGCAGGTTATTTCAAATGCCCCAACTCAAGAAGAAAGCAGAGGCAATTCCGATCAAGCGGTTGTGCTGCGAGTGGAAAAACTTTTCGCTGAGGCAATCGCTGCCATCGATAACAAAGATTGGTTGCGGGCGAACGCCCTTTTGAAAGAGGGGCTGGATGCGGTGGGCAACCGATATGTCCGTCCAATTACACCTGACTTTGCCCTATTGGATGACACGGGGATGGCTCTTGTTTTGGCCTTTTCCGAAGAGAAGCAGTCGCGCTTGAATCATGCGGCGCACCTTCGCAAGAGCGTGCTGTCGGATCGCTTGTGGCTACTTCGGGAAAAGCTTCGCGCTGAAGCTGTCAGATAAGTCGCAAAGACGGGTTGTCAAAGTCCTTCACGGGTTGAGCTTCGGATTACCAAGCCCCCCCATCGTCGAGCTACGATGTACACAGGTCATCAAAACGCATCACATCATGTCCACCACCATGACCGTTCGTCTCGACGTTGACGTCAAAGATCGACTCGACCAATTGGCGCAAGCCACACAGCGAAGCAAATCGTTTCTGGCGTCTGAGGCCATCCGCGAGTTTGTCGAGACGAACGAGTGGCAAATTGGTGAGATAAAAGCGGCCTTGGGCGAGGCAGACGCAGGCGATTTCGCCAGCGAGTCAGAGGTTCAAGCCTTGGCCCAAAAGTGGCAGGTCAATGCAGGTTAAGTGCCTGCGCAAAGCGCTGCAAAACCTGGACGAAGAATCGGCTTAGGTTGCACAAGACGATGCCCGTGCCGCGCGTTTGGTTGTCCAACGGGTGATGGTGGCCGTGGCCATGTTGGCAGAGCAGCCGGGGCTTGGCCGCCCGGGGCGACTGCCGGGAACACGCGAACTGATCGTCATCAAGACGAGATACCTGTTGCCGTACAGGGTACGTGGCGACACTGTCGAAGTGCTGCGGGTCTTTCACACATCGCGGCGTATTCCAAATAAATGGTGAACGCCGTGATGGACGCCAACGCAGCGCTGCGTTGTGCATTGCGCTTCACTTCAACGCCTCAGTCCTTGATCCCACCCAAACACAACAACTTGATGCTCAAGTAGTCGTCCATGCCATGGTGCGACCCTTCGCGCCCCAGCCCCGATTGTTTGACTCCGCCAAACGGCACTTCGGCTGTCGCCAGAAGGCCCGTGTTCACGCCCACCATGCCGTACTCCAGCGCTTCGCCTACGCGGAATATCCGGCCGATGTCGCGGGTGTAAAAGTAACTCGCCAGGCCAAACTCGGTGGCGTTGGCCAGGGCAATCACCTCGGCTTCGGTCTTGAACTTGAAGACGGGTGCGACCGGACCAAAAGTTTCTTCGCTCGCGCAGCGCATGGCCACGGTGGCGTCGGCCAGCACGGTGGGTGCGAAGTAACGCTGCTTGATGCGCTCGCCGCCCACCAGCACACGGGCGCCTTTGGCCCGCGCGTCGGTCACATGGGCCTCCACTTTTTGCAAGGCGGCTTCGTCTATCAAGGGGCCCTGGGTGACGCCAGGCTCCAGACCGTTGCCGACAATGATCTTTTGGGTCTGCGCAGTGAGTCGGGTGACGAACTGCTCGTACACCGCCTCCTGCACATAAAAGCGGTTGGCGCAAACGCAGGTCTGCCCCGCGTTGCGGTACTTGCTGGCCATGGCACCTGACACGGCGGCTTCAATGTCCGCATCGTCAAACACGATGAAGGGTGCATTGCCGCCCAATTCCAGCGACAGCTTTTTCACCGTGGGCGCGCACTGGGCCGCCAGAATGCGGCCGACTTCGGTGGATCCAGTGAAGGACAAATGCCGCACCACGGGGCTTGCGCACAGCACCTTGCCCACTTCAATTGATTGCACCGCATCGGCCGTCACCACGTTCAACACGCCCGCAGGAATACCGGCCTGGTGCGCCAGCTCGGCCAGGGCCAAGGCACACAGCGGTGTTTGTTCCGCCGGTTTGATCACCACTGTGCAACCCGCCGCCAAGGCCGGGGCCACTTTGCGCGTGATCATCGCAACCGGAAAATTCCACGGTGTGATGGCGGCGCACACGCCCATGGCTTGTTTGATGACGAGGTAACGTTTGTTGTTGTCCGTGGTAGGTATGGTCTCGCCGTACACGCGCCGCGCTTCTTCGGCAAACCACTCGATGAAACTCGCGGCATAAAGCACCTCGCCCTTGGCCTCAGCCAGCGGTTTGCCTTGCTCCAGGGTGAGTAGGCGCGCCAGGTCGTCGGCGTTTTCTTTGATCAATGTGAACCAGCGCAACAAGGTTTTGCAGCGGGCATGTGCGGTCAAGTCGCGCCAGGCCGGCCATGCGGCCTCGGCGGCGGCGATGGCTGTTGCAGCCTCGGCGGCGCCCATATTGACCACTTGGGCCAGCAGGTCGCCGGTGGCGGGGTTGGTCACTTCAAACCTTTGCTCGCTCGAATGCCATTGGCCATTGATGTAGCCATCGGTGCGCAGCAAAGCGGGCGCTTTCAACGACAAACTGGGGGACAGGTTTGCATGCATGGCAGCTTCCAGGACGTGTTCATACGCGGCACACAGCGTCGTGTGCCGCGGGTCATCAGCATAACCAGGTCAAGCGGGTTGTTTGACGCCCAGCACTTTTAAAAGTGCATGCGCCACCAGTTCTGACGATTGCGGGTTTTGCCCGGTGATCAAAAGGCCATCACTCACCACAAAGGGCTGCCAATTCCCAGCATTCTCAAAGAGTCCGCCCAAAGCGCGCAGTCGGGACTCCAAGAGGAAGGGGACGACGTCGGTCAAACCGACGGCGGCTTCTTCGGCGTCGGTGAAGGAGTTCACCTTCAAGCCCTTGACGATGGATTCACCATCCGCGCGTTTAGCGGTCACCAGACCAGCGGCACCGTGGCACACCGAGGCAATGAATTTGCCCGCTTGAAACGCACTTTCGACCGCCTGGGTGACACCGGCGTCGCCAGGCAAGTCCCACATCGTTCCATGGCCACCTGGGAAGAACACTGCGTCGAAGTTGGCCCCAAGTTGCGACGCGGCAGCAGCGGTGTGGGCCAAGCTGTGTTGCAGGGTTTCATCGGCCAGCATGCGGTCCACGCAAGCGGCGTTTTGTCCCAAGGGCTTGAGGCTACCGGCGTCTATCGGTACGGCGCCGCCCAACGGTGAAGCCAATGTGACTTTCACCCCGGCATCCAGCAAGGCGTAGTAGGGCGCGGCCAGCTCCTCGGCCCAAATGCCCGTGGGTTTGCCGCCCGGGCCCATTTGGGCGTTGGAAGTGACGATCATCAGTACGTGGGCGTTCATGGGTGTCCTTGGCGGTGGTTGCATTGGCCGAGCAGTTTGCGTCTTACGGATAACACTGCTTGCGGTGTTGGTAAGCGACCTGGCGTTGCGCCAGGGTCCATTCCTGGGACATTCCATTGCGACTCCTATAATTTTGCGTGTCAGCCCCAGGGTTCTCGCCCTCCCTCCCACAGAAAGCACCCGGCATGAAAGCCTCTGAGATTCGTTCCCAGTTTTTGAAGTTTTTTGAATCCAAAGGCCACACCATCGTGGCCAGCAGCCCTGTGGTGCCGGGAGATGACCCGACGCTGCTCTTCACCAACGCGGGCATGAACCAGTTCAAGGATGTTTTCTTGGGCTTTGACAAACGCGCCTACAACCGCGCCACCACCTCGCAAAAATGCATACGCGCAGGCGGCAAACACAACGACCTGGAGAACGTGGGCTACACCGCCCGCCACCACACTTTCTTTGAAATGCTGGGCAACTTCTCGTTCGGTGACTACTTCAAGAAAGATGCGATTGCCTATGCCTGGGAGCTGCTCACCGAGGTGTACAAACTGCCCAAGGAAAAACTCTGGGTCACGGTCTACGCCGAAGACGACGAGGCCTATGACATTTGGAACAAAGAAGTCGGCGTGCCTGCCGAGCGCATCGTGCGCATCGGCGACAACAAAGGCGCGCGCTATGCATCGGACAACTTCTGGATGATGGGCGACACCGGCCCCTGCGGCCCGTGCACCGAAATCTTCTACGACCACGGCCCTGAGATTGCGGGTGGCCCCCCAGGCTCGCCCAATGAAGACGGTGACCGCTACATTGAAATTTGGAACAACGTCTTCATGCAGTTCAACCGTTCTGAGGACGGTGTGATGCACAAGCTGCCCAAACCTAGCGTGGACACCGGCATGGGCCTGGAGCGGCTCACCGCCGTGCTGCAGCATGTGCACAGCAACTACGAGATCGACACCTTTGTGAACTTGCTCGCGGCTGCAAAAAATGCGGTGGAGTTTGCCGGTGGCGGCGCCGGTTCAGTCGATGCTGAATCGCCCTCGCTGAAGGTGATTGCCGACCACATTCGGGCGTGCACCTTCACTGTCGTGGATGGTGTGATTCCCAGCAACGCCGGTCGCGGTTATGTGCTGCGCCGCATTGCCCGCCGCGCCATTCGCCACGGCTACAAACTCGGCGCACGCAAGCCTTTTTTCTACACCTTGGTCGCGCCATTGGCGGTGGAGATGGGCGAGGCCTACCCTGAACTGAAACGCGACATGGCCCGCGCCACCGAGGTGCTGAAGGTGGAGGAAGAAGGTTTCTTCCGCACCATTGCCAATGGCATGGAGATTTTGGATGCCACCCTCGCAGGTGGCGCCAAAAGCGTGGATGGTGAAACCGCCTTCAAGCTGCACGACACCTATGGCTTTCCGCTGGATTTAACGGCCGACGTGTGCCGTGAGCGCGGTGTCGCAGTGGACGAAGTGGGTTTCAACGCGGCCATGAACCGCCAACGAGAGCTAGCCCGCGCGGCTGGCAAGTTCAAGATGGCCCAAGGCTTGGAGTACACGGGCCAAGACACCATCTTCCACGGCTACGAACATCTGAGCCGCGAAGGTGCCACAGTCAGCGCCATTTACATCGACGGCAGCCCTGCCACCAGCGCCAAAGCGGGTGACGATGCTGTCATCGTGCTCGACCAAACCCCGTTTTATGCCGAAAGTGGTGGCCAGGTGGGCGACACCGGCGAGTTGAGGAACAGCACCACCCGTGTGTTGGTGGACGACACCATCAAAGTGCAAGCCGCAGTGTTCGGCCACCACGGCCGCGTGGTGGAGGGCGAGGTGAAAGTGGGCGATGTGTTCACCGCCCGCGTGGATGGCGAGCGCCGTGCCAAGACCGTACGCAACCACAGCGCGACTCACCTGATGCACAAGGCCTTGCGCGAGGTGCTGGGTGGCCATGTGCAGCAAAAGGGCTCGCTCGTGAACGCCGAACGCACCCGGTTCGACTTCGCCCACAACGCGCCGATGACAGATACGCAAATCACCAAAGTGGAGGCCATCGTCAACGCGGAAATTTTGGCCAACGCCGCCACCCAAGCGCGCGTGTTGCCGATTGAAGAGGCACAAAAAACAGGTGCCACGATGCTTTTCGGCGAGAAGTACGGCGACGAGGTGAGGGTGCTCGACATTGGCTCTAGCCGCGAGTTGTGTGGTGGCACGCACGTCGTGCGTACCGGCGACATCGGCCTCTTCAAAATCGTCGCCGAAACCGGCATTCAGGCGGGCGTTCGCCGTGTTGAAGCCATCACCGGCGACAACGCCTTGGCCTACCTGCAATCGCTGGAAGGCACGGTGCAGCAATTGGCGGGCAGCCTGAAGTCGTCGCCGGCCGAAGTGCCTGCGCGTTTGAACCAGGTGTTGGAGCAAGTGCGCTCGCTCGAAAAAGAACTGGCAGCGGTCAAGGGCAAATTGGCTTCTTCACAAGGTGACGAGTTGTTACTGCAGGCCGTGGACGTCAAAGGGCTGAAGGTCTTGGCCGCCAAACTGATTGGTGCGGATGCCAAGGCCCTGCGCGAGACGCTCGACAAACTCAAAGACAAACTCAAAACGGCGGCCATCGTATTGGCCACGGTCGAGGGCGGCAAGGTGCAGCTGGCTGCGGGCGTCACCAACGACAGCGTTGGCCGCTTGAAAGCGGGTGAGTTGGTGAATTTCGTGGCCCAACAGGTTGGCGGCAAAGGCGGCGGCAAAGCCGACATGGCCATGGCGGGTGGCACCGATGCGAGCCAGTTGGACGCGGCGCTGGCGTCGGTGGTGGCCTGGGTGTCGGCCAAGCTCTAGGGCAGTGCTTTGGGGCGGGCCACACGCTCACTGGGGCCGTCGTCGTGGCAACCAAGCCACGGCATCGGGTTCCAACCCTTGCCCGCAGGGGGGGGTGAGCGAAGACAATAGCGTGTCTACGAACTTTGCCCCAGGGAGGTCCCTCTGACCACGCTCGACGCCGACGACCTCAAGCTTGCGCGTTGGATTTCCAACCACGAGCGCGACAGCCAACATGCACCGGCACGCTTTCGCCGCAGCACAGCGTTGATGGCGGTGATGGGGTATGCCGCGGTTTGGGCGGCCTTGTTGTTGGGCCTGGGTATCTTGGTATGGATCGCCCAGCGCCTGCAGGACGGCGAGCGTTTGAGCGCTTGGTTCATGCTGTTGGGTGCCGCCTCAGTGTTTTTGATGGTGGTGGTGCTGAGGGTGCTCTGGACACCCATCCCGGCACCGCAGGGCAGGCGTGTGTCCCGCGAGCAGGCGCCTCAACTTTTTAAAATGCTGGACAAGGTCGCCGAGCGCACCGCGGGCCCTCGCTTTGATGAGGTGTTGATCGACGGCGAACTCCACGCGGCTGTGGTGCAGCGTCCGCGCTTGGGATTGTTGGGGTGGTACAGCAATACCTTGGTGTTGGGTTTGCCACTGCTGTTTTTGCTCAGTCCACGGCAACTGGCTGCTGTCGTGGCGCATGAGTACGGGCACTTGAGCGGTGCGCAAAACAAAGTCGCCGCCTGGATCTATCGAACTCGGCGCGGTTGGCTGCGTTTGGCCGAATTGCGGGAGTCGGCCAATCGGGGCAATTCGGTGGTGGACACCGCCATGGCCTTGTTCTTCAATCATTTTTTCCCCCGCTTCAATGCCCGTGCTTTTGTGATCGCCCGCCAGCAGGAATTTGATGCCGATGCCACCGCCCATGCCGTGTCGGGAACACAGCACAGCAGCGAAGCCCTGGTGGTTCTGCAGCTCGGTGCGCGCTATTTGGACGAGGTTTTTTGGCCCATGGTGTTTGGCCGTGCACGCCTGGGCGGCGAACTGCGCGAAACGCCGTTCCGCGAAATGCGCGCGACCTTGGCCCAGTGTCTGAGCCACCGGCAATCCAACGCCTGGTTGCAACACGCCTACAAGGCGCGGCCCAGCGCCGCCGACACCCTTCCCAGTCTGCGCCAGCGCTTGGAGTTTGCGAAATGCAAAGCCGAGCTGCCACCTGCCGATGCCCAGAAAGCGGCGATCGCTTTGCTTGGCAGTGCCATGGAAGTGGTGGTGGCTGCACTGGACACCCAATGGCAGCGCCAGCATGCCGTCCAGTGGGCGCAAACGGTGCGCGCCATGTCCGCCAAGGCGGCACGGTTGACTGCGCTGAATGAGAAACGCGAGAGCGCAAGCCTGAGTTCACAAGAGGCTGCCGAGCGTGCTGCTTGCATTGAATTGACCCATGCGCCCGAGCAAACACTGCTTGCTTGGCAGGATGCCCACCGCAGCTTCCCACAGGATGCTGAGATCATTTATGGACTCGCCCGGTGCCTCAAGAATGAGCACGACGAAGCGATCCAAACCGAGGTATTTGACTTGTGGCTGCAAGTGGGGCAAAGCGACAGTCGCCATGCCGTGTCCGCTTTTCAAGAAGCCGTTCTGTGGCTGGAGATGAGGGAGCGTCATTCCGAAGCAGCAGTTTGGCGGCAAAGGCTCAAAGACCGCATGGCACTTGAGCAAGAGGCCGCCGACGACCGCATGGATTTCGCCCACGATCCGGTCTTCTTGCCTGCAGGTCTCTCCCGGGCCCAAGTGCAAGACTGCCTCGATGTCTTGATTCGTGAGCGTCCGGTGGGAGCCGCCTATTTGGTGCGAAAACAAACCCGTTTGTTTTCGCAGAGACCGTTTTATGTGCTGATGGTTGAACGTTCGCGCACCCCACATCAACCTTCATCGCGGCGTTATTCCCAGCGTTTGCAAGACAAGCTCGACTTTCCCGGTGAGTTCATGGTGATCGACAGCGCCCACGCCACATGGCGTCATCGTGACGGGCTGGCGGTGTTGCAGCAAATCAAACGACTTGCCGACGCCCGGATCTATGGGGGATCCGCTTTGGGCGGGCGTTGATCGACCTGCTGCACAGAGGCATGAAAACGCGTCTTCGTCCCGATGGCAGCGTTGCAAATCCTCGCGATACCACGGTATCGCTGTGGTTTGCGCCTTGCCCTCGGAGCGAATCCATCGTTTTCATTTGTCTCGATATTTCTGACTCGCGACACTAGGGTCTCCCTTGTTGGTAGAAAGAGCGCGATGAAGAGAATCCAGATTCGTTCAACTGGGGTGGCAATTGGCCTGATGCTGTTGGCAGTCACCGCAGGGGCTCAGCAGGAAATCACCATTCCCGCCGACGCCAAGGCGCCGCAGGGTTTGCAACTCAAGGCCTATTGGTTCGCTGCGCCCACGGCCACGAATGACGAGCCGTCTTCCAAGAAGCCTGCCGTGGTTTTGTTGCATGGCTGCGGGGGGCTCTACGACCGCAAGGGTGGTCTGTCGTCGCGTTACATCGAGTATGTAGGGGTATTGCACTCCGTCGGCATGCATGCCTTGGTGTTGGACTCGCTCACCACCCGTGGCGAGAAGGAACTGTGCACGCAGAAAATTGGGCAGCGCCGGATCACCCAGGTTGACCGTCGGCAAGACGCCTTGTCCGCTTTGGCCTGGTTGGCCGCACAGCCCCAGGTGGACACGAGCAAACTCGGTTTGCTGGGCTGGTCCCATGGCGGTAGCACGGTGCTGGCGGCCACCAACGCCAGCCACCCTGCCGTGCGCGAGGCCAGCCATACAGCCACTTTTGCCGTGGCCTATTACCCGGGGTGCTCGGCCGATACACAGCGCGGCTACCAAACCCATGCCCGCCTTTTGATGTTGCTCGGGGCCAGCGACGACTGGACGCCGGCCGAGCCCTGTGAACGTTTGGGGGAAACCGCCACGGGTGTTCGCCCTGAGGTGGTCAGTTACCCGGGCGCTTTCCACGGTTTTGATGGCACCGCGGCCTTGCGGGTTCGCAAGGACGTACCCAATGGCGTCAACCCAGGCCAGGGGGTGACGGTCGGTGGCAATGCACAAGCCAGAGAACAATCCTTCTTGCGATTGAAGGCGTTTTTATCCGCGCAGAAGTGATTCGCTTCTTCTGCGCGGTCGGCGGGGTGTTTCAGGCGTAGCGCAGCTCGGTGGCTTTGCCGCCAAATACCTTGTACGAAAACACCGTGTAGGCCGCGATGGCGGGCACCGAAATGCAGGTGCCGATCAAGATGACTTTCAGGGCCGCCGGGCTGCTGGCCGCTTGCCACAGCGTGAGGCGGTCTATCACCACATAGGGGTAAAGGCTGTAGGCCAAACCAAAAAATCCCAGCACGAACACGGCAATCACCAACGCAAAGGGCAACCAGCACACCTTGCCGAGCACGCGGTGGGAGTTCAGCATCGCACGTGCGCCTAGCAGGGCCAGTACCGTCATCAAAGGAATGGGCAAGAGGGCAATGAACTCGGGCATGCTGAACCACCGTTCGCGCACCGTGGTGCTGACAAGTGGCGTGGCAATGGAGATCAAGCCCATGCCAACCACCACAGGCGCCCAGGCGAGTTTGGCCCAGCGCACAGCGTGTACTTGCAGTTCGCCTTCGGTTTTCATGATGAGCCAGCAGGCACCGAGCAAGACGTAGGCGGCCGGCAAGGCCAAAGCAATGGCGGCGGCGAACACGTTGTAAACCCAACCGCTTTGCAGGCCCGTGATGTAGTGGCCCAGCATCCAGCCTTGTGAAACAGCAGCCAGTCCCGAGCCCGCAAAAAAGAGGCGGTTCCACAACCGTTTGTGGTGGTCTTGGGCTTTGGTGCGAAAGTCAAAGGCCACGCCGCGCAGGATCAAACCAATCAGCATCAAGGTGACTGGGAAATACAGCGCGCCCAGCACCATGCCGTGGGCTTTGGGGAAGGCGATCAGCAAAATACCGACGCCCAAGACCAACCAGGTTTCGTTGGCATCCCAGAAGGGCCCGATGCTGGCCACCATGATGTCTTTTTCCGCCAGTGTGGCGCGCGGCATCAGCATGCCCACGCCGAGGTCGTAGCCATCGAGCACTACATAAACCAACATGGACAGACCCATCAGGCCCATGAAGATGACGGGCAAGCTTTGGTCAAAGTTCATGCTTGTGCTCCGCGTGACATGACGCTGGCGGCGTCAGAAGGCAGGTCTTCCTTGGACTGCATGGGTTTTTCAGCCATGTATTTGAGGACGCCCACATAGGCCACGATCAATGCCAGGTAGAGCGTGACATACATCGTTAGCGTGAGCGCGATCCAGGGCGACGCCACATTGGACGCCACATCGGCCGTCTTGAGCAGTCCATAGACCACATACGGCTGGCGGCCGATCTCGGTCACATACCAACCGGCCACCGTGGCCAACCAGCCTGAGAAGGTCATGGCGCTGAAAGCCCAGAGCCAGAGTCTGGGCATGTGCTGGGCTTGCCAGCCCGTGCGCCGCAGGCGCCACAGGCCGAGCCAGCTCACGGCCAGCATCAACATGCCGGTGCCCACCATCACGCGAAAACCCCAGAACACCGGCGCGACAGGAGGATGCTGGCCCTGAAAGTCGTTCAGGCCACGAATCTCGCCATTCAAGTCGTGGGTGAGGATGAAGCTGGCCAGTTTGGGAATGCCGATCTCAAAATGGTTTTTGCGCAATGACTCATCGGGAAGGGCGAAGAGCAAGAGCGGTGCACCTTTTTCGGTTTCCCACACGCCTTCCATGGCGGCCACTTTTTGCGGCTGGTGTTCGAGGGTGTTGAGGCCGTGCATGTCGCCGGCAATGATTTGCAGCGGAATCAGCACCGCACCCAAGGTCAGCCCCACGCGCAAAACCTTGGGCGTGGAGGCATTGACCGTGTTTTTCAGCAACTGCCAAGCACTGATGCCCGCCAGCAAAAACGCCACCGTCAGCCCCGAGGCCAGCAGCACATGCACCAGCCGGTAGGGGAAAGACGCGTTGAAGATGACTTGCATCCAGCTGGTGACATGGGCTTGGCCGTCGATCATTTCAAACCCGGCTGGGGTTTGCATCCACGAGTTCAAGGCCAAAATCCAAAACGCACTCAGCGTGGTGCCAAAGGCCACCAAAAACGTCGCAATGAGGTGCATCCGTTCGCTGACCCGGCCATGGCCAAAGAGCATGATGCCGAGGAAAGAGGCCTCTAAGAAAAACGCCGTCAGCACCTCGTAACCCAAGAGCGGCCCAGCGACGTTGCCGACGGTTTCCATGAAGCCCGGCCAGTTGGTGCCGAACTGAAAACTCATGGTGATGCCGCTGACCACGCCCAGTGCAAAACTCAGCGCAAACACTTTGGTCCAGAAGCGGTAGGCCACCAGCCACGCGTCTTCTTTCGTCTTCAACCAGCGCCAGCGGAAGAACAGCAGGGTCCAGCCCAGCGCAATCGTGATGGTCGGGAAAAGAATGTGAAAGGTGATGTTGGCCGCGAACTGCATGCGGGCCAGGATCAATGCGTCCATTGCTGTGTTGCCTCAGGTTAACTCTTGCCGCCGCGAACCACGCTCACTTTGCCCGTGAACTCCAGCAGGCGCTGTACTTTGGAGCCCATCTTCATCAGCTGGGACAGCGTTTTTTGATCCAGGCGCTGCACGTCTTCAAACCAGTTGGTCATCAGTTCAATCAAGTCGTGCATGCCGCGCATGCGTTCTTGCGCGATGCGGTCTTCTTCACTGCTGGGGTGTTCCAGCAGCGCATTGCGCAGCATCGACAGCGTGGGTTCAATTTCGCGGCGCCGGCGTTCTTCGGCCAGCGTTTGAAAAATCTGCCATGCGTCGCTCGGGGCTGAGAAATACTCGCGCCTGTCGCCTGCGATGTGCTTCAAGTTCACCAAACGCCAGGACTGCAACTCCTTGAGGCCCATGCTGACATTGGATCGGCTGAACTCCAGCTTGTCGGCGATGTCGTCCGCGTTCAAGGGCGCGGGCGAGACAAAGATCAATGCATAGATCTGCCCCACCGTTCGGTTGATGCCCCAGCGGCTGCCCATTTCACCGAAATGGGCCACGAAACTTTGAACCAAAGGAGAGAGCGTCATGGGAGCTTCAAAGAAAGGTTTTTTCTAGATGAGGATGCCATCATGAACGAAACTTTCAGTAAATACTGAAAACTCAGGAATAACCATGCGCTCGGCTTGGGCAATGTCTAGGAGTCTGCGCGGCAGAAGGCGTCGAAGCGAAACGTGCGAAAACCGAGGACAGTTTGGTAGCACCGACAAGCCCAGGGCAGGCCCCTGGGCGCAGGAGGCGATACCAAAATGGACCGGTTTCTCGCGCGTTGCAGCCGACGTCCTTCTGCC
>JANPCX010000046.1:0-148709 GCA_031431125.1 Burkholderiales bacterium
ACCGGGATGCCGGTTTGGTGGTCATTCAAGTGGCGCCGCGAGACAACTCCAACTGGGTCAACGGCAGCGGTCCTTGGTACGACAACTTCGGACAGATGTGGGACGCCACCCACAACGGCAGCTTGGCAGGGTATGGCCAGCCCGCCCGGACCAAGGCGCTCGACGACGGCAGTTTGCGCGGTGGATTTTTCCCCGACGGCACCAGCTACTGGGGCAATGTGCAGCCCGCCATTGCCTATGCGGTGCAGCACCGACTGCCCGGTGCGCTGGAGGGCTATCAGCGCATGACGGCAGCCAACAACTGGTCGCAGCTGACCAGTAGTTTCAACAACAACCCGGTTTGGAGTGTCAGGCCCAGCAATTTGGCGTCTGCTGCTGCCGGTGGAATACCAGCTGCCACGGCTACTGCAACCACTTCAGCGACTCCAAATACTTCAACGACCCCAAATACCTCAGCGACTTCGGTTCCAGCGGCACAACCTGCAATGCCTGTGCCCGCTGCGCCGCCAGTTCCTTCTTGGGCCGCCAACGTGCCGGTAGACACCTGGACCACAATGCCGGGTACCGCTTTCACACCTTGGGCCAAAGCCAATATTCCGTCTGGCGCTTATTACGGCACGGCGCCGATCGAATCCATCATCAACGCTTTCTGCGACCCAGCGAACGATCCTGGGTTTGGCGCGCAGTACTTCTTTGGCGGTGGTCATGGTGATGGGAGCTGCAACGCCGTGTGCAAATTCGACCATCAGACGTTGAAGTGGTCGCTGGTTGGTCAGCCGACCCCACCCTCGGTGTACCTGCCGGGTTATCCCAACACCAAACCCTACCCCTCAGGCCGCACCTTCAACGGCTGGTTTTTACCCAAGAGTGAACTGCCCGATCCGCGTGATGCGGCGCATGTCGCGCCGGCCTTGGCACGTATGTCCACCCACATGTACGCTGCGGCCGTCAAGCGCGGCACTCGCTTGCATTACTTCTATGCCGGGTATGGCGAGTTTGACACCGCAACCGGCCAATGGTTGGGTAAATGCGAGGTTGATTTTGGCGAGCAACTGATCAAGTTCAGACCCCAGTATGGCAATTCCTACCTGCAGCAGGGCACGGTCGCGCTCTATGACGAAGTCACGGATCGAATTTTTGTGACCTTGGTACCCGGCGATGCAGGAGGCGCTTGGCGCAATGCCATCATGGTGTTTAACCCCATGACACGTCGCATTGAGTCGATTCATGAAAGCAATGCGTCTACCTTTGGTTTGGTGTCGGAATCCTTGAGCATGTGCCGGGTGGGGCGCGAACTCTATTGCTTCAACAAGATAGGGCTTTACGGCAAGCCGACTTCGATGAATCAAGGCTTCATCTTCAACATGGACAAAAAAACCTTCAGGCGCTTTGTACTCACGGGCGATACGGAAGGCTCCACTTTTGCTTTCAGCAACTTACAAGAGACCATTCCGAGCTACTACGATGGCATTGCGATTCGGCGTTGGAACTTCCAACCCTCTGAGCGCGGCAAGATTTACAGCGTCAACCTGACACCTCTCAGCGGCAGCGGTGCGAGCAACGATCCGCTGGTACTGCGGCAAACGGTGCGCACGATTGCTGGACAACCACCCACCCGACCTCTGTTCATTTACAACCGCTTGATGTACCACGCGGGGGCCAAATGCGCGCTGATGATTCCGGAGTCCGATGCCAATTGGGTTGTGCTCAAGCTGAGTCCTGGCGTTTGATGAGACCCGTGTGACGATCCGCCATTGAATTTTTCATTGTCAAAAACAGCCAAAGCTGTTGGCGGTTGTCGACGTGTCATACCGAGGTGGGGCCAGGTTTCGACACCTCAGTCCGAGGGGTGTATGCTGGCATTGCGTCCCAGGAATGGGAGGCACCGCGGCGCCCTGGATTGCCGGCTTCCACAGCCGAGCCGAACCTGAACTCGCTACACCGACTGGTTTGCTTAGCCCCTCCCCCTGGGTTGCGGGGGGGTGTGCTTTGGCCCGTGACACAGTTGGCAATATTTTTTTTTGCGTTGGCCAACTTGGGTACGATCTGTAACAGTCAGCGGACAATAGGCCGGTGGGCAATGAGAGTCGAATCGACTGTCTTGCACCGCCACTGTCGTTTTGTCTCTGTGTCCCTTGGTTTGTGCCCCGATGCCATCGAAAGATCTGTCACTGTCCGACGTAAGGTTGCCCAGCCTGGAGGTGGCCTACTGTCAAAATCCCCAAGGGTTTGCATGGCTAACCCGCTGCATGACTTTGGGTTTGGTTCTGGCATACCTCACGGTGCTCTTATTGGCTTTGGTGGGTGTCGTGTCCGGTGTCAGCGAGCTCATGTCCCCGGTACCGCAGGATGATGTTTTCACGTGGATAGGCTTGTTCCTCGGCAGCTATGTTCTGTGCACCGGGCTTTACGCCATGCGGCCCAGCACGGTTTCAATGACGGAGCAGCTGCTGACGCGGGAGCGGGTGCCAAAGTTATTTCATTTGCTGGACAATGTGGCGAAAAAAGCGGGGGTGCGGCTGCCGCAAGAAGTTCGGCTGGGCACCGAAATGCGGGTACAGACCTTAGGCCATGCGTGCCTCGGTTTGTTGGGCTTGCATCGCCACAGCTTGGTCTTGGGTTTGCCGCTGCTGTTGACTTTGGATGTGAAACAGCTCGCTTCAGTGGTGGCCCATGAGTTGGGGCACCTCGGCCCCGCGCATGGCTCTGTTGGCAGTTGGGCTCGTTGGATGCGGATCACCTGGGCACGACTTGCAGATGAATGGCAACTCAGCTCGGCGAAACTGACTGCCTGGCAGCTCATTAAGTTGGGCCCAGCTGCGATCTTGCTACGTTATCTGTTTCCTCGCCTGAACGAGCGAGCCCTTGTGCTGTCGAGGTACCAGGCCTTCGCGGCAGACAAAGTGGCCCGTCGTGTTGCGGGTTCACAAGCCACGGTGGACGCCTTGGTGCGTTTGAAGGTGCAGGGTGAATACTTGCGGCAAGGATTTTGGCCCGAGGTGCTGGGCCGAGCGAGCCATTCGCCCACACCCAATGTGCTGCCCTACCGTGCCATGATTCAGCGCCTGAGTGGGAGCAAAGGCCACACCAAAGCGGCCACATGGTTGACACAGGCATTGCTGCAGAACGCGGCACCCTTCGATGCCTATCCCTGCTTAAGAGATCGTTTGGTCAAAACCAAACTCAATGCTAGGTTGCCCAAAGCAGCCAAACACGCTGCTGCCCAGCTGCTGATGGGAGATGCTCTGGACCAGATGGTCTTGGACATGGATGTTTTCTGGCAACGGGAGATGACCGTGGCCTGGGCCGAGTTGCACCGCGAGTACCTGACCCAACATCACCTCGAACGCGAGTTGCAAACCGAGGGTGAACGTGGCGCTTTGCATCCAGATGATCACTTATTGTGGGCACGTGCTGCGCGGAAAACCCAAGGCGATGTGGCCAGTGAAGCCTTGTTGCGTTTGATGTTGGTTGACCACGAGGACGATATCAACGCCAAGTTTGAGTTGGGTTCTCTCTTGATCGATCAATTGGATACGGAGGCCAGCGCCCAAGGTGCGCGGCTGTTGCGCGCGCTGGGCCTGACGTCAGATCATCCCCGTGCACTGCATGCTGCAATTCGTTACGGACAATGGCTGTCATTGAGTCCAAACCACGAAGATGCGGGCTTTTGGCCCGACGAGATTCGCCGCAACGAGCACCGGGCAGAGCAAGCGCGGGGCGCTTTACTGAATTTCGAGGACGAACACAGCCTACTCGCACCTGATTTAAGCCAACGTTGCCTGCGCTCGGTACGCGAGTTGTTGTTGGACGGAGGTGCTGTGCGACAAGCGCACTGGGTGAGCAAACATGTCGCGGCTTTCCCCGATTGGCGCTACGCCGTGGTGGTGTTGTCGTTGGCACCAGGGCATCGACTGGGTGATTTGCCGACTCGCTTAGAAGCGCTTTTGCAGTCGATGTGCCTGCCTATCGCATTGGCGGTTGTGGACGGCGCGGATCCTGCATGGATCGTTGGTGAAAAGAAGACCATCCTGGATCGGCTGCGGCAGGTTCCGGGGGCTGCGCTCTTCAGCCCAGAAACAGACGACGTTCACTCAACGTCCAGACCGAGCCGCTACATGCCAGCGTAGTTCGGGCCGCCTGCGCCTTCGGGTGTGACCCACACAATGTTTTGCGTTGGGTCTTTGATGTCGCAGGTTTTGCAGTGCACGCAGTTTTGCGCATTGATCTGCAGTCGGTCGCTGCCGTTTTCATCCTTCACAAACTCGTAGACACCAGCCGGGCAGTAGCGGCTCTCTGGGCCTGCATAGGTGGCCAAGTTCACATTCACGGGGACGCTGGCGTCTTTCAGGGTGAGGTGTGCGGGCTGGTTTTCTTCGTGGTTGGTATTGCTGATGAAAACGCTGCTCAAGCGGTCAAAAGTGATTTGGCCATCGGGCTTTGGGTATTGAATTTTTTCGCACTGGTGGGCGGGAAGCAGCCGTGTGTGGTCGGCATAGCGGCCGTGCCGGGTCCAAGGCGGTGACTTAAACCCCAGCTTGGGCAGCAGCCACTGCTCTATGCCTGTCATCAGGCTGCCCACATAAAAGCCCAGCTTGAACCATGTTTTGAAGTTGCGGGCTTGGTTCAGCTCATCAAAGAGCCAGCTTTTCTCGAACGCTGCAGGGTAGGCGGACAACTCGTCGTGGGCACGTCCTGCCTGGACTGCCTCAAACGCCGCCTCGGCCGCCAGCATGCCGGTTTTGATGGCGGCATGGCTGCCCTTGATGCGTGCGGCGTTGAGGTAACCCGCGTCGCAGCCTATCAACGCGCCACCAGGAAATACCGTCTTGGGCAGGGTGAGCAGGCCACCGGCGGTGATGGCCCGGGCGCCGTAACCCAAACGTTTGCCGCCTTCCAAGAAGTGACGAATGCTCGGGTGGGTTTTCCAGCGCTGCATTTCTTCAAACGGGCTGAGCCAGGGGTTGGTGTAGTCCAAACCCGTCACCAAACCCAGTGTGACTTTGTTGTCTTCCAGGTGGTACATGAAACCACCGCCGTAGGTCTGCGTGTCCATGGGCCAGCCCGCGGTGTGGACGACCAATCCGGCCTGGTGTTTTTCAGGTTTGATTTCCCACAGTTCTTTCACACCGAGGGCATAGGTTTGTGGGTCTTTGCCGGCATCCAGTTGGTAACGTGCAATCAGCTGTTTGCCCAAGTGGCCGCGCGAACCTTCGGCGAACAAGGTGTACTTCGCATGCAACTCCATGCCGAGTTGAAAGTTGGACGTCGGTTGACCGTCTTTGCCCAAACCCTGGTGGCCAGTCGCGACACCCTTGACAGAGCCATCGTCGTTGTAAAGCAGTTCGGCGGCTGTGAATCCTGGGTAGATCTCAACGCCCAAACCCTCGGCTTGCGCGCCCAACCAGCGGGTGAGGTTGGACAGGCTGATGGCGTAGTTGCCGTGGTTGTGAAAACAATTCGGAATCAGCCACTGCGGCGTGTTGATCGCACCCTTCTCGGTCAAGAACAGCACCTGGTCGGCGGTGACGGCTTGGTTCAAGGGCGCGCCCAACTCTTTCCAGTTGGGCAGCAGCTCGTTCAACGCGCGTGGATCCATGACCGCGCCGCTCAGAATGTGGGCACCAGGCTCCGAGCCTTTTTCGAGTACCGTGACCGCGATCTCTTTGCCCTGGCTACTGGCCAGCTGTTTGAGGCGAATGGCTGCCGCCAGCCCAGCCGGGCCTGCGCCAACGATGAGAACATCGACTTCCATCGCGTCGCGTGGGCCATATTGTTCAATCAAGGCAGCGGGTGTGGTCAAAGCGGTCTCCTTTGTTTGTCGAGAATTGTATCGAGGCGGTGTCAGAATAGAACGGTCGTTCGGGTTGTTAACCTATTCCGTCAGGCTTGCCATTTTCAGGAGTCAGCATGAGCTACAACATTGATCTGTCCGGCCGCGTGGCCTTGGTCACCGGTGCTTCCAGTGGGCTGGGGGAGCAGTTCGCCAAGACATTGGCGCATGCGGGGGCGGCGGTGGTGCTGGCTGGGCGCCGCACGGAGCGCCTCAAAACCTTGCGCGCCGAAATTGAGGCGGGCGGCGGCGATGCCCATGTGGTCAAGCTTGATGTCACCGACTTGGACAGCATCAAATCTGCCGTGGCACACGCCGAAACCGAGGTCGGAATCATCGACATCCTGGTCAACAACTCGGGTGTGGGTTTGACTCAAAAGTTGGTCGATGTGAGCGAAGACGAGTTCGATTTCGTTTTCAACACCAACACCAAAGGCGCCTTTTTTGTGGCGCAAGAGGTGGGCAAACGCATGCTGGCGCGGGCCCAAGGTGCGGCACCCGGCACTTTCACGGGTGGACGTATCGTCAACATTGCCTCCACCGTGGGCTTGCGCACCTTGAGTCAAATTGGTGTTTACGCCATGAGCAAAGCGGCGGTGATCCACATGACCCGCTGCATGGCGCTTGAGTGGGGCAAATACGGCATCAATGTCAATGCCATCTGCCCGGGCTACATCGACACCGAAATCAACCACCATCGCTGGGCGACCGAACAGGGCAAACGTTTGGTGGAGTCCTTGCCGCGCAAACGCATTGGTGTTCCCAAGGATTTGGACGCGGTGCTGATGATGCTGGTGGCCAACGAAAGCCATTTTGTGAACGGCGCAGTGATTCAAGCCGACGACGGTTTTGCTGTTTGAGCCCATGCAACGTCCTCTGACCTCGCTTGAAGCCCGTGTGCTGGCTGTGTTGGTTGAAAAAGCGCACACCGTGCCCGACAGTTACCCGATGTCGCTCAATACCTTGATGCTGGGATGCAATCAAAAAACGGCACGTGACCCGGTGATCAACGCCACCGAAACTGAGGTGCAGGGTGCCGTGGAAGACTTGCGCGGCTTGGACCTGTTGCTGGAGCGCAGCGGCTCGCGCGTGCCACGTTTTGAGCACAACATGGCCCGCACCATGGGCTTGCCTTCACAGGCGGTTGCCTTGCTCGCCACCTTGATGCTGCGTGGGCCGCAAACCTCGGCCGAGTTGCGTGCCAACAGCGAGCGCCTGCACCGTTTTGCTGACTTGTCATCCGTTGAAGGATTCATGCAAGAGCTGCTGGATCGGGCAACGGACAAGGGAGGCCCTTTGGTGGTGAAGTTGCCAAGGGCGCCTGGGGCGCGCGAGGCGCGGTGGGCCCACCTCTTGTGTGGAGAGGTGGACGTCAGCGCGATGGTTGCCACTTCCGGTCATGGCGGTGGCAGCGAGGAGCTGGCTGCGCTCAAGTCACAGCAGATGGAACTGCAGGCTGAGGTGGCTGAGCTGCGCGCCTTGGTTGAACGGCTCTATTCCGAACTGGGCATCCAACGCGGTTGATGCGCCTGGGGCCCCCACCACGATTGCAGCAGCGACGTTAGAGCAAAGGCATCTTCTATGCGCATCGACATTCCCGAAGAAAAATCCCTGGCCTATCAAACCCAATTCCCCATCCGCTGGGGCGACATGGACGCCTTTGGCCACGTCAACAACGTGCAGTTCTTTCGCTACCTGGAAAACACCCGTGTGGATTGGTTGAACCAGCTGCAGTACGTCGACCCCCGCAACGGCGAAGGTGTGGTGGTGGTGAATGTGTTCTGCAATTTTTATCAACAACTGCTCTACCCGGGCGACCTGGTGGCCAAGCTCTACCTCACTAAGCTCGGTCGCCGCAGCTTTGACCATGTGGTGACTTTCGAGCGCTTGGACGCGCCTGGCACCATCGTCGCCGCGGGCGGTGCCACCATCGTGTGGGTGAACTTTGCACAAGGCAAGGCTTTGCTGCTGCCTGACGGTTTGCGTTCCACCTTGACTCAAATTCAAACATCTCAACCATGACCATTCCCACCGAAACCCCGAGCAAACGCGCCTGGGTGCGCGAGGCGGTACGCCGCATTGAGGCCGACTTTCAGCGCTCCAGCGACACCCACCTCATCCCGGTCGACCTGCCTGGTTTTCCCGGCATCTCGCTGTATTTGAAGGACGAGTCCAGCCACCCCACCGGCAGCCTCAAACACCGTTTGGCACGCAGTCTTTTTCTCTATGCTTTGTGCAACGGCTGGTTGAAAGAGGGCACCACGGTGGTGGAATCCTCCAGCGGGTCCACCGCCATTTCGGAAGCCTACTTTGCGCGCTTGCTCGGCTTGCCCTTTGTGGCCGTGATGCCGCGCACCACATCGGCCGAGAAAGTGACGGCGATTGAGTTCCAAGGTGGCCGCTGCCATTTGGTGGACGACCCGCATGCCATCTACGCCGAGTCTGAGCGTTTGGCGCAAGAGCTTGGCGGCCACTACATGGACCAGTTCACCTATGCCGAACGCGCCACCGACTGGCGCGCCAACAACAACATCGCCGAAGCCATCTTCACGCAAATGAAGTTGGAACCGAATCCTTTGCCCACTTGGGTTGTGGCCAGCGCTGGCACGGGCGGCACCCTGGCCACCATAGGCCGATACGTGCGTTACTGCAGCCACCCCACTTTGGTGTGCGGTGTCGATGCAGAACGTTCGGTGTTTTTTGAGCATTACCAAAGCGGCGATGCCACGCTGACACTGCCCCACGGTTCACGCATTGAAGGCATCGGTCGTCCACGCGTTGAAGCGTCGTTTTTGCCTGGCGTGATTGACGCCATGGTCAAGGTGCCCGACGTGTGGTCGCTGGGTTCCATGCGTGCGTTGAGCCAGCAATTGGGGCGACTCGTGGGCGGCTCCACCGGCACCAACTTGATCGCCGCACTGGCTTGTGCCCAGCACATGAAGCAGCGCGGTGAAACCGGCTCCATCGTCACCTTGTTGTGCGACGCCGGTGAGCGCTACCGCGACCGTTATTTCAACGACGCCTGGTTGCAAAGCCAAGGCCTGTCCTGCCACGATGAGCGCGGCGCGGTGTTGTCTTTGATGAAGCAGGGCGTGTGGCCCCAGGGGTTGCGTGACTCCTGGCGGTTGGCGGGCTTCTGGTTGGACTGAAGTGGGTGTGCGATTCGGCTGGGTGTTTTGTGACGCCCATGAATCAAACCCCGTCATTGCCAGGAAAGCGGGAATGACGGGTCGCTGATTACTTGTGTTTTGCGTCTTGACTGAACCAGCTTTCGTTAGCGGTTTTCTCCCAGGTTGAGAGTTGCTTTTCAGCGTCGTCCTTGGCCACGCCGTAACGTTCTTGAATCTTGCCTGCCAGCTGATCGCGTTTGCCCGCAATCACGTCCAAGTCGTCGTCAGTGAGTTTTCCCCACTGCTCTTTGACTTTGCCGGTGGCTTGTTTCCAATTGCCTTCAATGCGATCCCAGTTCATGTGAGTTTCCTTCAGTTGAGACTAAAAAAAGGCGGCCAAACAATGACCACCGAGAGGTGAGGGGCTCAAGGCCGCACAGTAATTTCGTTCTTCACAGCTTTCACGCCATTCACCTTGCGGGTCAACGTTTCTGCTGTGGTCTTTTCATTCATGTTTTTGGCAAAACCAGACAGCATCACGGTGCCGTTGAGTGTTTCCACGCTGATGGCGGTGGCATCAACAGCTTTGTCTTCCACGAAACGGGCTTTGACGGCGGTGGTGACGGCGCTGTCGTCAATGTAGGCACCGACCGTCTCTTGACCGCGTGTTACCGCGCAGCCTGTGGCGGTGAGCAGCATCAAAGCGGTGGTGGCTGCAAGCAAAGGGGTTTTGATGTTCATGGTGAGTCTCCAGCAGGGTTAAAAACGAGTGGATGTTGAGCCCCAACATCCAAGGGTGATGCGGTTGCGGCTTTAATCAGCCAGCCAGTCTTTGAGTTCTTCGGCGTGCTCTTGTTCGTCGCTCAAAATGTCTTCGAGCAAACGGCGGGTGGTGGAGTCATGGTTGCCCACCAGCGCGATCAGTTGGCTGTAAGCCTCAATGGCTACTCGTTCAGCCACCAAATTGGCCCTGATCATGGCCTTCAAGTCTTTCGAGTCGTCGTAAGCGGCGTGGCTACGTTGGCTCAAGGTGTCGGGCGAGAAGTCAGGCTCGCCGCCCAACTGCACGATGCGTTTGGCAATGCGGTCTGCGTGGGCTGCTTCTTCGTTGGCATGCACCAAGAACTCGTCGGCAATCTTCGGCGAGGCCAAACCTTCTGCCGTGAAGTGATGACGTTTGTAGCGCAGCACACACAACAACTCCGTCGCCAAAGAGTCGTTCAGCAACTTGATTAGATCTTGCTGAAACGTACCGATGTGCGGCGTCAATGCACCGTCGTCTAGGTGGTGGCGCGCGGCCTCAATGGCGTTTTCATCAAGCACCATGGCCGATCGTGGCTGGGTCGCTGCGGCCGACCGCGTGGCCAGCAGCTCAGCCGCTTTCGCTGCTTTGTTCATTGTTGATCCTTTGCTTTGAGGCGATGGGTGCACTTTAGAAGTGAAGCAGGCCGCAACCCATCAGCGCGCAACACCTGGTGCTGTAGGACAGCGCCGCGTTGCCTTCCACTGCTTTCATGGTTCTGGCTGGAGCTCGCCGCCGGACTCGCACTGTCGGCAAGCGCATGGGTAAGCACAGGGGCAGGGGCGGGAGCAGGGGCAAGGGCAAGGGCAAGGGCAAGGGCAAGGGCAGACGGGCCCTTCTCCTACGACCGTTTTGAGCCACGTCCGACAGCCACCAAGTGGCAGCGGACTGCAACATCTCGACTTCTGCTTTGCGTGCGCAGAAACAGCGAGTTCACGCTCCGAATGCGTCGTCTGTGTTTTGGATAAAAAAATGAAAACTCAAATGCAGCGCCAACAGGAGTCTATCCAGCCATCCCCATTGATCGAATCAATGGTGGCTCCATTCACCCACCCAAGGAGTTCTTGATGAACCTCAATTTCAAACATCAAACTTGCCACAGCAAAACCCAGTCGTGGCAGTCGTTGTTCACTATCCCTTTGATGGCAGCCAGTGTCTTGGGGCTTGGCGCTTGCGCCAGCAATCCGCCGCCGGTGGCCGAGATGGCGGTGTCCACTGCCGCAGTCACCCAAGCGGCCAATGCCGGTGCGGCCGAATTCGCGCCGGCTGAACTCAGCGCGGCACGCGACAAACTGGCCCGCGCCAACGTAGCCATTTCCGCCAAAGACCATGAGGCCGCTCGCTGGTTGGCCGACGAAGCCTTGGTCGATGCACGGTTGGCCGAGGCCAAGGCCGAAGCCAACCGAGCCCGCAAATCTGCCGAGGCGCTCCAGACCAGCACCCGGGTACTGCGCGAAGAGATGAGTCGTCAACCCAAATAGGCCTGGCCCCACGCGAGCGTTTTTCTCCATTCAAACTACCAAGGAATTTCATCATGAACACCCGCCCATTCTTCAAACCCACGCTGCTTGCCTTGGCGGCTTTGGCCGCGCTGGCTGGCTGCGGCACCGCGCCACAAAACAATGCACGTTTGGAAGAAGCCCGCAGCAGCTACCGAATGGCCAGAGACAATCCGAGCACCGTGGAGCTGGCAGGCGCTGAAATGCAACAAGCCACGCAGGCCATGGACGTGGCCAACCGTGCCTGGGAGAAGAAAGACGACACTGAAGCCGTGAACCACTGGGCCTACTTGGCACAGCGGCGTGTGGCGATTGCCCAGGCCACCACCGAGCGCAAAGTGGCTGAATTGAGTGTGGCCCAAGCCAAAGCCAACAGCGACGAGTTGCGTTTGTCTGCACGCACCCAAGAGGCCGATGCGGCCAAGGCAAAAGCCGATTTGGCGATGCAGCAAGCCAAGGCTGCCCAACAGCAAGCTGCCGCGTCACAACAACAAAATGCCAATGCCCAACTCATGGCTTTGAGTGCTGAAGAGCGGGCTAAGGCCTTGGAAGCGCAGCTAAAAGAACTCAACGCCAAAAAGACCGACCGCGGCATGGTGATGACCATGGGCGATGTGTTGTTCGACACGGATCAAGCGCAGTTGAAGTCAGGCGGCGAACGAAGCGTGGACAAGCTGGCCAGCTTCATGACGAACTACCCCGAGCGCCAGGTGTTGATCGAAGGTTTCACCGACAGCACCGGCAGTGACAGCCACAACCAAGACCTCTCGCTGCGCCGCGCCGACGCGGTGCGCAACGCCTTGCTTTCACGCGGCATCGCTTCGCAGCGACTGAGCACCTTGGGCCACGGCGAGGCCAAACCCATCGCCAGCAACGACACCGCCAGCGGCCGCCAAATGAACCGGCGCGTGGAGGTGCTGTTGTCGGACGACAGTGGGCGGATGTCCGCACGTTAGGCGCGGCCCAATTCAGGGCGAACGGCCTAGGACTGGGGAGTGTTGCAAATCAAATCACTGCTTCACACAGCCCAGCAGCGCTGCTTGCTTTTGCCAGCGGCAGCAGTTTTCTCAGCATTGCATCGTCAACCCACTTTGGAGTCACACATGAACCCATCTATCGCCGCGCCATCCAACACCCTGCCTGCCGACCCAGACCTTGCCGAGCAGGCCCGCTCTGGTCACGGCGCTCCATCCCAGGATCCGAACCCAGCAGCGCAGATGCCGCTGGACTACGCTCAGGCGCAGCGAGAGGGCAACTCGTCTTTGGCGGGTGGCGGTGCGCTGACCGGTGCGGCCTCGGCTACTGCTACCGTTGGCGCCACGGTGAATCAGCAGGATTTGGTTGCTGCCGACACGGTGCGCCTGCACATCGAAGACAGCGGCGGCACGGGCCGACCCGTGGTGCTGATTCATGGCTGGCCGCTGGCGGCGCAGGCCTGGGCCCCGCAGGTGTCGGCGCTGCGCGATGCTGGCTACCGGGTGGTGGCCTATGACCGCAGAGGCTTCGGCAGCTCGGACAAGCCGCATTCAGACTACGGCTACGACACGCTGGCCGATGACCTGCAGCGCGTTTTGGAGCAGTGCGCATTGCAGGATGTGACGCTGGTGGGCTTCTCGATGGGCGGGGGTGAAGTGGCACGCTACATCGCCCGCTGCGGGGAGTCGCGTCTGCACAGTGTCGTGTTTGCGGCTGCGGTGCCGCCCTGCCTCATGAAGTCGGCCGACAACCCACAAGGCCCCCTCACGCCCGAGAAAGCGCAGCAGAAAAAGCAGGCGTTTGAGCAAGACCGCAGCGCCTACTTTGACGAGTTCACCAAGAACTTTTTCTCCGCCAACGGTGCGCTGCTGGTGACCGAGGCGCAGCGCGCCGAGGCGATTGCGATTTGCCAGCAGGCAGCGCCGCATGCCGCACTGGCCTGCATGGATGCGTTCGCCAGCACCGATTTTCGCGAGGATCTGAAAAAGGTGAGGGTGCCCACGCTGGTGATCCATGGCGATGCAGACGCCATCGTGCCCATGGAAGGCTCGGGTCTGCGCACCCATCGCGCCGTGCCCCACAGCAAGCTGGTGACGTTCAAGGGAGCACCGCACGGGCTGAACCTGTCGCACGCGAAGGCGTTCAACGAGGCGTTGCTCTCCTTCCTGCGGGAGTGAGTTGCTGCGACCCTGCGACGGCGGCCATCCCACACCGGTTGTGAATAGGGGTGTTTCCGAAATTCATGACCCATCACCTTCCGTTCACCCTGAGGCTCTGTGGTTTTTATCAACGCTGCCGGTGCAGGTTACGCACCGAGGCACGCGCTGGTTTCAACAGGTCCAACCCGAACGGATGGGAGTCCTCGCACTTCTATCCATTCGCCCTGAGCCGGTCGCACAGCACACCGAGGCACGCGCTGGCTTTGAAGGGCTCAGCCCGAACGGTTTGGAGCGTCATGTTCTGTGGAAGCCTCAATAAGTCCCCCCCTTGTTCTCAAGGCCTGCCAAGACGGTATCTGACCCAGGCCGAGTCCGCACAGGGCAGGGGTAGGCAAGCGCCTTCTGTCGCTCACCCGGAAAGAGCGTCGGCCACCGGCAAGCACCCGTCTTCACGGGCCACTGTGCGTCAACACGCAGGAGTGCGTGGCAAGAGCTTGATTTTTCGCATGGCTTAGATATTCGGCCCGCTGAAGTATGAACTTCCGCTCGGGTTGAGCTTGTCGAAACCCAGGTTTCACGCGCAACCCTTCGACAAACTCAGGGCGAACGGTTAAGACGAACGGTTAAGACTTCAAAGGGCGGGATCAATAGGGCCACGCTGAAGCCTGCGGGAAAGCGCAGGCGTTCAGCGATGAGCGCCAGCTCAGGCCAGCAGTGGCACCACGAAGCGGTGCTGCCCCGACAGGGCGGACCACCCCAGCACCTCCAGCGGCATCAGCACGACAACACCCACGCCGTCCGCACCGCGCGCTTGCATGGCTGCTCGGGCCGCATCCGCGCCGCAGCGCAGAAAGACGAAACGCATTTGCAAGCCGCCACGTTTCAACGTGAGTTCGGCCTCGGGCCAGTGGGTGGGCACGCAGGGGTTGAAATGCAGCGTGTCGGCGTCTTGTTTTAAGCCGAACAGGGATTCGATGGCGGCGCGGTGCAGCCACCCTGCCGCGCCCGTGTACCAACTCCAGCCGCCGCGTCCGACGTAAGGGGGTTGTGTGTAAACGTCGGCCGCCACGGCGTAGGGCTCTATGCCGTAGTGCGGCCCCTGAATGGCATTGGCCGCACGGTGGGCGGGGCTGATCCAGGTGAAGCTGCGGTAGGGTAGGTCGTGCGGGTTGAGCGCAGGTTTGTTTGGCAACGCGGCGGTGCTGGCTGTCTGCGTGGTGCCCAAAGTGACCGCGAGCTGAGCTTGCGCCATCACGGCCCAAATCGCGCCGTGGTTGTATTGACCGCCGTTCTCGCGCACCCCGGGCGGATAGGCCTGGATGTAGCCCGCGCTGGACTCAGCATGCACGAGGGGTGGGTCGAGCAGGCGGATCAAACCGGCCTTCTCGTCTAGCAAGTGGGTTTCAACGGCGTCTAAAGCCAAACTTTGCATGGCGAGCGGGGCCACGTTCGACAACACACTCCAGGCCTGTGCGATCAAATCAATTTGAGCTTCAGGGTTGACGTGGGAACCCAGCGCTTGGCCGTTGTCGAAAAAGGCGCGCTTGAACCAGCGGCCGTCCCAGGCTGGGCCGAGCAGGGCGGTCTTCCAGCCGAGGGCAGAGTCGTCCCAGCGTTGCGCGCGTTCGCTGTCGCCCCGGCTGCGGGCAATGTGGCTGAAATGGGCGACCACATCGCACAGAAACCAAGCCAGCCACACCGATTCGCCCTTGCCCTCGATGCCCACGCGGTTCATGCCGTCGTTCCAGTCGCCGCTGCCCATCAGGGGCAGCCCGTGCACGCCCACGCGCAGGCTGTGGTCGATGGTGCGGGCGGCGTGTTCATAGACGCTGGCGGTCTCCATGCTCACAAGGGGTGTGTTGTAGAGGTCTTCCGCGCCTTCGGGAATGGGGTCGCTTTCGAGAAACGCCACAGGCTCATCCAACAGGGCATGGTCTGCGGTGGCGTGCAGGTAATGGGCGCAGGCGTACGGCAACCACAACAGGTCGTCTGAAAAATGGGTGCGCACGCCCGCACCACCGGGCTCGTGCCACCAGTGCTGCACATCACCTTGCGGAAACTGGCGCGAGGCACAGCGCAGAATTTGCGCACGCAACATCTCGGGCGCGGCCCAAACCAAGGCCATGCTGTCCTGCAACTGGTCGCGAAAGCCGGTGGCCCCACCCGCTTGGTAAAACGCGGCCTTGGCCCACAGGCGGCATGACACGGTTTGGTAGAGCAGCCAGCGGTTCACCAGCGCGTCGAACAAAGGGTCGGGCGTGACCACGGTGGTGGCTCCGAGCAGCCGGTTCCATTGCTGCTGCACCTCTTCTTGGCGCTTCAAGGGTGACGTGGCGGCGGCGCGGGTGGCCAGTGCCTGCGCGGCGTCCAAACTGTCGCCATAACCCAGCAAAAACACCTGCTCGCCGGCGTCGCCCGGTTGGAGCAGCAGGAGCGTTGCCAGTGCCGCGCAGGGATCCAAGCCCGCGCCCTGGGTTTCACCGAAGTGGTCGGGCAACACCAGGCGGCCTCGCGCGTCGAAGAGCTCGCGCCGGTCGCAGGTCCAGTCAATGGCCGGGGTGTGGTGGCTTGCCTCACGGTCGGTGCGTTGCACGGTGGCGAAGAAGGCGGTGCCGCCGCCAAAGCCACTGCCTTGTTCCGCTTGTGTGCACATCAGCGCGGTGAGTTTTTGTGTTTGGGGTGTTTGCGTGGCGAGGTCGTTCAGCTCGGGCAGGCGCTGGCTGTAGAGCGCGGTGCGGGCGGTGTTGCGGTCGCTGCGACTGGCCCCCATCATCCATTCGACGCAGCCCACCAAGCGCAAGCGCTGGGTTCGGTGGCTGCGGTTGACCAAGCGCACGCGCAGTTGTTTCACCGACTGTTCGACGTCCACGCACCATGACACGGTGACGTCTAAATCACCCCGGCGGTGGCGAATGCTGCTCACCCCTTGGCCGTGGGCCACGCGGTAGTTGATGCGGTGATCGCCGACGGCGGATGGCGCCACGCTCCAGCTTTGGCGGCTGTCCAGGTCTTGCAGCAACAGGCACTCGGACGGCGGGTCGGCCACCGGGTCGTTGCACCAGGCCGTGAGCTGCATCAAGCGGCTGTTGCGTGCCCAGGTGGGGCCGCCGCCCGCCTCGGACAACTGGGTGCCAAAACTCGGGTTGGCCAGCACATTGATCCACGGTTTGAGGGGCCGCTGCCGCGCACTCACATCAAATACAAAGTCGCCCGACGCAGCAGAAAACTGGCCCGTTGACACGTGGATGCTGTCGCCCATGGTGGATCCCACGCCGGCCGCTGTTGTTGAGGTGCGGCTGCGGTCTTCCAGGGCTTGTTCATGCCAGGCCACCCACTCGTCCACATGGCGGGTCAGTGGCCGCCCGTCGGCCTGGAAGTGCAGCCGCGCCAACGCACGCAGCGTGCTCAGTTCGTCGTTCGAAAGTTCTTCCAGGCGCAGCAAGAAAAAGCCGGTGGTGGACGGCCCGCTGGGGCTGAACTCGCCGCCGGTATCGTCCACGTGGCGCGTGCGCAGGGCCGCGAGCTCATGCTGCAGGGGCATTTGGTAAGAGCTGACTTCTTGGTTCACCACCACCAAATCACAGGCAATGCCGCCGCGCGCCCACAGCCGCAGCGCACGCGTCAGTGAGCGCACCAGGCCCAATCCTTCCAGCATGGAAATTTGAACCAGCACGAGGGGGCGCTCGCCCGATAAAGCGAAGCGCCACAACAAACGCCGGTCACACAAGGCGGTGTTTGGAGCGGTGTTGGTTGCGGCGTTTGTTGGGTTGCTGGTGGCCGCAACAGGTGGGGTCACCGGCCGCCGGGTCAAGCTTTGCACCACCGCCGTGGTCAGCAACTGAATCGCGGCAAAGTGTTCGGGCGTGAGCTGAGAGCTGCGCATGCGAATGCCGGCCAAGGTGGCGGACATCATCGACGCCCGATGCACATGGCTGGCTTGGCGGTATTTGTCCACCACCGCATGCAGAGTGCCGCCGTTGTCGGACGCGGCGGTCGCAAACGTCAGCTGCACCTTGCTTTGCGGTTCAATGCGCAACTGCACCGCCAACGCACACACGGGATCCAGGCCCGTGTTCAGCGGCTGGATCGTTCCTGCCTCCAAGGGGAGCGGCAGCGCTTGCATTTGCCCTTGGGGTTGATGCGGCGCGCGGTTGCGTCCCAACCAGGGTTGTCGGTCGGTTTGTTGGGTCAGCCCCAGCACTTGCGGGTCGTCGTGGATCACGAAGTGGGCCGCGTGCAGCGCCTGTTGCGAAGCCAAACGGGGTGTGCGAGAAAACACCAACGCCTGCTGCGCTGCGCGCCACTGTGCGGTCAAAAACATATTGCTGAACGCGGGGTGTGCCTCGTCGGCTCGCGGGTCGGCCAGGGTGATGTCGAAGGCGGAAATCAACTCCAGCGTCAGCACCTCGTCGCTGCGGTTGCACAGCTCCACTTGGCGGAACTCAATGTCGTCTTCCGGGCTGACCCAGACCGTGGTGTGGGCCGTCAGTTGTGACCATCGGGCGTTGAAGGACACACGGTCCGCGTGAAAGCGGCACTCGTAGTGGGCTTGTGGATCGGGCGCGGGGTGTTGGGTCAGCGAAAACAGCGGTGCGGTGGCAGCGGACGGGGCCTGACCCACTTCCCATGGCCGCCAGTAAAGAAAGCTGCCGCAGGCGTCACGCAGTGCATCGTCGCGCGTGCGTGTGATGCCAGCCTGCCCCCAGCGGCTGCTGCCCGCACCGTTGGCGCGCAGCAGCACGCTGTAGCGGCCGTTGGACAGCACGTGGGTCGGCTGCACCGCCGTGGCACCCGGCATGACCTCGCGCTGCATGCTGGGCGCGCGGCGTTGTGCGGGCGTGGCCGAGGGGCCCGCAGCCGGGGTCGCCAGCACCGGCACTTCACGCGGCACCCGTTCGTGCAACAACGAGGCCACCGCCTGAATCTGCGGGTTGGCCATGCCCCAGCGCTGCGCTACCCCATCGAGCAGCACATTGGCCAAGGCCACCAGAGTCATGCCTTGGTGGTGGGCCATGTAGGTGCTGACCGGGGTGTAGACATCGTCACCGGCTTGTCGTGCGGCGGTGAAGTCCAGCGCATCAATGAAACCATAACGGCCACGTGGGGCCAAGCCCTGCAGGGCCTCAAAGTTCTGGCACGCCGCCTGGGGGTTGACCAGCGCTGCGAGGGCCGTGGCGTAGGGGGCGACCACGATCTCATTCAAAGGTGCACGTCGCAGCGCCAAATGCTGCACCCCCTGCGGGGCGTATTGGTAGGCCAAGGTGTGGTCGCGTTCGGCGTAGGCCGACTCGGACATGCCCCAGGGCACGCGGTGCGCGCGCGCGAACTTCATTTGTTCAACGACGGCGCTGCGGCAAGCCTCACGCAGCACACTGTCGTGCGGCTCCGCGAGCATCAAACTCGGCATCAGGTACTCGAACATCGACCCGGACCAAGAACGCAAGCCCGCTTTGGCACCGACCGCAAAAAATGGCCGACCCAGCGCCGCCCAATGCGCCACCGGCACATCGCCCTTGGCAATGGCCAGCAAGCTCGTCAAACGCGACTCCGAGGCCAGCAGGTCGTAAAAACTGGCATCCAGTTGTTGCTCCACCACCCGGTAGCCAATGTGCAGCAGGTGGCGTTTCGGGTGGTACAGAAAACTGAAATCCATCTGCCCTGCAAACACTTCGCAGCGTTGCGCCAGGGCTTTGAGCCGGTCTGCGTGCGCCGCCTCCAGCGGGTCTGCAGCCAACTCCAAGCACGCTTGCGCCACGGCCAACAAATGACCGCAGAGGTTGCCGCTGTCCACGGTGGAGACATACATGGGCAGCAGCGGTGCCGCGCTTTCGGTGTCGTACCAGTTGAACCAGTGCCCTCGGTGGCGCTGCATGCCGTCCAGCGTGGTGAGGGTGGCTTGCAGTCGATCGACGAGATCCGCTGTATTGATCCAAGCAAAGGCGCGCGCGCAGGTGGCACTGAGCAGGTAAAGCCCGATGTTGGTCGGCGAGGTGCGGTGCGCCAGCATGTCGTGCGGCAGGGTTTGAAAATTGTCCGGCGGCAAGTGGCGGTCGGCAGCAGTGACGCTGAACTCAAAGTAGCGCCAGGTGTCGCGTGCCACCGCTTCGAGCTGCGAGCGCATGTCGGTGGTCAGCAGCGCGTCAGGGGCCCTGCGGCCCGCTGGGCGACTGACCCACCAGGTGGCCCATGGCGACAGCCCCCACAGCGCACACCATGCCAGTGCCCACTGCGGGTGGGGTGTGCCGCTGGCCAGCAAGGCGATCAGCAGCCCAGCCGCCGCGAGCGAGACCACCGCATGGCGGCGCAACATGCCCGCAAGGGTTGCCTGCGCTTGCGCTTGCGCGGTGGCTGCGGTGGTCCATTGCAGCAAGTGACGACGGCTGATGGCCATTCGGTACAGCGCCCGCATGATCGCGTCAGCGGCGGACCCCGCTTGCTGCAGCAATTGGGTGAGGTTCCACAGCCCGCCGAACAAGGCGCGCGCCACATCGCGCACGGCTTCGCTGTAAAAGTGGCGTTTGGCCACTTCGTCGCGGCTGGGTGACAGCCCGGCCAACGCACCCAGCAGCGGCCCGGCGGTGAATGCAGCCAGCACCAAAAACAGCGCGGCGGATGGTGACAGCACAAAACCCAAGGTGGCTGCAATCAACAGCAGCAGCGCGGCGGGTGCCACCAACGAGCGGCGCAGGTTGTCAAACAGCTTCCAGCAGTGGATGGCGCGCAGCCCGTATTTTTGGGGTTGCAACAGAAATGGCAACAGCTGCCAGTCGCCGCGCATCCAGCGGTGAACACGCGACGCGGCCACATCAGCGTGAAAGGGCGCGTCTTCAATCACGGTGATGCTGCTCACGGCGGCACAGCGCGCCATCGAGCCCTCCAGCAAGTCGTGGCTGAGGACCTGACCCGCAGGCAAACGGCCGCCCAGCACGAGTTGCATGGCCGCTACGTTGAGCAGGCCTTTGCCGCTGAAGCTGCCTTCACGAAACACGTCTTGGTAAACCTCGGAGCTGGCAGCGCTGTAGGGGTCAATGCCGCACTGCCCAGAAAAAAGCCAGTGGTAGGGCGTGCGTTCTTGCGGTGTTGGCAGCGGCGTGGCCACACGCGGTTGCAAGATGCCATATCCGCTGACCACACGCCGCTGCGCCGCATCCAACACCGGCTGGTTGTGCGGGTGCGCGGCCACGCCCACCAGTTCGCGCAAGCGGCCCGGGGGCAGCTCGGTGTCGCTGTCCAGCGTCACGATGTAGGGGGTGCGCGCGGCCAGGCGCGACGATTCACCCAGATCCATGAACCCGCCCGATGAATCGGTGGCCAAGGCGTTGACGAGTTGCTCCAACTTGCCGCGCTTGCGCTCCCAGCCAATCCAGCGCTGCTCGCTGTCGCTGAACTGCCGCGTGCGGTGCAGCAAGATGAAACGCGGCGCATCGGACACCTCTGCACTGGCGTGTGGGTACAAGCGGTTAAGGTTTTCAATTTGTTTCACCGCATGGTTCAACAAAGCGGTGTCAGATTCAAGCTCGGCCGTGTCGGCGTCCACCCAATCACTGAGCAGCGCCAACTGCGCATGGCGTTCGGGGTTGGCCAGGTGGTGCAAACGCAAACGGTGGACCAAGGTGTGGATGGCAGCGGGGTGGGTCAGCATGCAGGGAATCACCACCAACACACGGTGTTCTTTGGGAATGCCACTGGTCAACGCTAAGCGCGGCAACAGGCTGGGCCGAACCGACTCACTGATGAGCCGATTGACCACGGCCACCACCACTTCAGACACCGGCAAGGCGACCAACAAACACTTGAGCAGCCACCACCCGTTGCTGCCCGCGGGATCGTCCTTGTGTCCCAGCAGCCACCATGACAACCCAGCGGTGAGCGCCAGCAACGCACCCAGGTACAAAGGCAAGGCGGCCCTGCGCCCGATGGCGCGCCAGGGCAGCGTGCTCCACCGTGTCCAGTGTGGTTGCAGACCCAAGGCCTGCAGCAAAACCGGTCGGCCACCGCTTTGCAACCAGTGGCTGGGCACGCCGTCGGCATCGTGGGTTGGCGGTGCGCCAGCGGGTGCGGGCGTGTTCGTATGAGCATGCGCATGCGACTCAGGTGTTTGCATCAAACCCAACAAGGTTTGGGCCACACTGACTTCGGTGCGCCCACCGCGCCGCGCTAACGTTTCGATGTGGTGCAGCGATTGATCGCGGGTGGCGGCGTGCTCGGCGGCAAACACCGGCGAGGTCAGCATCAACCGCATCAGGCTGCTGCTGCGCGCCACCAGATCCGGCCAGTCGGCGTCGCCAATGGCGCGCAACGAGGCCACCGCATTGCTCACGCTCAAGTTGTCGGCGGTTTGTTCAATGCGCTGTTGGCGCTGCTGGGCGGCCGGGTCGGGCAGCGCTTGGTGCAGCCACTGTTGCAGCGGGGACTCCACAGGTGAGCCCGCCAGCGACGGCGCGGTTTGGCCCCCCAGGCGCTGCGCCATTTGCCCCAGAAACACCTCAGCCACACCGCGCTGGCGTAATACGTTCAGCAAAGCATCCAACAACTCGGGGGTCAGGCTTTGCCAGCGGTCACTGCACAAATTAGCCACCTCACGCGCGGCTTTGTTGGTGGCCACCCGCTCGGCCAAACGGCGCAAGTTCTCCACCAGCACCACGCGCAAGGTGGTCGGCAGGGCCCACAACTCGCCCAGGTTGAGCTCGCATCTTTCTTGGTAGGCAGTCAAAAAATGCAGCAGCAAGGCGTCGTCAAACGCGCTGTCGGTGTGCGCAACGAAGGCCCAGGCCACGCCATAAATGCGCGGCAGTCCCGCCAAGGGCTCGCCTTGCAAAATGGGCAAGGCATGAAAGTAGCGGCGCGGCAAGCCCGCACGAATTTCTTCGAGCTGCGCTTCAATCAAATGAAAGTTGTCGAGCAGCCACTCGGCTGCCGGGCTGATGTCGTAGCCGGTGCTGGCTTGTTGGCCAATGTAGCGGTGCGCCGCACGCAGTGCGCCAATGTTGTTGCGCAAACGCGGGGAGAACGTGGGGCTGCCCGGGTGCAGCACGGCCCCTTGGTGCGTATCGCCCAAACTGCGACCGTGTTGGGTGAAACGCTCAACGCCAAAAATTTCAGATCGAATCGGCACCAGCGCCGGGCCGTCGGCGGCGTTCAATATCTCACGCAGTTGCGCAGAAGCCTCGGTCAACCATGGGGGCAGGTGCGACAACACGCTTTGCTGCTTTTTTCAGCCTGCGTTCAAAGTGCCCACACCAAGACAGTGAACGCTGCCAAGGCTACAACCAAGGTGGTGACAAAACGACCGGCCACAAAACCATGAACCGCTTCGGCGCGGCACCACACGGTAAACAACCGACCGCTCAGACCATGGCAAACATGCACATGATCCTTCAGCGCAAACAGCTCCATGGGCGAGCTGTCGGGCGCGTCGCCAAGGGAAGCGGTACTCCAGCGAGGTGGGGTCATCATAGAAAGCTCCTGAGGTGCTACGTGCTTGCCACTTTTGCTGCAAACACGGATGGGTGGTGATGAGCCGAGTTGGAAGGGAAAACTCCAACAATGCGGCGATGCAAGCGTATGAGGGACAGGCCCTGCCGTCTGTCAGACGACACGCCGCGTCTCTTTCTTGCTCAACCAGAATGCGCTTGACCGCAGCGCTGCACCCGGGCACGGTGAGTGCGGTATCGCACATTCAAAGTCTCAGGCGGTATGTGGGGTTGCGCCCAACTTTGTTATGCACCCGCTTGATTCGCGACGTTCCTCAGCCATCCCCACCAACCGTTCGGGCTGAGGTTCTATGGTTTTCGTCAATCGTTTTTTTACACCAGCGCGATTTTGGTGGCATCGAAATGCTGATTCGACTTGAACAGGCCGAAGGCGATGAAAACAGAGTTCGAGCGCTAGTGTTGCGACTCAGAAATAACGGAACAAATGAAAGTAGTGGAGGCTGCCCAGTGGCAAGGCGCAAACCACAGCGATACCGAGGTATCGCGCGGATGGGCAACGCCGCCATAGGGGCAAAGGCGCGGTTTTATAAGTGCCGATCAGCTTGCAACACTGCACTAGGGGCCTGTTTTGCATTTGCTGCTGCGTTACACGCAAGACCTCATCACCCAGATGTCTTAAACCGCTGTGTGCAACCGCCGCCATTCGCTGGACCAGCAGTTGTGCCGCTGGTTGTTGCTCAGTCTGGATCGTTTGCGCGAGTCTGAACTCGTGATGACGCGGGAGCTCATCGCCAACATGCTGGGCGTGCGCCGCGTGGGTATCACCGCCGCTGCCGGTGCGCTGCAGCGCCTGGGGCTGATCGCTCACCACCGGAGTGAACTTTGCGTGCTCGATCGTGCAGACCTGGAAGCCGCTGCATGAACTTGAAATGTCGACATCGCGCAGCACCAAGGGCTGGCCAAACTGTTCAACCACGGCGGCTTGCATGGAGGGGGGCATGGCGTGTCCTTGCGCGTTGTGCATGGCCGACTTGACCCTGCGATAGCCGCCATGCTGCGCAGCCTTTGGCGCGCAGTCTGTTCGCTGGCGCACACCGTGGTGCGCGGGGACGTGGTGCGTAGGAAACCGACTACGCACACAAGCACCGCTGTCTGCTGTTCGGGGTTGTCTTGCCTCGGCAGACTCTGCCACTCGGGTTGTGCCACTTGATCAATAAGGGCTGTGATGACTGGCGCACAGACCCTTGAAATCCGCTTGCGTCAAACCCTGCCGCGTGATGTTCAGGCCCACTGACCACAAGGCCTGCGGCATCGTCCCCTTGTTCAACTTTCCGACTGCGAGGCCTACCGATGAGCTCCATTCCCATGCATGCGATGTCCAACACAGCTGCCTTTCCCGATCTTGGTCGGGCGCATCATCCCCAGCTGGATGTGCCCTATCCGCTCTTTCCCATGCCAAAGGCAAAGGCGCAGGCAAGTACGGTGCACAAAGGGCAGGGCGTCCTCAGCGACTCACCCAGCAGCACGGGTTTTGTGGCCATGTTGGCCGCTTACCGCGCCACCGGCGGTACGGCACGCGGCGATGATCTGGCGCGTTTGTTGCAGGATCGTCAGCACGGTGGTTACGTGAGCCTGGCGCGTTTGATCGCCACACGCAAGGTGTTCAGCTTCGAGTGGCGCAACACCTACTGGGTGCCCATGTTTCAGTTCGATTTGTCCGACCTGTCCATCCGCCCTGGCCCGCAGCAGGTGATGGCAGAGCTGAACGCCGAGTTCGACGACTGGCGTTTGGCCATGTGGTTCACCCATCCCAACGCCTGGTTGCATGACCATAAACCGGTGGATTTGTTGCACACCGAACTTCAGTCCGTCATTGAAGCCGCAAGGGCAGACCGTTTCATCGCTGCCGGGTGAATGGCTGCGTCATGCGTGCGCCAAGCACGGTTGGAAAGAACAGGCCGAGCGCGAAGACCGGCGTCAGGTTGAAGCGGATTCCGTCCCCTCGTCCCGTGGCCGTGGTGCCACCGTGGCTTTGTCCGACTCAATGCGTCCGTCCACCCGCTCGATCAAGTGGTCGCAGCGGGCGGCCAGGCTTGGGTCGCGGGTGACGATCAAAAACGTGGTGCCGCCTTTGCTGGTGCAAGGCTGGCACAGCGGTTTAATTGCTGCGTGGAGAAGTCAAAAGAACGGCTGGATCAACCGCTACTCGCGGGCGTCAACAAGCGCTTTTCCTACAAGCGATCCGAGGCATGTCCGACAGGTGCTGGCCTGACCAACGCGCAAGATGAACGCCTACCAACGGGAGAAACGGCGGGCACGCCTGCTGCTTCAACTCAAGACAAAACACCAACCCACTTTGCACGGAAGAGCACACCATGAACACGCACACACAGAACACCCCCGCACTCACCCAGCTTTGTGGGTTGATCGAGCACATGTCCGTGGCCATGCTGACCACGGCCAATGCACAGAACGAGCTTGTCAGCCGCCCCATGGCACCCCTGGAGATGGACGCGCACGGTGCGCTGTGGTTTTTCACCGACCTGCGTTCTTCCAAAGTGGAACAGCTGCGCCAGTTGAATTTGAGTTTCAGTGACATGGACAAGAGCACCTATGTGTCGATCTGCGGTCGCGGCGAAATTCACGCTGACCAAGCGCGCATCGACGAGTTGTGGACCGCATTTGCGCGCCCCTGGTTTCCCGAGGGCCGCAACTCTGCCGATCTTGTACTGCTCAAAGTGGTGCCCGCCAGCGCCGAGTACTGGGACGCACCCAACAGCAAGATGGTGCGCCTCTTTGCCCTCGCCGCGTCCATCGTGAGCAACAAGCCCGTGGGCATGGGCGAGCACGACAAACTGGCTGACCTGACACCCCGTCCCGTCGCGTCCCCAGCGGAATGAATCGCCAGTGGATCCCTTCGCCATGACGACCACCCGAACCGAGACCGACAGCTTCGGCCCCATCGAGGTTCCCGCGCAGGCCCTGTGGGGTGCACAAACCGCGCGCAGTTTGCAATTTTTTGCCATCGGCGAGCAGCGCATGCCCCTGGCGGTGATCCACGCCACGGGGTGGATCAAATGGGCGGCCGCCAAAGTCAATCGTGACCTCGGTTTGTTGCCAGCGACACGCGCACAGCAACTCATGCTCGCCGCTCGCCGTGTGGCGCAGGGCGAGTTGGATGCGGAATTTCCGCTGTCGGTTTGGCAAACGGGCTCGGGCACGCAAAGCCACATGAACGTCAACGAGGTGATCTCACGGCTCGCCACCCAAGGGTTGGCGGCAGGCGAGGCAGCGTTTGATGCGCATGGCGAGGTCAACCTCGGGCAGTCGTCGAACGACGTTTTCCCCACCGCCGTGCACCTGGCCGTGTCGCTGTACGCACGGCAGCAGCTCTTGCCTGCGCTGGACGAGCTGCGCGTGGCATTGGCAGCCCGTGCAGCGCATTTTCAACACGTGGTCAAGGTGGGCCGAACCCATTTGCAAGACGCCACCCCCATCACTTTGGGCCAAGAGTTCGGTGGCTACGAAGCGCAACTGTTGTTGTGCCAGCAGGCGCTGCGCAGCGCAAGTGTGTTGGTGCTGGAGCTGCCCATTGGTGGCACGGCGGTGGGCACCGGCATGAACACCCACCCGGAGTTTGGCTCCCGTGTCGCGGCCCGGTTGGCCCGGCAGTTCGACGTGCCCTGGGTGCAAGCGGGCAATCTGTTCGCGGCCATGGCAGGCCAAGAGGCGCTGGTGGCTTTTCATGGCACGCTGCGCATGTTGGCCATTGCTTTGACAAAAATCGCCAACGACCTGCGCCTGATGGGCAGCGGCCCACGCGCCGGTTTGGGCGAGTTGCGATTGCCTGCCAACGAGCCCGGCAGCTCCATCATGCCGGGCAAAGTCAACCCCACCCAAATTGAAGCGCTCACCATGGTGTGTGTGCAGGTGATGGGCCACGACGTGGCCGTGGGTTTCTGCGCCAGCCAGGGGCAGTTCGAGCTCAACACTTACCAACCGCTGGTGGCGCTGAATGTGCTGGACAGCCTGCGCTTGCTCACCGATGCCATGCGCAGCTTCACCCGGCACTGCGTGGTGGGCATTGAAGCCAATGAGCCGCACTTAAAAACCATGGTGGACGACTCCTTGATGCGCGTCACGGCACTCTCGCCGCACATTGGTTACCGCCGTGCGGCGTTGATAGCGCAGCGCGCCCATCAAAACGGCCTGTCCTTGCGCACCGCAGCGCTGCAATTTGGCGATGTCACCGCCGATGAATTTGATGCTTGGACCGATGTGCGAAAGATGCTCACGCCCTCCCAGCAACAGCCCGTTGCATTCGCAACACCACCGTCCACTACAAGGAGTCCACCATGAGCTTGAGCATGATTCTTTTGGTTTTGTTATTGCTGATGTTGCTCGGTGCCATTCCGGCCTGGCCGCACAGCAAATCGTGGGGCTACGCGCCCAGTGGCGGCTTGGGTTTGTTGCTCGTCATCGTCATTGTTTTGCTGTTGATGGGACGGATATGACTTGCCGCCACCGCGTTGAAACAAGCCACCCCCAGTCAAACAACTTCACGAGGTCGCTATGAAAACCACCCGCTCCGCGCTGTCTCTCTGTAGTGTTCTCCCTCTCACGGCAGCGCTGCTGCTGTCCGCCTGTGCCCACGATCCGAGGGGACGCGATTCGGTCGCGGACGCACCCGGCGGCGCATCGAACCGCGACCCGCAGCGCACCGAGCTGGGCCGGGTGAGCAACATCGAGATGGTGTCCATGCAGTCCCGGCCTTCTGGCGCGGGTGCCATCATCGGCGGCGTGCTGGGTGCCGTGGTGGGAAGCCAAATTGGCGGTGGCAGCGGCCGTGCCCTGGCCACCGGCGTGGGCGTGGTGGGCGGCGCGGTGGTGGGCAACAGCATTGAAAAACACAACAAGTCCGACGACCAGGTTTACCGCGTTCATGTGCGCATGAACAATGGCGACTCCAGGGTGTTCGACTTCCACCGCATTGACGACCTGCGAGCCGGAGACCGCGTCAAGGTAGAAGGTGGGCAGCTTTACCGCCTGTAAGCCGCGATGCCCACGCGCCAAAAACCCTGATTGTTGTCCCCATGACCAAATATTTACTACCCGGCCTGGCCACACTCGTGGCCATGGCGATTCTCGATGCCTTGTGGCTGGGCTGGGTTGCCAAACCGCTGTACCAACAAGGCCTGGGCCACTTGATGGCCGAAAAACCGAATTGGACGGCGGCGGCGGCCTTCTACCTGGTGTTTGCGATCGGTTTGGTGGTGTTCGCCGTGCTGCCCCATGAAGCCAAGCCTGGCCTGTCCCACACCATGATGAGCGCCGCACTCTTTGGTTTCGTCGCCTATGCCACTTACGATCTGAGCAATTTGGCCACCCTCAGAGACTGGCCGCTGGAGTTGTCCCTCATCGACATGGTGTGGGGCAGCGCCCTGAGCGCGGTGTCTGCAGCGGCGGGAAAAGCGGTACTGGATCGGTTGTCGGCGCATGCGTGACAGCGAGTTAAACGATGCCACGCCGATCTTGAAACTCATCACCCGGAGACCGCCATGAAACCGCCCCTTCCCGATGCACCCGTTCACCCCAAAACCTTGACCGAGCAAAAAACCGACTTCACCGCAGAAGGCTCGCCACCGCCGGGCAAGGTGGTGGGGTCGGTGCCGCCCGTCACGCCCGACATGCTTGGAATGGCCAAAACCAATCCGCGCAAACCGACGAAGACCGGCGAGGCAATTAGCCCCACGCGGACGACACCACCTCGGCGCAAAGGGCCTGCCCGCCTGGGCAAGTACTGATAAGAGGCAGCGTGGTTCGCGACATTCCTAAGTCACCCCCATCACCGTTCGGGCTGACCCTTCGGCAAGCTCAGGGTGAACGGAAAGAAATTTCCAGCGCTCCCTTCGACAGGCTCAGGGCGAACGGATAGAAGTGGCTCTCGCTCCCTTCGACAGGCGCAGGGTGAACGGATAGAAGTGCATCACGCTTCTTTCGACAGGCTCAGGGCGAACCGATGGTTGCGCCCACTCCCAGTCTCGGTGCAACCGGATAGAAGCCTCCCACTCCCAATCCGTTCGGGTTGAGCCTGTCGAAACCAGCGTGTGTCTCGGTGCCTCGACCTCGACAAGAGGGTTAACTCAAACCATCTCTGATTCGCGACAGTGTTCACCCCTTGCCAGTTCGCCCTTAGCCTGTCGAAGGGTAGTGCGCGGCAATACAGGCAAGGCTTCGACAAGGCACGGCCTTGCGTTTACTTGTCAGCTTGTCGAAGGTTCAACCCGAACGGCAGTGGGGGTGGCTGAAGAATGTCGCCGATTGGGAAATTCAGTAGGGCGCTGCGCCATGGGTTGGCGCAGGGTCTGGCATGTTCTCGTGGGGCGTGCGGTGCTCGGATTCATGCGCCTTTTCTTGCGCTGTTTCTTGCACTGTTTCTTGCGCGCTTTCGCGAGCCTTCTCAAGCGTGTGCTTTTGCTGCTGCTCGCTCGCCAGTTGGGACACCGCGGCCAGCCAAGAGGTCACAGGAATTTCCGCGACAGCTTTTGAGAGCAGTTGAGGCAGCAGCCCGGCCAATAAGGTTTTTCTCAAACGCCAGCGCCACGGTTTGATCCACACCACGGCCGCACCAAACATCAGCGCTCCGCCGACCAACACCACCGGGTGTTTTTGGGCTGTGGGTTGGATGAGCGCATTACCCGCTTCGGCGGCCACCAAGGTAGCGACCCGCAGCGGGTGCTGGCCCCACCAACTTGAGAGCGCTTCTTTGACGATGGACGCACCCGGCATGCTCATCAAGGTGTCGCGCAAAGGGAAAGCGGGCTCACCCGCCGGGGCAGCCTTGCCCACAGCGCTATCCACCAATGCCCCACGCAAACGTTCGCGTGAATTCAATAAACGCTGCAGGGGTGTGATGGCCAATGATTGTTCAGATGGACTCAAGGGGCGCTCGCTTCACGGAACAACAACACGTCGGCATGAATTTGCGCCTTGAGGTTGTCAAAAATACGGTCTTGGGGTTTGGGCCGCAGCGCCAAACCGCATCCCAACGCCACCAGCAAAGGCAGCAGCGGTGTGGCCAACAAAACCCAGCGTGCTTCAGCGCTGGGCAAAGGCAACATCGCCGCCAACATCACCGCCATACCCAGCAGCACCACCGCTACGACGAGGCAGGCCAGTGCCACCGCGCCCAAGATCAAGCGCAAACGCCACTGCGACGAGGCGCGGTGTACCTCCGCACCCAACCAGTCGGCATAGGCGCCTACATGGTCAAGCAACAACTGCGGCTGTGCGGCAACCAGTTGCAGCGCGGGGTGCAAAGGATTCAGCATGGCGGTGTTCTCGTGTTGGATCAATCAACGGCCTGAAGTGTCCGTGCCTCGAAGCAGCAGCCAACACCTGAAACAGCGTGTTGGCTGCCGCCTGAGCGACAGCGGGTGCTCAGTCGCGGCGCGAGCGGCTCATCAAACCAATCAAGGCCATCAAAGCAGCGCCTGTGGCCGCAGCAATCAACACGGCTTTGACGGGTTCATGTTTGATGTAACCCAGCGTGCTGTCCGTGGCGTGTTGGGCTTGTTCGCGAAGTTTGTGCGAGCCCTCACGCGCCGCTTCCAAGCTGCGGTGGGCCATGCTGCTGGCTTGTTCGGCCGCCCGATTGAGCAGCGGTGTGGCCTGGTCTTGTAAGTCTTTGACCGTGCTCGACAAACCGTCGAGCGCGCCGTTGGTCGCCTGCTGGGTGGACTTGATGGCCCGTTCGGCCGTCTGCGCAGCCGATTCGACGATGCGGTTAGTGGGTTCTGAGGGATTGGTGATCATGGTGTTTCCTTGGGTTGGTGAGTTGAAGTGGTTGAGAGGAGCGGTTCAGCGCTTGCGCATCAAACCGAACAAGAAACTGGCCACGGCCAGCACGGCAAAAACGATGAAGAGAATTTTCCCAATCTCCACCGCGCCGGCAGCAATGCCGCCAAAGCCGAACAGCGCGGCAACCAAAGCGATGACAAAAAAGACGACGGCGTAGTGCAACATGAGAGACCTCCAGGGTGGGTTCACAGCCGCTGAATCGCTCGTGGCCTGCGAACAACCACAGCGTGGTGAACGTTTTGTGGTGACCACTGGCCTGCGAAACAGAACCTGAACTTCAGTGTCACGCCAGACGCTTCCCGCCGCGATCAGCACGGGCCGTGCAGCCACGTCGGTCGATGACGCCAACCCGCGTAGGAAGCGGCTGACAGCGGCCGTTGCAAGATTTTTGTACTTCAGGCCTGCGGCAACCGCGCCTCAATCAAGGTGCCTTGGCCGGGGGCGGACACCAAGTGCATGCTGCCACCTTCGGCCTTCACGCGGTAGCGCATGCCCAGCAGGCCATAAGCCGAGGTGGGCGGCAGCGAGGTGTCAAAGCCCACACCGTCGTCGCGCACCGAAACCTCGACAAAACCACCGCGCTCGTTCACACGCAGCCACACGTTTTGCGCTTTGGCGTACTTGGTGATGTTGGTGATGGACTCTTGCAGCAAGCGATACACCACCAGCTCGGCCGGGGGGGTGAGCCTGACAGGCTCAAACGCACAGTGCACTTTGACCCCAGAACGTTGTTCATACTCGCGGGCCAGTATCTCCAGCGTCACCGTCAAGCCCAACTGGGTCAACGACGAAGGCCGTAACTCTTCAACGATGCGGCGTTTGAGGTCAATGCCGCTGTTGAGCGTGTTGACCAAGTGCCCCAGGCGCTCCGAGGCTTCGGGCGCGGTTCCCGCCAAACGCGACTTGATGCGCGCTGCGTCGAGTTTGGCCGACGTGAGCAAAGCACCCAACTCGTCGTGCAGGTCGCGGGCCAATCGAGCGCGCTCGTCTTCGCGGGCGGTTTGTAAGTGGTCTGTCAGATCAACCAACTGCGCCGTGCGCTGCGCCACCTCGCCCTCCAGCTGGTCGCGCTCCGCCTGGATCATTCTTTTTTGGTGTTGCTGCTGGCGCTCTAGCGCAAAGCTCTCGCGCAAATACATCACCAAGGCCAGCAGACTGATGGCACTGAGCAAGGTGATGCCCACCCGACTCAGCATCAAGGTGCGGTACACCTCTGCGCGGCCCTCCACCACGTTTTGTGTTTCGTCGGCCAGCAGTTCAGCAAGCACTTTTTTGATGTCGTGCATTTTCTCGGTGCCAATGCCGCTGAGCAAAATCTCGGCGCTGGTTTCACGTTTGCCTTGGTCGTAAAGGCTGATCGTCAACGCCAATTCGGACAGCCTGGTATCGGTCAAGGCCTTCAGATGCTCCAGCACGGCGGCTGACTCGGGTCGTTTGCCATAGTGCTTCTCCAGCACACCGAATGCTTCACTGACCCGCGTGATCGCTGCTTCATAGGGCGGTAAATAGACGGTTCTTCCCGTCAGCAAATAGCCGCGTTGGCCGGTTTCGGCGTCCAGCATGCCACGTTCCAGGCCTAGAATATTGAAGCGAGCAGTCGCTACCGTGCCCAGCTCGTCCAGCGTGGACACCGATCGCCAGTAAGCGCCTTCACTGATGAACACCATCGCCAACGCAGCCAAAAAAGCCAAGGGGATGACGAAGGGATTTCGTTTGACAACGGTGAATACTTCCATGGGCTTCTTTCAGGGTTTCACCAGACGTGGGATCATGCGACGACAACAGGAGAGCGCCACACCATGATTCGAATTGCCATCGTTGATGACCACGCCATGGTGCGTGTGGGTTTGCGCCAATTTTTTTCTGACCAGGTGGACTTCCAGGTGGTCGCCGAAGCCAAAAACGGCCGCGAGGCGCTGGACATCGTGCGGCGCGGCGAGGTGGATGTGATCGTGATGGATATTTCCATGCCCGATCAAAGTGGTGTGGACGCCCTGGCCGCCATTCGCGCCCGCGACGCCGACCTGCCGGTGCTGATCTTGAGCGGTTTTCCCGAGGAACACTACGCGACCACCTTGCTGCGCCAAGGTGCGAGTGGATACCTCAACAAAGACTGCGACCCCGAGGACATTGTCAAAGCCATACGCACCGTGTTTCGCGGGCGAAAGTACATCACGGCGGGTGTGGCCGAACGTTTGGCTGAAGGCCTGGCCGGTGGGGGCGACAAACCGCTGCATGAGGGCCTTTCAGAGCGCGAGCTACAAGTTTTTTTGCGACTGGCCAAGGGAGAAACCATTGGCCATATGGCGGTCAGCATGTCGCTCAGTGTGAAAACAGTGAGCACCTACCGCACCCGCGTGATGGAAAAATTACAGCTGGCTTCGAACAGCGACCTCACCTACTACGCCTTGAAGAATGGCTTGATTCAGTAGCCCGTCGCCGCGGCGCCTCGCCGTCGCGGTCATCTTGCCGTCAGGTCAATGCAGCCAAAGTGCTGTTGCCGGTTTCACCGGAGGCCAACCGGCTGCAGTACATAAGCAGCGAGTCGATCTCGTTGGATTTGTCGAACACTTTGTCGGCACCCAAAGCCAAACATTTGGCCCGCATGTCGGTGGTGGCGTAGTTGGTCAGCACCACCAATTTGTGCCGCTGAGTCAGGGTACTGGCGGCCGTGATCACACCCAAGCCGGAACCCTTTTTCAGAAAAATATCGACGATCACCAAGTCGAACTGGTTGCCCTCTTGCGACAACCACTGCACGGCGCTGGCTTCGTCTTCAGCGGTGCCCACCACCAACACAGGGCCGAGTTCTTCAAGCGTGGCGATGAGGTTCTCGCGAATGACTGGGCTGTCTTCAACAATGAAGGTTTTGAGCGCGCACATGGACTGGACTGCTTTTCCTAGGGATGGTCGCTCTGGGGACGTATTCGACTGAATCTCAATTCAATCTCAACCGATTTTGCCTTCAAATTGCGGATTGCCGCCACAGGGCATGCACCCATCCGTGCGTCAGACGATTCCTACAAACGACGAAAGACGCCGCACGTCCCATTAGCCAGGCTCTGTGTGCCGGTAGGCGGCGGGCCTAGGACAAGGCCTACGTCAGCAGGCGGCTGCGTCCGCTGGCGGCCCTGCACCTTGCCAGCCACACTGCCGACTCAATATCACTTTCAAAGGATCTCCATGAACATGCACCACTCCCTGTCCGCCCATACATTGGCGCTGGCCTTGCTCGGTGCCACCACCGCTCATGCCGCCACCATGACTCGTGCAGAGCACAACGCTGCCGAAGAACGCATTGAAGCAAGCTACAAAACCGAGCGCGGCGCTTGCGCGTCGTTCAAGGACAACGCCAAGGATGTCTGCGAGCAACAAGCCAAAGGAAAAGAAAAAGTGGCCAAAGCCGAGCTCAAAGCCAACTACAGCGGCAAAACCAGCGACCAAGACAAACTGCGTTTGGTGAAAGCCGACACCGCCTACAACGTGGCCAAGGAAATGTGTGACGACAAAGCAGGCAATGAAAAGTCGGTTTGCGTCAAAGAAGCCCAAGCAGTGCAGACCAAAGCCCGCGCCGATGCCAAGATGAGTGAGAAGGTGGGGGATGCCAAAATGGACGCTGCTGACGAAAAACGTGAGGCCAACTACAAAGTGGCGGAACAAAAATGCGAATCCCTGGCGGGTGACGCCAAGGCGGCATGTTCGACTTCGGCCAAGGCCCAGTTCGGTATGAAGTAAGGCCCTGCGTTTTGCAGCAACACCGCAAAAGCGTGGGGCTGCTCAAACAGCGCTTGCAAAGCGCCGTTTCATCCGATGGTGCGAACAAGTGGGGGTTTCTATGGAACCCCCGCTTGTTTTGATGCTCTACTGTGGCCCCTTGTCTCCTGAATTGCATCAATGCTGCCCATGCATCGTCGTTTCCTTCCAGTCTTTTCCTTCATTGGTGTGTGTTTAGTGGGTGTGGGCCTGGGCCTGTCGCCTGGGGCACATGCCAAGCCTGTCGCCAAAGAAAAACCTTCCCATGCCGTCGAGGCATCTGCTGCGCTAACAGCAGTGCGCTCGGTCGAAGGCATCCAGGAATACCGCCTGGCCAATGGCCTGCAGTTGCTGTTGATTCCCGATGAAGCCAAACCCACCACCACGGTCAACATGACCTACCGCGTGGGCTCCCGGCACGAGAGTTATGGCGAAACCGGCATGGCGCATTTGCTGGAGCATTTACTTTTCAAAGGTTCCGCGAAACACCCCCAGGTCTGGGCCGACTTCAACAAACGCGGCCTGGCCGCCAACGGCAGCACCTGGTACGACCGCACCAACTACACCGCGAGTTTTTCGGCCAACGACGACAACCTGCGCTGGTATTTGGCCTGGCAGGCCGACGCCATGGTCAACAGCTTCATCGCCCGCAAAGACCTCGACCCCGAGATGACCGTGGTGCGCAACGAGATGGAGCAGGGCGAGAACAGCCCCGGCCGCACCTTGTTTGAAAAAACCCTGGCCACCATGTACCAGTGGCACAACTACGGCAAGAGCACCATCGGCGCGCGCAGCGATGTGGAGAACGTCGACATTCCGCGCCTGCAAACCTTCTACCGCCGCTACTACCAACCTGACAACGCTACCCTCATCGTCTCCGGCAAGTTCAACCAGAAGCAAGTGCTGGCCTGGGTGGCAGAATCTTTTGGCTCTATCAAGAAGCCGCTGCGTGTCGGCCCCTTGGCCTTGCCTGCCTCCTACACCTTGGATGCCACCCAAGACGGTGAACGCAGTATCACCTTGCGTCGCAAGGGTGGTGTGCCTCTCGTCTATGCCGGCTACCACATCCCCCCTGCGGCCCACCCTGATTACGCGGCGGTGGAGCTGCTGGGTTTGATTTTGGGCGACACCCCGGCAGGCCGTTTGCACCAGCGACTCACCGAGAAGCAGTTGGCCGCCAGCACCTTTGCCTTCACCGCCGCGCTGGCCGAGCCCGGTTTTGCCATTTTTGGCGCGCAGCTCGGTGCTGGGCAAAGCCTAGATGCAGCGCGTGATGAATTGCTGCGCACTTTGGAGTCCGTCACCAAAGAGCCCGTCACGCCCGAAGAACTCAAACGCGCCCAAGCGACCTGGCTCAAAGGTTGGGAGCAAAGTTTCAGCGACCCACAAGCGGTGGGCATCGCCATGAGCGAAACCGTAGCCCAAGGCGATTGGCGGCTCTTCTTTCTGCAACGTGACAGGGTGCGTGATGCCCAACTGGCCGATGTGCAGCGTGTGGCCCAAGAGCGGCTGCTGCAAAGCAACCGTACCTTGGGCCTGTATGTGCCTTCCGAAACCGTGAGCCGCGCCCCGGACCCTGCGCGTGTCGATGTGGCCCGCGAGATGCAAACCTTCAAACCGCAAGCCGCTGCCGCCGCCACGCAAGCATTTGACGCGAGCCCTGACAACCTCAACCGCGCCAGCGAATCGTGGCAAGTGGAGGGTGTGCGCGCCGCCTTTTTGCCCAAGAGCACACGTGGCGGCGCCGTGGCCGCCCAGCTCACCTTACGTTTCGGCGACGAAAAATCGCTCTTTGGCCAAGGCGAAGCGCCCGACTTTGTAGCCGCTTTGCTCGACAAAGGCACCCGAACGCTGAGCCGCCAGCAGTTTCAAGACCGCTTGAACGAGTTGAAGACTGAACTGAGCGTATCGGGCGGCACGGGCCAAGTGACCGTGACCTTGAACTCGCGGCGCGAACACCTGGCCGCCGCCATGACCTTGGTGGCCCAGATGCTGCGCGAACCGCTGTTGTCTGAGGCCAGCCTCGACGAAGTCAAACGCCAAGCGCTGGCAGGCATTGAATCGCAGCGCAAGGAGCCGGGTCCTGTCCTGCAAAACGCCATGGCACGCCACGGCAACCCTTACCCGCGCGGCGATGTGCGATATGCCGCCACCTTCGACGAGATGGTGGTGGACACCCAGTCCGTGACCTTGGAAAAAGTAAAGGCTTTCCACCAGCGTTTTTATGGCGGCAACCAAATCGAGCTGGCTGCTGTGGGTGATGTCGACGTCCTCGCCTTGAAAGCCGCTCTCACGCTGGCTTGGGGTGGTGAGGCCGCCGCGTGGAAGTCCAGCATCAATCCGCAGCGTATTCCCGAGCCTTGGGTGACCACTGCACCGACGCAGTTGCGTATCAACACCCCCGACAAACAAAACGCCACCATGCGCGTCAACCTGCGCCTGCCCGTGGCCGAATCAGATGCCGACTACGCCGCCTTGATGATGGCCAACTACCTGGTGGGCAATGGCGGTAACTCACGCCTGTGGAAACGCATTCGTGAGACCGATGGGCTGTCTTACGACGTGCGCAGCCAAATCAGCTGGAACCAACACGAGCCCCACTCCTTGTGGACCGCCAGCGCCATCTTCGCGCCAAGCAGCAGCGCCAAAGTGGAAGCCGCCTTCAAAGAAGAAATTCAGCGCGTGTTGAAAGATGGCTTCACCGCAGACGAGCTGCGTTCAGGCCAAAGCGGCCTGCTCAACTTCCGCCGCCTCTCCCGTGCCCAAGACGACAACCTGGCGGGTGCTTGGGTCAACAACCTCTACATGAAACGCAACTTCTCGCGCTCGGCTGAAGTCGACCGGCTGCTTTCAGCGTTGACGGTGGAACAGGTGAATGCCGCGCTGCGAAAATACCTCAAGCCTGAGGGCTTTGTGGTGGGGTTTGGGGGGGATTTCAAACCTTGACCGCTTCATCTGTACGCCAAACAAACGGCGCATGCGTGCATACCGCTGCGGCCAAACGAGGAGATTCCGTGTTGAGACTATTGCGCAGCTTGTTGTTCGCTACTTGTGTGTTGACCAGCACGGCCCATGCGACAGAAGCGCCCTTTCGCGCTGGCGTGGGCATGGTTCAGCTCGCCGACCCCGTGTCGCAACAACCCATGAAGGCGGCTGTTTTTTACCCCACCAATGATGAAGCGAGCATGACGCGTTTGGGCCCGCTGGAGATTGCGGCCAAACGCGATGCAGCGGTCTCATCTGGGCGATTTCCCCTGGTCCTGCTGTCGCATGGCAGTGGCGCCGGCATGTTCAGTCACCATGACATGGCCACGTCGCTGGCCAGCCATGGTTTTGTGGTGGTTGCCATTGACATTGAGCATCCGGGTGATAACTTCAAGGATGAAAGTGGCCAGGGCAGCGACCGGGTGTTCATCGGGCGCCGGCAGCAGTTGACGGCCCTCTTGGATTTTTTGCTGGGCAAGTCGGCATTTGCGCAGTCCATTGATTCGGCAAAGATCGGCGTCATGGGCTTTTCGGCGGGTGCCACCACCGCCTTGCAGATGGTGGGTGCGAAACCCAATTTCGACCTTCTCAAGCCTTACTGCGAACGTGTTCCAAAGAACGTTTTGTGTGCGTCCCTGGGACAAGTGCGTTTATCGACGCCCGCATTGACGGCAGAGGTAGACAAACGTGTGCGCGCAGCTTTTGTGATGAGCCCAGTGGCGGTGTTGTTCGACAAAGAAAGTCTGGCTCGTATTTCGGTGCCGGTCTATGTTTACGCGGCTGCGGCAGACTCCGTTCTGCCCATCCAAGACCACGCGCTCGCCGTGAAGAACAACCTGCAATCGCTGGCCTCATACATTGAAGTCCCAGGCGCCGACCACTTCGTGTTTTTGTCGCCTTGTAGCGAGCAGTTGAAAGGCATCACGCCTAAGCTGTGCTCTGATCCTCCTGGCGTTGACAGACTGGCGGTTCACCGGCAAGTCAACGCAGCCGCACTGGCTTTCTTCAGTTCGCGATTGCGGTGATTGATGAGTACGCACTGCCTCGATCAGAAATGGATCGAGTTTTGGTGACCGGAGCGCGGCCGTGGTGAATTGATCGTTGCGCTTCTGTACTGATGCGGTGTCACGCCGACAGAAGCTAGAAATCGCCGACTCATGTGTGCTTGATCGGCAAAGCCGGCTGCCAACGCAGCCTCGACCAGCGACCTGCCCGTGGTGATCAATTGTTTTACCTTCAGTACCCGCAGGGCATTGAGGTATGCGTGTGGCGCGATCCCGTAGGCTTGATTGAATATCCGGTTGGCGTGTACCCGAGAGACACCAATGACTGTCGCTAAGTCGTTGGTTGAGACATCTTCTGCGTGATGTTCCTGTAAGTACTCGCGCATTCTCCGCGCACGCATTTCACACGGTGGCGCCGTGCCGTTGATGGCGAGACGGCCATGGCGCTCGGTGATTTGAAGTAGAAAGTTTTGCAATAACTGACCGGCTCGGAGCGCTTCCTTCGGTTGTGCAGCGTTGATGGCAGCCATCAATTGCGTCGCAAGTTGGGGGTCATGAAAACTTGCAGTTCGGAAGTGAGGCAGGCTTTGATGTTTTGTGAAGCCCTCCAAGACATCAGCCTCCACATAAATCATTCGGTAGGAAAAACCTGCTGCTGTTCCAGGTTGACCGTCGTGCGACTCGTCAGGGTTGAAGGCGATAACCGAGCCGGGTGTGTTGGCATATCGACTGCCTCTGCAACTAAAGGCCTGAACACCTTTGAGCGTGATTCCAAACGAATAGGTGTCGTGCACATGCTTGTCAAAGCGATGTTCGTCGAGGGGTGCTTCCAGAAGAGTAACCCCGGGCAAAGCCGTTGTAGTGAGCCTCATGAAAATGATTCTCGCAGAAGGCTCTATGTCTACGCCATGTTTCAATTGTTCAAGACGGCTTGATGTTTGGCAATCATCATCGAGTCGTTTCTAACTCTTGAAATTGGCATTTCATCATGACAACGATTAACTTGGCTCAGAAATTAGCGCTGTTTTCAGAGCACTGGTCGCCCAAAACCGTTACCGAGTTCAATGGCCACGACATCATGGTCGTGAAATTTCAAGGCGAGTACGCTTGGCATCACCATGACGACACCGACGATTTCTTTCTGGTGCTCGAGGGGGAAATCGACATTGAGTTGCGCGACAAAACGATCACGCTCAAGCGCGGCGAGTTGTTTGTGGTGCCCCAGGGTGTCGAGCATCGCCCTGTCGCGCGACAAGAGGCCCACGTCATGCTGATCGAACGCAGTGGCACACCCAATTCGGGCGATCCGGAGACGGCGGCGAAACGTACCTTTTTGTAGTGCTCGGGTCGAACCATCTCTGGCCGCGACCGGAGCGGCACCGCCTTTCCTTAAGGATGCTCTGCATAACTCTTGCGAGGCTGTGCTGCCACAGTCCACAAGGAGTTGTGCAGAGCATCCTCAAGTGTCGTTATGGCCTGGGATGAGCACGTCTCGTTTGAACGGCCGCCGCTCCTCCAACTCGTTCACATACTCCGCAACACCCGCCCCCTAAGTCTGCGGCAGACTCATGCCATAAGATGAGCATGAGACGAACCCAGAGGGGGGCAACGTGTTTGATCTATTGCAGAACACCCGAACGCTTGCGGTTCTCTGCGCGTTTTCCACATACGACTCGCCTCCAGCGTCAAAAACAACGCGCAAGCAGCTCCCAACGCTGGAGCGTGTAGAGCCTGCGCTTGAACGCTTGCAAGCGCTCTTATCGTCTGACGGCTTCAGGGCCGCGCGCATACAGTCGGTTTTGCTGCTCAACCATGACAAATTTGAACTGCTGCAGCGCCTCGAGGAAATTCGCGACGCCGCCATGGATCGGCCTGGCGTCAACATGGTGGTGTTCTGGAGTGGGCATGGCAGCATCCGCGAGAAGTCGTTTCGTCTGGCGGTTAAGAACACACTGGCCCCGATTGAGTATGAAGATGGCTTAGGGCTGGACGAGGTCCTGCGGCAATCTGGCGTGGCCCGCGTAGGCACATGGACCATGTTTCTGGATGCCTGCTATGCCGGAGAAGGTCTCGGCGATGTCGTTGGCACTGCACACGATCTGCTGAAAAGTGAAACGGGTACCTTACGAGGTTACGGTGCGCTATGTTCCAGTGCACCCTTCGAAAAATCGAGAGACAGTGTTTTTCTGGAGACCGTGGTCGGCGTACTGGAGCACGGCCCGAGCGCGACCGTACGTGCTTTTGCCGACAGCGAGGGTGGTGGCGGTGTTTTCAACCCCTTTAACAAGCTGCTGAGTCTGAGTGAATTGTTCGAAGCGGTCTGCAACGAATACCGCGCGGATTCGGGCAAATACCAGCGCGCGGCACCGTGGCCCATCCAAGGAGGGGCGGTCAACCCCAGGTTGTTTCCCAATCCGCAATTCCACGAGCACCAATCCAGTCGCCTGGCGGAAAACGCCTACCGCGCTATCGCCCGAACTTCTGACCTGGAAAGCCACTTTTTCCCCAAAGCGCTGGGAATCGATAACCTCGAATCGGGCTGGCATTTTGCGGGTCGCATTGAGGCCACCCGCAGCATCCTTGCTTGGATGGCGCGCTCGTTCAACCGGCCGGAAGATCGCCTCTATGTGCTGGCCGCCGAAGGGGGGACAGGCAAGTCTGCGCTGCTGGGCCGCCTGATTGCGCTGACGGATGTCAAGTACCGCGACAAGGCCAAAGCCCAAGGGTGGAATGAAAGCTCAGACCAACAAGCCGGCACGGTGCCCGAGCCGGACCGCATCGACGCTGCCCTGAGCCTGCGCAACCTCACACCGCAAACGCTGGCTGAACATTTGGCCGACTTGCTGGGGACGGGCCCGTTCGACAGCATCGATGCGTTTGTCGGGAAGTTGGTCGCGTCGTACCAGCGACCGGATAGAAACCCACCCTGCATCGTATTGGACGCCTTGGACGAAGCGCTGGAACCCTCCTCCATCGTTCATCGCATCGTTCATCCGCTGGTCAAGGCGGGTTGCAAGTTGCTGGTGGCCACGCGCCGATCGGCCAGGGCCAAAGGAGCCAGCGACTTGATCGCGGACCTGGGTGTCGCCACCCTCGTTGAGTTGGATCGCGACCAGCAGAGCTGGAACGACATCCACGCCTATGCACAAGGTCGACTGCAGCAACGCTCCGGTTGGGAGGCGCTGGCCGAGCCCGCGGCCCGGCTGATTGCCGACCGCGCAGACAACAAATTCCTCTTTGCCCGCATGGCCACATCGTCCCTGTTGCGCAAGACGGGCCCGGTCACGCTCGAGCAGTTGCCGACGCTGGTGGCCCACGACGCGACCGAAGCACTGACGCGAGAACTGACCGCTCTGGACGAAGAGTTTCAGCGCAGTTTTGCCTGTGATGGTGGTGGAGCCAGCACCATGCTCGCCGCGCTGGCCTGGGGTGAGGGCGAAGGTGTCCCGATTCGTGACGGCATCTGGGCGGCCATGGCCAGCGCGGTGGCTTCACTCAAAGGGCCGCTGCTGACATTCGAAGAGCACCACCTTGTTTGGCTGTTGCGTGAAGCGGGTCGTTTCATTCAAGAGTCTGGTGATGGCGAGCAGGCGGTTTACCGTCTGTTTCACAAGTCGCTGGTGGAACACTTTCAGCAAAGCCCATTTTCCAGGGACCCTTTGCAGGATGCGTTGGACGAGAGAATTGCTGGTGCTCTGCTTGGTTGCGTTTTGAAATCTCGCGACTGGGCTTACACCAACCCCTACCTCATCCGCCACATGCCAGCCCACCTGGCCTTGCGGCAGGACCAGAAGGGGTTGAACGAAGTGCTGCTGAACTTTGATTGGATACAGGCTCGGCTGAACCTCAGCGGCATTGAGGCCCTGCTGAGTGACTACCTCTTTTGTCTAAGCGCCTACCCCGCCACCGCGCGCCTGCACCGCACGCTGAGCATGATCGCGCACATTTTGCGTGAGCACCCGGACCAGCTCATTCCCCAGCTGCTTGGGCGCATCACCTCGGGCGTGCCGGACAGGCGCCTAGACGGGCTTCCCGGCGCCAACTTCAGCTTGCCATCGCCATCACAAGAAGGGCTGAACGTCACGCAACGGTTGATGCTGAAATTGACAGTGCTGATGCCAGTGCTGAATTTCGAACAACCAGGTGTGAGTCCGATCGATCGCACCCTGTCACTGGATGGGCTTTTGGAACGCGCCAAGGCTTCTCTAGCCCACCCGCGCTGGATTCCTGAGCTGGGTGGTTTGGCGCAGGCGGGGGCCTTGGTTTACACACTGCAAGGGCATCGCAGCCGGGTCACCAGTGTGGCGCTGAGTGCCAACGGCCGCACTGTGGCTTCAGGAAGCGATGACCGAACGGTGCGCGTGTGGGATGCCAAGACCGGTCAAGCGTTGCACACCCTGCAGCATGTGGGCGCTGTCACCAGTGTGGCGCTGGCGGCGGATGGCCATGTGCTGGTCGCTGGTTGCCTCGACCACACCGTGCGCCTGTGGGATACGAGAACGGGTCGTGCCTTGCAAACGCTGCAAGGCCATGGGGGCAATGTCAACTGCGTAGCGCTGAGTGCGGATGGCCAGACGTTGGTCTCTGGCAGTGACGATCAAACTGTGCGCGTGTGGGACGCTAAGACCGGCCTGTCCCTCCATGTCCTTCACGGCCACGCAGGCTCAGTCTCCAGTGTGGCGCTGAGCGCTGACGGACATACCCTGGCCTCAGGCAGCCGCGACCACACGGTGCGCTTGTGGGATGCGCAGATGGGCCGTGCCCTGAATACCCTGCAAGCCCATGAGGGTGGGGTGACCTGCATCGCGTTGAGTGCCGAGGGCCAGACGGTGGCCTCTGGCAGTGATGACAAAACGATTCGTGTTTGGGATACACAGACCGGCCGCGCCTTGTTAACCCTTCAAGGCCCTGCAGGCACCATGACCAGCTTGGCACTGAGCGCTAACGGCCGCATTCTGGTATCCGGCAGCGATGACTGCACCGTGTGCCTGCGGGATGCGCAGACCAGCCGTCTATTGCGCATGCTGCAAGGTCATGAGTACTGGGTCACCAGCGTGGCAGTGAGTGCCGATGGCCTCACCGTGGTTTCAGGCAGTGACGATGACACGGTGCGACTTTGGGATGCGCGTACTGGCCGGGCCCCAGCTGCCTTTCGAGGGCATTCAGGCACGGTCACCAGCGTGGCGTTGAGCGCTGATGGTCGCACCCTGGTCTCTGGTAGCCGCGACAAAACGGTGCGCTTTTGGAATGCCGAGACCGGCCAACCATTGCTCAGTCCGAGTGCCCATGAAAAGGCGGTTACCAGCGTGGCGCTGAGCGTGGACGGCTGCACCGCCGTTTCCGCTGGCAAAGACAACACGGTACGCCTGAGGGATGCTCGAACTGGCAGTTTCTTGCATACCCTCCAAGGCCACGAGGAGTCGGTCACCTGTGTGGTGCTGAGCGCAGATGGCCGTACCGTGGTGTCGGGCAGCGAGGATCGCACGGTGCGCCTGTGGAATGCGCAAACCGGGACGCTCCAGCGCACGCTAAGAGGCCATCAACAAGGAGTCACCGGCATTGCACTCAGCGCCGACGGTCGCACCTTGGTCTCCAGTGGATATGACAAAACGGTGCGCGTGTGGGATGCCCAGACTGGCCAGGCTTTGCGCACCTTGCAGGGGCATGAAACCTATGTCACGAGCGTGGCGCTGAGCGCCGACGGTGGTCGCGTGGTCTCTGGCAGCGACGATCGCACGGTACGCCTATGGGATGCGCAGACCGGGCAGCTTGTTTTTACCCTGCAAGGCCACACAGACTGTGTCAATTGCGTGGCGCTGAGCGCCGATGGCCGCACCGTGATCTCTGGCAGCAACGACAGAACCGTGCGTCTGTGGGATGCGCAAACCGGCCGTTTGCTGGAGACCCTCACCTTCGACGCGTGGGTGTTGGCCATTGCGCTGGCCGAACGGGATGGTCTTCCCATCATGGCCGTGGCATCGGGGCACTGGGTGCTGCGGCTGACGCGCGTTGGCGCGGCGGCCGAGGCCGGGCTCACAGGTGCTAAGGATGCTGCGTTACCACCACCCAGTCGCTGACCACTGGTCGCAAGGGGTCGGCTGATCGTGCGGTCACGAGATAAGTCCCTGGCTCCTTGAGGTTCAGCTCCAGTCGCGCACTGGCCCTGTCCTTCAGCGCAACAATTTCTTCAACAGTGGGTGGTGCGGTCGACTGAACTGCCTTCACCGTGACCGTGAGTCGCGCCGCACGAATGGCATCTATTTCGATCTCGAAGGCTTGGCCAGCCATGACCAAAGGGGGCACCGCCAGGCCCAGACTGCCATCAGACGGCTCGTCGCTCATGTACATCCGGGCATCCAGCGGATTGGCGAAGTTTTGAATCAGGTTGGTCACTGTTCTGGACGAGGGCATGGACACGTGTTTCTCATCCATCGCGATGGCTTTGCCAGCGTCAAGCCACTCGATCGGCACAGCCAATGGTCCAGGAACGGTGCCATCCCCTTGGAAATAAACCGGCTCTTGTCCTGCTGCCACGGGAATGGGTGGCTCGTCCGACATGAGCAATTGATGGTCTCGCCACTGCGCCGATTGCGGTGTGCGCTGGCGCCGGTTGAAGAGGCAGGTGATTTCGTAAGGCGATGCCTCGCCCGCCTCCATACGCCGGATCACCGGCTCGCGGATGGATTTGTGAAACTCCAGGGCATCGCGCAGCCTCTGTGCGTCGATGTGGGGTAACGGTGTCAGGCCAGTCGGCGCGGTCCCGGGTTTTGCTGTTGCGGGCACAGGCAACAGTGTCCCCATGCCAAAAAAGTCGGCGACGCGGGCCAGCACTTCGCCAGGCGCGCCAGCGACGTTCACGACGGGTGCCTGGGGCAGCAGTTCATAGGTGGAAGCAAAACTCCGGATGACGGTAGAGAAGTCCAGGTATCCGAAACCCATGCCGTTGACCAGCGCGTTCAAGGCCTTGGGTGCGCCTCGGTGTGGGGTGGCGATGGTGATCAGTCGGCGGGTGATTTCCGAGCCGCCCAGGTGCTCCAGGAAATAACGGGCCACCAAACCGCCCATGGAATGACACACCAACCAAAGCCGGGCCTCCGGGCCACCTTGCCCTCGCTGCCATTCATGCAAACGGGCCCGTGCAAATGCGTCTAGCGCTTCGCCCGCCCAACGGTTGGACGCGCGCCAGTCGTAGGGGAATTTGAAGAACTGCCGCGCCGGGTCGTGAACCACCGCTTGAAGTGTGTCGATCAACCCGTCGTAGTCGTCAACGCCAAACCAGCCCGGAATGAGCTGGTTGTTGAACAGATCGGTAGCGACCACATCATCATCGGGCTTGCTGCTGCCGCCACGGAAGGCCAAATCGCCGCCAACCCAGTTCCAGATCAGGCGCGGAAGCGCCCCAAGAGAGAGGTCATAAATGGGTTTCCCGTCGCGCTCCAACCGAGACCCACCGATGCCAGGAATCAAGATAATGATGTCGTTGTTCATGAGTGTTGCTACCGCAAAGTTCGCGCAGTCGGTGTTGCACCAGGTTGACCAGTGCGCCATACCGGATTCTCAGGCCATCTCTTTGCACCTTTAAGTCTTACTTGAACGGCCCTCGCTCCTCCAACTCGTTCACATAGTCGGAGATTCCGGTACCTTCACGGGCCAGAAAAGCAGCCACCGCCTGCGCAAACTCTGGGTGTGCCAACCAATGCGCAGAAGCTGTCTCCAACGGCAACAAGCCCCGCGCCATTTTGTGTTCGCCCTGGGCGCCGCCTTCAAAGCGCCGAAAACCTTGGTTCAAACACCAAATGAGCGGTTGGTAGTAGCAGGCTTCAAAGTGCAGGCAGGGCACATGGTCTACCGCTCCCCGGTAGCGGCCATAGACGACGCCTTGCTACCAGGGATGCGGCGATGCGCTGTCAATCGCGCCAGGTGGCCACAAACATCAAACCATGATGGGGCCTATCGCTTGCCATGGGGGTCAAGAAGTCGCGGTTGAGATATGGCGTGGAGTGGTGGGCTTGGTAGGTGGTTGGGTAGCAGCGGTAGAAAAAATCCCAGTCGGCCTGAGAAATGGCAGATCCTTCCAACACGTCAAAGACGACGCTGGCGTCGGCGACCTTGCGGCGGTTTTGTTGGATTTTTTTGCGCTTCTCGCGCTCCAGCCAGCCATACGCTTGCTGGGTGTGCCGGGGGCCCTGTTCAGGACCATCACCCGCTTGCACAAGGGAAAGTACGGATAGGAGGTGTCGAGTTAATGCATACATTAACGCATGCATTAACTTGGAAGTCGTTGTTTTACGACTCGAATCTCCCTCGTGTCCTCCCTCGCCGCTGCCCGTCCGTTAGCCGAACCCACCACGCCCTTGTCGTTGACAGATGTGCGTTGGACGGGGGTTGGCTTACGTCGTCCCGAATGTGTGCTGGCCACGGCCAGCGGTGACCTTTACACGGCGGATTGGCGCGGCGGTGTGGCCCATGTCAAGCCTGACGGCAGCCAGGATCTTTATCTCGGGCAAGCAGTGGATGGCCAAACCCTGCAGCCCAATGGCATCGCCTTGCTGGCCGACGGTTCGTTTTTATTGGCCCACCTGGGCGCAGAACAGGGCGGGGTGTTCCGTTTGTCCCGGGGCGGGCAAACCAGGCCTTTTTTGCGCAGCGTGGATGGCGTGGACTTGCCGCCGACCAACTTCGTCACCGAGGACGCCGCGGGCCGCATCTGGATCACCGTCAGCACCCGTGTCACGCCGCGTGCCTTGGCCTACCGCCGCATTTGCAATGACGGTTTTGTGATCCTGGTGGACGCCAAAGGCGCACGCATCGTGGCCGATGGTTTGGGTTACACCAACGAATGCGGTGTCGATCCGACAGGCCAGTGGCTCTATGTGAACGAAACCTTTGCGCGGCGGCTGTCGCGTTTCCCAATTCGCCCGGGGGGTGCGCTCGGGCCCCGACAGGTGGTGACGGAGTTCGGTGCGGGTATCTACCCTGACGGCTTGGCGTTTGACGCCGAAGGCCAGGTCTGGGTGGTCAGCATCGTGAGCAACAGCTTGATTCGTGTCGGGGCCGACGGCGAGCAACAACTGTGGCTGCGTGACGTGGATGCCGCCCATTTGGCTTGGGTTGAGGCGGCGTTTGAGGCGGGCGACATGGGCCGCCCGCATCTGGACCAAGTCAAGAGTCAGTTGCTGCGCAACACATCGAGCCTGGCCTTTGGTGGCGCGGACCTGCAAACCGCCTACCTGGGCTGCCTGCTCGGCGACTCGATTGCCCACATCCGCATGCCGGTGGCAGGGCATGCGCCCAACCACTGGAACTTTCCGTTGACCCCATGAGCCGCCGACAAGACATGAGCCAAAAATCAACGCCAGCGGCGGATGTCGGCACCTTGGTGGATACCGCCTACCAACACATTCGACGCCGAATTTTGGACAACGTTTGGTCGCCGGGTTATCAAGCCTTAGAGCAAGAAATTGCCTTGCAGTTGGGCATGAGCCGCACGCCCGTGCACGAGGCCTTGATGCGACTGGCCAGCGAAGGTTTGGTTGAAGTGGCGCCGCGCCGTGGTATGCGCGTGTTGCCGGTGTCGCCTACCGACATGAAGGAAATCTACGAGGTACTCACGGCGTTGGAAGGCATGGCCTGCGAGATCTTGGCGGCACGCCAACCGAGCCAGGCCGAGCTCAAACCCTTGGTGACGGCGACCCAGGCGATGGAAGCCGCTTTGCAAAAAGATGACCTCGACGCCTGGGCGCGCGCAGACGAGTCCTTCCACGAAAAACTGGTGGTGATGGCGGGCAACAAATTGCTGTCGGACGCCGTCATGAGTTACTGGGACCGCGCCCACCGCGCCCGCATGTTCACTTTGCAACTGCGTCCCAAGCCGGTCAACTCCACCCAAGAACACATGGCCTTGGTGCAGCGCCTGCAAGACGGTGATGCATCCGGTGCGGCAGCGGTCAACCGCCAGCACCGCGAACGGGCCAGCCGCGAACTGCTGGCCATCTTTGAAAAGTTTCGCCTGCAGCAGATGTGAAGCCAGCAACCTCCAACACTGAACCATGAAATCAAGCTACCAAATTGCAGTGCTTCCCGGCGACGGCATTGGCGTCGAGGTGATGAAGGCCGCAGAACATGTTCTGGGCGTGGTGGCATCGCGTACCGGCGTCCAACTGGACTTGTCGTATCAACCCGCGGGGGCGCAGCACTACCTGGACAGCGGAGTCGCGCTGCCCGAATCCACGCTCATGGCCTGTGAAACCGCCGATGCCATCTTATTTGGCGCCATGGGCTTGCCTCATGTGCGTGGCGCCGATGGCACCGAGATCATTCCCCAGCTCGACTTGCGTTTTCACTTTGACTTGTATGCCGGTGTGCGCCCCATTCGCACCTTCAAAGGGTTGCCAACGCCACTGGCCCATGCCAAGGCCAGTGAAATTGACTTGGTCCTGATCCGCGAGAGTACCGAAGGGTTGTTCTACGCCCGTGGCCGCAGCGAAACCCGCGACGACGGGGTGTACGACACCATGCAGATCACCTACAAGGGAACAGCCCGGATTTGTGAATTTGCTTTTCAACTGGCCGAACAAAGGGCCCAGCAAAAAGGCCGCCGAGGACGGGTGACCAACGTGGACAAGGCCAATGTGTTCGCATCCATGGCCCTGTGGCGCAAGATTTTTGAATCCACCGCCTTGCGCCACCCCGACGTGGCCGCCGACAGCGCTTATGTCGACGCGATGGCACTGAACTTGGTGATGAAGCCCTGGACCTATGACGTGTTGGTGACCGAGAACATGTTTGGCGACATCTTGTCGGACTTGATTGCCGCCTTGGTCGGGGGCATGGGCATGGCACCCTCGGGCGACATTGGCGACCGTCACGCCCTTTTTCAACCGGCCCATGGCACCGCGCCCGACATCGCTGGCCAGGGCAAGGCCAATCCCACGGCGATGTTGTTGTCTGCCTCCATGATGCTGGCGTGGTTGGGCCACCGCCATGCCGACACACGTCTATTGGATGGTGCGGCTTTGATTGATCGGGCGGTCGAACATGTTTTCGCCGCAGGGCTGGTAAGGCCGTTTGAATTCGGTGGCCAACATGGCACGGTGGACATCACCCATTCTGTGACGGCTCAACTCAAGGTGCTGGCCTGACATGGCAACGCCCACAAACATGCCGCGCCAAGCCCAACGAATTGCGGTGGTGGGGGCGGGTTTTTTCAGCCAGTTTCACCTTGAAGGTTGGCGCGACATCCCGGGGGTGGAAGTGGTGGGGCTGTGCGACCTCGACCGCGACAAAGCCCAGGCCCTTGCGCAGCGTTTCAACGTGACGCGGGTGTACAGCAACCTTGCCGAGATGCTGGACGAAGCCGCGCCTGATGTGGTCGACCTGGTCACACCGCCGGCCAGCCAAGAGACCTTGCTCCAGCACCTTTGGACCCGGGGTTTGCCCGTCATTTGCCAAAAACCGTTTGGCGTGGGTTATGCGCAGGCGCTGTCGTTCACGGCGGCGGCTCAGGCCCAGGGCATGACCTTGGTCGTGCATGAAAACTTCCGTTTCATGCCCTGGTACCGCGAACTGCGTCGGCTGGTGCAGGCCGGTTTTTTTGGCGACTTGTATGGCGTGAGTTTTCGTTTGCGACCCGGCGATGGGCAGGGCGCCAACGCCTACTTGGACCGGCAGCCCTACTTTCAAACCATGCCACGCCTCTTGGTGGCCGAAACCGCCATTCACTTCATCGACACCTTTCGCTACCTGATGGGCGAGGTGGTGGCGGTATCGGCCCGGTTGCGACGCATCAACCCCGCCATCGCAGGTGAAGACGCCGGCCTCATCACCTTCGAGTTTGAAAGTGGCGCCAGCGGGCTCTTTGACGGCAACCGCTTGAACCACCACCAAGCCAGCAATTTGCGCCGCACCATGGGCGAGATGTGGCTCGAAGGCTCGCACGGCGTGATGCGTTTGGATGGCCAAGCGCGCCTGTGGTGGGCGCCCCACCTCGGGCCCGAAGCAGAGCACCCCTATGCCAGCGGCCCCGCCACACAGTTTGGGGGCGCTTGCGGTGCACTGCAAGGCCATGTGCTCCAGGCTTTGGCGCATCAAGGCCCACTCGAAAACAGTGCCCAGGACTACCTGCGCAATATCTTCATTCAAGAAGCCGTGTATGCCTCTCACCAAACGGGCAGACGCGTCGTGATGGCGGAGTTCATCCCGCCGACCTCCGCTGTACCTGCTCCCAACCACACCACCAAGGAGACACCATGAAAGCAATCAACTTCCTGCCCCGTGCCCTCGTGCTCGCCGCTTCGTTTTGGGTACTCAGTGCCAGTGCGCAAACCATACTCAAATTCAGCCACACCGATCAGCAACAAGGTGCCCGACAAGCGGCCGCGCAGGTGTTTGCCAAGAAGGTGGAGGAATACACCCAAGGGCGCTACAAGGTGCAGGTCTTTTGCTGCAGCCAGCTGGGCAACGATCCCAAGAACATTGAACAGTTGGCGCTTGGTGGCATCGACTTCACCGTGTCGGCGACCGGTTCTTACGCCGGCCAATTGCCCACCTTGAACCTGACCATGATGCCCTTCATCATCGACAGCTATGCCCAGGGCTGGAAGTTCTACGACGAGTCGAAATGGCTGCAGGCGCAATTCGCCAAAGCACCCGCCAAAGGTTTTCGTTTCCTGGCCACCTGGGAAGCGGGCTTTCGCAACATGACCACCCGTGACCCGCTCAACGGACCGGAAGATGCCAAGGGCAAAAAGCTGCGCACTTTCCCCAACGAAATGATGCGCTGGCAGTTGGAGGCCATGGGCTTTGGCATTCAGATCATGCCGCTGCCTGAGGTCTATCTCGCCATCCAGCAAGGTGCGGTGTCGGGGCAAGAAAACCCCATCGACACCATTGCGTCCAACAAGTTCTACGAGGTGGCACCGCACATCACGTTGACCAACCACGTTTACAGCCCAATCCCGATGGCCATATCCGAGAAAACCTGGCAGCGCTTGTCACCCGCGGACCAGCAAGCCGTGCAGCGTGCGGCGCAGGAGGTGGCACCGTTTCAGCGCAACATGATCCGCGACAACGACGAAAAGCTGCTGGCAGACATGGCGGCCAAGGGTGCCAAGATCAACCGCAAGCCCAATACCGAAGCCTTCCGCAAGTCGGTCGAGCCTGTGTATGCCAAGGCCCGTGAGAAGTACGGGGCCGATGTGGACGCGGTGTTGGCCGAAGCCGCCGCTGTTCGCAAAGCAGTGAAGTAAAAAAGGCAAAGCAGGGTGAACGCGATGTCTGAACTGAATGTTGACGGGGCGGCCGCCTTGCTGCCAACCCAACCAGCGCCCGCCTTGGTGCGCTGGTTGGGACGGTTGGTCGATTGGGCCGTCATTGGTTTAGGTGGTTCCCTGGCCGTGCTCATCTTCACCAATGTCGTCATGCACGCCTTCGGTAAAGACCTGGCTTGGATGACCGAACTCGGTGAGCTGTTGATGGTGTGGGTTACGTTTTTGGGCGGCGCGGCCGCCGCCCAGCGCGGTGCCCACATGTCCATCAATGAGTTTCTAGACAAACTGCAGCCCAAGCGCCGCCTGTGGGCCGACGCGGCGGTTCAGTGTTTCAGCTTGGCGGTGGTGGGTGTCGTGCTGTTTTTTGGCGTGCGCATCGTGCAAGGCAGTTGGGGCAATGTGCTGACCACCTTGGAATGGCCCATGGCCTGGCAATACATGCCTTTGCCACTGGGCATGGCTTTGATGGCGGTTTTTTTGGTCTGGGACCTGGTTCAAATCCTGCGCGGCGTGCCACGCGAACAACGTTACCCCGGTCACTGAACAGCGGAGCAGTCCATGCTTTCTTTGGTTATTTTTGGTTCGTTTTTTGCGCTCTCACTGGCCGGCATTCCTTTGATGGTGGCGCTCTTAGCCACGACGGTTGGCATTGTGTCGATCTACGGCATGCAGTACCCGCTGGAGAGCATTTTTCTGTCTTTCATCGGCGGCGTGGAACCGTTTATCTTGATTGCGGTGCCGCTCTTTGTTTTCACGGGTGAGTTGTTGGCCCAAGGGGGCGTGGGCAAACGCATCGTCGCGTTTGCCAATGTGTTGTTTGGTTGGCTGCCGGGTGGCTTGGGCGTGGTCACCGTGATTTCCTGTTTGTTGTTTGGTGGCGTGTCGGGCTCGGCCATCGCCGACACGGCGGCCATCGGTTCCTTGGTGATACCCGCAATGCTGGCGCGCGGTTACTCAAGGGGGTTTGCCGCGGCATTGGTGGCGGTGGCAGGAACCTTGGCGCTCTTGATGCCCCTTTCGATTCCTTTTTTGGTCTACGCCTTTGTTTCTGGTGTGTCGATGCGCACGCTGTCCATGGCGGGGTTGGTTCCTGCCTTGCTTTCCGGTGCGGCCTTGATTGCCGTGTGCATGTGGCATGGTAAAAAAACAGGCGTTGACCCAGGCGGGAAACCGGCCTCACTAAAAGCGATCGGGCAGGCGGCGTGGAGCGCAGGGCCTGCGCTGCTGATGCCGGTGTTCATCGTGGGGGGCATATGGTCAGGTTATTTCACCCCGACCGAAGCGGCTGCAGTGGCCGTGGCCTATGGCCTGGTGGTGTCGATGTTCTTGTACAAAGACATGTCGTTCCGAGATATTCCCAACCTCTTGCTCAAAGCCTTCATGACCAGCGCCACGGTGATGCTGGTGATTGGTGCCACCGGCGCTTTGGCTTGGTTGATCACGGTGGAGGGTGTGGCCCAGCAACTGGCCGACTGGGTGGGCTCGGTGGCCCATGTGAAGTGGGTGTTCTTGATGATGCTCAATGTGGCCTTGGTCTTGCTCGGCATCTTCATCGAACCCCTGCCGGCCTTGCTGATGGCAGCGCCCTTGTTCTTGCCCTTGGCCATTGCTTTCAAGATAGACTTGGTACACATGGGCGTGATCATGACGGCCAACCTGGCCATCGCGTTGTACACGCCACCGGTTGGCGGCACCTTGTTCGTTGCAGCCAAGCTGGCCAGTGCCACCATTGGGGAGATCACGCGTCATCTGTGGTTGATGATGGCCGCGACATTCAGCATCGTTCTGTTGATTACCTATGTGCCAGCGCTGACGAGTTGGTTGCCTCGTCTGCTGGCCTCAATGGGGTGAGGTCATGTTTGTTGTCACAGTGTTATTCACAATCGAACCCGCGCACTATGCTGACTTCATGGTCGCCATGAGAGCCAACGCACGTACCTCGTTGGAGGTCGAAGCTGGATGCCGACAGTTCGACGTGTGCGAGGGCGAGCCGGCCGATTGCCTTGTGTTTTTGTACGAGGTGTACGACCGTTCAGACGACTTCAGTGACCATCTGCACGCGGCACATTTCGTGCAGTTCAGTGCGCAAACTTCCGCTTGGGTGAAAGAAAAGGTGGTGAAGACCTACACCCTACAGCCACACCTGCTGGGCAGCGCAGAAAAGCGCCATGGCCATTGAGTCGGCGGCCAATGGCCCAACCATGTTGAAGCTCGGTTGTATTGCCGATGACTACACCGGGGCCACCGACTTGGCCAACAACTTGGTTCGCTCCGGCATGCGTGTGCTGCAGGTTTTCGGCGTGCCCACACAAGCGATGCAGACCGATGCCGATGCGGTGGTGGTGGCACTCAAGTCGCGCACCGCACCAGCAGCGGACGCGGTGGCCCAATCGCTCGCGGCTTTGCGTTGGTTGAATGCTCAAGGCGCAGCGCAAATTTATTTCAAGTACTGCTCCACGTTTGACAGTGTTTACAGCGGCCCCTCGCGGGGCAATATCGGACCAGTAACCGAAGCCTTGATGGATGCTTTGGGCGCCGATTTCACCGTGGCCACACCGGCCTTTCCCGACAACCAACGTACCGTGTTCAAGGGGCACCTGTTTGTGGGCGATGCCTTGCTCGCCGACTCCAGCATGCGCCAGCACCCGCTGACGCCGATGACGGACTCGAACTTGGTGCGCGTGATGCAAGCCCAGTGTTTGCGGACTGTGGGCTTGATCGACCACACCGTGGTGGCCCAAGGCGAGGCTGCGGTCATTCAGCGCATCGCGCAATTGCGCCAGCAAGGGGTGGGCATTGCGATTGTTGACGCGCTGTCGAACGCGGACTTGCTGGTTCTGGGCCGGGCGGTGGCCCATTTGCCCTTGTTGACTGCCGGCTCGGGTTTGGCTTTGGGTTTGCCGGCCAACTTCTCAATTCAATGCTCGAGCCGCGCCAGTGCCTTGCCGCCTGTCAGTGGGTTTGCCGCCGTGGTGTCGGGCAGCTGTTCGGTGGCGACGCAAACCCAGGTTCAACACTTCATCGATTCGGGTCTTCCTGCTTGGGCAGTCGATCCCATACAACTGGCGGACGGTGTGGATGTGGTGGCCCAGGCCCTGACCTGGGCCGACGCGCATCTGAACGCGCTGCCGGTGTTGATTTACTCGAGCGCCAGCAGTGCGGCAGTCCTGGCCGCTCAAGAGCGCTTGGGTGCGTGCGCGGCCGGTGAACTTGTCGAGCAGACCTTGGCCCAGATCGCCAAAGGGTTGGTGCGACGCGGTGTGGGTCAACTCATCGTGGCGGGCGGCGAGACCTCGGGCGCTTGTGTGCAAGCGCTGGGCATCAATCAAATGCAGATCGGCCCCCAAGCGGCCCCCGGTGTGCCGTGGTGCCGTGGTGCCACAGGGGTCGATGGCCGAGCGGTGCACATTCTGTTGAAATCCGGAAACTTCGGTGCACCCGATATTTTTTCTCAAGCTTTTAAGGTCTTGTCATGAACGCAGCAGCTGGAATGACGGAAACCCAAGCGCGCGACGAAATCTGCCGTGTCGGCCAGAGTTTGTTCGCACGGGGTTATGTGCATGCGACAGCGGGCAACATCAGTGTTCGTTTGGATGAAGACGCCGGTGGCGGTTATCTCATCACACCGAGCGACGCTTGCCTGGGCTATTTGGAACCCCAGCGTTTGGCGCGGCTCGACCACGCAGGCCAGCACCTCAGCGGGGACCAACCCAGCAAAACCGTCCCTTTGCACCAGAGAATTTATTCAACAACCGCCGCAGCTGGCGAAGGCGCGCGCTGTGTCATTCACACCCACAGCACTTATTGCGTCGCGCTGACCTTACAAGCCGAGGGTGGTGCTTTGCGTCTTGAATTGGACCAGGAATTGCTGCCTGCGATCACGCCCTACTTTGTGATGAAAGTCGGCCATGTGCCGCTGATCCCCTACGACTTGCCCGGCGCCGTGTCAACGGCTGCCCGCGTTCAACAGGCGATAGAACGTTATGCGGTCCGTGGTTTGTTGCTTCGCGCTGTCATGCTGGAGCGTTTGGGGCCCAATGTTTGGCACCACACACCCGCCCAAACCATGGCTGTGTTGGAAGAGTTGGAAGAGACTGCCAAGTTGTTTTTCCTCGGCCACCAGTCAGCCTTGGCGCTGAACGAAGACCAATTGCAACCATTGCGGGGAAAATTCGGCGCACGCTGGTGAACAGCGCGCCGCGCCAACACATCAAGCCAGCGTGTGTGTCGGAGCGCTCAAAGTGCAAGGCAGGGGCGCGCATCAATCGGAGCCATCATGGCAGCCCGATTGGGTCCGCTGAATCCTGGATCGTTTTCTTGAACGGCCCTCGCTCTTCCAACTCATTCACATAGTCGGCGATTCCGGCACCCTCACGCGCCAGAAAATCAGCCACGGCCTGCGCAAACTCTGGGTGTGCCAACCAATGCGCAGAAGCCGTCTCCACCGGCAACAAACCCCGCGCCATTTTGTGTTCGCCTTGCGCGCCGCCTTCAAAGCGGCGAAAACCTTGGTTCAAACACCAGATGAGCGGCTGGTAGTAGCAGGCTTCAAAGTGCAGACAGGGCACGTGGTCCACCGCGCCCCAATAGCGGCCATAGGCGACGCCTTGTTCGGTGTCGATGGCGACCAGGGATGCGGCGATGCGTTCACCTCCACGCCGGGCCACAAACATCAACCACTGCTGGGGCATATCGCTTGCCATGCGGGCGAAGAAGTCGCGGCTGAGGTAGGGCGTGGAGTGGTGGGCTTGGTAGGTGGTTTGGTAGCAGCGGTAGAAAAAATCCCAGTCGGCCTCAGAAATGGCTGATCCTTCCAACACGTCGAAGACGATGCCAGCGTCGGCGACCTTGCGGCGTTCTTGTTGGATTTTTTTGCGCTTCTCGCGCTGCAGGCTGGCGAGAAAGGCTTCGAAGTGGGGCCAGCGGCGAGTGGGGCTTGCCGGGTTGTCGACGGTGTCGGGGTCTTGCCAATGGAATTGCACGCCGCGTCTGAGCATCCAGCCGGCATCGATGGCGGCCTGTTGATCGGTGGCATCCAAGTACAACAAGTGCACGGACGAGGCGCCCAGCTCGTGTGCGAGTTGGGGCAGTACCTGTAGCAGCAGGGCGCGTGATGTCTCGTCCGTGGCCATCAAACGGGTGCCGGGCACGGGGGTGAAAGGCACGGCACCCAGCAGCTTGGGGTAGTAGCGCAGACCATGCCGCTGGTAGGCCTCGGCCCAGGCCCAGTCGAACACATACTCGCCGTAGGAGTGGTCCTTCAGGTAAAGCAAACAGGCGGCCACCAATTGCTCACCCCGGAACACACAGACAAACCGCGGATGCCAACCGGTGGCGGGCACTGCGCTTTGGGAGGCGTGCAGTGCGGCGAGGTATTCATGCCGCAAGAAGGGCGTGGGCTGGGCCTGCTGGGCCAGCAGCGCGTTCCAGGCCGCAGCGTCCAGAGCGCACGGGTCGTCAAACACTCGAATAACATCGGCTCCTTCGTTGGTATTTTTTGAGGACGCTGTCTGCATATGACTTCCGGTGTGGTTCAAGTGGCGTTGGCGCAAATCAATGTCACCGTGGGTGATTTGGCGGGCAATGCGGCCAAAATCGTTGAATTCTCCAGGCGAGCCCATGCCCTGGGTGCGCGTGTGGTGTTAACACCCGAGCTGAGCCTGTGTGGATATCCGCCTGAAGACCTGCTGCTGCGTCCCGCCTTCATGCAGGGCTGCGCGCAGGCGCTGCGCGATTGTGCGGCTGCTTTGGCCGACCTGACGGACTTGTTTGTGGTGGTGGGGCACCCCCACCAGCGCGGCGAGGTGGGCGACCTGCGTTCCAAATCCCATGCCGTTCCATTGCGCCACAACGCCGCATCGGTACTGAATGCCGGACGCATCACCGCCACCTACAACAAACGTGAGCTGCCCAACTACCAGGTGTTCGACGAGCGACGCTACTTTGCGTCGGGCCGCGCTTTGGGCAGCGTTTTGGGCAATAACGCAGGTGAGGGCGCGGTGGTCTTCGAGGTTGGCGGTTTGCGTTTTGGAATTTTGATTTGTGAGGATGCCTGGTTTGACGAACCCGCCGCCGCCGCCAAAGCAGCGGGCGCCGATGTGTTGTGCGTGCTCAATGCGTCGCCCTTTCATTTGGGCAAGGTGGCAGAACGTGAAGCACGCATGGCCGAGCGGGCGCGTGTCTCGCAAACGCCGCTGCTTTATGCCCACCTCACCGGTGGACAAGACGAAGTGGTGTTTGATGGCGCGTCGTTTGCGTTGAATGCCGACGGCACGGTCGGTGCGCGTGCAGCCATGTTTGAAGAAGCCTTGACCTTGGTGCAGGTGTCCAAAACCCACGCTCTCGGTTCTATTGACGAAGTGCCCAGCGTGCACGCGCAGGCTTGGTCAGCTTTGGTCACGGGCGTGCGCGACTATGTCGGCAAGAACGGTTTCCCTGGCGCCCTGATCGGCCTGTCCGGCGGCATTGATTCGGCCGTGGTGCTGGCCATTGCCGTGGACGCGCTGGGCGCCGACAAGGTGAGGGCGGTGATGATGCCCTCGCCCTATACCGCCAGCATCTCTTGTGAAGACGCGCGCGACATGGCCCGGCGCTTGAAAGTGCGTTACGACGAGCTGTCCATCACGCCCATGTTTGAAGCCTTCAAAGCCGGTTTGCAGCAAGAGTTCGCGGGCCGGGCCGAGGACACCACCGAAGAAAACATCCAGGCCCGGGTGCGTGGCACCTTGCTGATGGCCTTGTCCAACAAGTTCGGTTCCATCGTGCTGACCACCGGCAACAAAAGTGAAATGGCCACGGGCTACTGCACTTTGTATGGCGACATGGCGGGCGGTTTTGCCGTCATCAAAGACGTGGCCAAAACCTTGGTGTACGAGTTGGCGCAGTGGAAAAATGAACAAACCGCCAACGCACCGAATGGTGAGTGGATTCCCCGGCGCATCATCACCCGTCCCCCGTCTGCCGAACTGCGCCCCGACCAAACCGACCAAGACAGCCTGCCGCCCTACGAGGTGCTGGACGCCATCTTGCAGCGTTACATGGAAGAAGACCAAAGCATCGAGCAGATCGTGGCGGCGGGATTCAATGTGGCCGATGTGGAACGGGTGACCCGGCTCATCAAAATCAATGAGTACAAACGCCGCCAAGCCCCCGTCGGAATCCGCATCACCCACCGGGCTTTCGGGCGCGATTGGCGCTACCCCATCACCTCGCGTTTTCGCGCATAGCTTTGCCCACATCCAGGCCCTAGACTGCTTAGAACAATTCAAACACCGGAGACACCATGAAACAAATCACCTCCATCATCAAACCCTTCAAACTCGAAGAAGTGCGTGAAACCTTGGCCGCTGTTGGCGTCACTGGTTTGACCGTGACCGAAGTCAAAGGCTTCGGCCGCCAAAAAGGCCACACCGAGCTTTACCGCGGCGCGGAGTATGTGGTGGACTTTTTGCCCAAGGTGAAAGTGGAAGTGGTCGTGAAAGACGAAGACGTGGACCGCTGCATCGAAGCCATCATCAAAGCCGCGAAGACGGGCAAGATCGGAGACGGAAAAATTTTCGTCACCAATGTGGAGCAGGTGGTGCGGATTCGCACGGGCGAGACCAACGAGGCGGCGGTTTAGCAGCGTGTTTGTCAGCGCTCAAATCTGGGTGTAGCTGCTCTGGGGCGTCGAGCTTTGTGCAGACGCTGCCAGTCGGTTCAACAAACGCTCAGCGTCGTCGTCCACTTGCAGCAGCGCACGCTGCTCACTGCTGACGAAACCTTGTGACGTCGTGTGGTCCATGAAACGCTGCAGGTCGTCAAAGTAGCCGGCCACATTGAGCAGGCCCACGGGTTTGTCGTGGTATCCGAGCTGCAGCCAGGTCCAGACCTCAAACAATTCTTCGAGTGTCCCTATACCGCCCGGCAGCGCAAGGAAAACGTCAGACTCCTGGGCCATCAGCGCTTTGCGCTGGTGCATGGTGTCCACCACATGCAGCTCGGTGATGCCGCTGTGGGCCAACTCCCGGGTTTCCAACGCGCGTGGGATCACGCCGAAGACCGTGCCACCACGGGCCAGGGTGGCGTCGGCCACTGTCCCCATCAGGCCCGCATGACCCCCACCGTAGACCAAACGCGCACCTTGTTGGCCTATCCAAGCACCCACGGCCTGCGCGGCTTGGGCGTAGACGGGTGAAGCACCGGTGCGCGAGCCGCAATAAACACAAATGCTCAGCGGCTTCGTCATGGCGAGAACCAAATCCAAGGAGGGCCCCAGCGGTTGCCGATGGCAGCGAACCACACAGCCGCACAAAGCAGCAGCGACAGCAAAACCGCTGCGCTGCCAAAGTCTTTGGCGCGTTTGGACAAGTCGTGCAGTTCAAACGACACCCGGTCGACCACGGCTTCAACCGCCGAGTTGAGCAGTTCCACCACCAAGACGATGATGGCCACGCCGGCAAGCAGGCTCACCTCGATCCAATTTCGTCCGACCCAAAACGCGGCAGGAACCAGCAGCACCGCCAACCACACCTCCTGGCGAAAGGCGCTTTCATTGCGGTAGGCCGCTTTCAGCCCCGACCATGAATACCCCGCAGCGTGAACGACGCGGCTGAGTCCTGTGCGGCCTTTGTGCGGGTTGCTCACAGCGGTTTTTTCCTGGGTGGTGGACGGTAGGTGACCAGTTGCGTGCCGCAGAGCAAGTCATGCCAGAACTGGCGACGCGGATGCAAACACGCAAGCAGGGCATAGGTCAGCACGCCCGCGAAGAGCAAGCCGAAGGTTTGTGCCGGGGTGGTCTGGGCCATCCACGCAAAAAACAAAGCCGGAGCGAACCAAATCCAACTAAGCAGGTAGCGGGCCGTGCAACGCAGTTGGGAGGGGGGGCGGTTGTTCATGTCCAACAGGCGAATATGCCAGGCTTTCATGGCAACCGTTTGACCGCTGCGAGACCAAAACCACACGAAATAGATGCCCAACAGTAAAAACAAAAACGCCTGCAAGCCGTGGCGCCCGACCAGAGCGTGTTTTTGCTGAGTGAGGCTAGAGAACAAATAGCCACCGATCATGAGCACGCCAAACAGCAACACACCCTCGTAAGTGAAACAAGCCAATCGCCGGGCGATACCCGGGGTTTCAGTGGGAGATGGGGTGTCGGGGGCGAGCGAAACAGTGGCGTTTGAAGGTTCGGGCGCGGAGGTGGCCATGGGACATCAGTGGGGGCAAAGAAGCCCCAATTCAACAAGGTGCCACATGCTACAGGGCTGATGGCAAAAGCCGTTGCCTGAACCCTTGAGATGGACCGGTTAAAGCGGCGCCGAAAAAGTCCCCGCGAGAGCGGAAGGTTTCCATTGGGGATGGGATACAAGGCCTTCATCACAAAAAGTGCCGGAGCCATAGCTCCGCTGTGGCGAGGACTTTCAACGGCGAGTGGCGAACAGAGTCAAAAGCGACCGTCCCAAGCGAGCCTTGCGCTCCGCGAGCGACTTTTTCAGCGTCGCCTTAAGGTCGTTCCAGCGCTTCGGTCGATGCGGTGGCTGTGTAAATGGCGGCCGCTTGCGGGCCACGGCGTGGCAGCAGGGTTTTGGGGTCGACGAACTCGGGTGTTGTCGCAATTTTCGGTAATCCCACCTGCTGGTGCAGCGGTGGAGATGGCTTTTTGGTCAACAAGGTGGTGGTTGCCCCATAACTCGGGTGCACCAAGGTGGACGCAATCGGCGTTGGTGGGATCGCAAAGGTCGGGTTTGTGACGATTTTCGATTTTTTGTCGGCGTCGACAACTTTGGCGCTGCGTGAGCCCGAGGTCAGCGACGCGTTAGGCGGACCGGGCGGTTGCACTTTGCGGCTGTCTGCCAGTTGCCGCTTTTCGTCCTCTGGCAAGGCCTGATAGGCCTTCCACTGGGCCTGGCGCATCTCGGGGTTGACTTGTTTGGCTTCTTGAAAATTAAGCCGCGCGATACCGCGTTCGGCGGGGCCCAACATCACCCACTCCGCCATGCGCAATTGAACGCGCGCGCGTTCATCCTCAGGCATGGCTGGCATGCGCTGTGCGATCCCTATCCATTTGAGTTTTCGGTCTGCGGTGATCGTCGTCCAGACGGTCTCCAGCGGCGCAAGCGACTGCCGCTGCGTTCGGTTCAGATCACGCCAGCGTGGCCCTTGCTCGGCGGCGGGTGCGGCTTTGGCCGTGGTGGTTTGTGCGGTGACGGCGCTGCCGGCCCCCAAAAAACCACTCGCCCCGAGCAACACAAGCAGCATGCAGCCGCCGACCCGCCACGCCCATGATGGCTTTGGGGTGAACGACGACGGATGGCGGGCTGTCACGAGCAAGGAGTTACTCCTGAATGGCCGGACGCTTGAGGAACTCAAGGAAACCTGCGTCTTGGTAGGCGCCAGGTGGCAAATCGTCCGCGAGCAAGGCCGCGTCAATGTCTGCGGCCGTCGAAATCAAGCCGGACGAATGCAAATCCTGAATGGCAAGCAAGCCCAACACCAAGACAGCCAAGGGAAGTACCGTGACCAGCTTGTTCCACCACGCGGGTGAATCGGAACCACTGGGGCCGCCGGCCGAAGCAAAAACCTTATTCCAGGCCCAGGACAGGCCGGACGTGGCAACCACCGGTTTGGCGACCGCTGTTCGAGCGGCTTGGGCCTGTTGCATGGCGTTTTGGCGCGCAACTCGCAAGCGCTCGGTAACATCCTTGGGCAGGTTCTGCGCAGACTCGTTCAACAGCGCCGTGATGCGCAATGCGAAACGCGCTTGCGCCTGTTCGCCTGTTGCGCCGGTCAGAATGTCGTGGTTCATAGTCCAATTCCCTTGGTTTTGAGCGCTTTGGCCAAAGCGTGCACTGCTCTGGAGCAGTGCGTTTTGACGCTGCCTTCTGAGCAGCCCATGGCCAAAGCCGTCTCTGATACATCCAGTTCCTCCCAGTAACGCAGGAGGAAGGCTTCCCGTTGACGGCCAGGCAACAAGGACACCTCAGCTTCAATCGCAAGCAGGATTTGCGCCCTGGAAAAGACGTCGGCTGAACTTTCCGAGCCGGTGCCGTTGGCACTTTCCAGCGTTTCCAGGATGTCGAACCCGGAGTCGCCACCGTTGGATTCCAAATCGGAGAAGTTCGCAAAAACGCCTTTTCTGACCTTTTGCCGCCGAAACCAGTCCATGGTGGCATTGGACAGGATGCGCTGAAACAGCAGCGGCAACTCTGCCGGGGGGCGGTCGGCGTAACTTTGTGACAGGCGGATCATGGCGTCTTGGACAATGTCCAAGGCAGCGTCTTCGTCGCGCACGGCAAAAGCGGTGCGTTTGAAGGCGCGTTTCTCGACGCTCTTGAGGAAGTCGGATAACTCTTTGTCGGAAGCCAACTTGGGGGCGCCTTGGGCGCTGGGCCCTGGGGAGAAGCGCGGATTATCACATTGCTCAAGCCGGTTGTTGCTTCGGTGGCATAATGCCGCGTTGCACAACAGATGGTCTTCAGTGACTCGGCCGACCCGGGTGAGTCATTTTCCCGACTTCAAGGCACCACACCCGCTCCACGAGAGTGCGGAGAGGCGCACCAATGGTTTTTCGTTAGAGAAATTCACAAAGGTTTTATATGGACATGACTACTGCCGAAGTTCGGCGTGCCGCCGCTGCACAGCCGCAAAACCCATCCACAGCGCCCGCTCTGGACCCCAACGGGTCTGAAATTCTGGTGCGCTGCCTCCAAGCCGAAAATGTCAAGTTCCTCTGGGGTTACCCAGGAGGTGCAGTTCTTTACATTTACGACGCGCTTTACAAACAAAACACCATTGAGCATGTTCTGGTACGCCACGAACAGGCTGCCGTGCATGCCGCCGACGGTTATGCGCGTGCCACCGGTGAAGTGGGTGTGGCCTTGGTGACCTCGGGCCCTGGTGTGACCAATGCCGTGACTGGCATCGCCACCGCCTACATGGACTCTATCCCCATGGTCATCATCACTGGCCAGGTTCCCACGCCGGCGATTGGCTTGGATGCTTTCCAAGAGTGCGACACCGTTGGCATCACACGTCCCATCGTGAAGCACAACTTTTTGGTCAAGGATGTGCGTGACCTCGCGGTGACGCTGAAAAAGGCCTTCCACATTGCCCGCACGGGGCGCCCTGGCCCCGTGGTGGTCGACATTCCGAAGGACGTGTCCGTCAAGACCGCGCCTTTTGAATACCCCGCCACCATCGAGATGCGTTCCTACAACCCGGTGCGCAAAGGCCACGGCGGCCAAATCCGCAAAGCGATTGCGTTGTTGATGACGGCCAAGCGCCCTTACATCTACACCGGCGGCGGTGTGATTCTGGGCAATGCATCTGCCGAATTGCGTGAGTTGGTGAATTTGCTCGGCGTGCCATGCACCAACACCCTGATGGGTTTGGGCGCTTTCCCCGCGTCCGACCCCAAATTCCTCGGAATGCTGGGCATGCACGGCACCTACGAAGCCAATATGACGATGCAGAACTGCGACGTCTTGTTGGCGGTTGGTGCGCGCTTTGACGACCGGGTGATTGGCAACCCCAAACACTTTGCCTCGGTGGAACGCAAGATCGTTCACATCGACATCGATCCCTCGTCCATCTCCAAACGTGTCAAGGTCGACATTCCCATAGTGGGCGACGTGAAAGACGTGCTGCAAGAGCTGATCGCCCAAATCAAAGAAGGGCAAGCCAAGCTGGACGCCAACGCCTTGTCCGCATGGTGGAACCAAATTGGCGAGTGGCGCAAAAAGGACTGCCTGAAGTTCAAGAACAGCACCGAAGTCATCAAGCCGCAGTATGTGGTGGAGACGCTGTGGAACTTGACCAAAGACAGCGACGCCTACATCACGTCTGACGTCGGTCAGCACCAAATGTGGGCTGCCCAGTACTACCGCTTCGATCAACCACGTCGTTGGATCAATTCTGGCGGCCTCGGCACCATGGGCGTGGGTTTGCCCTATGCCATGGGCATCAAACTCGCCAAACCGGATGCGGACGTGTTTTGCATCACGGGCGAGGGCTCGATTCAGATGTGCATCCAAGAGTTGTCCACTTGCTTCCAGTACAAAACGCCGGTCAAGATCATTTCCCTGAACAACCGCTACCTGGGCATGGTACGTCAGTGGCAGCAGATTGATTACGGTGGTCGCTACTCGCACAGTTACATGGATGCGCTGCCCGACTTCGTGAAACTGGCCGAGGCCTATGGCCACGTCGGCTTGAAGATCGAAAAGCCCAGCGATGTGGAAGGTGCACTGCGCGAAGCCATTCGGTTGAAAGACCGGACGGTGTTCCTCGACATCCGCACCGACCAAACCGAAAACGTTTGGCCCATGGTTCAAGCCGGCAAGGGCATCAGCGAAATGTTGTTGGGGTCAGAAGACTTGTAGTTTTCGTTTGAGGCTGCGCAGCAAAGTGCTCACGGGGTGGTTACCGCCGCTCTGTGTGCACGGTGCAAGCGGCCTCAATCAAGCCCAACACATTCCCATTCTTATTGATGCGTCTGCGTTTGTGATGCGGTTACCGCCGCATCCACGGGCCTGGCGCTAGAAGGACAACATGAAACACATCATCGCTTTGCTTTTGGAAAACGAACCTGGCGCGCTTTCGCGTGTGGTGGGTTTGTTCTCTGCCCGTGGCTACAACATTGAAAGCCTGACGGTGGCCCCCACCGAAGACGCCTCGCTGTCACGAATGACCATCGTCACCACGGGGTCGGACGAGGTGATTGAACAAATCACCAAACACTTGAATCGCTTGATTGAAGTGGTGAAGGTGGTGGACCTCACCGAAGCGTCTTATACCGAACGTGAGCTGATGCTCATCAAAGTGCGCGCCGTGGGCAAAGAGCGTGAAGAGATGACACGCATGGCCGACATATTCCGTGGCCGCATCATCGACGTGACCGAGAAAAGCTACACCATCGAGTTGACCGGTGACGCCGCCAAACTTGATGCATTCATCCAGGCGCTGGACCGCAGCGCCATTTTGGAAACCGTGCGCACCGGCACCAGCGGGATCGGTCGCGGCGAGCGCATCCTGCGCGTCTAACCTAGCCAACGAGGTTGGGTTCACTGCACCCCCGCCATTTTTTTAGAGATCAAAGAAGGAGATAGTCATGAAGGTTTATTACGACAAAGACGCTGACCTGAGCCTGATCAAAGGCAAAAACATCACCATCATCGGCTACGGTTCGCAAGGCCATGCCCATGCGCAGAATTTGAATGACAGCGGCGTCAAAGTGACCGTCGGTGTACGCAAAGGTGGCGCATCTTGGAACAAGGCCGAAAAGGCCGGTTTGAAAGTCGCCGAAATCGCTGACGCGGTGAAGTCTGCCGACGTCGTGATGATTCTCTTGCCCGACGAGCAGATTGCTTCCGTCTACGCCGCTGAAGTCGAGCCCAATATCAAGAAGGGTGCGTCCTTGGCGTTTGCCCACGGTTTCAATGTGCACTACGGCCAAGTCGTCCCGCGCGCCGACTTGGATGTGTGGATGGTGGCGCCCAAAGCGCCTGGACACACCGTGCGCGGTACCTACACGCAAGGTGGCGGTGTGCCTCACCTGATCGCTGTGCACGCCGACAAGTCGGGCAAGGCCCGTGACCTGGCCTTGAGCTACGCCGCTGCCAACGGTGGCGGCAAAGCCGGCATCATTGAAACCAATTTCCGTGAAGAAACCGAAACCGACTTGTTTGGTGAACAAGCAGTGCTTTGCGGTGGGGCAGTGGAGTTGATCAAAGCCGGCTTTGAGACACTGACCGAAGCCGGTTACGCACCCGAAATGGCTTACTTCGAGTGCCTGCACGAACTGAAGTTGATTGTGGACTTGATCTATGAAGGCGGCATCGCCAACATGAACTACTCCATCTCCAACAACGCCGAGTATGGCGAGTATGTGACCGGCCCCCGTGTGATCACAGAAGACACCAAAAACGCCATGCGTCAGTGTTTGAAGGACATCCAGACCGGCGAGTACGCCAAGAGCTTCATCTTGGAAAACAAAGCGGGTGCGCCCACCTTGTTGTCACGCCGTCGTTTGACCGCTGAGCATCCCATTGAACAAGTCGGTGAGCAGCTGCGCGCCATGATGCCTTGGATCAAGAAAAACCGTTTGGTGGACCAATCCAAGAACTGATGACCCACCGGTCGCCTTGCGGCGCCTCTTGAAAGAAAGCTGTGGGCCCTGCCCACGGCTTTTTTTTTGACAGCGCCATAATCCACCCCTCGCGAGCTTGATACGTCGCAGTCAACACCACCACCATGAACCAGCCTGACATGCACGACGGCGACCTTCCCAACGACGACATTGACGACGTGCCGCCGCCGGTGCGTCCGCGGCGCAAGGGCATCTATATCTTGCCCAACCTGTTCACGCTGGCTGCACTTTTTGGTGGGTTTTATGCGGTGGTGATGGCCATGAACGGGCGCTTTGAGCAAGCCGCGATTGGTGTGTTCTGCGCCATGGTGCTGGACAGCCTCGATGGCCGCGTGGCGCGCATGACCAACACCCAAAGCACCTTTGGTGAGCAGATGGACAGCTTGTCGGACATGGTGTCGTTCGGTGCCGCACCGGCACTCATCATTTACGAATGGGCGCTCAAGGGCATGGGCAAACTGGGTTGGATTGCCGCCTTTGTTTATTGCTCGTGTGCAGCCCTGCGCTTGGCCCGTTTCAACACCAACATCAGCGTGGTCGACAAACGGTTTTTTCAAGGCTTGCCCAGTCCCGCGGCGGCGGCTTTGGTGATGGGTTTCATTTGGGTCATGGACGACCAGGGCTTGGACGTGCGTAGCACGGGCCCCTGGTTGTCATGGATGGCCTTCGGCTTGACCTTGTTCGCTGGCCTGACCATGGTGACCAACGCGCCGTTCTACAGCTTCAAAGACATCAGCTTGAAACGTTCCGTGCCTTTTGTCGTGATCGTGGCCATTGCTTTGGCCATTGCCCTGATCAACGTTCACCCGCCGATGGTGCTGTTTGTCATATTTTGTTTGTATGGCCTGTCGGGTTACGCGGTTTACGGTTGGCGGCGTTTGAAGGGCAAGCCGGTGAGCGTGATCGCCACCTCGACCGACGAGCCTGACGAGCGCGGCTTGCACTGAACGCTGTCCATCTGCTACATTCACCTCTTATGAACATTTTCTCGACAACGCTGCTGGCCCTACTTCTAGGAGACCCACGGGCTCGCGAGTAGAGACACGTTCACACGTTTTCGACCACCACGGCCCGTATGCAAACAGCAGCGGGCCGTTTTGTTTGTGTGCGCTGTTTGTGAAATTCACCATGCTCTGAAGGAAAACAATGCTTTCGCAACCGCATACCAAATACCGTGCTTTTGCACCCGTCGCACTTCCCGACCGCACCTGGCCCAATGCTGTGTTGACGCGTGCGCCGCTGTGGCTGAGCACCGATCTGCGCGATGGCAACCAAGCACTCATTGAACCGATGGACGCGTCGCGCAAACTGCGCATGTTTCAGATGCTGTTGCGCATCGGCTTCAAGGAGATCGAGGTCGGGTTTCCTTCTGCATCACAAACCGATTTTGATTTTGTGCGTTTGTTGATCGAAGGCGGTCACATTCCAGCAGACGTCACCATCCAGGTGCTCACCCCCGCGCGTGAACCGTTGATTCGTCGCACCTTTGAATCATTGGCTGGCGCCAAAACTGCCATCGTTCACATGTACAACGCCACCGCACCCATCATGCGCCGGGTGGTGCTGGGCCTGGACGAAGACCAAACCGTGCTGCTTGCCACCAGCCACGCCCAGTTGGTGCATGAGCTGGCGCAAGCCCAGCCTGCCACCGACTTCACCTTCCAATACTCACCCGAAATGTTCTCCGGAACGGAGTTGGCGTTTTCCAAGCGTGTGGTGGATGCGGTGACTGAAGTTTGGCAAGCATCACCGAAGCACAAGTGCATCATCAACTTGCCGTCCACGGTGGAGCATTCCACCCCCAATGTGTTCGCCGACATGGTCGAGTGGATGCATCGGTATCTGGCGCGGCGTGATGGCATCGTCTTGTCTGTGCATCCCCACAACGACAGGGGCACAGGCACAGCCGCTGCCGAGTTGGCTTTGATGGCCGGGGCCGACCGGGTTGAAGGTTGTTTGTTCGGAAACGGTGAGTGCACCGGCAATGTGGACTTGGTCAACCTGGCGTTGAACCTCTATACCCAAGGTGTCTCGCCCGGATTGGACTTCTCGGACATCGATGAAGTTCGCCGCTGCGTCGAGCACTGCAACCAGTTGCCGGTGCATCCGCGGCATCCCTATGCGGGTGATTTGGTCTACACCTCGTTCTCCGGTTCACACCAGGACGCCATCAAGAAGGCCTTCGCTGCGCGCCAAGAGGGCGATTTGTGGGACATGCCCTATTTGCCTGTGGATCCCAAAGACCTGGGTCGCAGTTATGACGCAGTGATTCGTGTCAACAGCCAATCTGGCAAAGGCGGTATCGCCTATTTGCTGGAGGCCGAGTACGGCTTGGAGTTGCCGAGGCGACTGCAAATCGAATTCAGCCAGGTGGTGCAAGCCGTCATGGATGACACCGGCAAAGAAATGGCGGCGGCAGACCTGTGGCGTATTTTCGACCAAGCCTATGGTCTGGACAGCGCGGCTGCGCTGCATCCCGTGGTGACCGAGAACGCAGGCGGGGGTGTGACCTTGGCGGTGGATGTCTTGCTCGACGGCCGTGTGCTGCACGTTGCCGGCCAAGGCAGTGGTCCGATTGACGCTTTGGTGCACGGTTTGAATCAACACCTTGCACCTGCAGTGCGGGTGTTGGACTACCACGAACATGCCATGCGCAGCGGCGCCGACGCCCAAGCCGTGGCCTATTTGGAACTCCGTTTTGGGGATGTGCTCACCGTGTTTGGCGTGGGTTGTGATGCGAACATCACCAGTGCCTCACTCAAAGCCATAGTCAGCGGCGTTCAGCGTGCCATGCGGCAAGGCGCGGTGAGGCTGGCGACAAAGGCAGGCGTTGCCCATAGCCTTTAGCATCTGCGACGCGATTCAGAAAAAGCATCTTTTGTTCAGGAGTGATTTCATGTCCGACCAACTCATTATTTTTGACACCACCCTTAGAGATGGAGAGCAGTCGCCAGGCGCCTCCATGACCAAGGACGAGAAGTTGCGCATTGCGCGCCATTTGGAAAGGCTGCGCGTCGACGTGATCGAGGCCGGTTTTGCGGCCTCGTCCAACGGCGACTTCGAGGCGGTGAAAGCGATTGCCGACGCCATCAAGGACGCCACGGTCTGTTCCTTGGCCCGTGCCAACGACCGCGACATTTCACGGGCTGCCGAAGCACTGACAGGCGCGTCGCGTTCGCGCATACACACCTTCATCGCCACCAGCGAACTCCACATGGAGAAGAAGCTGCGCATGACACGCGACCAGGTGTTTGAGCAAGCCAAGTCTGCGGTGCGTTTTGCACGAAACTTGGTTGGCGATGTGGAGTTTTCACCCGAGGATGGTTACCGCTCTGACCCGGACTTTCTGTGCCGCGTCATTGAAGCGGTGATCAATGAAGGCGCCACCACCATCAACCTGCCCGACACCGTGGGGTATGCCATTCCAGAGCTCTATGGCAACTTCATTTTGAATTTGCGCCAGCGTATTCCAAACGCTGACAAAGCGATTTGGTCGGTGCACTGCCACAACGATTTGGGTATGGCGGTGGCCAACTCCTTGGCGGGTGTGAAGATTGGTGGTGCGCGTCAGGTGGAGTGCACCATCAATGGTCTGGGTGAGCGGGCCGGCAACTGCGCACTGGAAGAGGTGGTGATGGCGGTGCGAACGCGCAAAGACTACTTTGGTCTGACACTGGGCATCGATGCTTCACAGATCGTTCCGATTTCGCGTCTGGTGTCGCAGACCACCGGTTTCGTGGTTCAGCCCAACAAGGCCGTTGTCGGTGCCAATGCCTTTGCCCATGCCTCGGGCATCCACCAAGACGGCGTGCTCAAGGCCCGCGACACCTACGAAATCATGCGCGCCGAGGATGTGGGCTGGGCCGCCAACAAAATTGTGCTGGGCAAGTTGTCGGGCCGCAATGCGTTCAAGCAACGTTTGCAGGAGCTGGGCATCCAGCTGGATTCGGAAACCGAGGTCAACGCAGCGTTCGCCAAGTTCAAAGAACTGGCCGATCGCAAGAGCGATATTTTTGATGAAGACATCTTGGCTTTGGTGATGGACGAGTCCGTCACTTCTGAAGCTGAGCACTACCGTTTGTTATCGCTCAAGCAGCATTCCGAAATGGGTGAACGTCCGCAAGCCACCGTCGCTTTTTCTGCGGGCACCGTGGAGCACCATGCGCAAAGCGATGGCAACGGCCCGGTCGATGCCAGCCTCAAAGCCATCGAGTCCAAGATCCAATCAGGGGCGGAAATGCTGCTCTATTCGGTCAATGCCATCACCTCGGGCAGCACAGAATCGCAAGGAGAGGTGACGGTGCGTCTGCAACTGGGCGGCCGAGTGGTCAATGGCGTGGGCGCTGATCCGGACATTGTGGTGGCATCGGCCAAGGCCTATTTGTCGGCCCTGAACAAGCTGCACAGCAAAACCGAAAGGGTTGCGGCCCAGGGTTAACCCTTCGATCTGTGACTCATGAGATTCGGCTTGAGGAAAGTCTTTTAAGTTTTTGATCTTGCAAGACTTTTTCTCATCACCTACACTGGCGATGGTTCAGCGAAAGGTGGTTATGCGCGACTTCATGAAATCAACCTCAGCGGCTGTGTTGCTGCTGCTGCTGGTTGGGATCGCAAGCGGCTCGGCTTGGGCCACTGGTAACAAAAACAGCCGTGACGGTGACCGCAAAAGCGCGGGCCCCGCGAAATCCTCCTCGGCACAAAAAGCGATCCCCTCGCAGCGCGTGCGTGCCACCACCGCAGCTACCAAATCACGCGCCAGCGCCAACGTTGCCAGCCGCAAGGTCAAGCGTGTGGTCGAGCCGCCGCGTCTGTCCTATGGCCAGGTGTTTGGCCTGCATCAAACCACCGATGAACTGGACCTGAAGTCCAGCGTCGCTTTGGTGGTGGATCAAGACACCAATGAAGTGCTGTTCAGCAAAAACTCCCAAGCGGTGCTGCCCATAGCCTCGCTCACCAAACTCATGACTGCGGTGGTGGTCGCTGACGCACACTTGCCCATGGACGAGGTGCTGACGGTCACCCTGGACGATGTGGACACCGAAAAAGGCAGCCGTTCGCGTTTGAAGGTCGGCACCGAGCTGACACGTGGCGAGATGCTGCACTTGGCCTTGATGTCCTCCGAGAACCGCGCCGCGCACGCCCTCGGCCGAACCTACCCGGGTGGCCTGTCGGCGTTTGTTGTGGCGATGAACCGCAAAGCCCGTGAGTTGGGTTTGCTGGATACGCGTTATGTGGAGCCGACGGGTTTGTCCAGCCGCAACCAATCCAGCGCGAGTGACTTGGCCAAGCTTGTGGCGGCCGCACACCGTTATCCGATGATTCGTGAGCTGTCCACCTCGCCCGAGTATTGGGTGGAGGTGGACCACCAAACTCAGCACTTCAAAAACACCAATGGTCTGGTCGGCAATGCGGTGTGGGACATCGGTTTGCAAAAAACCGGCTACATCGCCGAGGCAGGACGCTGTTTGGTGATGCAGGCCAAATTGGCTGGGCGCAAGCTCATCATGGTGTTTTTGGACTCTGCGGGGCGTTACTCACGCATCGGTGATGCAGAGCGGGTGCGCAAGTGGCTGGAGGACAGCATTCCCCAGGCCAGCAGCGGCGCTTTGCCGCTTCGTTAGCTTCGTTAACTACCGCTGGGTTAGCTCAAGCAGCTGCTGCTGCGTGGCCCAAACTGGCGGAAATCTCGGCCGCTGTGCTTTTGAGTTTGGCGATCCATGCGTCTTCCAGCCTGTCGGCTGGTGCGGAAATGGACAAGCCAGCGACCAGGCGACCTTGGTCGTCCAAGATGGCTGCTGCCATGCAGCGCACACCCAACTCCAACTCTTCTTCGTCACGGGCCAAGCCCATTTGCTGCACACGTGACAGTTCTTTTTCAAGCGTGGGCAAATTGGTGATGCTGTTGCGTGTGTGGCCAGCCAAACCGGTGCGGCTTGCATAGGCGCGAACCCGCTGTGGTTCGTCGTAAGCGAGGAACAATTTTCCAACCGAGGTGAGGTGCAATGGCGCGCGACCACCAATGGCACGCACCACCTGCATGCCGCTGCGCTCGCTGAAGGCGCGTTCGATGTAGACAATCTCGTCGCCCTGGCGCACGGACAGATTCACCGGCTGGTTGGTGAGCTTGTGCAGCTCTCGCATGGGGCCGAGCGCCGCTTCGCGCACATCAAGCCGGGCTTTCACCAAGTTGCCCATTTCCAGCAAGCGCATGCCGAGCCGGTAGTTGCCCGCTTCCGGGCGATCCACATACCGGCCTATCACCAGGTCGTTCAAGATGCGGTGGGCGGTGGACGGGTGCAAGCCGGTTTTTTCGCTGATGATCTTCAGCGACACCGGGTCTTGGTAAGAGGCCAACAAGTCCAGCAGTTGAAACATGCGCTCCAGCACCTGGATGCTGGGCGATTTGGGTTCGGTCGATTTCATGCTGCCATTCTCTCGCAGTTTGCTTGCTTTCTGTATAGCGAAAATGCAAGCTGCATCACGAGATGTGTAGCGTTAGCGGGGATTCCATTGCCGGACGACTTCCACCGCGCTGCGCACGGCACCTTCCAGCGTGGCGGGATAGGGGCCAGCGACGTAGTCGGCGGCGGCCCACAAGCCCGGTGCGATGTTTGAAGTGGGGCGCGCAAGGCCTGGCGTGCAGCGAAAGGTGGCACGCTTTTCGGTGAGGCAACGCTGGTGCGAGGGCGCTCCCACCAAGAACGGCCGCAATGCGGTTTGTGCTTGCTGGAGGACAGCAGCCTCGGTGGCTGGCAAGCCCCGTTCCACCCAGGGCGCTGCGCCGCTGATCACAAAACTCAACTCACCATCCAAGCCGCCCAACTGGCCCAGGTCGAAAACAAACTGGGCGGGCCTCTCGGTGGTGTCGCTGACCAAGGCCAGCATTGGCTCGGGCAGCCTGGTGCCGGGGCACTGCAAGGTCACCGTGACGATGGGCTCGTAACGCAGCGCGGCGGCTTGAGCCGACCACTCGGCGTTGATCTCGGCTGTCAGCCGGGCGGCTTCGCCTGCAGTGCAGGCCAGCACCACCTGGTCGTACGTCCCGGGGCTGTTGGTGGTGACTGCTGTTTCCACTTGCCAACTCGCCGCAGCGCTGTTCGAGGGGATGGCCCGCAGCCTCTGCGCCCGCTGGTGGGTGTGGACAACCACCCCGTTCGCCACCAACCAGCGCTGCGCAGGTTCAGGCAACAAGGCACCCAAGCCTTGTTGGGGCAGGAGCAAATCGGAGGCGCCCGGGCCGCTGAGAAGGGCATCTTTCAACACCCGCAAGAAGACGACACCACTGGCTTCAACGGCGGGTGTGTTCAAGGCCGCGATGCACAAAGGGTCGATGAAGTCGTCACGCAAGGCCGCGGGCAGGCTGCGGGTCAAGTCGGCAACGGTTTGTTGCGGTGGGCCGCGGAAGCCGCCCAGGGCCCAGCGCCCGGCGAGTGTGCACAAGGCCAAGCGCTCGGGTACGGTCCAACTGCGGTTGTTCCAAACGGCTGCTGCGAAGGCCCAAGCGGGGTGTCCTTTTTTCAGGCGCAAACCTTGTCCTTGCGGATTCACCAGGGTCAGTGGTCGGCGGTCAAATGCCGCATGAAGGTCCACGCCCAAGGTCTGCATCAGACGCAATGTGTGTGTGTAGGCACCAATCAGGATGTGCTGGCCGTTGTCCACACGTGGCCCCTCGGGCAGCTCCACCGTGCGGGCACGGCCACCGAGCTGGCCTGCCATCTCGAATACCGTCACCTCATGTCCCGCCAGGCGCGCGTGCACCGCTGTGGCGAGGCCCGCCCAGCCTGCGCCAACAACGGCTACGTTCATCAGCGCCCGCGCCAGTTGGTACGCACCGCGATCCACAACTTGCGCAGTGGTGTTAGCGACGTGCGTTGGTGCAGCACGCGAAAGTCATCGGCTTCAATTTCACGCAGCAAGGTGCGGTAAATGTTGGCCATCATCAAGCCAGGCTTTTGCGCGACCCTGTCCATCTCGGGCAACAAGGCCAGTGCTTCGTCATAGGCCGCGTGGGCCCGTTCCGCTTGGAATTTCATCAAGGCGGTGAAACGATCGCTGTAACCCCAGGGCGCTTTGCGGTTGAGCAGCTCATGGGCTTTCACGTCAAAGCGCTGCAGCTCAGACACCGGCAGGTAAATACGCCCGCGCCGCGCATCGTCGCCGACATCACGGATGATGTTGGTGAGTTGCATGGCTTGGCCTAATTTGTGCGCATAGGCCACGGTGTTGGCTTGTGTGGCACCAAAAATTTGTGCGGCCACTTCACCCACCACGCCCGCGACCAAATGGCAGTAACGCTGCAACTGAGGAAAGTCGAGGTAGCGGGTTTGCTCCAAATCCATTTGGCAGCCTTCGATCACCGCATGCAGGTGCTCTGCGCGGATGTTGAAAGCGGTGGTGTGGGGCATCAGGGCTTTCATCACCGGGTGGCTGGCTTGCCCCGCGAAACTCGTGGCCACTTCTTTTCGCCACCAGGCGAGTTTCGTCGCGGCGACACTGGCCTCACTGGTCTCGTCCACCACGTCGTCTACCTCGCGGCAAAAAGCGTAGAACGCCGTGATGGCTGCTCGCCGCGTTGGCGGCAGAAACAAGAAGGCGTAGTAGAAGCTGGAACCGCTCTTGGCTGTTTTCTCTTGGACGTATTGTTCGGGGGTCATGCCGCTGCTCTTGTGTCGTGCAGTACCCGGGCACGCATGCAGGCCGCACGCCACAGCAGGGCTGGGCCGTCCCAGGCGGTCAAGGTGGGGCGCTTGTACACCGTAGCGAAGTTCATGCGCTCTATTGTCTCCAAGATACGCAAACCCCCTTGCACCACCAAACGCAGCTCCCAACCGGCTCGGCCAGGCAGGCGGTGCACCAAGGGGGCGCCTGAATGCATCAAGCTGCGCGTCCAAGCGACCAAATCGCGCAGCGTATCGCGCAGGGCAGGGCTGTCTTGGCTGGACAGTACCTGGTCTTTGGCCAAGGCGTGGCGGGCACAGTCTTCGAGCGGCAGGTACAAACGCCCGCGTTTCACATCGATGGCCAAGTCTTGCCAAAAGTTGGCCAGTTGCAGTGCGGAACAAATCGCATCGCTTTGTTGCAAGGCCTGTGCGTCGTTCACGCCATATAGCTGCAGCAACAAACGGCCTATGGGGTTGGCAGAGCGACGGCAGTAGTCCAGCAACTGGGCGCGGTCGCTGTACTCCGTTTGGAACAAATCTTGCTCGAACGCACTGATCAGGTCGGTGAAGAGTGGAAGGTGCAGCTGGTGTTGTTGGATGACTGGGCCCAGCGGCTCAAACACAGGTTTCCAGCGGTCGGTGATGGGTTGGCCTGCCACCAAGCGGAGCAAGTCGGCACTGTAGGCGTGCAAGTCGTTTTGGCGCGTGGTGCTGTCGTGGTCGCCTTCGTCGGCCAAGTCGTCGGCCGTGCGGGCAAACCAATAGATGGCTGCCACCGCTGGTCGCAGCTTGGGCGGACACAGCATGGATGCCACCGGAAAGTTTTCGTAATGGTTGACGCTCATGGAGGCGCTGATTGTCCACTGCCGACCGGTGCTGTCTGGGATGAGGCAAGTTGTTGATGAGTGCGGGTTGACATCGCCGTTGGAGCCCAATACATTACTGACCGGTCAGTCAGTTATTGGTCGATCTCCCATTCGACACCGTTTTTCAGGGGTTGCCATGCGTTCTCTTCCCACCCTCCTCGTCATCTCTGCGCTGCTGGCGGCCTGTTCGCGACCTGCACCCGCGCCTGAGCCGGTGCGTGCGGTGAGAACCGTGACGGTGCAAGACCAAAAGGCCTCTGCCCACTACGAGTACGCGGCAGAAGTCCGCGCCCGCACCGAGTCGCGTTTGAGCTTTCGGGTGGGTGGCAAGTTGGTGAAGCGGCAAGTGGACTTGGGTGACACGGTCAAAGCCGGTCAGGTGCTGGCCCAACTCGACCCACAAGATTTGAAACTGGCCCAAGACAATGCCCGCGCACAAATGGCGGCGGCCCAGGCCAACTACGACCTCGCTGCTGCTGATTTCAAACGCTTCAAAGACTTGCGCGATCAGAACTTCATCAGCGCAGCCGAGTTGGAGCGACGCGAAACCACGCTGAAAGCGGCGCTGGCGTCGTTGAACCAAAGCAAGGCACAAACCCAGGTTCAAACCAACCAGGCCGGTTATGCGGTGCTGGTGAGTGACGTGGCTGGTGTGGTCACCGGTGTGGATGCCGAGCCCGGCGCTGTGGTCAGCAGCGGCAGCACTGTGTTGCGAGTGGCGCAGAACGGGCCACGTGACGTGGTGTTCGCTGTGCCTGAAGACAAAGTGGCGCAAATTCGCGCGCTGGCGGCCGCGCCTACAACACCCCCCACGGCCTTCAAGGCGCAAGCGTGGGGCGAAGGCAAACCGTGGTGGCCACTGAAGGTGAGGGAGATTGCCGCAGCAGCCGACCCCGTGACACGCACATTTTTGGTCAAGGCTGATTTGGGCAGCAGCGCGTCCGCTCAGGTGCAACTCGGGCAAACCATGTCGGTGGTGGTGGACCTGCCCCAGGTCGCAGGCGTGAGCAAATTGCCTCTGTCTGCCTTGAAGGAAGACCAAGGCCAAACCAAGGTGTGGTTGGTGGATGCTTCCAGCATGACAGTGAAGCTCCAAGCCGTGTCTGTCGCGGGTGCCGATGGCAATGAAGCCGTGATTTCCACGGGCTTGAAACCCGGTGACGTCGTCGTCACAGCGGGTGTTCACGTGCTGCAACTCGGGCAAAAAGTGAAGTGGTTGCACGACCCAAAAAAGGTGACAGCAGGTGTGAGCGCGGCGTCGTCTGCCCAGGCGGTAGCTGCCACTTCCAATCCCGCGAAGTGAGCTGGTCATGAACACCTCCAGCGCTTCTCAGGTCTCGCGTTTTAATATTTCTCAATGGGCCCTGGACCACCCCGCGCTCACACGGTACCTCTTGGTGGTCTTGATGCTGCTGGGCCTGGCGGCTTACTTTCAGCTCGGCCAAGACGAAGATCCGCCCTTCACCTTTCGCGCCATGGTGGTGCGCGCCTATTGGCCTGGGGCGACGGCGCAGCAGATGGCCGAGCAGGTGGCCGACAAGCTGGAAAAAACCCTGCAAGAGGTGCCCTACGCCGACAGGATTCGCTCTTACGCTAAGCCTGGCGAGACCACCATCATTTTTCAGGTGAAGGATTCGTCTCCACCCAAGGAAGTGCAGCAAATTTGGTACACGGTGCGCAAGAAGATCAACGACATGCGCGGCACCTTGCCCTTGGGTGTGCAGGGGCCTTTTTTCAACGACGAGTTCGGTGATGTGGTGGGCTCCATGTACGCCCTGGTGGGCGACGGCTTCAGCGCGCCTGAGCTGAAAACCCACGCAGACGCGGTGCGCCAACGGCTGCTCAAGGTCAAACACGTCAACAAGGTAGAAATTTTTGGCGCGCAAGACGAAAAATTATTCATCGAAGTGTCGCACCAGCGCCTGGCGCAATTGGGCCTGGACTTCAACCAGGTGCTGGCTCAGCTTGGGCAGCAAAACGCGGTGGAGTCGGCGGGTACGATCAACTCGCCCACGGACAATCTGCAAGTGCGGGTCAGTGGTCAGTTCACCTCCGAAGAACAACTGCGCGCATTGCCCATTCGTGGTGGTGCAGGGGGCAACAGCTTCCGCTTGGGCGATATCGCCACCGTGACACGCGGCACCATTGACCCCCCTCAACTGCGCGTGCGTCACCAAGGCCAGGCGGTGCTGGCGCTGGGGGTATCCATGACAAAAGGCGGCGACATCATTGAAATGGGCCAAGCCTTGGCCGTCGCAAGCAAAGCCATTCAGGCGGAATTGCCTGTGGGTTTGGAGCTGAAACAGTTTCAGAACCAGTCCACCGTGGTGGCACGTTCGGTGAATGAATTCGTCGGCGTGTTGATCGAAGCGGTGCTGATCGTGCTGGCGGTGAGTTTCGTGGCCTTGGGTTTGCACTTCAAACCCAACTCGTGGAAGTTCACCATCGACTGGCGGCCCGGCATGGTGGTGGGCATCACGATTCCACTGGTGCTGGCCATCACCTTTGTGGCCATGTACTACTGGAAAGTGGGGCTGCACAAGATATCGCTGGGCTCGCTCATCATCGCTTTGGGTTTGCTGGTGGACGACGCCATCATTGCGGTGGAGATGATGGTGCGCAAGCTCGAAGAAGGTTTCGACAAAGTGCGCGCCGCGACCTTCGCCTATGAAGCCACCGCCATGCCCATGCTCACCGGCACCTTGATCACGGCAGTGGGTTTTTTGCCCATCGGTATGGCGCAGTCCACCGTCGGCGAATACACCTTTGCAATCTTTGCGGTCACGGCTGCGGCCCTCTTGATTTCCTGGTGGGTGTCGGTTTACTTTGTGCCTTACCTGGGCACACGTTTGCTCAAGGCACCCGTCCATCCACAGGGTGAGCAGCCCGTTGTGCACGAGTTGTTTGATTCGCCTTTTTACACACGCTTTCGCGGCCTCGTGAACTGGTGCGTGCAGCACCGCTGGATCACGATCGGGCTGACGGTGCTCAGCCTGGTGCTGGGCATCGTCGGCATGGGCAAGGTGCAGCAGCAGTTTTTCCCGGACTCCAGCCGCTTGGAAGTGCTGGTGGATTTGTGGTCACCGGAGGGCACCTCATTTGCGGCCAATGAAGCTGTGGCAGCCAAGGTGGAAAAACGTTTGATGGCGCTCGATGGTGTGGACCATGTGAGCACCTGGGTCGGCAGCGGTTTCCCTCGTTTTGCGCTGACCATGGACCAGATCTTCCAGCACAGCAACGTCAGCCAAATGGTCGTGCTGACCTCCAATTTGGCAGCGCGCGAGCGGCTTCGCAAGCAATTGCCCGAGTTGCTGGCCAGCGAGTTTCCGGAGGTGCGTGCCCGCGCCAAGCTGTTGCCCAATGGCCCGCCCGTGGCTTTTCCCGTGATGTTCCGCGTGGTGGGTGCGGACCCGGCCAAGGTGCGTATCTACGCCGATCAAGTCAAAGCCATCATGCACGCCAACCCGAATATGCGTGGCGTCAACGACAACTGGAACGAAGCCATCAAAGCGCTGCGCCTGGAAGTGGACCAAGACAAAGCGCGTGCTCTGGGTGTGTCCAGCCAAGCCATTGCGCAAGCCGCCCGAACGCTCAACAGCGGCAGCACCGTCGGCCAGTACCGCGATGGCGACAAACTCATCGACATCGTATTTCGCCAACCCCTGAGCGAGCGCGATGCGATAGCTGACCTGTCCCACGGCTACCTGCCCACGACCACGGGCCGCGTGGTTCCTTTGAGCCAAGTGGCCACGGTGAAGTTCGTATGGGAGCCCGGTGTGCTCTGGCGGGACGCCCGCGACTACGCCGCCACCGTGCAAGGTGATGTGGTGGACGGCATTCAAGGTGCAACCGTCACGGCCCAACTCAACCCGCTGTTTGATGCCATTCGCAAGGACATGCCATCTGGCTACCGCATTGAAGTCGCCGGTGCTGTCGAAGAAAGCAGCAAAGGCCAAGGGTCTATCTTGGTGGGAGCGCCCTTGATGCTTTTCATCATGTTCACCTTGCTCATGCTGCAGCTGCACAGCTTCAGCCGCGCGGTGCTGGTCTTCCTGACTGGGCCGCTTGGCATCTCAGGTGTGGCTGCCGCCTTGCTGCTGCTGGACCGCCCCTTCGGTTTTGTCGCCTTGCTGGGCGTGATTGCCCTCATGGGCATGATCATGCGCAACTCGGTGATCTTGATTGCACAAATCGAACATGACCGAGAGCGTGGTGTGAATGCATGGAGCGCCATCGTTGAAGCTGCGGTGATGCGTTGCAGGCCCATTGTGCTCACCGCAGCCGCCGCTGTGTTGGCCATGATCCCGCTGTCACGCAGCGTCTTCTGGGGCCCCATGGCTGTGGCCATCATGGGCGGCTTGGTGGTCGCGACGGTGCTGACGCTGTTGGCCCTACCGGCCATGTATGCGGCGTGGTTCAGGGTGCGTCGTTGAGGTGAGGGGATCGAGGAGGGTTTTTGTCTCGGGCAGAGAAAAAAAGCCGTAGCTTTGGCGAGTAACCCAAAGCGGTATTTGCTCACGCTCATCCCGTTGAGCCCTCGTACACAATCTGCAGCTTGCCCACCAAGAACCCACACTTCCGCATGACCACGCCAAGATCACGACTAGCGCTGAAGTGTGCTCCCGCCGTTTTTGCTGGATTGTTTCTGCTCTTCGCATGCAAGCTGTCGTTTGCACAGCAACCGGTGGCGGTGCTGTCACCGGGCGAGTTTGTGGCTGAGGGTGGCATGGGTCATTTGTCCCTCAAGCCAGGCAAGGCGGGTGCGTTGAACTTTTCGATTTCGTCACTGGGCGACAACGGGCACAACTGCTCGCTGGAAGGTGAGGTGCGCAACGGTCGGGCCAAACTGGAAGGGATCGAGGAAAAGAAACCTTGCATCGTGACCATGACGCTGACGCCGGCAGGCATTGACGTCAAGGGCGGGCCTGGGGATGCGTGCATGGGTCATTGCGGTGTGCGTGCAACGTTTGAAATGGTGTACTTCAAACCATCTGCGGCCTGCACCAGCAAGGCCGTCGCTGCGACGCGGAAAAGTTTCAAGCAGCAATACGACCGCAAGCAGTTCGAGCCAGCGCGTGCGCTGCTTGAACCCCTGCTCAAGGAATGCGACCGCTCGCTGGACTGGCTCGAGAAGGGGCGGGTGCGCAACGACCTGGCGGTGACGCTGCACAAGCTGGGCGACCTGGCGGCCTGTCGCGCTGTTCTGAAACCGCTGGAAGAGGATGCCAAACTCACCGATGCGGGCATCCGAGAAAACTACCCACCGACCGACGCTGAGAATTTTCTGCCCATCGTTCGCGCTACGCGGACGAATCTGAAACTGTGCCGCTGATGTCAGCGCCTCATGAGAAAACGCCGGGCCGCTCCCAAGTTTTCTCATCCCTCTCGGGGGGCCTGGCGCAACGCGACAGGTCTGGGGGCGCTCAACACCCAACGAAAGGTCCTCCATGGCGTTGAAAAAGTGGGCGCGTGATGCGCTGCTCGCAGTGTTCCTTGGCCTTCCGCTCACCGTTGTCCTGGGCTTTTTCAGCTTGTTTTTGGTGTTCTCCGGCCTGGACGGTATCCAGGCGCCCGAGGCGTCGCGCAATGTGCCTGTCGGCTCGGTGTTGGTGATGTCGGGCCTTGCCGCAGCGGCCACTGTGCTCGGATTTTGGGTGTGGCTGTTTCGGCGTGACCGAACCGATGTGTCGGTCGTGCCTGGGTCACCGACAGCTTCTTAATCTGGGAACAAAAAGTCTTCGTCGCCTTTGGGTTGGACGCCCATTTTTTCGTACCACTCGGGCCCCAACTCGCTGGTGGCATCACCGGTGCACTTCAAATTTGCCACCGCTTTGCCGCTGCGTTCAACCACGAGGCCGTTTTTCTCGCGGGTCTCACCTTTGGGCCCCCACTTCCCGACGCCGGAATAGGCCACGTAGCTGTAGCTGCCTTTCTTGAAACGCAACCAGCTGCCCGCACCGCCCGCGAAGGGAACTGTTTCACCGCTGGCGGCTTTGTTGGCGGTGAGCTGGCCTTCAGGCAACATGAGCTCGGGGGCCTCGTTTGAATCCGGTTTGCCGAAGCGGTATTGCAAATAACCTTTGCTCTGCGTGGCGTTTTTCGAGGCACAAACCGACACCATCTTGACTCCGGTGCGGCAAGAAAAAACAACGGTCTCTTGGGCAGTACAGAAAGAGGCCTGCCCACTGAGGGCAGCGGGTGCAGCGCTTGCAACCGGGCTGCTGGTGGAGCCTGTAGTTTTGGCACCCAACACCGTGAGCGATTGAACCAAGGCCACGGCCCGGGTCTTTTTGCATGAGGGGTCGCCCTGACAAGAGTCGGCCATCACACTGCTCATGGTGTAACTCAAGCTCACCCGTCGGCCCAGGTAGGATTTGGGTTTTTCACAGATGGCAAAGTCGGCCAACTCTTCGAATGCCTTGCCTTGGTCGTCCTTCAGACTCACGTAGCACCCCAGGTCGCCCTCATTGATGTTCGTCACCGTACCGACGGTTTGTTTGGTGAAGTTGCCCACCTTGACGGTGGTCGGTGCGGCGGTTTGCGCAAACGAGGCGCTGGCAAAGGCCAGGCTCAGTGCGGCGAATGTGAACCGCATGAAGCTGGAGACGAACGGCGTGGAGTTGAGGCGAGTCGGCATGGAAAATTCCTTCGGTTGAGTGGGAGCCCAGCGTTGAACAGGTGGGCATCTGCCGATGACCGACAGACGGGCGACTGAAACAGGGGCTCGGTTACTTGGGCGCGGGGGTCGCCGCCAATGCTTTCAGGGCGGCGGTTTGAAACGTGGCCGATGCCGCAAGCCGCGATTTGGCAACGTCTGCAAAATCAGCGCTGGACGGCGGGTTCTCGCTTTTGTCCTTGCCCATGCCGCTGAGCCACTTGAAAAGTTTGCCGTCGCGGTAGTAGTAACGTTCCTCGCTAATGGCCACCTGTTTATTGGAGTTGCCAGAGTCTGCAAACCCTTTGACCATTTCGAAAACGAAGACGAGGGTGGAGCCCGCGTAGTAGAACTCGCTCACCACATCGCCGCTGTCGTCGCGTTCAATGATTTCAATCTTCTTCACCACGCCGCCCTCGGCCCAGGCCTTGCCGTCAGCTTTGTAGTCAACGTCCGGGCGCTTGGAGGTGAAGGTCACACGCTTCAACTGAGGCAGCTGTTTGTTGACTTCCGCAAACACCTGGCGCGCATGCGCAGTGTCAACCTGCGCATGCGTCAAGGCCGGTAGCAGCACCAGCAACGACGCCATGAAAACAAACCTCAACCCTCGGGCAGATGACCGCTGACGTTCAGGCAAGTGATCTTTCTGCGTGGAATTCAAAGCGGTGCGGTCCTTCATTTCAAGCCCGTCAGCAAGGTTTTGAACTCGGTGCGTTGGTTGGCCACCGGCACGTTGAATTCGAGTTTGAGTTTAGGGTTGCGGGGGGCGGTGATGACCACCTGCAGGCTGTCTGCATCATCGACCAGCGCTCGCAATACGGTTTTTTGAAAGCTCTTGGCACGTTGGCTTTCTTCGCTCACGCTGAAGGCGAACTTGCTCACATCGGGTATCCAACCGCTGAGCAAGGAGTCCACCACATAGGGTGGTTTGCCTGGACTGTTGACTGTGATTCGAAGCAACTTCTTGCCGTTGGCCAACGCATCTGGACCTTCGAAATCGTCAAACTGAAACGGCTTCAGCGTTGCCACGTTGTCGACGTAAATGTCGATGCCCAGCATGCCTTTGACGTTTTTGGTGCTGTAGGGGTAACAAAAGAAGGTCACCATGAAGGTGGTGGGTTTGCCCAGCAGCGGCGCCGTCGCTGTGTACGACAGGTGGCGCGTGCCATTTTCTAGCTTGGAAACTAGCCACCTGGCCGGCGGGGCTGTTTGGGCCATGGACAGCAGCGAGGCGCTGGTCAACACCGCAGCAAGGCCAAAGCGAACGGCCATCGTTTTCAAAAACATAGGTTTGCTTTCGCACTGATTGGGGGGGCGCCGCACAGCGTTCAGTGCGGCCTGTCGGATCGGTGAGCTGTGCGCGCGGGGCCACGGTTCTAGAACTGACAGGTCATCTCTTTGTTCACGCGCGCATTCACCCAGGCCATGTCGATGCTGCGCAGGAAGTCATGCCATGTTTTGGGCCCGTAGAACCTGAAGCCGCCGTTGTACGAGGCGACCACGATCACAGTGCCGGCCATGTTGACCCGCCGCACGCAGGACTGAATGTCGGTGTACCAGCGTGCCTGTGTGTTCAGATCGGCGTTGAAGAAACTGGCGGCGACTTTCACAACCACCATGTTCACGTCACGCGTGCGCGTGTGCGCCACGTTGTAGGTGACGACGGATTGGGCAGAGACCAGAGTCGACAAAACAAGGCAGACCAGGGCGACAAGGATGGATTTCATACAGACCTGCGGCAAAAAATGTGGATGGGACCCAATGTAGTGGCCCCAGTCGTCCGAAAATCCGCAAGTGGCTCGGGACCGCGACATATTGCCGAACATGGAAGCATTCGTTTTGCCGGATCTGCCAGCGCTGACCTCAATACGGTATCCCGTCCTTGTGAAAAAAATGCCACTTCCCGGCATCGTCTGCTTGGGCCACGATGTCGTCGTCGGGGTAGCTCGCCCTGTCGCCTGGGGTGCGGTCACCCACGACCAAATAGATGCAGTCGTCGGCGCTGCGGTTGACCAGGTGATGGGCGTTTCCGGTGCCGGCTTTGAAGCCTGCGCACATGCCGGGCTGCAGCATGGTTTCGCCTTCGTTGGTGATCAGGGTGGGCTGGCCTACCAGCACGTAGACAAACTCATCTTGCAAGCGGTGGGCATGCCGCAGTGCTGACACGCCGCCGGGTGCCAGCGTGACGCGGTTGATGCCGAAGTTGTGCAGGCCGAACAGGTCACCCAGAGCCTGCACCGTTCGGCCCGCCATGCGCGTTGCGAAAGGCTCTGGGTAGATGGTGGGTTTGTTTCTGGCGGGGGCCAGCTCGGCCTGAATGGCGATGGTGGTCATGGTTGGGGGGATGGTTGAGTTGCTGTATCGACATCATGCACAGAACGACACCAGTTGCAGCCACGACAGCACGTTGTTCGCGGTGAGCCAGGCTTGGAACACTGCCAGACAAACCACCGCCAGCAGCAGGCGATTGAGCCACTTGATACAACGTGACATCCAACGAGCGGCGCGCAACGACCTCATGGTACGGCCACGGCCGTGCGCGGCCGGACTAACTCGCGGTCATCGATGGGCCAGTGCAGAGCCGCCGCGACGACGCCAAGCACCATGGCAATGATCCAGATGGTGTCGTAGGACTGGGTGGCCTCAAAAAGGCGGCTGCCCATCCACACACCGAGAAAGCCGCCGAGCTGGTGGCCAAAAAATACAAAACCGAAGAGGGTGGTGATGTAACGCACACCAAACACCTGCGATACCAAACCGTTGGTCAAAGGGGCCGTTCCTAGCCACACGAAGCCCATGACGGCGGCGAAGAGATAAAGGCTCATCGACGTCAAAGGCAGCAGTACAAACAGTGCCATGGCCGCTGTTCGCACCAGGTAAATGCCGGCCAGCAGGTGCTTCTTGCGGTGGGTGGCACCGAGCATGCCGAAGTAGTAGGTGCCGAACACGTTGGTCAGTGCAATGATGGCCAGGGCTGCGACCGCGTCGCTCGGTCGCATGCCTTTGTCGAGCAGATAAGACGGCAAGTGGGTGGCCACGAAAGCCAACTGGAAGCCGCAGGCGAGAAAGCCCAGATTCAGCAACCAGAAGCCCGGGTGCTTGAAGGCTTCACGAATCGCTGCTGACATGGGCATGTCGGATGTGCTCGCGGTCAGGGCCTGGACAGGGTTGCGCAGCGGAATGGCCAAGGGAATGACCACGACCATGAGGGCGGCGAGCAGCAACAAGGCACCGCTCCATCCCCAAGTGCTGAGCAATTCTTGCGCGGCTGGCACCATGGTGAACTGGGCGAAACCGCCAATCGCGCCGGCCAGGCCCAGGGCCCAGCTGCGTTTCTCCGGGGTGACCAGTTTGCTCAAAGCGCCGTAGATGGCGCCAAACGACGTGCCGGACAGCCCGGTGCCGATGCAAATCCCCGCGCCCCAAATGAAGCCAGTCGGCGTGTGGGTATGCACCATGAAAAACAGACCCAAGGCGTAGAACACCAAACCGCCAACGATCACTTTGACTGAACCGAAACGGTCTGCCAGCATGCCGGCGAAGGGCTGGGTGATGCCCCAGGTGAGGTTCTTGATGGCCATGGCCATCCCAAACGTTTCGCGCGACCAACCGCGGTCCATCGTGACCGGCAGCAGGAACAGGCCTTGGACGTGGCGCACGCCCAAGGCCAGTCCCATGATGATGCCGCCGACGACAACAAGCACCCCTGCCTCTTGCCACCAGGCGGGCGTGGTGTTGTTGATGGACGCGTTCTTCATGGTGATTCCAGACCGGGACATTGCCCTTGCGGTTTTGACAAGCCGATTACATGACGTCGCGGTCTGTGTTTCAATCGACATTTCGGACTCATCACATACCTAACCCGAATGCCAACATCCTTGCTGCGTTTGCCATCGCTGGATCTGATTCGAGGCTTTGTTGCAGTCGGGCGGCGCATGAGCATCACCCTCGCGTCACAAGACCTGTGTTTGACGCAGTCGGCGGTGAGCAGGCAAGTCCATGCTTTGGAAGCACATCTGGGTGTCAAGCTGCTGGTGCGTGGTCACCGCGCCATCACCTTCACCGCCGAGGGGGAACGTTTGTTTCGCAGCGCTGACGGCGCAGTGCAGCAGCTGCAAGATGTGCTGGGCGAAATCCAGGCCTCCCCCGCAACGAAACCCGTGACGCTCAGTGCCAGCATTGGGGTGGCCGGACTGTGGTTGCTGCCACGCTTGAGTCGTTTGCAAAAGCTGCATCCTGGTATCGACTTGCGCATCTCAGCGAATAACCGGGTGGCCGACTTGCGCCATGAAGACATCGACTTGGCCATTCGTTACACCACACCCCTGCTCGCGCCGCCTGGGTCCACCCGACTCTTTGGCCACGCCGTTGCGCCGGTGGCCCATCCGTCCTTGGGCTTGAAGGCATTGCGCTCCGCTCAGGTTCTTTCCAAGTTCTCTCTGCTGGAGTTTGACGACCCCAACTACCCCTGGCTGCATTGGGATGATTGGCTTGGCGCCATGGGTTGGGTTGATGCCAAACCGCTGGGTGTTTTGCATTTCAACCAGTACGACCAGGTGATTCAAGCTGCACTCGATGGCCAAGGTGTCGCTCTGGGTCGATTGGAGTTGATTCAGCCGCTGCTGGACAGCGGGCGTTTGCTCAGGCTCGCGCCGCCGAGGCACCGGGCCGAGTCAAACCATGCCTACTGGTTGATACGGGCCACGGACCGGCCTCGGGACGACGTGCGCCGGGTGGCGCAGTGGATAGAGGCTGAGGCCTTGTCGGGAGGTGATGTGGCGATGCCTTGACCGAGCGCGCCAGCGTTTTTTTCGATGTATTTCACATGCTTCATATGAATGTGTGACCGCGCCTTGTGTTCATCGTCGGAGGGGCCCGTTTTTCTCCCGCTCAGGGCGCAGTCAGCCAGGCCATGAGCAAGCGCAGCACCCAGTAGGCTTGAATGACGACCTGAACCGCCATGAAAAGGAAGCGCACCAGCACGGCTTTGTTGCGCGTTGAAACCAGGTGAACGCTGGACTGCACCACACGCGCGGCGACAACCGTCAGTGCGAGGCTGTCGGTGACGGCCGCTTGGCCGCTCCACAGTGCAACCGCAATCAGCGCCGCGAAGGTGGGCAAGTTCTCGTAGCAGTTGGCGTGCGCACGGCACAGTCGACCCGAAAATGGCGAGACATCCTCGCCCGAGGGCGAGAACGCGTTGGGCCGGCGCTGACCGCTCATCGACACCTGGACACGCAGGGCAGCGATGGCCGTGACCAGTAGCAAGGTCCAGGCGGCGTAGATCAGCAAGGCGGCGAGGCTGGGATTCATGGTCATGGTGGGGTCTCGGTGGTTGGGCAATCAAGTCAAGACAAGGTCGAGCGACCTGTTTGGGGCAGGATCAGCCTGGCCCTGAATCGGTTTCATCGAATGGAGCGTTGTTGACCAACTCCAGAAACCTGAATCGGCGGTTGTACAAAGCGATGCGGCTGCGTGGCGCCTCGGCCGCTGCGGCACGCAAACAGCGACACAGCGCCTGCTTCATATTCGTTCGAGGGTGCTGCTGCAGCACTTCACGCTGCACGTCTTGAGGAATGCGGCGCAGGCCTTTGCCGACCACGTCCAGGGCTGCGCCAGATTGCAGCAGGTGTGCTTCTTGGCCTTGTTCCAAGGTCACCGTCAGGTCGAGGTGCAGACTGATGGCCTCGGCGACCCGCCGGTTTTCTTCTGTGGTGGCGTGCGCGGCTAAATGACGCTGCGCATAGCGCGCACCCCGTACCGCAAAACAGTGGTCTGTCGGGGTCGCTGCATGGTGGGTCAGACCCACGTCATGCAGCATGCAGGCGGCAAAGAGCACCGGACGCTCGGGTGTCAATCCGGCTTGTTGCCCGAGCAATGAACCCCACACGAAGGTGCGCACCGCATGCTCAACCAACCACGGGTCCTGGGTGGTTTGTGCCAGTTGCCAGGCGTGTTTTGAAAGACCGTCTTGCGGAACAGTCAGCGCCTGCACATCGCTGGGCCGCAGCAGCACGCCGGAATCGGTCGCGGACGAGCGGTGGGGTGTTTCGCGGCGCAGGGCCAAACGCGAGGCGATGGCGGACAAGCTGCGTTGCCACTGCGACCACAGGCTGAGTTGGCCGTGGGTTTGGTCGTAGATGAAGGTCGTCATGGTGGGGTGGGTGTGTCAGGGCAGTATCTCGACCGCCTTCGGCCCGCACCAGTGTCAATAACGACAAAAAAAAGTCTATTATTGACACGATGAAGCCTGTACGTATCCACCTTCTTGCCTTGCAAGGGGTGCTCGACGCCAGCTTGGGCATCAGCCTGAGCATTTTTCAGGCGGCCAACAGCGTGCTGCGGGCGCTTGGGCAGCCGGCCGCTTTTGAGGTGACCGTGACGGCCATGCGTTCAGGCGAATGCGTGACCGGCGCTGGGTTGTGCTTGCAAATCCCCAAGGCCGTCACCGAATTGGAAACGCCCGATTTGCTGCTGCTGCCTGGCAGCTTCTTGACGACACCCAAAGACATGGACGGCTGGTTGGCCAGCGCCGAGGTGACGGATGCTTGCTACTACTTGAACCAGTTGGCAGGCGCTCGAAGCGCTGCACCCTGCGCGGTGGCGGCGTCCTGCGCCGCTACTTTTGTGTTGGCACAGTCCGGTTTGCTCCAAGGCCGCAATGCCACCACGGTGTGGTGGCTGGCCCGTCATTTTCGAAAACGTTTCCCTGGAGTGAAGTTGGACATGCAGCGCATGGTGGTGCAAGACGGTGCCATCACCACCGCGGGTGCTGCACTGGCCCAAGGCGATTTGGTCCTGCAACTGATCTCGCAGCATGCGGGCGCGCAGCTTGCCCACACCTGTGCTAGTTATTTGTTGATGGACGAACGCAGCTCTCAAACTGGCTACGCCATGTTGCAACAACTGGCCTCGCAAGACCCACAAATGCGGCAGGCCGAAAGCTGGGTGCGCAAACGCTTGGACCGGCACATCCGCATCACCGACATGGCGCAAGCGCTGCACCTCACACCACGCACCCTGGCACGTCGTTTTGAATCAGCTTTGGGAATGACGCCGCTGCAGTTCGTGCAACGTTTGCGCACCGACCATGCACTGCACTTGCTGCAGACCACGGTGCAATCATTGGAGGCGATTGCGCCTCAGGTAGGTTATTCGGACAGCAATGCACTGCGCCGGCTGATTCGCCGCGAAGCGGGCGCGACACCGGCGCAATTGCGCAGAGCCTCGGTCACCTCTTAACTGCGCAAATTCAAACCACCGGCCGAGCGACCGCTGGTTTGACCCAAGCTCGCTTGCGCACCTTTGGTGCAGTACTTGAGCTTCAAGCTGTTGATCATGGCCGAGAGGTTGGTGCAGTCTTCTATCTTGGCGGCGTGGCGGTTGAGCACCAGGCCGGCGAGCTCGATGAGTTTGGCGTTCAGGGTTTCGGCCCCTTTGACCATCAAGGCCTTCACCGCTGCTTCGGGTGATCCCGTCACGCTGTGGGTCATGGCTTTTTCGGCCATGGTGCTGATCTCGGTTTGCCCGTCGCGGACGATGGACTCGTAAGGCTCGTAGCCTTGCATGGACTTGGACAGCATTTCGGTGGTTGTCTTGGAAATGCAGAAGCGTAGTGCGATGGTGCGGATCCAGTCTTCGCTGTCTTGGAGCTGAATTTCGGTGGTGCGCAGTCGGGAGAGGACGGCCAGCACATTGGTTGCAGCTTCGAAGTCGAATCCTTCGTCGCGCAGCGTGGCGGCCATGCGTTTGACTATGCTCACGCATTCCCCTACTCGGCGCTCATACAAGGCTTTGAACACTTCGAGGGCTTGCACAAAACGTTGAACGCGGGTGTTGTCTGGGTCGCGCGCGCGCACGGCCATCAGGTTGTCAAAGGTGCGTGCGAATGCTTTGGACTCTTTTTTGTCGAAATAAACCAAGGCCAAGAAGACCAAGGTTTGAGAGTCGAACATTTTGGAGTTGATGCCGATGCGCACGCAGCGCTCCAGCATTTCCAAGGCTTCATCGGTTTGGCCCATGTAAAAAGCCAAGAAGCCATTTTTTTGCAAACGGCTGATGCTGTGCGGTGTACTGGCGGTGGCGGTGCGGAAGGTATCCAATGCGCCTTGCAGGTCGCCACTTTCAACTTGCACGCGGCCCATCACGTCATAGGCGTCGGCGTAGCCGGGGTCGCTGCTGATGAGGGCGTCCAAGGTGCGTTTGGATTGCGGCAGCTGGCCGCTCTCAAGCTCCGCACGGGCCACGCCCAACCGAGCCCAGGGCAGGGCATTGGTGGCGGCCACGGCTTCGTAGAGTTGTTTTGCGGCTTGGTGGTTGCCTAGGCGAATGTAGAGCTCGGCGCCAATGCGCGCTGCATACAGCCAGTACTCGCCGCGGCGGTTGAAGCGGGCTTGGCACTCCTCTGCGGCCACATCAAAGTCGCCACTTTCAATGGCTTCGAAGATTGTGCGCAGCACGGTTTTGCGGTGGCGGGCTTGCATCAGCCGCCGTTCCAGCGACTGTGAGGTGTGTGGCTTCAGCAAGTAGCTGTCCAGCGCAGTCTCGGCTGCTTCGGCTACCTTGGCGTAAGACGCTTCCCCGGTGACCATGACGAACACGGTGGAGTAGGGCAGCAACTGGGAGCGTCGCAAGTCGTCCAGCAGGTCTTGACCTGACATGGGTGAGTTTTCAAAGTGGTAGTCGCACAGCACAATGTCGAAGGTGCGACTCTCAAGAGCCCTTCGGGCGTCCGCGATGCGGCTGACTTGCATCATATGACCCACCCCCATGTCGCGCAACATGGCGGTCAAAGTGCTGCGCGAGGTGGGGTTGCCGTCAATGATGAGGGCGCGGCAGTCCTGGACGTCCGGGTAAATCAGCCGTCCGCCATTGGGCAGGTTGACTGCAGCGGCAGGCTTGGCCGCCTTCGGCTTGGTAAAGGCGGCGGGCAAGGCGTTGGATGCAGCGCTGGACATGGTGGGTTCGGATTCCTGAGGGTCTCCCGGTGATATCGACCGCCCACCTCTGACCTTGAGGCGCTGGCCGCCTGAAATGCTTGGTTCTCAGCGAATTTATTTCGACGCCACCACCGAAAAATACGGTTTGAGCGAGGGAAAAGCGCTTGCGACCACCCTGGCGGGCGCGTTGTTGTAACGGCCGCGGTAAATGACTTTGCCCGGTTTGAAGCCGATATTGGATAAAAACCCAGTGACTTCTTTGCTGGTGTATTCCCGCACATGGCCCATGAAACCTTGTTCATGGATGGATTTGTACTGGGCGTACAAACCTTCGCCGACCACGGACCAGGCCTCGGATTTGACGTGGAAGTTGATGATGCCTTTGAGTGACTTCAAATTGGGCGTGGACAGCCACAGCTTGCCGCCCGGTTTGAGCACGCGGTGAATCTCTTCCATGGTGAAGATGAGGTCGATGCGCAGGTGCTCGAACACCTCGTTGAGCAAGATGATGTCGAAGCTGTTGTCGGGGAAGGGCAGTTTGTCTTTTTCAATGTCGCAGCCCACCACCTGCAGGCCCAGCTCGCTGGACAGCTTGGATGAGATGTCGGTCGGTTTGTCCACCGTGGTGATCTGAAACCCTCTGTGCTTGAGTGCCAGCGTCAAAAAAAAGGGGTAACCACCAATCTCCAAGGTTTTGGAATTGCTGGAGTGGCTGCGGCACAGCCATTCGTAGTCCAAAGCCAGGCGGTTCAAGTGATAGAACTGGTACTTTTCAAGTCCCTCAGAGGGCTGTTTGTTCAGCACCTCTTGGCTGGCTGCCTTCAATGCGGCCACGCTGTCTGAGCTGGGATTGGCGTTCATGGTTTGCTCCTGGTTGACGGACTCTTGATCGGTGCGCTCAGCAATGGCGCCTCAGGTTGCGATGGTTCGCTGACATATTCAGCCAACATGGCCTCGTACTGGCTCAGTACATGGGGCCAGGTGAAGTGCTGGTGGAAACGCGTGCTCGCCATGCTGCGCATGTGGCCCAGGGTGTCGTGGTCACCGATCAAGGTATCCAAACGCGCATCGAACTCGTCTGCACCTCGGAAGTACAGTGCCGCCTCGCCTGCCACCCAGCGGTTGAAGCGGTTGTCATGGGCGATGACGGCATTGCCGGCACCCAATGCTTCGACCAGAGACGGGTTGGTGCCGCCCACTTGATGGCCGTGCACATAGGCCAGCGAGTGAAAACGCAGCGCCTGCACCACGGTTTTGTCGTAAATGGCACCGAGAAAACGCACCTCGTCACTGGCCGCGGCCATCACAGCACGGTGGTAAGGGTTGTCTTGTGCATAGTTGCCCAGAACCACCAACTTGACGCCGCGCGGCTTTCTTGAAAACCCCTGCACGATTTCGAGCAAGGAGTTTTCTGGCTCAGGCCGTGCGACTACGGTGAGAAACTTTCCTGGCACCAGAGCGAAACCGTGCAGCGCTTCGATCGGCGCCGAGGTGACGGCGTCGGCCCCATAAGGAATGGTGGTGATTTTTGTCGACCGAACGCGGGTGCTGAGGTGGGATTTGATCTGCGGGTGGTCGGCCACCAAGTGGTTGCCCAACCAACAGCCGGCCCAATCGTTCAGCCAAAACCACAGCTTGGCGACCGGTCCCCATTTGGCACGTGACCACTCAATGCCGTCCATGTTGATCACATTGGGAATGCCCTTGAGCCGCAGCCAGGCGCAGAAGACGGCGGTGTTGTAGCCGAGCGTGAGGCACAGATCCGGGTGGCGTGCCGCGTGGGCTGTGGCTTTCCAGTCGAAGGCGATGGTGCCTTTGGGGCCGTCCTGGGGAACGGGAATGTGCACCCGCTCAACGCCGTGCCAGCTGTCGTCAAACACCGGGCCGCTGCCGTCTTGTTGGCAATAGACGATGACACGCCACCCTCGCTGCACCAGGTACAGCGCCAGGTATTCGGCAAAGGTTTCAAAACCGCCGTGGGCTGCGGGAATGCCGCGTGTGCCGAGAATTCTGAGAACTTTTTTCATAGGTGCAAAAACGTCATGGGCGGTTGTAGACCTCAACCAACTGACGACCAATCTTCAGCCAGTCAAAGTCGGTCTTCATGGTGTGCAGGGCTTGAGTGCTGACACGGGCGCGGGCATCAACGTCGCTCAGCACTTGGTGGATGGTTTCGGCCAGGTGGTGGGCGTCGCCGCTCTTGAACAAAAAACCGTTGACGCCGTCGGCGACCACGTCTTTCATGGCATCCAGGTCGGAGGCAATCACCGGCACACCGTAGCTCATGGCCATGAGCAAAACACCGCTTTGGTAGATGCGTCGGTAGGGCAGCACCACCACGTCAGCAGCGGCGTAAAAGTGGGCCACCTCGGTATCGCGGATGTAGCGGATGTGGAGCTTGACCGATTCGGCCAATGTGAGCCTTTGAATCAAGGCCTCATAACGCGAGAAGTCGTCTTTCCACACACGACCGGCAATCACCAAGGTGGCGGTGGGATGTTGCTCACGCACGGTAGCGAAGGCTTGAATCAGCAGGTCCAGTCCTTTGACTTCTTTGATTTGCCCAAAAAAAAGAACCACAGGTCCAGTTTCAGACGGCAACCACCCGAGCGCACGCCGCGCGTCCTCGCGGCTGGGGATGGCGCCGACAAACTCCAAATAGTTGCCATGGGGAATGGTGTGCACACGTTCTGGATTGACCTTGAGTTTCTCCGTGACTTCCCGGCCCGAGCTGCGGTTGTGCGCAATCACCTCGTGCACCAGCCCATAGGTTCTGGCCACCAGCCACTTGACGGACAGGCCCTCCTTGAAGGCTTCCACATCATGGGCGGTGACCACCACCTTGTAGGCCAGCAGACGCGACAACAGCACGCTCAAAAACTCAAGCCCGCCGACGTGGAAAAAATGAAAATGAACCACAGAAGCGCCTGCCCAACGCCCGCCCACCAAAGCCCGCAACAGACCCCGCACATAACGCAAGCCGCGTTGCCAAGCCGGGTCAGCACCGTAGATGCGCTGAAACACCGGCCGCACTTTGAAGGAACCGGGCTCTGCCAGCGGCGGGTTTTTGTCGCAGGTGTACAGCGTGACCTTGGCGCCCGCTTGCTGTGCACCGCCGCACAGACCCACGTCGTAGTAGTTCATGCCGCCGTGGCCACCCACGGGTTCAATCACGCTGATCATGGTTGGGGGCTCAGGCGAGGATTTTTGAAAGCAACGGGGTGGCGGTGGCTTGGGCCAGGGTGGGCCTCGGCCTGTGAGCGGCCCAGCACAATGCCCAGCAGCAAGAAATAACCGGCGCAGGAGTTGGGGCTCAGTGCCACTTCGTTGAATGCAATGTTGAAGAAGATGGCGTAAAAAAGAGATGCCACTAGCACGCGTTCCCTCACCTGCGTGACGCCCGGCAAACGTTCGGCAATTGCCACGAAGAAGGTGCCAAACACCACGAATGCCAAGAGGCCGAGCTGGCCAATGATCAAACCCAGACCGCTTTCGCGGATGTCGTCTGAGCCTTCAGCCAATACGCCCACGCCGCCCAAGCCCCGACCAAAGGGGTGGGCAGGCAAACTGGTGATGGCAGCGGCAAGACCGTGCACATGGGTGAGCAAACTTTGTGTGGAGTGCAGCAAGGTGTAGCCCACCATGGCAGCGCCCAGGGCGGCCGCCATGAGGGCGCCACACACAAACAAAAACCGGCTGCCGAAGTAGTAGGCCCAGACGGTGAAAAAAATCAGCAAACCCAACAAGGCGCCTTTGCTGATGGCCAAAACAATGGCCAGCAAACAAAAAGAGGCCAGAACCCAGCGCCTGCCATACCAAGCCAACATGAAGAAAAAGAAGAGCACGGTGCCAAAGTTCACCGGGTCGGCGTAGGACGAGGCCATGCGCCGAATCTGTTCACCAAAAATCCGTTCTGACGAGACGAAGTTGGCGGGCAGCCCCCAGTGGGCCAAATTGGGAATGCCTTTTTTGATCCACAGCGTATCGATGTTGAAGAGGTCCCACACCCACTCTGACAGAACGTACTCGACGAAGCCAAAGCCGATGGTCAACCAAGCCAGCACCACCACAATGCGTGTGAAATGGTCTTGGCGCACACGTTGTGCGGCGAGCAAACCCAGCAGCAAAAAGACGGCGGGGGTGATCATGTTCCTTGCCGAGGTGACCATGGCCACCATGGGTGCATGCAGCAAGGCGACCGACACCACACCGAAAAGCAACAAGGCCAGCGCGACAGCCGCACTCACCTTGACCAAGGGGTCTTTGATGTTGGCCTTCAGCACAAAACCGAAAACCAGTACCAGCCCCACGGCATAAACAATGTGGGCCAACAAAGACACCTGGATGGACAACGCGTCCGCCCGTTCCGCAACCGATCCGAGGTAGAGGTTTTGTGTGGCCGAGATCCACAGCGGGATCAACACATAGCCCGAGATGTCGCGTTGGTTGCTGAACATCAAACCGCAACCGATGTAGGCCAATGTGGCGAAGAGGGCAGCGCTCGCGCACAGAATCACGCCGGCCGGGTCCAGCAAATATGCCAATAAAGCTGGAGATACCAGCATCAGGTACACCAGCACGGTGCCACTGACGTCGGTTTGCAGCCCGTTTTTGATCACCGGCTTTGGTGCCCAAGCGGTCTGAGGCCCGCGCCATGTCGGAGCGCTGGTGGAGGTGTGGGCCACGCTCATGGTTGGGTGTTCTGCACGATGGCGTCCAGCATGGCGGGGTTGGGCATCCAGCCCTCCCAAATCTGAAACGCATGAAAGCCCCAGGACCAGCCGGCTTCATTGAACAAGTCGAGCAGGTCTTTGATGTAACGACCGCGGGCATCGGCATTCGCGAAATGGTTGATGCCGAACTCGCCCACAAAGATGGGCACCTGGTGTTTCTTGGCGAACACCAGCGCGTCATTCATGTGCTGGGTCAACTGGGCTTTGTCGACCAGCATGCCCGCGTAGTTTCCGGGGTAGCTCAGGGCGGCGATTTGCCCGAACTGGCGCACGCCTTGGTGGGTCAGCTCCACCGGGTGATACATGTGGAAGCTGTAGACGATGTAAGGGTCGTCAATTTTCTCCAACTGCCGGAAGCGAAACGGTTTCGCCCAGTCGGTGGTTTCAACAATCAATGGGACTTTGCTGTCGACTTCGCGAACCGCGGTGACGAGCCGTTTGGCCAAAACGTTCCAGTCCTGCATCGTGCCGCGTATTTGGCGAAAGTCTTTTTGGAAATCGTCCGGCGGTGTGGGTTCGTTCAGCAGGTCGTAGCCGATCAAAGCCGGGTGGTCCTTGAAGACAAGGGCCAGGTTTTTCCACAGCATCACCAAGCGGTCCTGCAGCAAGGGTTGCGTCCACAGCTTGCCGTCGTGGCCTTCTGCGCCGCCCTCCGGTCTGTGCAGATCCAGAATGACGCCCAGGCCCCTCGCCTGCGCAGCATCCAGCAAGGTTTTGATTTGCTGGTGAATCACATGGTGTGGCGGCAGGCCAGAGATCGAGATGCCGAGCAGCATGTCGTCTTCCAGAATGATCTGTGCACGCACCGCATTGACGCCCCAGTTGTTCTTGAGCAAACCCAGCTCCAATGACGTCGTGGACAGCAACACATTCACGGCTTTGATCCGGCCTTGTTGCCAGTTCTGCCAGTTGGTTTCGTGTTGAGCGCAGGCGGGGCCCAGCGTGAGCAAGCTGCAACAAAGCAGCAGCGAACGAAACAGGGTGGGAATGGTGCGAATGCTCATACAGACCCTAGCCCGCATGTTTCACCAGGGGCGCGCCCGAGTGGGTTGTGCTGCGGTGCGCTGGCAAGGGTGTAGCAGGGATTTAGCGAAACTTCGTTTTCGGACAGCTTGCTGTCCGCCTGCGGAACGACCAGCGCTTGCACGCGCTGGTGCGCCCTGCAAGGGTGACGACGCTGCGGGCTTGTGCCCGCGAGGCTGAGACCGGACACAAACAGTCCTTGAGGACTGTTTGTGCCTGTCGAGGGCCAAAGCCTCTGGCTTTGGCGGAGCAACGCAGCCAGCGTGCCGCGGCACAGCTCAATCGGGTGTGTAGCGCTCGGTACAAATTGGATTTGGCACTCGAAGCCAGGAAAGTGAGCATTCATGAAGTGTTGCGGGGCATAGAAGAGCGACCTGGTGAAATATGCGGGCTAGTTCTTCGCGCGCAAAGCGCGGATGTCAAGGTTCCAGCCCCGCAGCGCATTCACGCCAAAGATATGGCGCACGCAACCGAACAAGTAGGCCAAGGCCATGGCCCATTCACTCACCACCATGGCCACAGTAGCGCCCAGAAGGCCATGGCTGGAGATGGCGACAAATGACAGCGGCACCATCACCACCGCCAACACCATTTGCGTGTGCAGCCGTGGTTTCATGTTGCCAAAGGTGCCATAGGCGGCCGCGATGAAACAGGAGAGGTAACGAGCCGGGATGCACAGGCTGGCCATGGCCAACACGGTGCCCACCTCGTCGTAAGCCGAACCGAAAGCGATGTGCACCAAATAAGGCGCGAGCAGCGCAACACCAACTGCCATCAGCAGACCCGTGAGCAAGGCGACACCGCAGCATGTCCTGAAAACCTTCAAGAAGAAGGCAGGGTGGTGCGTGGCCCAAAGGTGAAACTTCACCATCAGGTAACGCTGGGCCACGACGGTGGGAATCAGGTACACCGCGGTCAGAATGCTCAGCCCCAAGCTGAACACACCCGCTGCTGTGTGCGACGACAGGGTGGCCAACATCAGCACGCCACTTTGAAAGTAAACCAAAAAAACAAAATTGCTCAGACCGAAAGGCCAGGCACTTGCAGCTGCTTGGGTGAACGGTACTTTCTCCATGGCGGGCGCTGTGCGAGGTGACTCCCGACTTGGCTGGTCTTTCCAGCGGGCGCGCAGCAGGGTCGCCAATGCCAACACCCCCACGGCCGTCGACACGACACCAATGCCGATGGAGATGGCCACAATGCTCCAGTTCAAAAGCCAACCGGCCAGGGCAACCGCCACGCGCAGCAAGTTGGGAACCACTGTCCACATCGACACCCCGAGATGGTTGCCCTCCACCTGGTAGCGGGAGATGGCCAATTCAGCGCCCACGAATGAGAGGATCAAAGGAGCCAAGGCCAATCCAACCATGAGGCCGGTGCTGTCTGTGCTCAAGGAGATGGTGTAGGCCGCACAGGCCAAGATGCCGGCACACATGGAGTAGGACATCGCGGTCAGGCAGCCCTTGATCCACCGCCGCGCCGCTGGCCCTTCTTCACCGAAGACCCGCAGCAAAAAGCCCGACACACCCAAGCCCGCCAGCGGGGCCAAGATGGCTGCGGCAGTCAGCGCACCCGCGTACAGGCCGTAGTCGTTGGGTTGCACGGAACGGGCAATCATCATTTGGCTGAGTAAGGCGAAACCCGCCGCGAACAAGGAGGCCAGCCACATGAAGGAGATGGAACGAATGGCGGCCATCGTTATCCGCCAATCAATACCAAGCGCGCACTGCTGGACAACGCGCCCACCATGGACTGCATGAAGGCCTGGTGCACGGGGTAGGCCGCTTGGGCATCTTGCGAGATGGACGAGGCCCGCACCAACACGCCATCTGGAATTTGACCGGACAAGCCGTAGCGGATGCGCGCCAAACTTTGTTTGAATTGACCCAGCACGAATTGGTTGCCGATGCGCACCCAATAGGTCACGGGTTCATGGCGTTGGCCCAGGTGGGTCATCAGGTGTTGGACGGGGATGGTGGTGGTGCCTGCATGAATGGTGTTGGCGCCTTGGGGCCGCACCTGAAAGCCTTGCGCGGTGTAGCAGACCTCGGGCCGATGCACTTGCAAATCGCGTGATTGACTGGCCCCATAAGCGATGGACAGCATCACCACCTCACCGCTGGAATTGACATAGGTGCGGGTGAGTGTTTCGGTGTAAGTCGCTTGCAGCTGAGCAGCCAGTTGCGGGTTGATGATTTGCTGGCTGGTGTGACGCAGTTCAGTCCAGTCACCAAAACTGCGAGGCACGAGTTCGGCCAAATTCACAGTTTGTTCTTGGTCGGAGGTGAATTTTTTGGGGCTCATCCACGCAGCTGCACTGGCGCACAACACCATCAGTGCCAACACCAACCAATTCTTGAGTCCACTGCTTGCCATGGCGTTCATCTCGAAGGCGCGATGTGGCGCCGTGCTCCCGCAGGTTTGGCAAGGCGCTGCAGGGCTGCATCGACCGCAACCACCAAGAGCAAGGCACTCAAGAACAGCACCATGCCAGCAAATCCGTGCAGAAAACCCTGGCCGGCTTCGTCACCAAAGTGGTAGGTGACCAAGGTCAATGTGATGACGCGGATGACGTTGGCGGTGAATGAGATGGGGACGATCAACACCGCCAAAGTGACATTGCGAAAAACAGAATCCCGGCGCACCAAACTCAAGTACAACAGGCCCAGTGCTTCCAAGGTGAGCAGGGTGTGCAAGCCAGCGCAGGCATCTGCCACCAAGAGCACATACTGGCCCACTTGCAACACCACACCGGTGCGGGCGATTGGATAGCCAGCCCAATACAGCACGTGTTCAGCCACATAGGACACCGCCATCTTCATGGGCATGGTCAGGGTGTCCACCACCATGCTGGGCAAGGGCACCATGAAGAGCATGAAAAAGAAAACAAACCACTGGGTTTTGAGGGCTTGCACGCCGAAGTTCAGCAACAGCAAACCCGCCAGCAAGGCCACGGCGGAACCGACCTCCAGCATCAAGATGTTTTGCGAGCGCCCCACGGTGTACATCAGCAATGCCAGCACCAACACTGGCCAGCCCCAAACGCTGGCTTCTTGGCCGCGACTGACCGCCAGCATCGTGTCCCACTTGCGATGGGCCAACCACAATGAGATCACCAACACAATGGGACCATGCATGTGGTCGTCTTTGGCCCACAAGCCGGTCAGCAAGTCCCGCAAGGTGGGCAGGTAGAGCAGCAGCAAGCCCAATACGAGGGGCAACCAGCGCAGCGCGACGTTCGCAGGCCCTCCGGGGGCGTACAGCGCCTGTGCATGGAGCGAGGATGAGGCCATGGCGTGATGTGACGGCCGTGCAGTCTCGGGTTTGGAGACGATAGCCCCCGTGCTCACCAGCAGGTCTGCACCGACGCGCCATTCACGCATCGTTGAGCACCGCGCCCACCACAGCGGCGGCGCCACTGTCTTGCAAACGGCCCAGCAGGGAAGCACTGTGTGGCACCGAGCTGATGTTGCGACGGGCCACCATCAGCGCCGCACCAGCACGTGATGTGATGATTTCGGCGTCGGAAAACTGCTGTGCGGCCGGGGTGTCGATGATGACGAGGTCGTAGGTCAACCCCGCTTCGTGCAGCAGCGCCGAAAACCCGGGTCGGCCCAGCAGCTCCTGGGGATTTGGTGGGAAAGCGCCGCTGGGCAACACGGCCAAACCTGGCAAACCCACAATTGGGTGGGCGGCTTCGTGCAACGTGGTGCGCCCGGCCAGCAGTCCGGAGAGACCCACACTGGCCCCGAGCTTGAACATGGTGCGCAAACGACCGGCGCGCAAATCACCGTCGATCAACAAGGTGCGCTCGCCTTGCTGGGCAAAGACGATGGCCAGGTTGGCTGCGACAAAACTGCGGCCCTCGCCGCTGTTGGGGCTGATCACCGCCAAGGCACGCGGACCGCTTGCCGCATTGAACCAGCGAAGCATGAGCTGGCTGCGCACCGCGCGGAGGTTCTCGCCAGCGCGGCTGAAGGGTTTGTAGGCCGCCACCAACTCGGTGCTGACGCTGGCGTCTTGGTTGGGCAGGTAGGCATAGTGGAACTGGCGGCTCAGCGCGAAGTCGACATCTTCTTTGCGCAGCAGCTTGAGTGCGACTGCAGTCGTGCCGAACGGTGTTTTGTCTTGCTTTTGGCGTTCTGCCACACGCACCGCATCGGCGGGGCTCAGGCGGCCCGCGGCCACCAAGATGTCGCCGATGGTTCGTGTGGAGGCAGCCACGGCGCTGTAGTCTCGTTGTGGCTCAGCGGTTGACGACAGGGCGGGTTTCAGTGTGGTGATGTGGGCGTTCATGCACGTACTCCGGTAGGGCCTGTTAACACCAAGGATGCCAGTGCGAACGTGACCATTGGGGCGCAGAGCAAGGCGCACGGCGTGGCCAAGGCTCTTTGCCTTGGCGAGACGTGCAACGCCGCACTGCGCCCCAATGACCACGTTCCAGAAGGGTTGTTCCCCAAAAGGCCTTGCGCGGCGTTGCAAAGCCTCGCCGGGGGCCGAGCCCGGACATCAACAGTCCAGTGGACTGTTGATGCCTGGCGAGGAACCTTCGCCATGCGAAGGTGCGGCCTGCAAGGCCTACCCCGGCTTCGTTTTGCGCCTTGCTCAGGGCCTTTTGAAGAACAACGCATCTGGCATCCTTGGTGTTAACAGGCCCTAGCAATGGTGCCCAGCATGGGCAAGCCCAAGGCGTGGGTGAGGTCTTCAATGCTGCGCACCCTGCGGTTGCTCAGCTCTAACAGCAGCGCCAGCCCCAAGCCCAACAAGCCGCCGACAAAAATAGACACCAAGGTGTTGATCAGGACACGTGGTTTGGACGCCGTCACGGGGACGCTCGCCGGATTCAACACGGCAATGTTGGTTTGGTTGGTGCGGCTTTCCATGTGGGTCTGAGATGCACGTTGACTGACTTGCTCGAAGGTGCGCTGCGCAGACTCGATGTCTCGTCGCAGCACGTTCAACTCGTCGCGTTGTTTGTTGAGCGCAAGAACCCGTGTTTTTTGGTTGGACAGCGCGGCCCGCAACTGCGCCTCGCGTTGTCGGCTGACCTGGTAGGTGGTCTCGATCGAGCGTGTGACCTTGCGTGTTTCCGACTCCAACTGGCCACGCAGTGTGACCAGCTCGGCTTCGTTGCGTTGTGTTTGCGGGTGGTTCTTGCCCAAGTTGACATTGCCCTCCATGAGCTTGGCTTCCAACCGTGCAATATCCGCTTTCAGCCCGTTGATCACCGGGTTTTGCATCACCTCCGACAAGGTGTCACCCTGCGTGCTGTCACGTTTGCTCTGACTTTCGGTGGTGAGGCCTTGCAAGCCGGTGAGCTGGCTGCTGGTTTCATTCAACTTGGCGGTTTCAAAATCCAGTCGTTCGTCGGTGGAGGTGATGCCATTGGCTTGTTGAAAATCGGAAAGTGCTTTCTGTGCAGTTTCCAACTTGTCGCGGGCGGCTTTGGTCTGTTCGTCGAAAAAGGTCGCGTACTGCCGAGCAGGTGCAACGCGCAACTCCAAATTCACATCCATATAGGCTTGGGCGAAGGCGTTGGCGACGGCGGCGGCAAAACGCGGGTCAGTGCCCGTGTAGTTGATGTTGATCACGTTGCTGTCACGTGCGGGCCTGACCTCCAGGTACTTCTGCAGCAACGTCGCCAACCAATCCGCCAGGTCACCTTTGTCGCTGGTCGATTCCTCCCACTGGCGGCGTATGGACTCGCTGTCCTCCATCTTGAGCAGCTTCACCACACTTTTGGCCACGCGGTCGCTGTTGATGATGTCGACCTGGGTGGCCATGTAACTGGGCGCCACCATGCCTTGCAGCATCAGGCCACTGACGGGGTCGGGTGACTTCACATCTACCACCACCGAGGCCGTGGCGGTGTAGCGTTTTGGCAGCCACAGGCTCGCACCCACTGTGGTGGCCACGACGAAAGCCAAAGTCAGCAACACCACCAGGTAGCGTGCGCGGAGGATGAGCAAAAACTGTTGCAGTGTCATGGGTTTGTTTCTCGTGTCAGAAGATGCTTTCAGACACATAAATCACGTCATTGGACTGAACCATGTCCGTGAGCTGGGGAACACTTTGAACGACCCGGCCACCGTCTTGGGTGCGGTGCAAGCGCAAGCGCCGCTCTGAGCCGCGCGCCGTGGGACCACCCCCTTGCGCCAAGGCTTGCATGACCGTCATGCCGCGTTCGATGCGAAAGGCCCCGGGGCGCTGCACTTCACCGTAGATGTAGTACATGGGAGCACGCGACACATACACCGTGTCGCCGCCTTGCATCACGATGTTGTCCTGCGACTGGCCTGCCAGGTAAATGAAAGGTACATCCACCTGTTTGCGAAACGCTTGTCCGGCCCGGGTGCCGGTGATGATGGCCACATCATCACCGGTCGGTGTGGCGCCGCCCGCCATGGCCAGAACATCACTCAGGCGGGTGTTGACGGTTTCCAGCGGAAATCGGCCTGGTTTGGCCACATGACCCAACACGGCCACCTGGCTGCCGCGAATTTGCAGCAACACGATATTGACTTGAGGCTTTTGGATGTAGCCGCCTTTTTGCAGCGCGTCGGCAATTTTTTTCTCGCCCGCTGCAATCGACAAACCACCCAATTCAACTGCACCAATCAGCGGAAATGAAATGGTGCCACTTTCGGACACCCGGGCTTCAATCGACAAGTCAGGGTTCTGAAAAACTTGAATCCTGACCGTGTCGCCTGCACCCAAGGTGTAGTCGTTTTTGCCGGGCGGCGGTGAGGCGGGTTGCGCAAAAAGGCCGGCACACCCAAGCAGCAGCATGCAAAACGCAAACCAGGGACGCTGACGGATGCTGAACAAAGCAGGGTTCATGGACGCGGGTTTCAATGGACTGGTTTGAAATGGACAGGGCGTGGTGGATGGCGCGCTTAACGCATGCCCGCCACGCCTTTTTCAATGGCGGTTTGGGGCGACGCGGTATCGGTCGACGCAGTCGGCTTGGTCGCGCCAGTGCTCAAAGCAGGATCGTTGGCTTTGGCGAAGTCACCCAGGTACGCAATCTTGGTGCTGTCGCGCAGCTGTTTGAGGTTGCTCGCCACGGCCTGCGCCATGCGCTGGTTGGCGAGGAACGCTTCGATGCGCGGGGCGGCGTCAAGCGCAGACAGTGGTGCCGACTGCGTGCTGACGATGCGAATCAAAGTCAGGGCTTGGCGGGAGGGCAGCACCACGCTCTGGCCGTCCTTGAGGGTGTGCATTTGCGCCAGCAAGTCCAGCGGAATTTGCTCGGCTGCACGTGTGGCGCCGCCCGCGTTGAACTTGATGTTTTGTGATTGCAACCAAGCCGACGCGTCCTCCACAGACCGTTCAGCAGCGGCAAAACGGCGCAGTTGAGTCTCCACGCCAGCGGCGGTCGGGACGATGACTTCCTGCACCGTGTAAATGCGGCGCTGGGCGAACAGCTCGGGATGGGCACCGTAGTACTGGTTGACTTCCTGCGGGCTGGGTTTGGGCTGGCCACTGGCCACTTGTTGCATATAAGCGCGCACCAGAATTTCTCGCCGTGCGGCCTCGATTTGGGTCACCACTTCCGGTGAGCGGTGCAGCTTGGCTGCGGTGGCCTGTTCGACGGCCAGCTCTTGGTCGATGAGTTTCTCCAGGATGCCTTGTTTTATTTTTTGCATCTCGTCCTGTGGTGCGTCTACGGCGTTCACGCTGCGCAGGACCTGGTTCACTTGGTGAACAGAAATTTCCTCGGAGCCCACTTTTGCGGCCACTTGAGTCGCATTGGGTTGGCTCGATTTGCTGCAGGCTGTCAATGCGACGACCAAGGCGGCCGCCGTGGCCAGGACTAAACGAGGTGTTGTGCGGTTTGCTGTCATGGTGTGGGGTGTCTCAAATGCGGTGTGTGGTGTGGGCCAACGTCTCAGTAGCTCAGTTGTGCCGAAAACAGGCCCTGTGTGCTGCGAAAGTCCAGTCCCGACGTGTTGGAGGAGCGGCGCTGGTGCTGCAGTGACGCCGAGAGAAGCACTGGACGGGCCACACGCCATTCCAGCCCGAGCAGGGTCGCATTGGTTTTGTCCGATCGGTCGCTTGCGGCCAGGTTGGAGGGTTGCCCTCGGTAGTCGATGCTGGCCCAGTCCTGGCGAAAACGCAGGGTGGTTCTTGGGCTGATCTTCCACACCGGACTGATGTAAACGCGCTGTGTTTGGCTGTAGTTGCTGTTCAAGGTTTGGTAGCTGGAGAGTTCTTGTGCCAAACCAATGGACAGCACAAGTTTGTCTGAAAAGCCCCAGTTCAAGCCGCCGCTGGCCACCACGCCGCTGTAGTCACGCTGCGCATAGTTGGGGTGCTCACGGTTGATGTAAGCCGCACGAATTTCGGCACTGCTTTTCCCACTGAACAACCAAGTCAACGCCACTTCATGGTCGTCTTGCGCAAAGCGGTTGTCGAACAGACCGTCGGACGGCACCACCCGATCCAGGTAACGACCGCCAGCGTGTTTGAAAACATAAGCCAAGGAACTGGTGGACGGAAACACATACCGAACTCCGGCTTTGGCGCTGTTGGAGCGGGTGTCGCTTTCGCCCACCAGCGGCAATTCATTGGACTGAGAAGCCCGCGCCACGCCGCCGAGCAGGCGCCACCGGCCATCGAGTTCGTACTCGGCATCCAGGCGCGAATTGACATTGGTGCGCTGGTTGCGTTGGTTCACATTCTGAAAATCAGCGAAGCTGTTCAGTGTTTTGACGCGTTCGGTGCTGACGATGCCGGTCAAGCGTGGTGTCCAACTCCAGCGCCAGGCGGCGTTGTAGTTGGTGGCGGTGAAATCGAGGTAACTGAAGTGGCGGTAGTCGTAGTTCAGCAGGTTCAGTGACAGCTCGACTTGCTGCAGGCTGTAGTCCTTTTTGAAGCCCAAACCCACGGTCGCGATACCAATCCACTCGTCGCGCTCTGGGCGGCCTGTCTGGGCAACGGCATTCGCTGGCAAACGAAAGAGATTGCTGTCGTGCAACAGCGAGTAGCCGCCCGTGATCTTGAACGCGTCGCTTTCACCCAGCGCCATGGACGGCGACGTCCACAAGCACATCAGGACAGAGCTGGCACACATGATGACTCTGATGGGCCCCATGCTCAGTAGGCCGTCTGGTCTTTGAGCACCAGGCGAACGGTACGCAGAATGATGTAGACGTCCAAACGCAAAGACCAATTGCGCAGGTAGTCGAGGTCGTAGTCGATGCGGCCTTGCATTTTGTCCAGGGTTTCGGTCTCGCCGCGGTAGCCATTGACCTGCGCCCAGCCCGTGATGCCTGGCTTGACCTTGTGGCGCACCATGTAGCCTTTGATGAGCTTGCGATAGAGCTCGTTGTGTGACACCGCATGCGGCCGTGGCCCAACAATGCTCATGCGACCTTGCAGAACGTTCACGAACTGGGGCAGCTCGTCGAGCGAGGTGCGGCGAAGAAATGCACCCAGCGGTGTGATGCGGGCATCGTTCTTCTGGGCTTGTTTGATGACGCCGCCATCTTCTGTCACCGTCATGGAGCGGAATTTGTAGACCAGAATTTCTTCACCATCGAGGCCATAACGGCGTTGCTTGAAGATCACCGGGCCGGGCGAGCTGCGTTTGACGGCGATGGCGATGGTCAGCAGCACGGGTGATATCAACAGCAAGATGAGCAGCGACAGCACGATGTCGCTGGCCCGCTTGATGGCGCCGTCTTGCCCCTTGAATGGGGACTCGCAAACGGAAATCACCGGCATGCCGCACACCGCACTTTGTTTGCCTTGAATGAGGTCGGTGACCAGCATGTCCGGTACAAAGTACACCGAGGCGGTGGTGTCTTTCAGTTCGTCCAAGATGTGCAGAATGCGGGGCTGCGACGCCATGGGCAGCGACAAATAAATCAACTGGATGTGCCGTGTTTTCACCAGGGCAGCGAGTTGATCCAATTGCCCGTTGAGCAAATGGCGATGCTCGCTGTTCAAGCGATCGGGTGTGCGGCTATCGATGAAACCGGTCAGTTCGATGTGGGCGTAGCGCGATGCGCGAATTTTTTGGGCCAGCGCCAGTCCCTGCTCATTCATACCCACAATCACAGCCCGCTGTGGCGGCCCTTGCAGCTTGAGCAAATAGGGTGCCACGACACGCAACATCAGGTAAGCGCCCAACTCGCACAGCGGTGCGAGCCACAACCACGTGACGATGGCGTCATCGGAGAACTCGCGGTCGTAACGCGTGGCCCATCCGGTGATCAAGAGCAAGGCCGCCAACCAAACCCAACTGACGGCGATGTCCAGCATCACAGCCAGGAGCGATGCATGCAGCCGCGACTTTCCTGGAAAAGTCAGCGCGAATACCAACACCGACAGAATCAAATAGGGCGGTGTGATGGCGCCGTCGTACCACCATGCGCAAACCCACAGCGACAAGGCCAGCGCCACCGGGCCGACCGAAGTTTCAAACAAGCTCAGCAGGTTGTCTTTGCCCAGGGCCGGCGCTTCTGCGCGTTTGACCAGTGGAATGGCCGACAGTGATGTGTTTGACTTCAACATCACACGTCCACCAACAAAGTGTTCAGTTTTCCTACCGCCTGGGCGCGGTTGGAGACGTCCAGTTTTTTGAAGATGCGCTGCAGGTGGTTCTTCACGGTGAACGCGCTGATGCCGAGAATCATGCCGATGTCGGGGTTGGTTTTACCCATGGCCACCCAACTGACGATCTCCGCCTCGCGGCTGGTCAGGCCCCATTGCTGAAGCGGCAAACTCTCGTGGACGGGCGGGGGCGGGGTGCTGGGTGTCAGCGGCGCCACCGGAAACGTTTGATTCGGTAGGTGTTCTACCTGACGCAGTGCAATGTCGATATAGGGCAGAACAGCGGCCATGGCACCACTGTCGTTGTCGCTGTAGGGGGATTCCATACCGAAGGCGATGTAGAGGCAGTCCACATTGCCACGCGCGTCGGTGATGCCGTGCACCATGGCACTGCGCATTTGCAGCAAGGATCGGCCCAGTGCGCAGGATTTGGTTTCACTGTTGAGCAAAAAGCCGTCGTGCCCCACATTGAGCACGAATGGTTTTCTGCCAAATTCAGACCATCGAAAGAACAGCCTTTTCAACATCGGCTGTACGGCCTGGGGCTGTGTGGTGTGAGAACGAACACCGGGCAGGGCAGACAGTACATCGTATTGAATTTGGCTGTCTGGAAAGTTGCCCCACGCTGCCACCAAGATGTGGTGCGGCAGGTAACGCTGAACATCGCCTTGCAGCCACAGCAGCAGGTCAAAATGGCTGCGCACTTCCGCAGACCGCATGACCACACGGTGGTAGTGCTGAATCTCAGCCGATGAGAGCGAAGGCAAGAAAGCCATGGGTGCCAATGTGTCCTGTTCAGAGTCAAATGCAGCTGTACTGACTGCACAAGGGCAGTGCGTTCTACTGAAATTTCTCGATTGCTTACTGGCAAACTGATTCTTACTGCGCTGCACCATTTTTACAATGACAAAGCTGTATCAATGCTGAAGAAATGTGTAAGACGAGGTAGCGCAGCGCGAGAAAAAAAAGGGACTGCAAGCGCAATCCCTTTTTCAGATGGGCTGACGCACTAAACGAACGGGCAGCTTTGTTCCCGCTTACTGTTGCGCGTTGTTTCTACGACGTGCAATGAAGCCCATCACACCCAGGCCTGCGAGCAACATGGCATAGGTTTCTGGCTCAGGCACCGCAGCGACGCTGATGGCACCGTTGTAGAGGCCACCTTGAGAACCCGTGGAAATGCCGGTCACGTTCAGGTAATAGGTGCCTGCAGCGCTGGCGCCATTGGTAAAGCTGATGCCGGTGGATGTGGCCACGCCGGACCTGACCATGCTGTCATCGCTGTTGAATAGCACACCGTCCGTGTTGCGGAACAAAGTGGCCGAGGTCAACATGGTGTTGAACAAACCGCCCACTGGAAAATTCAGTAAGCTAAAACCCGTGCCCAAAGCGGCTGGCAGGGTGAAGGTGAAGATGTCGCTGAATGGCCCGGCGGATGTGACCGCCGCGTTGAAGGACAGGGGCGCGCCGGTAGAAACCGTGCCCAGGTTGTAGGTAGTGGCTTGGGCGTGAAACGCCGTGCCCCACAACAGCGCACAGGCGGCTGCGACCTTGGAGACTGTCTTGAGTTGCATGCTGACTCCTCGAAAGTTGATGACGAGGTCATGCTAGGAGCTAGGGTTATCCCCTGTCGATAGTCCGTATGGACTACTGCGCCGACATGAGGTAGTCACAACCCACGTGATGCCCGGTAAACAAAGGCTAAGCGCCTGATTCGAAAGGATAAATCCCGCGCGTAACGGTTGCTTCAGAAGGTAGGAAACAACTTAGGAAACCTCTCGTTTCGTATCGGTGCGCTAACGCACAGACGCTCATTCGAAAGGCTGCCGCGCGTCGAGGCCTGTCCGTTGCTGGACCGGGTGAGAGCGGGCAGAGCCGCCGGTTGGCGGCTATCACCTCACTTAAACAAATCCTTCACCCTGTCCGACCAGGTTTTGCTCGTGGGCGAGTGTTTGCCGTCCCCTTTGCGGAAAGACTCGTCGAGTTCTTTCATTAACTTGCGCTGGTGCTCGGTGAGTTTGATCGGCGTTTCAACCTGAATGTGGCAGTACAAATCGCCAGGGTAACTAGAGCGCACGCCCTTGATGCCTTTGCCTTTGAGGCGGAACTGCTTGCCGTGCTGGGTGCCCTCGGGCAACTCGATTTCTGCCTTGCCGCCCAGAGTGGGCACTTCAATGCCGCCGCCCAAGGCCGCCGTGGTCATTGCGATCGGCACCGAGCAGTGCAGGTCGTCGCCGTCGCGCTCGAAAATCTCGTGCTGCTTGACGCGAATTTCAATGTAGAGGTCACCGGGCGGGCCGCCATTGGTGCCGGGCTCGCCGTTGCCCGCCGAGCGGATGCGCATGCCTTCACCAATGCCCGCTGGAATTTTGACTTCCAGGGTTTTGGTTTTTTTGATCTTGCCTTGGCCGTTGCAGGTGGTGCAGGGGTCGGGAATGATTTTTCCGGTGCCGTGGCAATGGGGGCAAGTTTGCTGGATGCTGAAAAAGCCTTGGCGTATGTGCACCGTGCCCGAGCCATTGCAGGTGGAGCAGACTTTGGGCGTGGTGCCGGGTTTGGCACCCGTGCCGTGGCAGGTGTCACAGGTTTCCCAGCTGGGAATGCGAATTTGTGTTTCTTTGCCGCCTGCCGCTTCTTCGAGCGTGATTTCCATGGCGTAAGACAGGTCGCTGCCGCGGTAAACCTGTTGGCCACCATTGGCCCCCCGCCGCTGGCCTTGGCCACCAAAGATGTCGCCAAAAATATCGCCAAAGGCTTCGGCGAAACCGCCCACGCCTTCGCCCGGGCCGCCAGGGCGGAATCCGCCGCCGCCCATGTTGGGGTCGACACCGGCATGGCCGTATTGGTCGTAGGCGGCGCGTTTTTGCGCGTCCGACAGCATCTCGTAGGCCTCTTTGCCCTCTTTGAATTTTTCTTCAGACTTCTTGGCATCCTCGCCCTGATGCCGATCCGGGTGGTGCTTCATGGCCAGCTTGCGGTAGGCCTTTTTAATGTCTTCCTCGGAGGCGTTTTTTGCAACGCCCAGAATTTCGTAATAGTCGCGCTTGGCCATGAACTCACCTACAACATTGGAAACGAAGACGCCGCGGTGAAGGTTGAACCTTCATCGCGGCGCAGACGGCCAGGGTCTGGCCGCATCGAATTTATTTTTTCTCTTTCACTTCGGTGAATTCGGCATCCACCACATCGTCGGCGGCGGGCTTGCTGGCAGTGGCCGCGTCTGGCGAAGCAGCACCTGTGGCCGCACCGGCAGCGGCTTGTGCTGCTTGCGCATCGGCATAAACCTTTTCGCCGAGCTTCTGACTGGCCGTCATCAGGGCCTCGGTCTTGGCTTCAATGTCGGCCTTGTCTTCGCCTTTGAGCGCTTCTTCGACGTCTTTGAGTGCGGCTTCGATTTTCTCTTTCTCAGCGGCGTCAATCTTGTCGCCGTGTTCGGCCAAACTCTTCTTCACGCTGTGTGCCATGGCATCGGCGGCGTTGCGGGCGTGCACGAGCTCTAATTTTTTCTTGTCTTCAGCGGCATTGAGCTCGGCGTCTTTCACCATTTGCGCTATCTCGGCTTCGTTCAAACCGGAGTTGGCTTTGATGGTGATTTTGTTTTCTTTGCCGGTGCCTTTGTCTTTGGCGCCGACATGCAAGATGCCGTTGGCGTCGATGTCAAAACTCACCTCAATTTGCGGTGTGCCGCGCGGTGACGGTGGAATGCCTTCCAGATTGAACTCGCCCAAGCTCTTGTTGCCTGTGGCCAGCTCGCGCTCGCCTTGGTAGACCTTGATGGTCACCGCAGGCTGGTTGTCGTCGGCCGTTGAAAACGTTTGGCTGAATTTGGTGGGAATGGTGGTGTTCTTCTTGATCATCTTGGTCATCACACCACCCAGGGTTTCAATGCCCAGGGACAGCGGAGTGACGTCGAGCAAGAGCACATCGGTGCGGTCGCCGGCCAGCACTTGGCCTTGAATCGCAGCACCCACCGCGACGGCTTCGTCAGGATTCACGTCTTTGCGTGGCTCTTTGCCGAAGAACTCTTTGACTTTCTCTTGCACCTTGGGCATGCGCGACATGCCGCCGACCAAGATGATGTCGTCGATGGCACTGACTGCAATGCCCGCGTCCTTGATGGCGGTGCGGCAAGGCGCCATCGTGCGCTCGATCAAGTCCTCGACCAGCGCTTCCAATTTGGCGCGGGTGAGTTTGATGTTCAAGTGTTTCGGGCCCGAAGCATCGGCCGTCACGTAGGGCAGGTTGATGTCGGTTTGTGCGCTGTTGGACAGCTCAATCTTGGCTTTCTCAGCGGCTTCTTTCAGGCGCTGCAAAGCGAGCACGTCTTTGCCCAGGTCCACGCCTTGTTCTTTTTTGAACTCGGCAATGATGAATTCAATGATGCGTTGGTCGAAGTCTTCGCCGCCCAAGAAGGTGTCGCCGTTGGTGGACAGCACTTCGAACTGTTTTTCGCCGTCGACATCGGCAATTTCAATGATGGACACGTCAAAGGTGCCACCACCCAAGTCGTAGACGGCAATCTTGCGGTCGCCTTTGTCGGTTTTGTCCAAACCGAAGGCCAGCGCCGCAGCGGTGGGCTCGTTGATGATGCGCTTCACATCCAAGCCCGCAATGCGGCCGGCGTCTTTGGTGGCTTGGCGCTGGGCGTCGTTGAAGTAGGCAGGTACGGTGATGACGGCTTCGGTGACCGCCTCGCCCAGGTAGTCCTCGGCGGTCTTTTTCATCTTGCGCAGCACTTCGGCGCTGACTTGCGGAGGAGCTAATTTTTTGCCGCGAACTTCGACCCAGGCGTCGCCGTTGTCGGCGGCGACGATGCCGTAGGGCATGAGGTCGATGTCTTTTTGAACTTCTTTTTCAGTGAACTTGCGGCCGATCAAGCGCTTGACGGCATACAGCGTATTGCGCGGGTTGGTCACGGCTTGGCGTTTGGCGGAGGCGCCGACCAAAATTTCACCGTCTTCTTGGTAAGCAACGATGGACGGCGTGGTGCGTGCACCTTCGCTGTTTTCAATCACACGCGTCGTGTTGCCTTCCATGATGGACACGCACGAGTTGGTGGTACCGAGGTCGATGCCGATGATCTTTGCCATGTTGATTTCTCCTGAAAACTAAAAAAGCGGATGCACTGAAGTTGTGGATAACTCAGCGGACTTCAAGGGGTGTGGTGTGCCAAAAACGCGCTGAAACTCAGGCAGGGGCACAAACCGTGACCAAAGCGGGCCGCAGCACACGCTCGTTGATCGAATAACCTTTTTGCAGCACCGTGACCACGGTGTTGGGTTCTTGGGTGACGCCCGCAGGAAGCGGCACCACACTGATGGCTTGGTGCTGGTGCGGATCGAACTTGGCACCGGCAGCGGGGTTGAGCTCCAGCACTTTGTTGCGTTCCAGGGCGCTGGCCAATTGACGCAGCGTGGCATGCACGCCTTCCAGCAATTGCTCGGGCGTGGCAGCGGGAATGGCGATGGCTGCTTCCAGGCTGTCTTTCACCGGCAGCAGGCTCTCTGCAAACCCTTCCACCGCAAACTTGCGGGCCTTGCTGACTTCTTCTTCAGCGCGGCGGCGGGTGTTTTCAGCCTCGGCCTTGGCGCGCAGGAAGGCGTCGGCCACCTCCGTGTGTTTGGCCTGCAGGGTGGCCAATTCACTGGCGAGGTCTACCGTTGGTGTGTCGGCATTGGGCTCAAGTGGTTGATTTTCTTGGGAATTTTGATTGGGTGTCATGGTGTGCGAAAGGGCAGTGGCTGACTTAAGGTCGCATATAAGGTCAAAAGCCGTGCCTTCAAGAGGGCGATTCAATAAGCTAAGAATTCGTCATTCCCGCGCAGGCGGGAATCCAGGCAGTGCTTGAAGTTGCATCGACTGCGTCGTTGACCAGTCACCGACTGGATTCCCGCCTGCGCGGGAATGACGGAGAAGAGCTACTCGCCCGGATCAATACTGGCCGACCACCGGTTCCAGTCGCTGAGCACGCGGCGGTCACGCTTGGTGGGCCGGCCCTGTTCCAGGCTTTGTGCGGGTTCAGGTGCCAGGCGGCGCTGCTGGGCGACTCGTTCGCGCTGTTGAACGCTCTCGGGTGTTTCTTCGAAAAGGCCAGCAGCAATGCTCGCCGACCCGCGTTGCGGGCTCAAACCCAACACCACCACCGTGCGGGGCACCTGGTTTTGCCGCATTTCAATGCGATCACCCAGCTTCACCTCGCGTGAGGCTTTGGCGACTTGGCCGTTCACCCAGACCCGGTTCTTGCCAATCTCATCGCTGGCCAGGCTGCGGGTTTTGAAGAAACGCGCCGCCCACAGCCATTTGTCCAGGCGCACGCCCGGTGCCGGAGGGATTGGGTGGTTTTTCGATTCAGCCATCAGGCTGCATTGTCGGCCCTGGCCAAAACGAGCGCAGCCACCGGCAGAAGCACCCGTACCTGCAGGCCTGAGATCGGCGCAACCGTGCCTGCTTCGACCTGGCTTTCGCTTTGAAGATTGTCCAAATCAATGCGTCCCTGAAGGCTTTGCACAATTTCCCCGCAGATGGCCAAGCCCAGTCCCGAACCATGGCGTGGGCCGCCGGATGCGAAAGGCTGGAACAAACGCAGGCGCTGGTCCGTGCTGATGCCGGGGCCGCTGTCGGTGACCATCAGAACCGCTTGGTCGTCTTCAGTCATCACCTTCACACTCAAGCGCGCGTTGTTTTCCGTTGTGCGCAAGCCGTGGATGATGGCGTTGTGCAGCAAATTGCGCGTCAATTCGCGCAGTGCCCATTCATGCGCTCTCACAGGGGTCGGCTGGGTTTCAATGTCGAAATCGAATGGCTGCTGCGCAATCAGCGGTGCCAAGTCCAGCGCAACCGCGCGGGTGATGTCGGCCCAGTCCAGCACCGGCGCATCGTTTTGCTGCCGCAGTTGTTCCACTTTGGCCAGGGCCAACATTTGGTTGGCCAATTGGGTGGCACGGTCCACGGTGATTTTGATTTCGTTCAGCGCCTGCATCGGCTCCACATCCCCACGCAATGCCGACTGCACCTGGGTTTTGAGCACCGCCAGCGGCGTTCGCAGCTGGTGTGAGGCATCCCGTACAAAACGTTTTTGGTGGCTGAGCAAATGCCGCAAACGCTGCATGATTTGATTGGTGGCTTGTAAGAGCGGCCACAGCTCACGCGGGCTGCCTTGGGTTTGAATGGGCGACAGGTCCGAGGCCGCACGCGCTCCCATTTCTTGGCTGAGTTGGCGAATGGGTTGGGTGGCAGATTGCACGGCCCACCAGACGACGAGGGCGATCACGGCAATCAACGCGGCCTGTCGCCACACCGTGTCGAACAAAATTTGCCGCGCCAAGGTACGGCGCAGCTCTAGCGTTTCTGCGACCTGGATGGTGGCCATGCCCACGCCTTGCGTGCCAGAGACGGGTTGCAGCAGCACGGCCATGCGAACGGCTTCGTTATTGTACTGGGCGTCGTAAAAATCGACCAACGCGGCATAGGGGCCGGGTTCTTTGATGTCCTGCCTCGGTGCGGGCAGATCGGCAAAACCCGACACCGACTCGCCCCTGAACCCCGACACTTTGTAGAAGATTCGACTGCGGTTGTCGGCTTCAAACGCCTCCAGCGCCGAGTACTGCACCGTGGCTTTGAGTTGCAGGCTGCCGCTGTTCCCCGACACTTCCAACTGTTCGCCGATGGATTTGGCGGACGCCAACAAGGTACGGTCGTAGGCAGTGTCTGCTGCATGCAGCGCTTGTTCGTAGAGACTGAAGGCATTCAGTACCACCAACACCGCCACAGGCAGCAATATGCCCAGCAACAATTGAGCGCGCAGCGAGCGAGGGGCCTTCAACCTAGATCCGGCAGTTGGACACGCCCGAGTGGGCTGTGATTCGGGGTGAAGACAAGGCGTGACGACGCTGCGGGCTCGTGCCCGCAAGGAGGAGCAACGCCGCCAGCACTCCGAAGCACGGCTCAATCGGGTGTGTAGCGCTTTCACCCAGGAGGTGGTGGTCATCGTTTACAGAAATCTCAATGTTCACAGGAGGTTGCAAGCGGAAGAAAGCGGTCAACTGCCGGATCTAGGTTCATGGGTTTTGCGCTTTCAGCAAATATCCCAAGCCCCGCAGTGTGACGATTTGTGCTTGGCTCGCTTGCAATTTTTTCCTCAAGCGATAGACCACCACCTCAATGGCGTCGAACTGCACGTCGACTTCGCCCGCAAACACGCTTTCATACAAACGTTCCTTGGCGATGGCGGTGCCGGGTTTGGCCAGCAATGCCCGCAGCAGCGCGTTCTCACGTGGGGCAAGCTCCAGAACGGCCCCGTTCAAATAGACCGCTTGGCTCTCACGGTCGACACGCAGTCCGCAAAACGTTGCGTCCAGCGGTTGCAGGCCCATCGCCCCACGCGGCCCTTCGTGGCGACGGGCCAAAGCCCGCACACGCGCTTCAAGTTCGTCCAGGTCAAAGGGCTTGGGCAGGTAGTCATCGGCCCCGGTGTTCAGGCCCAAAATTTTGTCGCCCACCGTGCCGCGTGCGGTGAGGATCAACACCGGCGTGGTCAGGCCCTGCTTTCGCGCTTGACTCAGAACCAGCAAACCATCCAGTCCGGGCAGGGTGAGGTCGAGCACCACCACATCGGGCAACAGTTTCTGCCATGTCGCCACGGCTTGGTCGCCATCACCACAACAAGCCGTTCGAATCCCTCGGCGTTCAAAGCTGCGCTGCAAGGTGGCTTGCATCGTGGCGTCGTCTTCGATCAAAAGCAAATGCATGCCCGGGACTTTGCGGCCCATCAGCCTGGAACAGACCTAGCGTTTGTCCCTAGTCGTATTTGCTCACCAGGACAGCCAAGTGACAGCTCTTGGTTGCATCATGCGGACATCGAAAACACCAGGAGACTGAGATGCGTCGTGACACCTTTTTGAAGTCCTTGTTGGCCGCCATGGCGGCACCTTCCTTGCCGTCTGCAGCATGGGCTTCCACCAACGTGAAGATGATGATTCCTGCCAACCCCGGTGGCGGTTGGGATGGTACCGGTCGTGCCCTCGGCAAGGCATTGCAAGAGGCCGGTGTGGCCTCTGCCGTGAGTTACGACAACAAAGGCGGTGCGGCAGGCGCTTTGGGTCTGACGCAGTTTGTTAACGGCAGCAAAGGTGATCCCAACGCCATGATGATGATGGGCGCCGTGATGCTGGGCGGCATCATCACAGGCAAACCACCCGTCTCCCTCAGTCAAGCTACACCGCTGGCGCGTTTGACCACTGACTACAACGTCTTCGTATTGCCTGCCGAGTCGCCGCTAAAAACCATGAAAGATGTGGTGGAGCAAATGAAGAAAGACCCGGGCAGCGTGAAGTGGGGTGGCGGCTCGCGCGGCTCGACCGAACACATCGCCGCAGCCATGTTGGCGCGGGTAACCGGTGTCGACGCAGCCAAGATCAACTATGTGCCATTCCGTGGCGGCGGTGAAGCGGTGGCAGCGATATTGGGCAACAACGTGACGGTGGGCGGCAGCAGCTGGGGCGAGTTTCAGGCGCACATTCAGAGCGGAAAAATGCGTGCGATTGCGGTCACCTCGGCCACACGTTTGAAAGGCATCGATGTGCCCACGTTGAAAGAGCAGGGCTACGATGTCGTCATCGGCAATTGGCGCGGTGTGTACGGTGCCCCCGGCATCACATCCGAGCAGCGCAAAGTGCTGACCGAGATGATAGTTAAGGCCACCAAAACCAAATCGTGGGCGGACGATGTCGAACGCAACGGCTGGCTGCCTGCAGTATTGGCCGGTGCAGATTTTGAAAAATTCGTTGACGATGAATTCGCCAGCCTGCGTGCTGTCATGGTCAAGGCCGGCATGATCTGAAGCTTGCAATGAATCGCTCGCAACTGCTGGTGGGATTGAGCACGCTCGCTTTGGGCGTGCTCTTTTTCCTTGGAAGCTTCCAACTTTCCTCTGAGGCTGGTTACGGTGGCGTAGGGCCCAATTTCTTGCCACTTTTGGTGGGCAGCATGTTGAGTCTTTGCGGAATCTTTCTGCTGTGGGAGGCGCGACGTGGCGGCTTTCGCAACATGGACGAGCCCTCGGGTGCAAGCCAGGGCGATTGGCCCGGATTCCTTTGGGTGACGGGTGGCATCTTGTCCAACGCATTCTTGATCACGACCATCGGCTTCATTTTGAGTTGTGCTTTGTGTTTTGCTTTGGCCGCACAAGGTTTTCGGCGCTCTGCGCCCAGCGGTGGAAGTTTGACGTCTTTAGGGACCGATTTACTGATGGGCGTAGCCATTGCCGCGCCTGTCTTTTGGATGTTTACCCAGTTGCTGGCCATCAATTTGCCTGGCATCACCCAAACAGGATGGTTGTGATGGAGACGCTGAACAGCCTCATGCAAGGCTTTGCCGTCGCTGGCACCCCCATCAATTTGTTGTGGGCGCTTTTGGGCTGCACTTTGGGCACGGCCGTGGGTGTGTTGCCGGGCATTGGTCCCGCCACGGCGGTGGCGATGTTGTTGCCGATCACGCTCAAAGTCGACCCTACTGCGTCGATGATTTTTTTCGCAGGCATTTACTACGGCGCCATGTACGGTGGTTCGACCACCTCCATTTTGCTGAACACGCCGGGTGAAGCCGGTTCCATGGTCACCGCCATGGAGGGCAACAAAATGGCCAAGAGCGGCCGCGCCGGTGCGGCGTTGGCCACGGCGGCCATCGGCTCTTTTGTCGCCGGCACCATTGCCACTGTGATTGTCACTTTCTTGGCGCCTGTGGTGGCGAAATATGCGGTCAAGCTCGGCCCCCCGGAGTACTTCATGCTCATGGTGCTGGCCTTCACCACCGTCAGTGCGGTCCTGGGCAAGAGCACGCTGCGCGGGTTGACGGCTCTCTTCATTGGCCTGGCCATGGGACTCGTCGGCCTGGATCAAATCTCGGGGGCACCGCGGTTCACGGGCGGGGTGCCCGAACTGATGGATGGCCTGGAAGTGGTGCTGGTGGCGGTGGGCCTGTTCGCGGTGGGTGAGGCGCTGTACAACGTGCTCTACGAAGGCCGCGTGGTGTCCACGCAAAACAAGTTAACCCGTGTGCACATGAGCAAAGCCGATTGGAGGCGTTCATGGCCCGCCTGGATACGTGCCACCTTCATAGGCGTGCCGTTTGGCACCATTCCCGCTGGTGGCAGTGAGATACCGACGTTTTTGAGTTATGCCACCGAGAAAAAACTCTCCAAGCACAAAGAAGAGTTTGGCCGCGAAGGCGCCATTGAGGGTGTCGCAGGCCCGGAAGCGGCGAACAACGCCGCCATCACCGCCACCTTGATTCCTCTGTTGACGCTCGGCATTCCCACGTCCAACACCACGGCAATTTTGCTCGGCGCCTTCCAGAACTACGGCATTCAACCGGGCCCGCAACTCTTCGACACCAATGGTGCTTTGGTCTGGGCCTTGATTGCGTCGCTCTACATCGGCAATGTCATGTTGCTGATACTGAACTTGCCGCTGGTGGGTTTGTGGGTGAAGCTGCTCAAAATTCCGCGGCCCACGCTCTACGCCGGCATTTTGATTTTTGCGACGGTCGGTGTTTATGGCATGCGCCAGTCGGCGTTTGACTTGGTGCTCATGTACGCCATCGGTATTTTGGGCGTGGTGATGCGGCGGTTTGATTTTCCAACCGCGCCTGTGGTGGTCGGTATGATTTTGGGCCCCTTGGCCGAGTCGCAGATGCGTAATGCCTTGTCCATCGGCGAGGGCCACTGGGGCATCTTCTTGACTCGTCCTGCATCAGCCACCTTGCTCGCCATCACCGTGGCCGTTCTCGTCACACCATGGGTGCTGCGCTGGGTGGGGCGTCGCCGAGCGCTGGGTCAGCAAGCCGCTGTGGTGTCAACGCATTGACGAACCGCCTCATGCGTTGTCGGGGCAAACCTCAACATCGACGCGTGTGATTTGAAACCCAGAACAGTCTGAGTTCGCCTTTGTACTACCCAGGTGGTGCAGAGGCGTTTTTGTTCTGAGTGTCCTGGCTCACGTGCGACGTGATGCAAACTTCCGGTGGCGTAGGCGCATCAACCAAGGGGAAACCTGGGTAAGGTTGACAGCGCCTTGACAGCTCGCTTGGTGAGACTGGCTGTACTCATGACACAGTCCATCTCCATTTCGAAGAACGCCATCAAGTGGCTGTTGCCAGTTCGCCACTTCACCATTCGCCAACGTTTGGTGTGTGTTTTTGCGCTGACTGCCATGGCCTTGTTGCTGTTGAGTGCGGTCGGCATCGGTGCGCAGTGGCACGCGCGCGAGGTCACTTCACGGCTGGTGTCCAAAGACGCCAAGGCATTGAACGACGTCACGCTCTTACGACTGGCTGTCAGCGAGCTGCGCAAGCACGAGCGCGACATGGTTATCTTCTGTGAAACGACCACTGAATCCCGCCAGTCCTACACCGCCTGGCGTCATGCCTTTGACAGAACTCAGGCCTTGGTGCGGTCCATCGGCGCCTTAGATTTGGGGCAGCGCGAGAAAAAACTGCTGACTGACCTGGCCCTGGGTTTAGAGGCGATGGAGGCGGAGTTCAGTCCCGTCGCAAAAAAGTTGGTCGACGAGGTGGCCTACCAAGCCCCATTTTTCGCGGCCACGGCGATGGAACCCTTGGTTCCTCAGTTCAAAAAAATCGACGAAACCGCCTCGTCCCTGGCCGAACAATTGCAGGCCAATTTCGATGGGGGTGTGAAGGGGGTGGAGGACGCCTCGCGGCTCGTGGTGTTGTTGGTGGCCCTGGCCACCATGGTGGCGTTGGCCCTCATTGGCCCACTGACATGGCTGAACATTCAGCTCATTTGCAGGCCACTGAACGAAGCCCGTGCCATGGCGCAACGAATTGCGCAGGGTGACCTCAGCCAACCCTTGCAAGACGTTCAAGGCCGCGACGAAGTGGCTCAGTTGTCGCAGGCTTTGCAGCACATGCAAGGTGAACTGCACCAACTGGTGGGTGAGGTGCGTACTTCGGCCAGTTCCATTTTGTTGGCCAGCTCGGAAGTGGCCAGCGGCAATTTGGACCTGAGCCAGCGAACTGAGAGAACGGCCGCGAGCTTGCAACAGGCGGCCGCCTCGATTGCGAACTTGTCACAGGCGATTGCACTTTCATCGGATGCAGCGCGCCAAGCCAATCAGCTGGCTCAGTCTGCAGCAGCGGTGGCAGTGGACGGAGGGCAGGTGGTGGGCCGTGTAGAGCACACCATGAACAACATCAATGCCAGCTCGGCCAAGATTTCTGACATCACCAGCGTGATCGACAGCATTGCGTTCCAAACCAATATCTTGGCGCTCAATGCTGCAGTCGAAGCGGCCCGCGCAGGTGAGCAAGGCCGCGGCTTCTCCGTGGTGGCGGCCGAAGTTCGAAGTTTGGCGAGCAACAGCGCCGAGGCGGCCAAAGAAATCAAGGCGCTGATCGTGGAGAGTGTGGAGCGCGCGGTGGATGGTTCGCAGCTCGTGCGCAAAGCCGGGCAAACCATGACCAGCATCGTCGACTCCACCCACCGCGTCACCGGCATTGTTCAAGACATGAGTGTGGCGGCCGAGAGCCAGGCGGGAGAGATCGAACGCGTCAACCACACTGTTGTGCAACTCGACGCCATGACGCAGCAAAACGCGGCGCTTGTGGAGCAAGGCGCGGCCGCAGCCGAGAGCTTGAAAGACCAAGCGTCGCGCTTGAGTTTATTGGTGGACCGGTTTCGCCTGATTGAGCCGGACGCCAATGGCCATTCCACCCTGATGGAGACTGCAGCATGAAACGACGTCACTTCATGGGACGCACTGCGTGCCTGAGCTTGTCTCCTGCTTCACTGGCGTGGGCAGTTTCGCCCCCCGCAGCTGCCGCAGCGAGTTTTGACAAACTGAATGTATACATCCCCGCGAATGTGGGCGGCGGCTGGGATGCGACGGGCCGAGCGTTGGGCGCAGCCTTGCAAGGTGCAGGGCAGGCGACCGAGGTGGTCTACGACAACAAAGGTGGACAAGGCGGCTTGGTGGGCCTGCCGGATTTTGTGGAGCGTTTTGGCGCCAACCCCAAAGCCTTGATCGTCAGTGGTTTGGTGATGATTGGTTCCATCGCTCTGAACCGACCTGCGGTAGACCTGCGTCAGCTCACGCCTGTGGCGCGGCTGAGCACCGATTTGCTGGTGCTGATTGTCGCCAAGGACTCTCCTTACAAAGACAGTGCGAGTTTGATGCGCGATCTTGTCGCGCGCCCCGCCGAGGTGACGATATCAGGCGGTGGAGCAGGCGGTGTCGACCACATGTGCGCCGCCATGATTGCGCGTGCCGCCAAGGCCGATTTAACGCAGCTCAAGTACCTGCCGATTTCGGGTGGCAGCGACATGCTGAAGGCGCTGACCGATGGCCGTGCGCAGGCAGCCGTGTCGGGCTATGGCGAGCTCAAGAAGGCGCTTCAAGAAGGCCATGTGCGTGCGCTGGGCGTGACGTCAATTAGAGGTAGTTTTGGCATTCCCTCGCTGCGTGAGCAGGGCGTGAATGTGGACCTGACCAACTGGCGCGGCGTCTTCGCAGGGAAAAACATAAATGCCTTGCAAGTCGATGCCTTGCGCGAAGCAGTGTTCAAAGCCACCCAGCATGTTTCGTGGAAAGAAGCATTGGCACGCAACTCTTGGCAAAACGCCTGGTTGACAGGAAAGGATTTTCAAGAATTTGTGGATCTCGATGGTGCGATGTCCTTTGCCTTGATCAAGTTACTTCGTTTGCGAAAGGAATGAGGGCAGGCGTTCGGTGGACACACCTGGTGTGTTTCCACCGAACGCCTGTCGCCCCGGTACGTTTTATCGACAACAAAGCGCTCTGATGCAACGGGTGCGTGGCGGAGTCGAGCATTTTTGGGGGCGATGGGCGTTCACCCGATTCGCAGTGCTGCTGCGATCCTGTGCTTACAAATGTTGCGCGCAAATATCTATACACAAAGGAAAGCAATGATGAAAAAAACCCTATTGGCAGTTGCGGTACTCGGAGCCTTTGCCGGCACGGCGGCCGCTCAATCTTCCGTCACCTTGTATGGCGTCGCCGACGCCAATGTAGAGCGCATCAAAGGCGCAACCTCGTTGACCCGGATCTCCTCTGGTGGCGTTCAAGGCTCACGCTGGGGCTTGCGTGGCACTGAAGACTTGGGCGGCGGACTGAAAGCAGTGTTTCAATTGGAATCTGGCTTCAATATTGACACCGGCACCAGTGGTCAAGGTGGTGCTTTGTTTGGTCGCCAGGCCTATGTCGGGTTGGCCGGTGGCTTTGGCGCGGTGCGTCTGGGTCGCCAGTACTCGCCAATGGACGATATCGCTGGCATGGTCGGCACCAAGGTTTATGACGTGCTCAGCGTGGTGCCGATCATCGGCAACGGTGACTACAACCGTGTCAACAACGCAGTGACCTATCTGACACCAAACTTCGGTGGTTTCACCGCCCAGGTGCAGTACAGCCTCGGCGCCGAGAATCAGAACTCCAACACGAGCAAAGACTTCCAGAAGCAGTACAGCATGCATGCGATGTACAGCGGTGGTCCCTTCTCTGCTGGTCTGTCTGTGATGCGAGTCATTGACAGCAACGGCACGACCGCTGGCAAACAAGGCATCGACGCCGTGTTGGCTGTCGCCGCCTATGACTTCGGCTTCGCCAAATTCACGGGTTACTTCGACCAAGAAGACAAGCTTCCCGGTACCGCAAAAATGAAGGTCTACGGTTTGTCCGCTGCCATTCCTTTTGGCGCCACCACCTTGGCCCTGGGTGCCGCGCAGGCCAAGAACGTGAACGGATCTACTGCCTCGGGTGACGATGCCAACCTGTTCACAGTGCAGTTGACCCACAACCTGTCCAAACGCACCGCGCTGTATGCGCACTTCACCGCAGTGGACAACGACTCTGCGGCCGCGTTGGGATTCAACAGCCCCACCGCCGGATCCAACTCCAACGGTATGCAGTTCGGCATTCGACACCGCTTCTAAAAGCGGTCGTTGCGCGAGACTCCGATTGGAGTCTTGCGCAACGTTTCTATTGTTTTGCGCCTGCCGCTTGCGCCAGGCGCTGTTGCTGTTCTCGCTCCAATTGCAAGGCGGTATCGGTGCGAGCAGTCTGGGTGTCCCAGCCTTGCAGGTGTTGGATGGCGATTTGGCTGAGCGCCGCCATCCACTCGTGTTGATCGTTCAGGCAAGCAATGTAGTGAAAGGTTTGGCCACCCGCTTTGAGAAAAGCGTCGCGTGCTTCCATGCCAATTTCTTCTAGGGTCTCCAAACAGTCTGAAGTGAACCCGGGGCAAGCCACATCCACGCGTTTGATCCCTTGCTGGGCCAGGGCAATCAAGGTGGGTTCGGTGTAGGGCTGCAGCCATTTGGCTTTGCCAAAACGGCTTTGAAAGGTGACGACCATTTGGTCTTTTGCCAGCCCCAGTTTGTCGCCCAGCAGCCGTGCGGTTTTGAGGCACTCGCAGTGATAGGGGTCCCCGAGCATCAAGGTTCGCTCCGGAACCCCGTGAAAGCTCAGCACGAGCTTCTCGGCGCGCCCTTCTTGTTGCCAGTGGTCTTGAATGCGTTTGGCCAGGGCGCCGATGTAGCCGACATCATCGTGGTAGTGGTTGACGAAACGAAACTCCGGCAGGTGGCGCGTGCGCCCCGCCCACTGGTAAACCGCGTCACAAACGCTGGCAGTCGTCGGGCTCGAGTACTGGGGGTACAAGGGCAAGACCAAGATGTTTTTCACACCGCCTTTTTTCAACTCGTCCAACCTGCTGGCAATCGATGGGTTGCCGTAACGCATGGCGTAGCGCACCACCACTTGGTGGCCACGTTCCCCCAAATAGCCTTGCAGCAGTTTTCCTTGTTTTTCTGTCCACACACGCAGCGGAGAGCCCTCGCTGGTCCAAACACTGGCGTACTTGCGCGCCGATTTGGCCGGCCGCACCCGCAAAATGATGCCGTGCAGGATCAGCATCCACAACAAACGTGGAATCTCGACCACGCGGCGATCGGACAAAAACTCGGCCAGGTAGCGGCGCAAAGCCGGTGCGGTGGGCTCGTCAGGGGTTCCGAGATTGCAAAGCAGCACTGCCGTGGTTGGCAGCTGTGGTGTTTGACCGTGGGTATAGGGTGGCTCGGAGGAAAAACGCATGGCGGTGGGAACGGGTGATCGGCGACGCAGTATGGCGTGGTCAGATTGTCACCCCAGCCGCGGGCTTGCCGCAGCGGATCAGCGCGGCGTATTGCGCCAGTGGTCGATGTCTTGGTTCACTTGGGTCAAGTCCAAGGGTTTGGTCCAGTAACCCACAAAACCAGCAGCACGCGCGCGCGCCAGGTCGTCGGCGTAAGCGTCGGCAGAACACATGAAAGCCGGAGTGTGCAGCAGGGTGTCTCGTGTGCGAAGTTGCTTGAGCAAATCGTAGCCCGTGCCATCCGGCAAGTTGGCGTCTAAAACAATGAACTCGGGCACCCAAGCGGGCTCGGCCTGCAAGAAGGCCATGGTTTCTTCGGCGGTTTCAAAACACTGCAGTTCAATGTCGCCGCGCATGCGCATGGCCTCTTCAAACAACACGGCATTCAAGCGGTTGTCTTCGACATAGAGCATGCGTAAACATGGTCTATCAGTCGGTTGCGCGTCGTTGGGCTCAGGGGTGTTCATGGGGCGCAGTGCGATCGCTGATCAGGCAAGCTGGAGAGAGAAATACAGCAACGAGCGGCGACTCTAGCGGACAATCTCTACACACTTTGATGATTGGGCGCGAAAGCGCAAATTTTGTTCGCCAATGAAGAAGAATTTTCCACAGATTGCTGCACTGACCATCGATTTGGACGATACCTTGTGGCCGGTGTGGCCCGCAATACAAGGGGCCGAGCAGCAGTTGCACGCCTGGCTTGCCGATCACGCGCCGCGTTTGGCGCAAACCCACGATGTTCAAGGACTGCGTGCACTGCGCGATCAAGTGGCCCAAGAACGCCCAGACTGGAGCCATGATTTCACCGCCGTTCGTTTGGAGAGCTTGCGCCGTGGTTTAGCCCAACATGGCTACAGCACCGATCTGGCAGAGCCTGCTTTCGAGGTGTTTTTTGCAGCCCGCCACGAGGTGAGCTTTTACGCCGATGTCGAGCAGGCGCTGGCCCGGTTGTCGCAGCGCTTCCCTTTGCTGGCTTTGAGCAATGGCAATGCACAGCTGGACCGTGTCGGGTTGTCGCAGTTTTTTGCGGGCGCGGTCAGTGCTAAACAAGTGGGTGTTGCCAAGCCTGATGCGCGCATCTTCCACCACGCTTGCAGCGTGTTGAACCTGCCCACCTCACAGGTGCTGCATGTGGGCGACGATTTGGATCTCGACGTGGCAGGTGCCAGAGACGCAGGTTTGCAGGCGGTTTGGGTTTGTCGCGGGGACACCGCCCATGCGCACAGAGCGGCTCCATCGGGGGTCAATACCGTGGCTGACTTGCTGGCGCTGGCGGATGCTTTGAACTGCTGAAGCAGGAATACGAAGACGCTTACAGATCACGCGGTTGTGTGTCTGAGAACTTCAACACCTCGAAATGCACGCAGGGTGCGGTGATGTCTGTGGGTGGTGCGCCCAGTCCAATGACGCCGCTGCCGTGTAAGGTGCAGCTGCTGCGGCGCAAATTGACCACCTCTTTGTCATTGGCGAAACGCACATAGGTGCCGTTGTAGCTGAGATCACTCAGCGAAAAGGTGCCGCCATGCCAGTCGATTCGGGCGTGAGAGCGTGAAACCCGGCTGTCATCAATGCAGTAGGTGGCTTGTGAGCTGCGCCCGAGAACCACAGGCAAACTCTGGGGCGAATACACCCGGTTCAAATCCATCCATGTCAGGCGGATGCCTTCAGGATCAGGTTGAGCGATGAGTTCACCATAGGCGGTTGCAGCGGAATCGCTGGGGCGCAAGGTTTCGAGCAGATAGACATGGACAGGCTCGGCGCGGCCGCGCAACTGCATGCGGTCCAGGCTGCGAAAGCGGGCTTGCGAGACTGCAGGCAAATCGTCCACAACGACCGAGGTCGCCAAGGTTTCGTTGTCGCCCGCGTGGTCCAACAAACGCGCTGCGACGTTCACCGCATCGCCAAAACAATCGCCCGACATCTCCACCACTTCGCCTCGTGCCAGACCCACTTGAAGCTTCAGTGCGGGCAGTTTGCTGAGAGCGCTTTCGATCCCTGGCAAAGGCATGGTGGAGGACGCATGGCCGTGGGCGGCGATGCGTTCCAGCGAGTCGTGCATTTCGTCGGCTGCTTGGATGGCTGCGGCCGAGTCAGCGAACATGGCCATCAGGCCATCGCCCAGTGTTTTGACGACCGTGCCGCCGCAGTGGCTGACCACACGGCAAGCCAGTGCCACGCTTTGAGTGACAACGGCCGTGGCGTTGGCGTTGCCCATCAACTCATACAGCGCCGTGCTGCCGCGCAAGTCGGCAAACAGCACAGTGCGTTGTATCAACTCGGACACGTCGTGTTACCTGCTTGTGCTCAGAGGTTGTCCAAGTAAGTCCGCAGCTTGTGCGTTCCGCGCAAGCTGCGGTGCCCCCGCTGCGCGGGTGCTGCTGCCTTTGGCATCTCGTACATGGCCATTCTCCTTCACAGGTTGTCCAAGTACGTCCGCAGCTTGTCTGACCGGCTGGGGTGCTTGAGTTTGCGTATGGCTTTGGCCTCAATTTGGCGAATGCGCTCGCGTGTCACGTCAAACTGCTTGCCGACTTCTTCCAAGGTGTGGTCCGTGCTCATCTCAATGCCAAAACGCATGCGCAGCACTTTGGCTTCGCGTGGCGTCAGGCTGTCGAGAATGTCCTTCACCACATCACGCAAACCGGCCTGCATGGCGGCTTCGATCGGTGCGGTGTTGTTGGTGTCTTCGATGAAATCGCCCAAGTGAGAGTCGTCGTCGTCGCCAATCGGTGTTTCCATCGAAATTGGCTCTTTGGCGATTTTCATGATCTTGCGGATTTTGTCTTCCGGGATCTCCATCTTTTCGGCCAAAGTCGGCGCATCGGGCTCGAAACCAAACTCCTGCAAGTGCTGGCGCGACAGGCGGTTCATCTTGTTGATGGTTTCGATCATGTGCACCGGAATTCGGATGGTGCGTGCTTGGTCAGCTATCGAACGTGTGATGGCCTGACGGATCCACCACGTGGCATAGGTCGAGAACTTGTAGCCGCGGCGGTATTCGAATTTGTCGACCGCTTTCATCAAACCAATATTGCCTTCTTGAATCAGGTCCAAGAACTGCAAGCCCCGGTTGGTGTACTTTTTGGCGATCGAAATCACCAAGCGCAAGTTGGCCTCGATCATCTCCTTCTTGGCATCACGCGAAGACTTCTCGCCTTCATTCATGCGTTTGTTGATGCCCTTCAAGTCTTCAAGCGGCACCACGGCGCGGGCTTGTTGATCCACCAGCTTTTTCTGCAGTTCTTGAACGGGCGGCAAGTGGCGCGACAGCACCAAGCTGTAGGGCTTACCAGCAGCCGCTTCTTTTTCGGCCCACTTGAGGTTCAAGATGTTGGGCGGGAAATTCTTGATGAAATACTCTTGCGGCATGCCGCATTTGTCGACCAGGATTTTCCGCAGTTCACGCTCATAGCGGCGAACGTCATCCACTTGCGAACGCAAAATGCCGCAGAGTTTTTCAATCGTTTTGACTGTGAAGCGAATCGTCATCAACTCGCTGCTGATCGCTTGCTGCGATTTGTTGTAGGAGGGCGACTGGTAGCCCTCTTTTTCAAACGCCTTGCGCATTTTGTCGAAGTTGATGCGCAGGTTGGCGAACTTGGTCAGGGCTGCAGTTTTCAGTTCTTCCAATTTTTTGGTGAGCGCTTTGCTGCCGCCATTGCCATCGTCGTCATCGTCGTCGTCAAAGAAGTCGACGTCTTCTTCGGCCACATAGTCATCGGCCTCGCCTTCTGAGACAAAGCCGTCAACGGCCTCAGAAATTTGCATTTCTCCAGCGCCAATCTTGTCGGCATAAACCAAAATTTCTGCAATGGTGGTGGGCGACGCGCTGATGGCCAGCATCATGGATTGCAAGCCGCCCTCGATGCGTTTGGCAATTTCAATTTCGCCTTCGCGCGTGAGCAATTCCACGGTGCCCATTTCGCGCATGTACATGCGCACAGGGTCGGTGGTACGACCGAACTCGGAGTCGACGGTGGACAGCGCCGCTTCCGCCGCTTCTTCCGCTTCTTCTTCGGTTGCGGTGGTGGCACCACCACCGGCGATCAGCAGGGTGGCTGCGTCCGGTGCTTGTTCATACACCGCAATGCCCATGTCGTTGAGCATGGACACGATGGCTTCCAAGATTTCCTCATTGATCAACTTTTCCGGCAAGTGATCGTTGATTTCTTGGTGCGTGAGGAAACCGCGCGTCTTGCCCATCTTGATGAGCGTTTTCAGCTCCTGACGGCGTTTTGCGGCTTCTTCTTCCGTGAGTGCGGTTTCTTCCAGGCCGAACTCGCGCATCAGGGCGCGCTCTTTGGCGCGCGACACCTTCATGCGCAGCGGTTTGGCTTTGACTTCTTTGGTGTCGCCGGCATCGGCTTCGGGCTCACCTTCGAGGTCGGCTTCAATGTCGGAGAAGTCTTCGTCCAGCACGGCTTCTTTTTTGGATTTGTCTGCACCTTTGACGGCTTTGCCGCGTTTGCCCTTGGCTGCTTCTGCGGCTGGCGTGGCCTTGGCCTTCACAGCATCCTTGACGGCTGCTTTGACGGTTGTACTGGCCGACGCCGCTTTGGTGGGCGTGGCAGTGGTTTTGGTCTTCGTTTCCGCCTTGGTCGCTACGGCGGGAGCGTTCTTTTTCGCAGGCATGCAAATCCTTGACAGTGGTGTTGGGCTGAACAACGAGCCCGGGTGTTCTATGGCACGAACCGGCATGGTGTGTGTCCACCACCCCGCACTTGCGCGCTGGGCGTTGGCCTTCCATTCATGCCAAAGCCCGCAAGCCCACACCAAATCCACGGCTGTTAACAGGGGTTAACAGTCGCCGCAATGGGTAGGCCACATGGGGCTTGCAAGGTTCGGCGTACAAGTTCGGGTGAACATTTGGCAGTGCAGCCCTTGCGGGTAAAGGGTGGCCTGGTGTGGGAACCCTGGGTCAGAGGGTGGCCGGGGCCCGGAGGTGCTGCTGTCACTCTTGACGCGCGAATCAAGGCCTGCATTATCACCTAAGCAAGCACAAGCCGTCAAAAGGCGGGTAGGCCGACGGGTTCGGTGTCGATTTTCTGGACCAGGGGGCGGCGCCCAAAACCGCGACTTTTGTGCATCCGGTCAAAAACTATCGGAAACCCGTGCTGCTTTCCACGGGCGCACCGGCCAGCTGCAGGCAAAATCCTGTTCTCGCAACAACGCACTCAGCTTTGGAGAGTCTTTTGAGCAACGGAGAATCTGGGTACGTGAGGTTGTTCAAGTTAATTCCGTTGTTGATGGTGGTTGGCTTCATGGCCTGGTGCTCCAGCAACAAAGGGGGCAAGCCCGAAGTGCAACAGGTGCGGATCGAATTGAGCGAGTTGATGTCGACGCAGGGCTATTTGTCGGGCCCCTCGGATTCTGAGAATCTTGCCGGAGTTGCCAAACGCGTCGGGCCTGCGGGCATGAACCGTTTGCTCTATGACAGCGCGCCGACGGCTTCTTTGGCTGCCCTGCAATGGATGGTGAAAAACGGTGCTGATCCCAAAAACACCGGAGCCCTGGCTGAGGAGCCCCTGCTGCACCGGGTGGTGCGAATCCCGCAACCCGAGCGCCTGGAGTACTTCATGGGCCTTGGTCTAGATCCCAAAGAGAAAAGCCGGGATGGCGCCACCTTGCTGCATGTGGCCGCTCGCAACGGGCTGGATGAACGCATGCTGGCCCTGCTCGTCAGCAAGGGTCTGGGGATGACTGACGCGACGACCGCAGGCAAACAACCTATCCACATGGCCAGCGTGAAGTCTATCCCCGTGCTGGCCAACGCGGGTGCAGACATCAGTGCCAAGGACGCCATGGGACGCACGCCCTTGCACTGGGCTGCGCTGGAGGGCAAGCACGAACAAGTCAGCGCGCTGTTGCGCATGAGTGCCTCGGTTTTTGCCACGGACAAGCAAGGGCGAACGCCGTTGCATTTGGCCGCGATGGGAAATTCAGAGGAGGTGGTTGACACCTTGTTGGCCGCTGGCGCACCGCGGGCCGTGCGTGATCAGGACAACATGACGCCCCGAGAGCTGGCACAAGAATCACGCAAAAATAGAAACAACCGTTACCGCGATGTGACAGAGAAATTGTGATGGCACAAGCCAACCCCTTTCGATTCTCCAGTGTGTCCCTGCGATTTCTTGCTCTCCTCGCCGTTCTGGCGTCGATGCCGGCCCAGGTTGCTGCTCAAAGCACGTTCAAGTGCCAAAGCGCCAGCGGCATTTACTACTCCGATCGACCTTGTGCCCCTGACGCCAAGACGGCTGAGGTCACGTCCACGCTTCCCAAGCCCGTACCGAGCCCCTTGGCACTGGACACGCGCACCGCTTTTCTCGCCTATCTCAGTTCGGAGTGCCGTCAACTGAACGACACCTTGCGCGCACTGCAAGCGGCGCGGCCTTCGGTGCGATCTGAATGGGAGTTGCATCGCCAGCGTGTCTCAGACGCCTTGGAGCGTTACCGCGGGCGTTGCCTCGAAGAAGAGCGCTACGCTTTGCAGCGCGTGAGCGAAGCCGATCGACTGCAGCGGGAGCAACAACGCTCGGCGCTTGTTGCCAAGCAGGCGGAGAAAGAGCGTGCGGCCACGGACAAAGCCCAATGCGCCGAGATGCGCGCCATTCGAGACGCCAAACGCCAGCGCTTGGACAGCATGACCCCGGGAGAGCGTTCGGATTTCGAGCGTTTCCAGTCTGCGTTTTCCTCACGTTGTGAGGGTGTTGTGCCGCGCTGAGTGCCCGAATGTCGGCGGCGAAATACACGCGAGCCAGTTTCGACCAAGACCTGCTACTGCCTTGCCAGCCCGCTGCATCTCAGCCCACTCGGACACGTGTAATAGCACACTAGGCTGAGTCGCTCGCAAGTCTTGTCAGGCGGCTTTTTCTCTGGATGTCCAGTTCACGGTAGCGCTTGAGCGCGTTAGGGTCGCTGGCGGCCAGGGCAATCAGTTGCTGTTGTTCCTCCGCCAGGCGCTTGATCCACATGCCGTCAAGGAGTTTGCGCAACTCATGGAGCGTCATGGTGTCGGCCAGCGCCGATTCGTTGACCCAGGGTGACGCTTCGTCTTGCAAACCATCTGCCATCAATCCCTGCTCTAAAACCGCCCAGGACTGGGGGCCGTGTTCTGCGACTTGACGTTCGAACCAAGCGAACACCGGCCCGTGGGGGGCGGGCAGCTGGTGCAGCAGCTCGTGGTCGTCCGCATTGAGCATGTCCCACCAACTGCTATTGAGCAGCAGCATGCGCAGTGCCTGGGCGGCTGGGCTGGCAGGGGCGATGCGGGCGCTGCCGCGCTTGATAGGACGTCGAAATGCTTGAGGCTGTGTGTTGTCCCCAGGCGAGGAGGGACGGGTGTCGGCCGTACTTCCCGCGACGTGGGTCCCGGTTTTCCACAAAGAAGCCAAGTCGGTGGCGACCAGGCCCCCTTGTGCCGCGAGTTCCGGCAGCATTTGGCGCTTCAGCGCGCCGTCGGGCAGCGCCAACCACAGCGGTTTGGCTTGTGTCAGAAAACGTGCACGGCCTTCGGCGGCAGACAAGTCGCAGCCGTCCTTGGCTTGTTCTACCAACTGTTTGGACAGGGGCACGGCGTTTTGGACCAAGGCGTCAAACGCCGCCGCACCGAACTCGCGCACGTAAGAGTCGGGGTCATGCTCTTTGGGCAAGAACAAAAACCGAACCGTCCGCGTGTCGCTGGCATGGGGCAGCGATGCTTCCAGTGCCCGGCCCGCGGCACGCCTGCCTGCCGCGTCGCCGTCGAAGCTGAAGACCACCGCGTCAGTGAAACGAAAAAGTTTTTGCACATGTTCGGCCGTGCAGGCGGTTCCCAAGGTGGCCACCGCGTTCTCGAAGCCCGATTGCGCCAAGGCCACCACGTCCATATAGCCCTCAACCACCAGGGCATAGCCCCGACTGCGAAGCGATGCCCGGGCTTCAAAAAGCCCATACAGCTCACGGCCTTTGCTGAAAACCGGTGTCTCGGGCGAGTTCATGTACTTGGGTTTGCTGTCGTCGAGCACCCGTCCGCCGAAACCAATGATCTCGCCCGAGACGGCGCGGATGGGAAACATGATGCGGTCACGAAACCAGTCGTAGCGGCCGCGGTCGGTTTGGCTGGCCTGCGGTGCTGGCGCCGCCGTTTCGTCGTCCGCACGCTGACGTACCAGGCCTGCTTCTTCGAGCAAGGGGTCGTCGTACTGAGAAAAAACGCCCGCGAGGGTGCGCCACCCGGGTGGCGCGTAGCCCATGCCAAAACGCGCAGCAATGTCCCCTGTGAGGCCTCGGTTTTTGAGGTACTCGATGGGGCGCTGCGAAGCGGCTTGGCCCGATTTGAGTTGCTGACGGTAGAACTCAGCTGCTTTGGTCAGCACATCCGACAGCGACAGCCGACGCTGTCGCAGCGTATCGCGGCGTTGGCGTTCTTCTTCACTGACCTGTTCTTCAGGCACTTGCATGCCGACACCTTGCGCCAACTCGCGCACGGCCTCGACAAAACTCAAGCCGACGTGCTCTGTGAGAAAACGAATCGCATCACCACTGGCCCCGCACCCGAAGCAGTGGTAGAACTGTTTCGAGGGGCTGACCGAAAAGCTGGGCGACTTTTCTGCGTGGAAGGGGCACAGGCCCATCCAATTGGCACCACCGCGTTTGAGTTGCACGTGATGGCCCACCACGTCGACGATGTCAACGCGGGTGAGCAAATCTTGAAGGAAACCAGCAGGGATCACAGGCAGAGTCTATCGGGCGAGCGGACCCATGGTTTCGAGCTGTCGCACCGTGCTTGCTTCAAATCGTCTCAAGGGACATGTCCGTGCGCTCGGACAGCGGTGCGCCGCGGTAATGCGCCACCCAGGCATTCACCTCGGCTGCTGGCATGGCCTTGGAGATGCCATGCCCCTGTCCGACATCGCAACCCAAACTCAGCAGATGACGGGCTTGTTCTGCGGTTTCAACACCCTCTGCCACCAAAGAACAACCGAAGGTGTGGGACAGGCCGATGATGCCTTCGACGATGGCCATGTCTTGTTTGTCGCTGAGCATGTTGTGAACGAAAGAGCGGTCGATCTTCAGCATGTCAAACGGCAGGCGTTTCAGATAGGTCAGGGTGGAATATCCCGTGCCGAAATCGTCCAGCGCGAAACGCACGCCGAGCTCCTGGCAATGCTGCATCAAGGACCCGGTGTGGTCGATGTCGGCCAAGGCTGCCGTTTCCAGGACCTCCAAGATGAGGCGCTGAGAAACAGGCGTCTGGTGTCTGTCGACCAGCGCTGTTAGGCGCTGCGCGAACATGGGCTCTTGCAAATGGCGGGCCGATACGTTGATGCTCAGCGTCATGTCCAAACCCAGTCGTTGCCACTGCGCCAGTTGTTCAATGCCCTGCTGCATCACCCAGTCACCCACTTTGGCACTGAGTGCGCTGTGCTCGATCAGGGGCAAGAACTGGGCGGGCGGTATCACGCCATGCTGCGGATGGCTCCAGCGCAAGAGCGCTTCCATGCCCAACACGCGGCCGGTGCGCATGTTGACCTTGGGTTGAAAGTAAAGAACAAATTGGTTGCGGTCCAGGGCTTCTTGCACCCGTGCAATGGCTTCAAACTGCGCTTCGGTGCGCCTGTCATGCTCCGCGTCAAAGAACAAGTAGCCATTTCGCCCCGATTGTTTTGCGCCGTACATTGCATGGTCGGCATGACGCATCAAGGTGTCGGGGTCGACATGGTCCAGCGGGTACACGGTGGCGCCAATGCTGGAGGTGACCACCACAGGCGGCACGCCAAAGCCCAACGTATAGGGTTCAGCCAGATTGCGCAGGACGCGTTCGACAGCTTGTCGACTTTCCTCTACGGTGGCCGTGCGCAACAAGAGCACAAACTCGTCACCCCCCAAGCGTGCGACCGCGTCACTGCCGCTGGCCCAGTTGCGCATGGAGCGACGCAGTCGGTCCGCCAACTCGATCAGCAGGCGGTCGCCGGCGTCATGGCCGTATTGGTCGTTGACGGGTTTGAAATGGTCCAAGTCCAAATAACAAATGGTGAGCAAAAAGCCCTCGCGCTCACTGGTGCGCATGGCGTCACTCATCATTTGCGCAAAACGCGCGCGGTTGGGCAAACCGGTGAGTTCATCGTAGTGGGCTTGACGTTCAAGCTGCGCGAGTTGGCGCTGGGCCCGCGTGATGTCCGACAGTGCGAGTGCGTGAAAACGAACCGACCCTTGGGGGTTCTTCACGACCGACACCGTGACCTGGAAGGTGCGTGGTTCCCCGTTGCGGTGGCGGGTGTGAACTTCTCCGCGCCAGTGGCCGCTGTTTTGCACACTGGCATGCATGGCCAGGCGTTGTTCGTCACTCATCGAGTTCGGCGCACCGGGCCGGAGCAGGGCGGGAATGTTGCCCACCACCTCTTGCCGCACATAACCCGTGATTTGGCTGAACATGGGGTTGGCGTCCAGGGCGCGGAACTGACCGTCGGTGATCAGCAAGCCTTCGTCCAGGTGTTGAAACAACTGGGCCGACAGTTGTTTTTGCTCTTCGGCCGCACGCTGCTCTGAGACGTCGCGTGCGGTCGCAATCACACGCTGCGGTGTTCCGTCTGTGGCACGCTGCGCTACCACCGCATTGCCTTGGAACCAGTGCCACTGCTCGTCACTGGACTGAAGGCGAAACTCGACCAAACTTGTTTTGACGGATCCCGTTTGTAAGGGGGCCAAGGCCTTGAGCAGGGCCGTTCTGTCGTCGGCATGTACGCGAGACCAAAGCAGGGCGGGCGTGGTTGTCCACGCCTTGGCCCGATGCCCGAGAAGTGACATCCAACGGGGCGAGAGCGTGATCTCATCCACACGTGCATCCCACTCAGCCACTCCGACGTTGGAGCTGTCGAGTGCCAACTGCCATCGCCTGTCGTTGGCAGACAGTTCTCCCACCAAGGCCGTGATCAGCATGGGCATGGCGCCCAGCGTACAGACATAGGCCCAGAGCATGACCAAACTGTGGGACGGTTGCCCGAGATAGAAGGGCCCCAGCCCGTGGGCTGTTGCCGTCGCTGACAAAGCGGCAATGCTCAACACCGCCATCGCCGAAACAAACAATCCTCGGCTTGCTGCCAGCCAGCACAGCAACAAATGCGGCACAAAGAGCAGCGGCGTGAGCGGCGAATTTTGGTCGCTCAGCTCTGCAAAAGGCAGCAAGGCCAAAACCACGATGGCGCCAGCTCCGATCATTCCAGACACGTCGCGTTGACGTTGTGAGGCTTGCGTCCAGTCTGGGCGCTTGACGGTGAGCAACGGCACACCCACCAACAAAACGCCCGCCGCGTCGCCCAGCCACCAATACAGCGCAGTCCCGGCCCAGGCATGCGCGGACACCTTGCCAGCGAGGTACAGCCAGGTGGCACCGTTGACGGCAGTGATGAGGGATAGCAGGGCCACGCCGAAGCCAAAAAACAGCAAGATGTCGCGCCGTTGGTCGAGCTCGCGCCTAAACCCGTGGCGCGTCAGCATCCAAGCCGCCAGTACGGGGCCGATGGTGTTGCCGGCTGCAATGGCGACCGCTGCCGTCAACGGTGCACCGAGGCCAAAACAGACGATGAAGGCCGCGACTGTGATTGCGGGCCAAAGGTGCAGGCCAAAACGAAGCAGTGCGACCAAGGCCAGTCCGCTGGGTGGCCACACCAAACTCACCATGTCACCGACCTGTGGGACCGACAGGCCCAGGCGTCCACTGAGCACGTACAGCAGTGTCAGCACCGACAGTTGGGCCAGCCAAACGAGAGAGTTCAGCGGCTGTCGCCAGGTGAGCAAAGCGAAAAAGGAAGGGGTGAGTGTGGCCACGGGCGATGCAGGTGAGGGCAGTGCTGAAAAAGCACAGCCCTGGAAATATACGGCTCTACTTTGTCGCAGAGCAGCCTGAATTCACGCGGCCCCCGATTCGTGGGGTCACTTTTTTCTTTGGACCGGTCTTTGTTGACGAATCGCCACCGGATTGACAGGGTGCCCTATCGGCTCACCCCGTCCTGGCCCATCCAACTAGACGGCGAAGTCTTGCAGTTTTTTGCCGGACGCCAGTGCTGCTTTGAGCCACTTGGGTTGCAGGCCGCGGCCACTCCAGCTGTCGCCGGTGGCGGTGTTGCGGAACTTGGCTGCCACTTTGCTGCCTTTGGCAGCAGAGCCCGCCTTGGCGGTGCCGCGGCCACCCAGATCGGCAGCCGTCAAACCAAACTCTGCCATCAAGGCTTTTACGCGGGCAATGGCGTCGGCCTTTGCTTCTCTGCGAGTCGCCTCGATTTGTTTTTCAAGTGCGGCTTTTTGATCGAGTAACTGCTGCAAAGTGGACATGGTTAATTCCTTGTATTCGGGTGGCAATCAATTAGGAAACGGGAATCGCTGCGATTCCCGTGCCCTTATTGTATCGATTACTTTGCGAACTCAAGGAAATAGTGTTTTCCCTCAAAAAGAGAAACCATAAACCTTATTTGTAGCCAACTTGATCCAACAGTCGCTGTACTTTGACTTGATTCAAACCCACCACCGAAGACGGAATAGTTTCCGATTTGAACGTGCCCATTTGGTCCAGCGCTGGATTGCTAACCTTCAAACCCTTCACCACCGGCCATTCGTTGTTGCCGTCCGCAAAGTAGCGCTGCGCGGAATCACTGGCTAGATACTCCAAAAACTTCACTGCAGCGTCTCTGTTTTTGGCATGTTTGGCGATGCCGGCCCCCGAAATGTTGACATGGGTGCCCCAGGTCTTTTGGTTCGGGAACACGATGCCAATTTTTTCCATGGTTGCCCGGTCCTCGGCTTTGTCTGAACGCATCAAGCGCGCCAGGTAGTAGGTATTGGTCAGTGCAATTTGGCATTCGCCGCTGGCTGCTGCTCGAATCTGGTCGGTATCACCGCCCTTGGGCGCGCGGGCCATGTTGCCAACCAGACCGGCCAACCAATCTTTTGTCGCAGCTTCACCCATATGCTCCATCACCGACCCAAACAGCGACAAGTTATAGGGGTGGGAACCTGAACGTGTGCACACTTTGCCCTTGTTCACGGGAGCGGCCAGGTTTTCATAGCTTTCTACATCGGCGGGTTTAACCGATTGTTTGTTGTAAACAATCACGCGGGCTCGGGTGGAAAAACCAAACCACTGCGAGGCGCCGGCTTCTTCTTTGCCGCGCAAATGGGCAGGGATTTTTTCCTTGAGTAGTTTGGAGTCCACCGGCTGGAACAGACCATCAACCTCGGCGCGCCAAAGGCGGGCGGCGTCTACCAGCAAAATCAAATCGGCAGGGCTGGCATTGCGCTCACTTTTCAGACGCGCCAGGATCCCTGCGTCATCGGCGTCGACGCGGTTGATTTTGATGCCCGTGGTTTTGGTGAAGTCCGCGTACAGCGCTTCATCGGTTTGGTAGTGACGCGCGGAATAAATATTCAGCGTTTGGGTTTGTGCAAAGGCGCTGGGCCACGCCATGACACCAAAGGCGCAGGCACCCAAAGCCAACAAATGCCGGCGCAGTACGGAGGGACAACTCAACATGAAGGACTCCAAGGCAATGAACAATGCCCGGGAGTGTATATCTAAATGAGAGTGATTCGCAATAACTTTGCTTTCCAGCCCAACGACACCCCAATAGGCCTTGTCGTCGACCGAAATTCGAGCCTCAGGTCGTTGGAGGCACGTAACCCGCAGGTTGCTCCGCCCCGTCACCGAAGAAGAAGTTCTCCATCTGCCGTGCCAAATACTGGCGGGCACGGGCGTCGGCCAGGTTCAGGCGGTTCTCGTTCACCAGCATGGTTTGGTGTTTGAGCCACAAGCCCCAAGCTTCCTTGCTGATTTCGCTGTAAATGCGTTGCCCCAATGGACCCGGGTAAGGCGAGTAATCCAGGCCTTCGCCTTCTTTCTTCAAATGCACACACTGAACGGTTCTGGCCATGGTTTAACTCCTGAAATCGAAGGTGAATTGGAGGTGTTGCCGTTGAGAGCGGCAAAACAAGCTACTTCAGTTTTTTGACGAGCACCTGAGACTTGCGATCCCAGTTGTACTTGCGCTTGCGTGCCTCAGGCAGCCACTCAGGTTCAGCGGGCGCAAAACCGCGTTTGATGAACCAGTGCATGGTGCGTGTGGTGAGGACAAAAATGCTTTCTAAGCCGGCCGCTTTGGCGCGCTGTTCAATGCGTTTCAAGATGCGGTCGCCGTCACCTTGGCCTTGTACTTGGGCCGACACGGTCAACGCCGCCATCTCGGCAGTTCGTGCTTCGGGGTAGGGATAGAGGGCCGCGCAGCCAAAAATCACGCCGTCGTGCTCGATGACGGTGTACTGCGCGATGTCACGTTCAATCTCGGTGCGGTCGCGTTTGACCAAGGTGCCGTCGCGTTCATAGGGCTCGATCAATTGCAAGATGCCGCCCATGTCGTCCGCGGTCGCTTCACGCAGGCTTTCCAGTTTTTCGTCCACCACCATGGTGCCGATGCCGTCGTGGGTGAACACCTCCATCAACACCGCGCCATCGGTGGCAAAAGGCAAGATGTGTGAGCGCTCCACGCCGCCTTCGCAAGCCTTGGCACAGTGCTGCAAATAAAAAGCGACATCGGTGGGCTGGCTGGGGTTGGGTAAATCGGCGAGCAAGCGTTTGGCCTGTTCCAGCGACAACTCGGTGTCGATCGGGCTGTCCGTGTTGCCCGCGTCCTCGTGGATGCCATCCACCTCGGTCATGAAAATCAACTTGTCGGCCTGCAGTGCCACGGCTGTGCTGGTGGCCACGTCCTCCATCGACAGGTTGAACGCCTCGCCGGTCGGCGAAAAACCAAACGGCGACAACAGCACCATGGCGCCGATGTCGATGGCGCGGCGTATCGCCACGCTGTCCACTTTGCGCACCACGCCGCTGTGGATGAAATCGACACCGTCCACGATGCCCACGGGTCTGGCGGTCAAAAAGTTGCCCGACACCACCCGCACCGTGGCATTGGCCATCGGCGTATTCGGCAGCCCTTGGGAAAACGCCGCCTCAATTTCAAAACGCAATTGGCCGGCGGCTTCTTGGGCGCAGTCCAGGGCCGTGGCATCGGTGATGCGCAGGCCGTGGCTGAAGTGTGAGGTGTGGCCCTTGGCCTTGAGCTGTTCGGTCAGTTGCGGCCGAAAGCCGTGCACCAGCACGAGTTTGATGCCCATGGCATGCAAGATGGCCAGGTCCTGGGCGAAAGAATGCAATTTGCCCGAGGCCATCAACTCGCCCGCCATGGCCACCACAAAGGTCTTGCCCCGGTAGGCATGGATGTAGGGCGCCACGGAACGGAACCAGGGCACGAAGGTGTGGGGAAAGACGAGGCTCATGGTGTTGGGTCAGTGGGGTGGCGCATTTTGCCCCACTACCAGAGTCAACCGTTCGAGAGGCCGGGTCTTCAGAAGGCCCAACTGCCGAGCTGATACCAGTCGAAGCCGCTGCTGCGGCCGCCCAAACAGCGGCTCAGGAAGTCTTCGGTGTGCCGGTAGTAACTCAGTTTGTCACTCCACTTTTGAAAGCCATGGCCCGCGCTTTTGTACACCACCAGTTCCACGTCCTTGCCCGCCGCCTTCAACGCATCGGCCATGCGTGTGGATTGGTCGAGTTTGACGCGCGGGTCATTCACCCCGTGCAGCAACAGCAGCGGTCCGCGCACGTCCTTCGCGCGGTACAAGGGCGACTTGGCGTCCATCACCGCGCGGTCCTGGGATTGGTTCGGGTCGCCCACAAACCGAATCCACCACGGTTTTCCGAGCTCCCAATAGGGCGGCGCGTTGTCGAGCAAGCTGGCCAGATCCGACATGCCCACCAGGCTGATGCCGCAGCTGAAACGTTCGGGCGTGAAGGTCATGCCCACCAAGGTCGCATAACCGCCGTAGCTGCCGCCCATGATGGCGGTTTTATGGCGGTCGGTGATGCCTTGGGCGATGAGGTGGTCCACCCCATCGATCAGGTCGTCGTGCATCTTGGCGGCAAATTCACCGCGTGCAGCGTCCTGAAACGCACGGCCATAACCGCTGGAGCCGCGGTAGTTCACCTGCAGCACCGCATAACCTCGATTCGCCAAAAAAGAGGGCATGGGGTCGCCGCCAGCCCAATGGTCACGCGCCCAAGGGCCGCCGTGCACATAGAGCACTGTCGGCAGTTGACGAGCGGGTGCACCCGGTGGCAAGGTGAGGTAGCCGTGCAGGGGCAAACCGTCGCGGCTGGTGTACTGGATCGGTGTTTGTGAGGGCAGGGGGCTGGTGGCATGCACGCGGCTGCGGGTGGATTCGCCCAGCACGGTGAAAGTGTCGGTGTTGGTGTCGTAAAGCAGGTTCTGCCCTCCGCCTTCAAAACTGGTTGTCGCGGTGAAGAGGCGCTCGTCGCGGCTGATGCTGGTCAAGTGAAAACGCAAAGGTGCTTGGTGCTGGGCTTGCAAGCGGGCGACGGCCGCTTGCAAGCGCGGCTGGAAAATTTGCAATTCCTGGTAGCCAGGGTCCGCAGTCAACATCAGCGGTTGCAAGGTTTTGTGGCTGATCAGCGCGCTGCTGAGGTCAACGCGTGGATCTTGCGCAACCACGTCTTCTGCGCCGGTGTTGAGGTCAATCTTCACCAGGGCCAGTTTGTCTCGGCCTCGGTTGGATAGCGCCCACAAGAACTGGTTGTTCTCCCCCACGAGCAGCGGGACCACGTTGTCAAAGAGACCGACATTGAACATGTTTTTCCAGCCCCCGGGCGCGCGCACGTCGGCAGTCTCAAACAAGCGCTCGTTCGCGGTTTGCCGCACGCGCCCCAAGAGCTGGCCCCGTCGGTCGGTGATCCAGACCAGCACATTGCCTGGGTTTTGTGACACCGGGCTGAGCTCGCCCGAGGCCTGCTCATGGCGGTAGAGGTCGAACACCTTGGGGTCGCGCTGGTTGCTGACGATGAGCAGGTCCGCGCTGTCCTCAATCACGCTGTGCACATGCGACCTGGCGCCCGGAAAAGGCGTCAGATCGCGCCCGCCCGCTTCCAGGTTGGTGCTGTCGTACTGGAAGACGTGGACGTTCTCATCCCCCGCGCCGTCGCGCATCACCAAGACGTGTCGGCTGTCTTGCGCCCACAGAGGAAAACCGATCAAGCTGATGCTCTGCACACGCCCACTGGGCAAATGTTTCACGAACAAACCCGGCCCCAGTCCTTTGCGGGCCTGCCACAGCAGTTGCTGGCCATCGGGTGAAATTTGATGCCCACCATTGCCGTCCCAGTCGGCCACATACTGCCTGACCGGCACCAAGGGTGGGATCGCTGTTGTGCTGTCGGCCGCTGGACGCAAGCTGGGGTGGGTGGCCACCGTGCCGCACGCGGCGAGCAGGGCGGTGAGCATCAATACAAGGGCGATGTGGCGTTTCATGCGAGAGGCAGAGGCGGTTGTTTTCGACAGGTGATCGTAGTCCGGTCAGCGAGGCTTTTGCTTAGCGTTCGCCCAAGGGCAGGCCACTTACATTCCCTTGTGCCGGGGCTGTTCCGCCACCATCTTCGATAATCCACCCCCTGTGACTGATTCCCCCCACCCTTCCCCCAGGCGCCGTGCTGCGCCACCGTCTGCTGCGGCAGCAGCCACCCCGGTGCCCTCCATCACTTTTCCTGAATCGCTGCCAGTCTCGGGTCGACGCGAGGAGATTGCGCAGGCGATTCAAAACCACCAGGTCATTATTGTTTGCGGTGAGACGGGTTCGGGCAAAACCACCCAACTGCCCAAGATCGCGCTGGCGTTGGGACGTGGATGGGGCGCGGGTGGCAAGGGCTTGATTGGCCACACCCAGCCGCGGCGCATTGCCGCCTCGAGTGTGGCCAAGCGCATTGCGCAGGAGTTGAACTCGCCGCTGGGCGAGGTGGTGGGCTACAAGGTGCGCTTTCAAGACCGGCTGCAAAGCGGCGCGTCGGTGAAGTTGATGACCGACGGCATCTTGCTCGCTGAAACGCAGAGCGACCCGCTGCTCAAAGCCTACGACACCCTCATCATCGACGAGGCCCATGAGCGCAGCCTGAACATTGATTTTTTGCTGGGCTATTTGCGCCAGCTTTTGCCGCGCCGCCCCGACCTCAAAATCATCGTCACCTCGGCCACGATTGATGCTGATCGTTTTGCCAAGCACTTTGCGGGTGCTCAAGGTCCTGCACCTGTGATTCAGGTGTCGGGCCGTTTGTTTCCCGTGGAGCAGCGCTACCGCCCGTTTGAGGAAAGCCGTGAATACGGTTTGAACGACGCCATTTTTGACGCGGTGGAGGAGTTGTGGCGCGGCGGTCTTGGCAGCAGCCCAGGCGACGTGCTGGTGTTCTTGCCCGGCGAGCGTGAAATCCGCGAGGCCGCTGACCATTTGCGCCGCCACCATCCACCGGGTGTGGAAGTGGTGCCGCTCTTTGCCCGGCTGAGCCAACAAGAACAAGACCGTGTGTTCGAGCCCCACAGCGCGCCGCGCATCGTGCTGGCCACCAATGTGGCTGAAACCTCGTTGACTGTGCCCGGCATTCGTTATGTGATCGATGCGGGCAGCGCCCGCGTCAAACGCTACAGCTACCGCAACAAGGTGGAGCAGTTGCAAGTGGAGCCCATCAGCCAAGCCGCTGCCAACCAGCGCGCCGGCCGCTGTGGCCGAGTGTCAGACGGCATTTGCATTCGTTTGTTTGATGACAAAGACTTCGCGGGCCGCCCGCGTTTTTCTGACCCGGAAATTCTCCGCTCCTCACTCGCCGGTGTGATCCTGCGCATGAAGTCCCTGCACCTGGGTTTGGTGGAAGACTTTCCCTTCATCGACCCACCGCCCAAACGCGCCATCGCCGACGGCTACCAATTGCTCGCCGAGCTGGGCGCGGTGGACGAGTTCAACGAACTCACCCCCATGGGCACCGCGCTGTCGCGCCTGCCACTGGACCCGCGTGTGGGCCGCATGATTTTGGAAGCCAAAGACAGGCAGGCCCTGACCGAAGTGTTGGTGCTGGCTGCGGGCATGAGCGTGCAAGACGCCCGGGACCGACCGCAGGAGCACCAACAAGCAGCCGACCAAGCCCACAAAAAATTCGACGACGAACGCTCCGAGTTTTTGGCTGACCTCAAGCTTTGGAGTTGGTTGGAGGGCCTGCGCACGGCAAAAGCCGACAACCCCGAACACAAACTCTCCCACCGCCAACAAGAACAACAACTGCGCGAGAACTTCATTTCGCCGCGCCGGGTGCGCGAGTGGCGCGACATTCATTCGCAGCTGCTCACCGTCGTCACCGAACACGGCTGGCGTTTGAACACAAGCCCGGCCACTTACGAGCAGCTTCACCTGTCGATGCTGGCCGGTTTGCTCGGCAACATTGGTTGCAAGAGCGACGATGAAGACGTCTACCTCGGCGCACGCGGTATCAAGTTTTACCGCCACCCGGGCGCGCATTTGTCCAAGCGGCCCGGGCGCTGGATTGTGGCCAGCGAGTTGGTCGACACGACGCGCCTCTTCGGGAGCGGCATTGCCCACATCGACCCCGTCTGGTTGCCTGGCATTGCCAGCCACATCATCAAAAAACAATTGCTCGAGCCGCATTGGGAGAAAAAAGCGGCCGAGGTGATTGCGCTGGAGCGGGCCACGCTCTATGGCATCGTCATCTACAGCCAAAAACGCGTCGCCTTCTCGAACGTGGATCTGCATGCCGCGCGTGACATCTTCATCCGCCAGGCCTTGGTCGAAGGCGAGTGGGAAACCCGCCTGCCGTTTTTGGCTGCCAATCACAAGCTCATTGCCTCGGTGCAAGAGCTGGAACACAAATCGCGGCGGCAAGACGTGCTGGTCGACGACGACCTCATCCACGCCTTCTACGACCAACAACTGCCGCGTGATGTCTGCAGCGGTGCCAGCCTGGAGCGATGGTACAAAGAGGAAGTCAAGCGCCAGCCCAAACTCCTGCTGCTCAGCCGGGACGAGCTGATGCGCCACGAGGCCGCAGGCATCACCACCGCCACCTTTCCCAAAATGCTGCGCTTGGGCGGTGTGGACTGTGTGGCCAGCTATTTGCATGACCCCGGTGACGCCAAAGACGGCGTTTCTGTGGCCGTGCCCATTTATGCACTGAACCAAGTCAGCGATGAGCGCTGCGAATGGTTGGTGCCGGGCTTGCTGCAAAACAAAGTGCTGGCCCTGATCAAAAGTCTGCACCAGCGGCCGCGTTCTCGACTGGTGCCTTTGCCGGACTGGGCTGAGAAGTTTTCTGCCAGCGTGCTGCAAGACGACCGTTTTGGTTCAGGCGGCTTGCTTGATGTGCTGCTCAAAGCCGTGCGCGAGTCCACACAAGTGGAAGTCAAACGCGGCGACTTCAAATTGGAAAGCCTCTCGCCCCACCTCTTCATGAACTTTCGGGTGGTGGACGAACACGGCAGGCAATTGGGCCTGGGCCGCAATTTGGGCGCACTCAAAGCCGAGCTGGGCGTGCAGGCGCGCTCGGCGTTTCAGGTCCTGGCGGGTTTGAAGCTCGCGACAGTGAGCGTGGCCGGCGCGCCCGCAGCGGCAATGCCGTCCGCCAAGCCAACACCGGCCGCTGCGCCATTGGCCGCGCCAGTGCGATACACCGACTGGACTTTCGGCGAACTCCCTGAACTGATGGAAGTGCGCAAGGCCGGCCAGATCCTGGTCGGCTTCCCCGCCCTGATCGACAAGGCCAGCGGCGTCGAGATCGAAGTCTTCGACGAGCCCGACGTGGCCGCCGCGAAGCACCGCGCCGGCCTGCGCCGCCTGATTGCGCTGCAGTTGAAAGAGCCGCTGAAGTACCTCGAGAAGAACATCCCCGAGCTGCCGCGCATGGCCACGCAGTTCATGGCCCTGGGCAGCGCCGAAGAGCTGCGCGACCAGATCATCGCCGTGGCGCTCGACCGAGCCTTTCTCACCGACCCGCTGCCGACCGACGCGGCCACCTTCAAGGCGCGCCTCGAGGCCGGCCGCGGCCGCCTGACCCTGATCGCTCAGGAAGTGGCCCGCGCCGCTGCCGCTGTGTTGCAGGAGCATGCCAACGCCACGCGCAAATTGAAGGACAGCAAACTGCCGAAGGAGGTCGCCGACGACATCGCGGCGCAACTCCAGCGCCTGGTCGGCAAGCGTTTTCTCACCACCACCGCCTGGGCCGCGCTGGCCCACTTGCCGCGTTACTTGCGCGCCGTGGTGATGCGCTTGGACAAGCAGCGCGCCGACCCCGCACGCGATGCCCAGCGCCTGGCCGAGCTGCGGCCGATCGAACAACGCTGGCTGCGCCGCTTGGCCGAGCGCCGCGGCACGGCCGATGCGCGGCTCGACGATTTTGGCTGGCTGCTCGAAGAGTTACGCGTCAGCCTGTTTGCGCAGGAGCTGCGCACGCCGCAGCCGGTGAGCGTGAAGCGCCTCGAGAAAACCTGGGCTCAACTCGACGCTTGACTGGCCCGGGGTCGATCAGCGTCGCCGGCCCTGCTTGCGCAGTGCCTGCATCTGCGGCGAGGGTGCTGTGACACGAGAGTCGTAGGGCTGCGTGAAATGGCCGAAGCGCGACATCACACGCTTCACGTATTCGCGTGTCTCGTCGAAGGGCGGAATGCCGCGGTGCAGGTTCACAGCGCCTTCGCCGGCGTTGTAGGCCGCGGCCACCAGCACCACATCGCCCTCGAAGTAGGCCAGCAGCCAGCGCAGATAGGCCAGGCCGCCGCTGATGTTGTCTTGCGCGTCGAAGGCGTTCTTGACGCCGAAGCGCTTGGCCGTTTGCGGGATCAACTGCATCAGGCCCATCGCCGCTTTCGGCGAGACGGCCGTGACGTTGAAATTGGATTCGACGGCAATGATCGCCAGCGCGAGCTGCGGCGACACCTGGTACTGCGGCGCCAGCTTGCGCACCAGCTTCTCGATGTGCGGCGGCGCGTCGTAGCGGCCCGATGCGGGCAGCGGCGGCAGCACGCTGGCGACCTTGAGGCAGTCGGGCGTGGAAGCCACGGGCCAAGTCACCGCCTTCAGCATCTGCTCGGCAAAGGCGTGGCCCTGCAAGGAGGCTGCCGTGAACAGGTACGCGGCCCAGTCGTCGTGACGCTCGGGGCCGCGGCCGTGCGCGTAGAGGAAAGCCAGTTCGTACTGCGATTCGGCGTCGCCGCGACGTGCCAGGCGGCACAGCTCGGCGATCGCCGCCGGGCTGTTGCGCGCACCGGCTGCGGGACCGCCATCCGCCACGTTCGCGCGCGCGGGCAAAGCAGTCGCCGCAGCGGCGAGCGCGACCAAGAACACAAGGCGTGCAATCGGCGTCATGGTTAACGCGCAAGTCTAGTGCGTCGCATGCCGACCTCCACCCCGAGAAGATGGGGGCCCACGTGCCGGCTCCCAGACTACGCGGTGTGCACGACCTCGAGCAGGCGGTCCAGGCCGCCACTGTCGATCGCCACCATCGCCTGTTCGCGCACCTTGGGCTTGGCGTGGTAGGCCACAGAGAGGCCGGCGATGGCCATCATCGGCAAATCGTTGGCGCCGTCGCCGACGGCGATGGCTTGGCGTGGTTCGATGCCGAGGAGGGCGCAGGTTTGTCGGAGCATGCGGCGCTTCTCTTCGCCATCGCAAATGTCGCCCCAGGGCTGATCGACCAAACGTCCCGTCAGTCGGCCGGCCGCGATGTCGAGCACGTTGCTGCGCGTGAAGTCCAGGCTTAGTCGATCGCGAACGCGGTCGGTGAAGAAAGTGAATCCACCCGATACGAGCAGGGTTTTCAGGCCCGCCACCTGGCAGGTGTGCACCAGGGTTTCGGCGCCAGGATTGAGTTGCAGGCGTTCGCGCCAGACCTGCTCCAGCGCCTCCACCGGCACACCGGCGAGCAGCGCGACACGCTGTCGCAGGCTGTCCTTGTAGTCGGCGATTTCGCCGCGCATCGCCGCTTCCGTGATCGCGGCGACCTCGGCCTTGCGCCCTGCCGCGGCGGCAATTTCATCGACGCACTCGATATTGATCAGCGTCGAATCCATGTCGAAGGCGATCAGGCGGAAGTCGGCAAGCGCGAGCGGCGGCGTCACGCCGCGCAGGATCAGGCCAGGGGCGAATTCAGTCGGCGTCATGCGGTGGCTTCGAGTTTGGGCGTGCCCAGCGAGCGCAGCACATCCCGAATCAGCTGTGCGCGATCCTTGGGGTCCGGCGTCTCGCGCTCGATTCGCAACTTGTCGTTGCCCGCCAGTTTGATGTGGCGGTTCTTCTGCACCAGCTCGATGATGCGCAGCGCGTCGATCGGCGGATTGGGCCGGAAGGCGATCACCATCAGACGCGGTGCGGCGTCGATCTTGACCACGCCGTAGGGCTTGGCGAGCACGCGCAGGCGGTGGGTATCGAACAGAGTTTGGCCC